>NZ_JBYPZJ010000001.1:0-1081617 GCF_057815135.1 Chryseobacterium sp. II3a | reverse complement strand
CCGGATCTTTCTGAGCGGGATTCACCGCCAATGATATAGCCGTTCGACGTTAGAGCCAGGGTTCTGATATGATCATCTCCTTTCCCGCCAAAGTTCTTTTCCCATTCTACTTTTCCGTTTTTATCCAGTTTAACGATCCAGTAGTCGCCTTCACCGAAGTTGCTGCTTTGTTTTGAGGCAGCAGATATCAGGTTATAGTTAGTAGTATTTCCAGTCGAAGATTTACTTTCAGGATTTCTAACCCCAGAATCCTTAACTTCGGAGCTCCTTGAATAGATTCCCAATAAGGCTCCCCCATCTCTTGTTGGAATCATTTTTTCTACTTCATCCAGACCTTTTCCGCCTAAAATCAATTGAGAGAGTTCTTTTCCGTCTTTGTCGAGTCTTGTGATCCAGACATCTTTAGAGCCATAGCCTTTGGAGGCGTTTTGTACATTTCCGGCAACAAAAAATCCTAGATCTGTAGTTTGAATGACTGCTTTGGCTTCTTCATCAGAGACAGTTCCCAAGGTTTTCTGCCACAATTCATCTCCAAATTCATTGATTCGGATCAGCCACATATCAGATCCGCCTTTGGAGTCCTCTTTCTTATCCAGTCCTTTATCTGAATACGAAGTTCCGGCTACAAGAAATCCGCCATCCTGGGTAGATACCGTGGCAGAGAGATAATCATGATTATTTCCTGAGAAATACTTTTCCCAGGCCTGTTCTCCCTGTTGATTCAGTTTCACCAAATGGAAATCATAGCCATTGTTCTGCTTACTTCCAGCCTCCAGCTTCCCGCTTCCTGACTGTATAGAGCTTCCGGTGATAAGATACTGCTGATCGATCGTAGTAGTCACCTGACTCAGAAAATCCTGAGTAGAGGATTTGATGTCTTTTTGCCAGAGAACTTGCTGGGCAGACAGTCCCAGAATGGTGCATAGCGTACATGCACTAAAATAAAGTTTTTTCATTCCCGTGTTGTTTTGAGTTGAGTATTAGTCTTTTCAAATTTTTGCAAATTTAACATTTTTCACATTACACAAGTCATATTTATGTGATTTAACATGAAATATTTCCATTAATAAAGACCCTTCATTGCATTTGCGCCATCCTTCATGGATCATACAAAGCTACTACGGCATAGCGACAGAACTTGACGTATTTTAACAACTCAATCAAAGGTTCTTGAAAAAACAGTGAATGAATCTCTGACTTAATTTTTGAGATGGCTATTTCATTTTAGGTTTTGACTAAAGTGGGATATATACATTTAAGACATCTTCGATTAATTAAGATAAGAATGATAGCTAATATTGATGTTGAAATACAAAAGGACAATAGATCCTTAACGGCATATCATTTATTACTCATTGCTTATTGCTCATAAAATAGCCCCGATAGAAACGGTTACCCCGCAGCATGGAGGTGGCCCTTTGGTTACGCTAAGGGTAAGGGAGGTGGCGTGAGGAGTATGAGTGGATAGCGGGATCAGGCTCCTGAAAATATTTTAAATCTGAGATGTTAATTCATAAAAAAACCACCCTATTCGAGTGGTTTAATTTTCTTGTAAAATATCATTTATTGATAGATTACTTCATCATCTTTTTTAATTTGGTAGCCCGTTTTTTTGTAAGGTGTTAATACATATGTCTCTTTAATATAGCTTCCACTTTTCCAGATTTTACTTTTCCCTTCTCTATCAAGAAGAATGCTTTTTGCGTTTCCTTGCGGAATAAAAATTTCTGCCTGCTTCATATCTTTACTAAAAATAACAGCTGTCATACTAGTATAGCTTTTATCTGAGCTAACTTCTTTTAATTTAATTTTCTGCGCGAAAACCTTTATACAATTATTTCTGAGTTGTGAATACGTATACCCCGCAGAGCCTATACAGCCATGAACATCCCTATCACCTCCCAAAACAGGGGCTTTTTGTTGGGCTAAAGCTAAAGATCCCAGGAACATCATGCTCAATAAAATTGGTTTTTTCATATTTAAATTATTAATGTTTTCAGTTTGGTAAAAGTATTTTGAAATAAAGATACTAATTCATTCTTAGTTACAAAAAATATTCTTGCTCTAAGTAGTCTATGAATTCTATTTTATGTGAATTAATTTTACAAAAGAAGCCACTCCTTCGAGTGACTTTTTTTCTTTGAGAATCTGATTTTATTGATAGATCACTACATTATCCTTTTTAAGCTGATAACCGCTTTTTTTGTAAGGAGTCAGTACATACCCATCTTTTTTCCAAGCTTTTGCTTTTCCTGCTCTGGCAAGAATTATACTTCCTCCTTCTGCATCTTTAACAAAAACTTCAGCTTTCTTCATGTCTTTACTGAAAATAACCGCTGCGATATAATCTCCTTTTGTAGCAACCTCTTTTAATTTGATTTTTTCTTCAAAAGTTCTTACACAGTTTTTCTTGATCTGTGAATACGTATATCCTGCTGAACCGATACATCCGTGAGCATCTTTATCGCCACCTAATACCGGTGTTTGTTGTGCGAATGCTAAAGTACCAAGGAACATTGCGCTCAATAAAATTGTTTTTTTCATGTTGTTTGTATTATTATGATAACTGATCAGGATATTAATAAAAATCATGCCAAAAATGACCATAAAACACATTACTGTGAAAAAAAATAATTTTTACTTTGTCCAATTGATCTTTGAATGTTTCACCTCATCGGAACTAGTTCCAATCATAATATCGAATTCCCCTGATTCCCAGTCATATTTTAAATCTCCATTATAGAACTTTAGATTTTCCGGGGTGATGGTAAAGGTTACTTTTTTCGATTCTCCTTTTTTCAAAAATATTTTCTGGAAACCTTTGAGTTCTTTTACAGGTCTTGTAATACTTCCTACCATGTCTCTGATGTACAGCTGAACAACCTCAGCACCATCATAGTTTCCGGAATTGGTTACTGTAACAGATGCCTGAATTTCCTGATTACCCTTTGGATTTGTATTGGAAATACTGATGTCAGAGTAATTGAATTTTGTATAGCTTAATCCGTATCCGAATGCATACAAAGGGGTATTACACTCATCCATATAATTGGAACGAAATCTTTGGTATTCACATTTATCCGTCAATTTCTGATCTAGCGGACGGCCTGTATTTTTAGCATTATAATAAATAGGAATTTGTCCTAAACTTCTTGGGAACGTCATTGGTAATTTTCCTGATGGGTTTACTTTTCCAAAAAGGACATCAGCCATTGCATTTCCAGCTTCTGAACCTGGGAACCACGCGTTAAGGATGGCATCAGGAGTGTCTTTCACGTTTGTTAATGCTAATGGTCTGCCAGTGAAAAGAATCATTGCAATTGGTTTTCCGGTCTTTTTCAACTCGTTTAACAGGTCAACTTGTGACTGAGGAATAGTGATTTCTGATCTTGATGAAGATTCTCCACTCATTTCTGCTGATTCTCCGATCGCCAGAACAATAACATCTGCTTTATTGGCAACGTCTACCGCTTCTTTTAACAATTCTTCTTTGGAACGGTTATCTCTGTCGGTTTTCTTTCCGTGAGCTGCATAGATTTCTTCCAATTTTGCATCGTAATCAATGTTGGCTCCTTTAGCAGAAAGGAATTTTACTTCTTTGCCGTAATTGGCCTGAAGCCCCTGCATTAAGTTAACTGAAACACTGTGTTTTGTAGCAACACTCCAGGTTCCGGCCATGTTCATGGAGTTATTCACCAAGGGTCCGATTACCGCAACCGTTCCTGATTTTTTCAAAGGTAATACCTGATTTTCATTTTTCAATAAAACCATTGACTGGGCCGCAACGTTTCTTGCAACATTACGATTTTCCATATTGTAGACTTCTTTAGCAGCAAGCTTTGCATCCCCATGCTTGTATGGATTATCGAAAAGACCTAAGTCGTATTTTGCTTCAAGAATTCTTCTCGCAGCCATATCAATTTCAGCCTGGGTAACTTTTCCTTCGGATAGAGATTTTTTTAAAGTAGTTAAAAAGCCTTCTCCTACCATATCCATATCAACTCCTGCTTTTAAAGCCAGCGCTGAAACCTGCTGTATATCTCCCATTCCATGATCAACCATTTCATTGATCCCGGTATAATCAGTTACTACAAATCCTTTAAACTTCCATTGATTTCTCAATACTTCGGTCTGAAGCCATCTACTTCCTGTAGCAGGAACTCCATCTACTTCATTAAAAGAAGCCATTACCGAAGCTACTCCAGCATCTACAGCAGCTTTGTAGGGTGGAAAATATTCGTTGAACATTCTTACATGGCTCATATCAACCGTATTGTAATCTCTTCCGGATTCTCCAGCTCCATACAGTGCAAAGTGTTTTACACACGCTAATATATTTGTACCATTGGCAAGGTCTTTTCCCTGATAACCGTATACCATGTTTTTTGAGATCTCACTTCCTAAATACGGATCTTCACCGGAACCTTCGGATACTCTTCCCCATCTTGGTTCACGGGAAATATCTACCATTGGCGAAAATGTCCAGTTAATCCCATCAGAAGCTGCTTCTCTAGCGGCAATTTTTGCAGACTGCTGTACCAGATTCATATCCCATGAAGCAGCTAATCCTAACGGAATAGGAAATGTTGTTTCATATCCGTGGATCACATCCATTCCGAAAATCATTGGAATCTTCAGTCGGCTTTTTTCAACAGCTACTTTCTGAACTGCTTTAATTTTATCTGCTCCTTTTATGTTGAATAATCCTCCTACTAATCCCTGCTCTACTTTTTTTCCGATATCCGAACTCTGAGCCATCCCGGTCGTAAAGTCACCAGAGGTTGGAAGGTTCAGCTGTCCGATTTTTTCATCTAAGGTCATTTTAGATAAAAGATTATCTACAAAGGCTTTTTTCTTGGCCTGATATTGAGCAGTCTGGTAAGACTGTACTGGTTTATCCACCATTTCCTGAGCAGAAAATACCGGCGAAAGGGCCAGGGTTGCAAGTACAATTAACTTTTTCATAAATCTATCTTCTTATTATTATTGTTTTGATTTTTATGGAGTCTACTTTCGCTTTACGAAAATTGTATTCCTATTATTTTTCCTTTTTTTTAGACAGCATCCATTCATATAATTCGGGGTTTGAATATGCAGAATCCCAAGAGTTATGATTATCATTCGGGAAGATTACCAGCTCTGCTGTTGGATTTACAGGATGAAGTTTTTGATAAAATTTGAAAGCATTTTCAGGCAATACAATATCATCCATTCCGCCATGGAATATTTTCATATTCAAATCTTTAAACTGCTGAATATTGGCCGTCATCACCTGATCGGTAGGTGCACAAACTGAAGCTACTGCCGCAAACATTTCAGGATGCTCCATGGCCAGTTTTAATGTTCCCCAACCTCCCATAGAAAGTCCTGTAAGGTAAATTCTAGAGGCATCAATTTTATATTTTTTCTGAATTTCCTTGATCAGATTATATACTGTAACGGTGTCCCACCAGCTATCTGCCGGACACTGTGGAGCCAGAATAGCCACAGGTTCTTTGATCAGATTTTTATAAGTGAAAGGGCTGTGGGCCTTTACCAACTCAAGGTTATTTCCTCTTTCTCCTGAACCGTGAAGAAAAACGATTAATGGTACATTTCCTTTTGTATTTTTAGGATAATCCAAAATATAGGATATTTTTTCCTGCCGTTTAAACTCTTTGTTCAGTTCTGCTTTTATTTCCTGGGCATTAAGCTGTAAGGAAAACGGCAGTAATAAGAGGGGAATATGTTTTAAATTCATAGTCATATTAGGTTTTGGTTAAAGCCTTTGGATTTGATTTTGCTTTTCTCGCTGATTATGCAGATTAAGCAGATTATTGTGTTTGAGTTCTATTCAAAATCTGTGGTATCAGCTAAACCTGCGAGCTTTATTTTTATCATTGATTGAACTTGTCTTTATAAACCTCTTCCAATCAATTATTTTATTCCATATTTAGTAGATTGAAAGCTCAGTTTTTTTAATCCTTGTTGAATTTCGGGAGCATTCATAAATAGTTTCCACAAAAATCCGGTTCTATAGTTTTCGATCATGGGAGCTATTGTTCCTTGATCGATGGCCAGGTATCTTGGGGTAAACCAATTGTTATAATTGATGGATGTGGCATCGTAAGGTCCTGCCGAACCAATAAATTCAGGTTTCTGAGTATAGATAAATCTCAGAAAATCCATAGATTCTTTTGGAGTGTAAGGAAAGCTACTTAAAGCAGCTGTAGGAGTAATCACACCACTATCATTACTTGGCATGTGAGCAGTATAGCCGGTACTTCCATCCTCATTTCTTGTATATCCGGCTGTTAACCCCCAATAGTTAGGCCCATACCCTTTCCATTGTTTTGGATTTTCAACACAGTATTTATAATCGATAAGAGTTTGATTTTTATTAATATTAAAGTAATTTTTCACCAGTTTATCAGATAGCCCTGTCGGGTCAAGCCCAACGTATGAATATTGAGCCCAGAAGAGTGGCCCGCCGTATTCTTCGGCATAATTGTGTTTTACATACAGGGGTAATCCGTATTTTGTTTTATCGGTAAGATAAGCTCCGTTTCGGGTCCAGCCTTTATAATACGTTTCAGCATCTATGGAATAGGTAGGTGAAGATGCGGCAAGAATATAGGTAATTAAACATTCATTATATCCTTCCAGTGGAAAGTTCATTTCCCATTGGTATTCTGGGGACCAGTGCCAATACAGTACTTTTTCCCCACCTTTGGTGTACCAGTTCCATTGAATTCCTTTCCAAAGTTCATCACATTTTGCAGCCAAGGATTTTTCTTCAGTATTTCCATTTTTAAAGTATTCACGAACCATTAATATTCCTGAGGTAAGAAAAGCGGTTTCTACAAGATCTCCGCCATTATCTTTTTTCCCAAAAGGTACTGTCTTACCCGTTTCCCCATTGATCCAATGTGACCATGCGCCTTTGTGACGGTCTGCTTTTGCCAGAAAATCCATGATATGAGTAAGTCTTTTCACTGCCTCTTTTCTTGAAACGAATCCTCTCTCTACTCCTACCAATAAAGTTGCTAATCCAAATCCTGAACCTCCGGTTGTGATGACATGTTTATCATTATCCGGATAGATATTGTCCTCATGGTAACGTTCTCTTCCTAACAGAGAATTGGGTTCTGCATAATCCCAGAAGTACTTTAAGGCATCTTTCTGTACTTGATCCATCAGCTGTTCATCTGTGATGGTACTTTTCACTCTATTATTTTTTACAATTTCCGGTTGGGAAACCTGAGTATTTTTACAAGAATAAGTAAAGAATAAAGAAGTTACGGCAATTGATAATAAGGTCCTTTTCATTGGTATCGGGTTATAGGTTATAAAATTAGAGGAGAATTTTCACTCTCCTCTAGTTTATGGTTATATGTTAATATCCTGGGTTTTGTTGAGACAACCCTCCTGCTTCCATGATAAAATCTTGAGGAAGAGGAAATACTTCGTGTTTTCCTACTTGAAATACTTTTCCTCCATCTGCAGCCATGGCTGACTGAGCTTGTCCGGTTCTTACCAGATCAAACCATCTGTCATGTTCAAAAGCAAGCTCCAATCTTCTTTCTTTCCATATTGCTGTTCTTACATCTGCTTGTGAAGTGGCAGTTGTCGGATTAATTTTAGCTCTTTCTCTTACTTGATTTAATAATGAAATTGCTGTACTTGTCTGCCCTAATTCATTAAGTGCCTCTGCTTTAATTAATAAAACTTCAGCGTATCTTAAATAGCGAATATTAACATCTGTAGCACCTGAACTTCTATAATTGGAGGAGTATGCTTTATAATTATAGAATTTGTTTTCTACAAAAGGTCCTACATAATATCCGTCATATAATGTCATATCTTTATGAATAATAGTAGCATCTCTTCTTTGAGAATCACCTTCAGCCGTATAGGCATCATACAATCCTTGTGTAGGAGTTGCAAATCCCCAACCCCAGCCTGTAGTACCTCTAGCTCCCTGTACCTGACTATACTGTTGAATGGCTCTTCCTGCAGTTCCTCCGCTTCCATTAATCTCAAAAACTGATTCAGCATTATTTTCACCTGAAACTTTATAGATATCCTGGAAAATCGGAGTTAGTGAATATCCTGTAACTTTTCCACATTCATCTGCTGCAAGTTGCCATTTTTTCTGATAAAGATATACTTTAGCTAAAAGAGCATGTGCAGCTCCTACAGAAGCTCTACCTACATTATTTCCAGTGTATGCAGACTTTTCAGGAAGAGCGTCAATAGCCTCTTTTAAATCCTTTTCAATAAACGCATAGATTTCTTCTTTGCTCTTTCTTGTCAGTGTCATTTTCTTATCCTCCTCAACTCCTGAAACAGGAACATGGTCGACTAATGGAACACCTCCAAATGAACGAACTAAAGTAAAATACATAAAGGCACGCAGGAATTTAGCTTCACCTATTAATCTTTTACGTAATTCCGGATCAGCCTTATCTAATGCAGGTATATATTTCAACGCCTGATTCGTTCTATTGATTCCTTGATAGTTAGAAGCAAAAAGTTCCTTAAAAGACGGAGTAGAGGGTGTAAAGTTCAAGGCATCAAGAATATCCTTATCTGATCCTGTATCTCCAGGACTTGATCCTTTATCCGCATCATCAGATACAATAGAAGTAACACCTATCCATGCAAATGTACTCATATTCCAATCCAAGAATTTTGCGTAAATAGCCGTCACAAAACTACTAGCCCCTTCATTACTATTATAAATATCTAAATTGCTCTCAGGAATGGATTCCGTAGGAGACACCTCTATAAAGTCATTACTGCAACTTTGGTTTACAGCGCCTAAAATTAAAAATGCTGCTGCTATGATATATTTCTTATTCATTATTTCTAAAAGTTTAGGTTAACACCAAATACAAAAGATCTTAAAGTAGGATAATTATCCAATTCAACTCCTGCTCCTTTATAAGGGTTTCCTTCAGTTGAAGGATCAGCCGGGTTATATCCTGACAATTCAGAGGTATATCCTGAATATTTTTGAAATACTATAGGATTTATTGCACTTACATACAATTTCACAGATCTCAGATAATCAGTTATGTTTTTAAATGTATATCCTACTGAAATGTTATTGATTCTAAAATAATCTCCCTTTTCCAAAAAGAATGTTGATGCAATAGGAATTTTCGTATTCGGTGCTGGATTGGCTGCATTTGTATTATTAGCAGTCCAATAGTTATCGGCTACTGATGCTTCTATATTTTCACCACTTATCCTTTGTGCCTTTTTACCATTATATACACTGAAACCAAACGCTCCATAGCCATTCAATGCAAAATCCCAATTTTTATAAGTCATTGAAATATTAATACCCAAAGTAGATTTCGGAATATATGAACCTACAAAACGTCTGTCACCAGCATCTGCACTTCCAGTAACTCCATTCCCATTTAAATCTTTAAATTTCATATTTCCATCAGCATCATATCCATCAAATTCCCATAAAAAGAAACTTCCTAAAGGATTACCAACAGTCTGTGCATTAAAATATTTAGTATCCTGTCCATTCCCCAGACCTCCACCTACAACCTGAGATACAGGTTTAGAAGTATTCATGCTTGTAAGTTCATTTTTATTATAAGAATAATTAGCTCCAATGGAATAGGTGAAGTCTTGCCCAATTTTATCGGCCCAATTAAGGCTTACCTCAGCTCCTTTATTGACAACGCTTCCCATATGAGAATAATTATCTTCAGAAATACCCGTCGTCATATAAGGTTTAACCGCAAGAATAATATTCTTTGTCTCTCTATTATAGATATCGAAAGTACCAGTCAATCTGTTATCAAATAATCCAAAATCTAATCCTATAGATGTTTCATCCGTAACCTCCCATCCTAATTCAGGATCATAACCTTTATTTACCGTAACTCCATTACTTACTGCAGAAGCACCAAAACCATAATTATATGTAGCACCAGATAATAAAGGTAAATAGTTAAGTGGAACTTTTTGGTTGGCTATTCTACCCCAGCCTCCTCTCAGCTTCAAAGTTTTGAAGAAACTATCTTTCATAAAATCTTCTTCTGAAATAATCCATCCTGCTCCAAAAGAAGGAAATGTTCCCCATTTGTGACCATCAGCAAACTGAGAAGATCCATCACGTCTTACTGTAGCGCTTAAAAGATAACGGTTCATAAATTTGTACTGTAATCTTCCAAAATATGAGATCGTCGTATTTCGATCCCCTTGAATAGACTCAAGAGCCTTAGTCTTATCATCACTGAAAAGAAAACCGTAGTAATCAGTATTTGATGTATTCCAATAATCTGCCTGACCTGGAAGATCTTTTCTGTTCATAATCAAAGTACTCAATCCGCTGTTTACAGAAGCTTCAGTACCTGCTACAATTTCAAAATCATGGTTATCTATTTTTTTATTGTAGGTAAAATAGTTACTCAACAACCAGTTATAATAGTCAATATTTTTATTCATTAACCTATTAACAGGATCTGTAGATGAATACTGAGAAATTGTCCTCATAGGATCACTTGCCAGCCATATAGCCCTGGTGTCCGTAAAATTATAATACTTGGAAGTTCCATATTCTCCGTTAAACTGCGAAGTAAATTTCAATCCTGTTATAATATCTACATCTAGCTTCAGCCCTCCTTGAAGAATAAAGCTTTTCCCTTTTTGATTATCGAAAAACAATTGCTGCATAGGATTTCCTACGTTATTAAAACGTCCACCTGTATAGCTGATATTTCCCTGCGCATCATAAATAGGCTGCCCCCATTGTCCATTTGGATAATAGACAGGAACCAAAGGAGACTGTTTATAAGCCGTTGTAAAAACACCTAAAGATTTTGGAGTATCGTGAGTGAATGTTACACTTAAATTTTGAGATAAACGAATACCTTTGGAAATTTTATATTCGTTATTTGTCCTTACTGTAGTCCTATTATAATCCGTTCCCTTAAGAATTGACTGCTCATCATAATTACTAAAACTTAAGAAATATTTTACAGCATCAGAAGATCCAGAAATAGACACATTATGCTGATTATACACACCTGTTCTTGTTATTTCTTTAAACCAATCCGTATTATATGGCTGATCGGGATTTAAAAGCCCTTTCTTCTCTGCTGCAAGTCCAATATTGTTATAAGGAACAAACTGCTGGCTATTAGCCATTTTTACAGTTCTCAGAGGAGTTCTCACCCCTATTAGTCCATCGTAGGTTACATTAAGTTTTCCTTTCCCAGTCTTTGTAGTAATGATAATAACCCCATTTGCAGCTCTATTACCATAGATTGCTAGTGCGGCAGCATCTTTAAGAATGTCATAGGTTAAAATATCATTAGTATTGATATTATTAATATTATTTACATACATTCCATCGACTACATATAATGGAGTTCTTCCACCCAATACGGTTCCTAATCCTCTAATGGTTACTGTAGGAGTAGATCCCGGCATATCAGATGCTACAACCTGAACACCTGCCGCTTTCCCCTGAATGGCCTGCGAGGCATTCAAGACTTTGGTTTTACTTACTTCTTCTGCACTGATGGAGCTGATGGATGTTGTATTATCCACTTTTTTACGGCTACCATACCCGATCATGACTACTTCGTCAATCTTCTGAACTTTGGCAGAGTCATTTGTAACCTGCGCATTCACGTTCATCCCGAAGTATAAAACTGCGATGAGGCATGGATACTTTAAATTACTTTGTTTCATATAGTTTCAATTTTATTCGTACAATCAGATTTTCAACATTGTCTCATTTGGAAGCATTCAATTTCTCAAATGAAGACATTAGCCAAAAATAGAAAAAAAACCGAAACATGTTAAAGTATCTTAAAAATTCAAAAAAAAATGCTTTTTTTTACATAAAAACCATAGTTAAATAATATTATTCAAATTAAAAACCAATATAACCATCAATTCGATATCATATCATTAATAACAAAATCAAGTTTTTAACAAAAAAAATCACCAAATAATTCACTAATCATTAATATTTTGTTAAATACAAAATAGTATTTACCTTTGGTGCAGTTTTTGAAAAAAGCAATAAAAAGATCAATGAAAAAATATATCATTGCATCGGCTCTTATTATTGGGACCGGTGCTGTTATTACCACTACCGTACAATCCTGTACAACACTTGCCACAAGTGATATGGGACTTTCCATTATTAAAAGAATGCTACTCAACGGTATTGATAAAGGAATGGGAATTTACACCAATAAAGAAGCCTTCTTACAAAACAATATGGTCGACAAGGCTCTTCCGAAAGAGCTGCGAGAAATTAACTCCATGCTGGAAAAGATTGCTCCGTCATTGGTGGCTAAGGAAAGAGATTATATCGCACAGGCAGCAGCCTACACGGTAAACACATCAAGACCTATTCTGCAAGGTGCTGTAAACAGCCTAAATGCACAGGATGTAACAAGAATTATTGAAGGCACTACAGCCACACAGATTCTGAAGGAAAAAACATCACAGCAGCTTATTGCGGCGATCGCTCCAAAAGTAGACGAGAAACTTAATGAATATGGGATTGTAAAAACCATCAACACTGCTTTATCTGGAAGTAATTTCTTAGGGAATCTTTTAGGAGGAAATAAAAATACTGTAAATTCAGGCGGATTGAGCCAGCTTGCTTCTGAACAATTGGTTGCAGGACTCTTCAATATCATTGAAGATTATGAACATCAGAATTCCAAATCCCTTTTAGGACCATTTGGAAAATAGAAAAAATTTCGCTATATTTATATATTATATTAGAACTGCAGATGGATATATTACAAGGAAATCAACACGCAAATCCTGAAGAATTTTATAAATCTTTAAAGGATAAACTGGAGGGTCATCATGATTTTCCGGAAGATTATTTATTTAAATTTATCATTCCTACAGACCAATCAAAACTCACTGAAATATACAAAGTTTTTGATGGGATTAAATTTACACTGGGAAACCGCGAAAGCAAAAATGGAAAATACACAGCCTGCAACATCAATGCATTTGTTTTAGATGCCGATCAGGTAGTTAAAATTTATAAAGAAGTAGCAAAAATAGAAGGCGTTATTCTATTATAAACTAAAAAGGCTGTCATCTGACAGTCTTTTTTATTTTAATCATGATTCTAGATCACATAATTTCTTAAAAAACAAATCTGCGGCTGTTTCTTCGAAACAGCCGCAGATTTTATATATTTTTATTATTTTTCAATAAAGAACTTTACATTTTCAATAGGTCTTCCCAGCATAGCTACTGAACCTTTGACTAAAATAGGTCTTTGAATCAATGAAGGATTCTCAGACAAAATCCGGATCCATTCTTCCTCCGAATAATTTTTATCTGCATAATTTTCAATATACAGCTTATCTGTTTTTCGGATGATATGAAAAACGCTCTGATTGAGCTTTTTCAATACTGTTCTGATCTCCAAAATACTTAGTGGATCTTCAATGATATTAATGATCTCAAAAGGCACTCCATTTTCATCAAGATACTCCAATACTGCATTTGATTTTGAGCAGCTTCCGTTATGTAAAACCTTCACTAACATTTCCAATTATTTTAAAAAATTAAACTTGTCTATTACAAATTTAGCAAGAATTCAATGGACCTTGTCTTAATGTTCTAATAAATGTTTGTTAAAACAATCCGTGTAATTCGGTTTCAATTTTTTCCAGAATTAATCCGAAGTCTTCAGGTTTTTCAACGAAATCAAGATCATCCACTTCAATAATCAGCAATTTTCCTTCTGTATAGTTGGAAATCCATTTTTCGTATTTCTGATTTAATTTTGACAGATATTCGATGCTGATAGAGGCTTCATACTCGCGTCCTCTTTTGTAGATTTTCTTTACCAGATTTGGAACATCTGACTTAAGGTAAATTAAAAGATCCGGTGCTGAAACGAAAGATTTCATCAGATCAAAAACAGATGAATAATTGTTGAAATCTCTATCAGAAAGGAGATTCATATCGTTCAGGTTCTCCGCAAAGATGTGGGCATCTTCATAGATCGTACGGTCCTGAATAATATTTTTACCACTTTCTCTGATCTCTTTTACCTGACGGAATCTGCTTCCCAGAAAATACACCTGCAGGGCAAAGCTCCACTTGCTCATATCTGAATAAAAATCCTCCAGATAAGGATTGTGATCTACGTCTTCAAACTGTGCGTCCCATCCGTAATGCTTAGAAAGCATCGTAGTTAAAGTTGTTTTTCCTGCTCCAATGTTTCCTGTAACTGCAATATGCATAATTCTTTTTCCTTGTATTTACTGATTAATTGATAAGCTTTTCTACGCCTGCTGCCTGAACCTCGGAAGTTTCTTCAATCAACTGTTCCAATATATTGTCAGAGTTTTTCTTTTCTGCTCCTCCATTGGGTTTTTCTTCAGCATTTTCTACGGGTTTTCCTGTAGATTGCTCTATGATCTGAAGCTCAGTTTCCTGTTGTTTTTGCTGTCTGGCTTTCTTTACTTTTTCAAGGCTGTAAAGATAGAGTTTGTTCCCCTTGATTTCAAAATAAGAAAGGATGTTTTTATCCACAATTTGTGCATCAGGGTCATCAAAAATGACACTCATACCTTTCTCTGGAACATATTTTAAAATTGAATTATGGGTAACCACCAAAATATTATCATTCTCTCTTCTGAAACGTTTCCCGTTATCCACCGGAGCCTCAAACAGTTTTTCGAATTTCAGATTATACACTCTGATATGCTTTTTGGTGAGAACATATACTTTGGTTTCATACACCAGGAGATCCATCAGGTCCTCGAAACTAATATCAAAAGGAAATGAGTTGATGGTGGTATCATTTCTGAAATTATATTGAATTAACCTTTTTGTACTGTCATCCAGCAGCCACAATTGCTGTAAATCTTCAGCATAGGCCATTCTTATAAACCCAAATTTCTGTTTGAAATCAATACGTTGGATTTCATTCATATTCTGGTCTACAAATTTCATTTCCTGAGCATTTTCTGAAAATAAAGGCACGTTTAATGGATTTTGTACTGTCTGCACCTTGTAGGGAACAGTAAGCATCATTTTCCCGATCTGTTTCCCTAAAGAATCATATTTGGTAAAACTAAAGTCTTTATTTTTATAGATGTAGAGGCTCCCATAGTCATCAGCCAGCATATCTTTAGCTTCCTTCAGCTTCAAGGTATCCAAAGGAAGAATGTTCTGTGCGGCTGACGAACAGAAGACGAAAATGCATATCAGATAGATTAATCTCAAAATTCTTTTACTAAGATAGCGCTCCTCACGGAACGCTACCAATTTACACTTTATTTTATTCGAATAGAAATTGTTATGAAATTTTTCTTATTTAATAACAACTTCATAAATCTTCGGCCAGTTCTTTCCGGTCACCAACATATTTTCCCCCTTGAAAGCAATTCCGTTCAGAACATCATCTGATCCTTTTGTATTTTGCTTTGCAATTTCTGTGAAATCAAATGTACCTACTACTTCTCCGGTTGCAGGATTGATTTTCAGGATAATTGGTTTTTGCCATACGTTTGCATAAAGAAATCCGTTATGATATTCAAGCTCGTTTAATTGATCATATGCCTGCGAACTTCCTGCTACTGCAATATATTTGATCAATTTTGAAGGGTCATTCGGATCAAGGAAGTATAAAAGCTTGCTTCCATCTGATGCAATCAGGTTTTTCCCGTCATAGGTCAATCCCCAACCTTCTCCCAATACGTTTGGATAAGCAAACTCTGATAATAATTTCAGTGAGCTTTTATCGTAAATATATCCTTTCTTACTCTGCCATGTCAATTGATATACTTTATCTCCTACAATTGTACTACCTTCTGAAAAATCTTCAGGAGCCTGTTTCGTAGAAGCAAGTGGCGTAGTGGTTCCCAATGTATATTTTAAGATCTGTGAAGATCCGTTTTGTCCATCACTTTCATAGATTGTATTTCCTTCAGCCTGGAACCCCTGTACAAAGTTTTTAGGATCGTGAGGATATTCTGCTACAATCTGGTAAGCAATATTTTTTTCAGGATTTTTTGCAAATACATTAATGGTTGCATCCTGATTTAGGGTTTCTCCGCCTTTAGTTTTGATATTAAAAGTAACAGCATTGTCTCCTAAAGTAAAAAACTTGGGGTCAATCGTTAAATCTGTTGTTTCTTTATCTCCAAAACTGATGGTTACACTTTCCGCATTTTCCGTTACTTCTTTTGGAAGTTGAAGTTTATCACCAAAATGATATCCTTTTGCTTCCATTGAATTATTATAGTTGTTTAGGGTGTTAAGAATTTCTTTATCCTTGTTACAAGATGCCAGTAATAAAATTGCTGCGAAACCCGCTATTATATTTTTTTTCATTGACTTTCTAAATATTTCCCCAAAAATAGCAAATTTTATTCCGTATTGCCAATATTATCCACAGGTTCACCAAATTGTAGGATATATCCATTGTTATCGTATACTGCAAATTCTCTCATTCCCCATTCAAAAGTTTCAATTTCATAACAAATTTTGGTCTTTGTTTTAAGATCTTCCCATAATTCATCCACTTTATCTACATTAAAATAAAATGACCCTGTAAAGCCAATGGCAGCAGATTCTTCATGTTGATTAGGCAATGCAAACATGATATGAACATCATCTTTTCGAAGGGATGCCCAATGCCAGTCATCATTTCTGGTAAGCAGTTCAAAACCAAGAATATGAATATAAAACCCTATAGTTTCATCCAAATTTTCAGTCCAAAGCATAGGGCGAAGTCCCATAAATCTACTCATGATTTCTATCGTTCAAAAGTTTCTTTGTGAATTTTCATATTGATTGAAACCCATGTTTCATCATCAATTTTCACTTCATTCTTTATATCAGGATCAATCGCAAAACCTACTTTTTTGTAACATTCTACAGCTCCGGTATTCCAGTCATATACATTGAGTTCTGCCAGTTCTCTGCTGAAGTTTTCAAATCCATATTTCAGAAGTTCCTGCATTACTTTTTTCCCGTACCCTTTTCCCCTATTGTTTTCGTCCCAGATTAAGATTCTTCCCAGCAGGAAAGTTTTCTCTTTTAAAAATATCTGCGCGTGACCGATTGTGTTCTGATTCTCTACATCCACTATTTTGAACAGGGTTCTGTTTTCGTCAGACAAATCACCTTCAAGCTGATCTTCGGTCAATGGAAAATGATACATTGGTCCTGCAAATTGCAGAAGTGACCTTTTATCTTTAATGTTTGAGATCAATGCTGAAGCATCATCAATATTGAATGGTTGTAACTCTATCATACTCTTTTTTCTAAATATTCTTTTAAACTTTGGCCTAAAATCGAGTTCCATCCGCCGATAAAATTCTCTCTTGAAAAACCTTCTCCGAGGCCCTCAAAATTTTCAATTCCGTCATGAGTTAGCTTTACCAAAGTTCCGTCCTCTTCAGCCGACAGTTCCCAAGTTACAATTGTTTTCAGATCTGAAAAATCAGGATAAGACCAGGTATGCTTTACTTTTTGGTTGGGGATAATTTCCAAAATTTCTCCTTGATGATGGTATTTGTTTTCACCTCCGGGTTCATAGAAATTAAAAACCTTTCCTACTTGCGGTTCAAAATCCTGAATATCAAAATACCAGGACTTCATTTCATTTTTATCTGTTAATGCTTTCCAAACCTTATCGATAGGAGCATTTATTTTGTATTGGACAGTGATTGGTGTATTCATATCTATAAAGTTTAAAACAAAATATTTTAACCATAAAAGTCACAAAAGAACCTTAACACTTAAGTTATTTTAAAGCTAATATTCTTGTTTTTGAAAAGAACACTTAAGTTTTGAAAATCTGTAGATTTTCACTTTGTGAACCTTATGCAAGTTAACTTTAATTTTAGACTTAGCTTAAATCCTTTTGTGACTTTTGTCTATTTATTTTACGTTTCCGTAAGGGTTCTGTATTATCAATGAGAGAATCCTGTGATTTTGGCTTCATCGAAATCCAGCTGCATTTCTATGGTTCTCATTACATGATCATCAAATATTTTCTCTTTTTTCATCCTATGCAATTCGTTTCTCTGAGCCTGAATGACCTGACGAAGAACATCTTTATTCTCATTAATGGCGGTCACATAATCTCCAGTAGAAGCCATACACTGGGCTTTATCGGCCATCAGCATCATTTCGTTTTCCAATTTATGTTTTTGATGACGAACAAGACTGTTTGATACAGCCAATTCAGAAAAATCATTTTCCAGTTTATGTAAAGCTGTTTCTTTAAGCTTACGCATCAGGATAACTTCCTGTTTTTCTTCTGGCAATTCACTTCCTGCATCCTGGATATTCAATAATTTCAGGATTGGAGAAAGTAACAGCCCTTGCCCTACCAGGGTAATTAATATAATAACGAAAGTGACGAATAAAATGATATTTCGGTGTGGAAATGCATCGCCATTAGGTAAAAATGCAGGAATAGATAATGCTGCAGCTAATGAAACCACCCCTCTCATCGCTGCAAAACTGATGATAAAAGGTTCGCGCCAATCAGGTTTCGGAACTTTTAGCCTTAATTCTTTAGAGCAAACTCTTGGAAAATACATCAATGCATAGCTATAGACGATCCTTGTTCCGATAATCGCTCCACCAATTACTACACTATAGAAAATTCCTTCGGAAATGGTATAATCCGTCAATCCTTCTACAACAATTGGCAGTTCAAGGCCAATGAGGATAAAAATGATGGTATTCATCAGAAATATTAAAACACTCCAGACATTTCCGGATTGAATTCTTGAGGTATGACTCAGGTAACAATGAGAATTGTAAGACATCAACAATCCCCCGGCAACTACAGCCAAAACGCCTGAAAAATGAAAATGTTCTGCTCCAACATACATGATGTAAGGAACGATCAGTGTGATAACAGTATCTATATTTGAATTGGTAGGGATAATCCTTAATAATGCTCCAAATAAGAACCCTACGGCTACTCCTACTGCAATTCCGCCAATGGCCATCGTAAAGAAATCCTGCACCGCTTCCCGCCAGATAAACTGTCCTGAAATAACAGCTGCAAGGGCAAATTTAAATACAATTAAACTAGACGCATCGTTAATTAAACTTTCTCCTTCCAGGATATTGGTAATTTTTTTTGGAATTTTCATATGCTTCAACACTGAAGTTGCTGCTACAGCATCCGGCGGAGAATTTACCCCACCCAATAAGAATCCCATCGCCACAGTAAGCCCTGGAATAATAGAAGATGAAAGATAAGCGACCACTATTGATGTCAAGAACACAAGTCCAAAGGCCATAGAAAAGATCTGTTTTCTCCATTTGTGGAAGTCCTGCCAAGAAGTAAACCATGCAGCTTCAAATAAAATAGGCGGAAGAAAAATAAGAAAAACCAGATCAGGCTCTATTTCTACACGAGGCATTCCTGGTACGAAGCTTATCAATAATCCTGCAATAACAAGAAAAATAGGATAAGCAACCTTCAGTTTTTGCCCAATCATTACTAATATCATTACAGACAGTAAGACTACAATGGATATTATAACATAGCTGTGAATCATTTTGAGTTAGTTTTTTTTTAAGTACTATTTTTTATCAAATTAAATGAGAAAAAGTCTTTATAATAAATGGTTATAATGTAAACCCACGCAGATTTTGCAGGTAACGCAGATTTATTTAGAACAGATAATCAATTTTTGCTCTTTAATTTAAAGGACAATATTATTTTTTGGAGTGATTGCCGGCGGAAGATCCTTTTCATCCAGCATATCCCTCATATCAATTTCTATGGTACGGCTAATCTGAGTGATAGGAACATCATTGGCACTACCCTCAAATGGATTTACAGATGCCTCTCCTACACTATCCAGGGTATGAAAACACCATGTCACCAATAATGAAAAAGGAATATTGAACCAAATAGTCCATCCTTCCACCATAGACCCTTCGCCCAGTTTATCAAATTCTTTTAATAATCCAAAAGGAACAAATACAATAAACAATAACAAAAGATAGGTTGTAATGGAAGAAAAGTTCCTTGGATACGGAAAATTTTTAATTCTTTCTGCTTTTCCCTGGCTGTCGGTAAACTTTACCAGCTGCTGATTGATCTGTGTCCATTGAAAATCATTAATCTCTCCTTTTTCATAGGCTTCAGCCAATTCTTTACTCTGACCGGCCATCAGTTGTGTTGCCCTGTTTTTCTTAGTGAGAATATACTGAAGTTCTGCTTCTGAAAGGTATTTTTTAAGTTCGTCATCTAACTTAGAAAGACGCTCCGGAATATCATACTTTTTAGCATATTCATCAAACTGGGCAGATCCTGTATTTTCCCAAATTCTAGGTTCTCTAAGCTGAAATCTTAATGCTGTAAGCCATGCATAATGACGAAGAAACATTTCTTTTACTTTACCTGAGTCTTTTGTAATAAGAGCATCTCTTAGTATATATCCAAAACTACGGCTGTCATTGATGATAGCCCCATAAATCTGTCTTGCTTCCCAAAGTCTGCTGTAACTGGCATTGTTTTTAAAGCCCACAATAAAAGCAACTGCTGTTCCCATGATCGCAATGGGCTGCCAGGGCACGGAAAGAAATTTCCAACCTAGAAAATAAAGAATCGTAGGAATAGCTGCCAATACGATTAAAGCATAAATACTGCGGCGTGTCCAATTGATGAATTCACGCGCTCCAAATCTTTTTCCTGAATGCATATGTGTTGTTTTTTTGTGTTAATTTTAATCAATATCTCAAATGAGAGTTTCATCAGTGCATTCAGCAAAAAACAGGTACAATCAGTTTTTGGTAAATGGTATATTGTTATAAAAACCAATCTGAATTTGTCCTCTGTTTCTATTCTCCTGAATCTGATTCATATATCCGGCTTCAATTCTCATGTTCTTGTTAATTACATAGCCTAACGCTCCATAGACTCTGTTTCTATCAAAAGTAGGGCTGTTGAAGTGCAGGAAAATTTCATTATACACTGATGCATACAGTGTTTTGGGTAACATTTCCTTTTGAGTGATCGGGATATTTACTCCTAACATATAACGAAATCTCATTCTGAAATCGTCTTCCAGAAAACGTTCCTCTAAACGATAACGATGCTGAAGGTGAAAACGTCCGAACTTCTGTTTGGTAATATACTGCTGGAAGATTCTGTGTTCTATATTTTCTTTTTTATCGCCGTTTACATAAGGCTGGCTCAGAATAAAACCATACCCCAATAATACATTATTATTGTTCTCGGTAAGGTCATACCCGATCCCGGTACGGATTAGAAGCTGTTCCAGATCTCCAATCGCATCAAAATTTCTGTACTGAACTTCATTGTGCCAGTTCAGCTTTTTACTGATCTTATTATTCCCAAAATACATATACCAGGCTCCCAAATCGTTTTTTTGTGCCCATGTAAGAACCGAACCTAAGCTTATTACTGTGAATACCAACTTCGTTAAAACCTTTCTCATGTTATCAATTATTATTATCTATCGTTTTTAACAAAATTAATACTTTAAATCAATAATGGCAAATGGTATTTTATAAGTGGTTCAAGCAAGTTTATAGTATTAGATAACTTTATATCTGTGTTCTGACCGAATTCCAACTATTTTAACCCGGAATCTGCTCTACTAAAACTTCTCTTCGTTCTTTATCAAAGTAAGTAGAGGTCATTGCATTCAGATCCATTTTCCAACCTTCAATTCCATTTTCTGCACAATCTTTACAGAATGTCATATAATCTGTACCTCCTTGCTGATGAAGTTTTAATCTTGCTTTAAAATGGTCAAAATTCACCTTTTCAGCAATAGTAAGCTTATCATATTTACTTCCTGTGTGGGCAGATTCATTGTTATCATCAAAATATTCTGTATTTCCTTCTGCAACGTAAGCAGTATAATGAGAAACGCCAAGATTTTTTATGGTTTTTATATATTGCGGGAAATCTGCCCCGCTTTTTACTTTTTGATGTTCGGTTTTGACATCTTCAATGGTAAATTTCATCATGTTATTTTTAATTAATGAGTGTTGTTCTTGTTCAAATTTAGAAATTTTCGGGATGCAAATATAATATCAAATAAAAAACCGACAGTATGATTGCCGGTAATTTATAACTATATTTCATATACAAAATAGTAATCTTAAGGATGCTGCTGCATTTTAGCAGGATCATCATAATTAACCATCCAGTTGATCCCGAATTTATCGGTAAACATTCCAAAGTAAGCTCCCCAGAATGTATCGGCTAATGGCATTGTTACCTGTCCGCCTGTAGAAAGACCGTCAAATAATTTATTTGCCTCTTCCTTAGATTCTGCATTGATGGAAATTGAAAAATTGTTTCCTTCTTTAAAATTAGAAGCCCACTCTCCACCTGTATCACTTCCCATTAATACAGTTTCTTTAGAAATAGGAAGGGTTACGTGCATAATTCTGTCCTTATCTTCTTCCGGAAGTTCTTTTCCTTCCATTGGAGGCATTTCTCCAAAGGTTCCGATATAAGGATATTCTCCTCCGAAAACCGACTTATAGAAATCGAATGCTTCTCTGCAATTTCCATTGAATGTTAAATAAACGTTTACTGATGCCATGATTGTTTTTTTAGTTAAGTTTTAATTTGTTTTAAATTCTGTTTATCTATGCTGATCGATCAGGATCATATTTCCATCCGGATCTTTCAGGTAGATGTGTTCAGGACCTGAAGTGGTTTCATCCGCTTCTTTATCAATTTCTACTCCCCCTTCTTTTAAACGCTTCTGAATTTCACGCACATCATCAAACTCCTCAAGGTTCTTTGCATTTTCATCCCAACCAGGATTGAAAGTCAGCATATTTCCATCAAACATTGCCTGGAACAGCCCAATCAGAGTAGATCCATTTTTCATGATCAGATAATTTTGCTCGGCAGCTCCTGCCATAGTTGTAAACCCTAATTTTTCATAGAAATCTTTGGACTTCTGAAGGTCTTTTACACTTAAGCTGATTGAAAATGCTCCTAGTTTCATATTTTTAAGATTGATTACGGACTAAGCCTTTTATAAATAATTATTGATTATTAAAGACAAATTTACTTTTACTGATTCTTCAAACGGGTTTTGAACTCCAGACTTCCGTCATAGCTTTTCCAATCGCCGATCAGTTCAATATATTGTCCTTCTACTTTTTCAG
The DNA here is from genome assembly GCF_057815135.1 of Chryseobacterium sp. II3a. Taxonomy (NCBI): domain Bacteria; kingdom Pseudomonadati; phylum Bacteroidota; class Flavobacteriia; order Flavobacteriales; family Weeksellaceae; genus Chryseobacterium; species Chryseobacterium sp. II3a. The sequence continues at coordinate 1,058,463 of NZ_JBYPZJ010000001.1, read as the reverse complement.
TTTTTCTATTCCATTTAAAATTATAGACGAATCTTCCTTTAAAAACTCCTGAATGTTTTCCTTTATTCTCTTCGGCAAGCTCGTATTCTCCAAATACAGTTCCCTGCTTTTTAGAGTCTTTATATTTTAAAATGGTGATTGTTCCTTCCCATTTGGTATAATTGGTATCTACGAGGGAATATCCTGAAACAAAATATTGCTGGTCATTTTTCTTATTTTGTTCAGAAATATTAATTTTAAGCTTCAGTTCCTGTCCTTTATTTCCAATGGTTCCTATATAAGGTTTACTGTTGTTCAGCCATGTATTTGAAATATCCGGCATTTGGGCCAACGCAAAATTGCCAGCCAGTATGAAGAGTAATAAAAGTTTTTTCATATCGTAATTTTTAGACTCCGAATTGAGCCAAGTGATGGTTCAGATGTTTGGCAAACATATTGTTCCATTCCTGAGCTTTTAATTTCCCGAAAGAAAAAGATTCTTTACCATCAAAAGCGTCTGCTCCTAATTGCTGAGTTTTTTGGATAAAACCAATCAACCTTCTCTTTTCTTCTTCAAAGTTTTTTCTTCCGGATATCAGGAATTGAGGTGCTGTAGGGGAATCTCTCGGATAGGCTTTTTCACCCACCACTTTAGATTTTACAAAGGTTTTTAAAATAAACTTTGCAATAGATCCCGGTTTTTTATGTTTTTCCGGCTCATACACCATTTCATAAGAGATACAACAGTGTGCCAACATCTGATCTACTGTCATTTTCCCCCATAATCCATGTGTATCTTCTACCAGCCTGTTTATCCTATCAATATAGTTTTGAGCGTCTTTTGCGTCAAATACATTTTCCATATACGATCTGTTTTTACTATAGACAAATATATCAGTTTTTTTGTTTGATTTTGCGGAGATTTTAAAGGATCGTTCAGTATATTTCTGCAATCACCTATTAAAGATGATTTATCGTTATAATGTCACCATCATCTTCACGCCATTTTAGCAATGAATAATATTTAGAGATAAAAAAAGTAAGTATCTTATAATGAATTATTTTTTAATCAGAGCAAAGATTAATATTCATTATAAGATACTTACAAAAATTATGTAGTGATATAAAAACAACAATTTCAATGATTATTCTGTTATTTTTTTATTTAAACTGATGCAGTTATTGGCATTTACTTGGATAGAATCATTTTTTTTGTGTCTACAAGGTTTTCATCAATAATCAATGAATACAAATAATTGCCTGCCACCAAAGAACCTGCTTCTATATTCACAGATCCATTATCAGAAGAAGATAGTGGAATCTGCTTTATATTTCGTCCACTCATATCTGTGACTGTAATCTTTGCTGAATAAAATTTTTGTGGAAGTTTGTAGCGAATCGTTGTATTCTGCGTAAAAGGATTAGGCACATTTTGTTCTAGTAATACCGATGATGCAGTTTGTGAGATACTAACAGATTTTGTTGGTTCTTCGGTAACTTTTCCTCCAAGAGCTTTTTCTACCAATGCCTTTAATTCGTTAATTTCTTTGCGCAAAGATTTATTTTCTTCACTCAGTTCTTGTACTGCTTTTACTAGAGGAACCACAAAGTCTCCATACCTCAGGCTATACAAATCAGTATCATTTTTTGGAATATCCACGCCACTGAAATTATAATCAATTGATTTTGCTGCTTTCTCCACATCCTGCGCGATAAAGCCTGTGTATAGTATTTTTTGCTGATCGGAACGGATATTTTTACTCTGAGAATTGTTATTTACAGATACATTGGTAATTTTATCTGCGGTTGCATAATCATAATTATAAGTAACAGGCTGCAATTGGTTAATGAATGACAAACCAGGTACATTTTTCTGGATATTCTTTTTTATTCTGCCATCTGACAACACGCTCCAGTTAACTGTTCCTCCAATACTTGTAACACTGCTGTTTCCAAAGCGCATTTGATTGCTTGCTGTAGCTACAGCACCCGTTCCTATTGCTGTAGTATTATTAAGTCCATCTTTGGATACATTGGCATCCATGCCTATAGCTACATTATTACTTCCGGATTTATTGGTAATTAATGATTTCAGTCCTAACGCCGTGTTATTTCCCCCAGTTGTTGCATCTCTCATGGCTTCATAGCCTACTATGGTGTTGTTGGAATAATGTCCATAACCATAAGTGGTATCTCCTCCTGAAATATTAGGATCGCCACTGGCGTTATGAGTTGACCATAATGCGCGGGTACCCACGGCTATATTCCAACTTCCATCAATGCTTCCCGCCAGAGCTTCATTTCCTACCGAAGTATTCTCTGCCCCACTGATATTGGACCATCCGGCATCTGATCCGATCGCTGTATTTTTGGATCCTGTTGTATTTGAATAGAGAGATCCAGGCCCAAAAGCTGCATTTTCCTGGCCGGTAGTATTCAACTCCATAGACTGGCTGCCAACCGCAGCGTTATACCATCCTGTAGTATTGCTATGCATCGCCTTAGAGCCTACAGCTGTATTTAAATTGGCAACTGTAACTATTAGGGTTTCGTACCCTAATGCTGTATTGTGCAGACCTGTGGTATTCTTATTTAAAGCGCTGAAACCTACACCTGTATTACTAAATCCTGAAGAATTGGAGTAAAGAGCGTTTGTTCCCACAGCAGTATTAAAATATCCATCCATATTACTGACCATCGTCCATGCTCCTATTGCTACATTATTATGCCCTGTTTTATTATTGATCATAGAATTTAAGCCCATTGCCGTATTCTGGACTCCGCTTGTATTTCTGGCTAAAACGGAAGAACCAAAGGCTGTATTTCCTTCTCCCCATGAATAATCTAACGCCCATTGCCCAAAGGCTGTACTATTGCTTGAAGGATTAACAAATCCACTGTTGTTATTGTTAACTTTAAAGCGTAAGGCATTGTTGTCTGTGGTTCCTAAAAAACTTCCGGATGCTCCTGAATTTCCGGTTAAAGACCAACTTTGTGCGTGCGTAGAGGTAATCCCCAATAGCCACGCTACTGAAATAAAGATTTTTCTCATAATTGTAATTTTTTGTAGGTGTATTAATCATCACTCATGCAGATATTCTATTATCTGCATGAGTAAGTACTGAACTCACTAAAGATAGAATTTAATTTAAAACACAGGCCATCTTTACATACTTTTTTTACGCTTTTTTAATTGATAATGAGCAAAGTACGATTATTAAAGAATTCTTAACCGGACAAAAAAGCGAATACTATTTTTATGAAAAAAAATGAATTTTTTACATTCTTTTTTTAGATTGTAAAATGAAATTTAAAGACATTCAATAAGAGATGCAAGAAAAATAAATCTTTAAATCAATTTAAACAAAAAATTTCAAGGAAGACAAAGCACTTTTTAAAACTAAAAAAGTTCAACAATTATGATACGATCAACACCATTTTCTGAAGTCAATCTTTGTAAAATCTTATTTTTTAGAAATTTCAATGCAGCAAAAGGAATCTTCTACTCACTATCATTTTGAGCGTTTTCCGTGTTCTCAATTTCTATCGGAGTTGCTTTTTTGAAAATAAACCAAAGTTTAATCTTTAAAGCAATCCATCCTATGATAGCATACACTACTAAAAGAATACTTAAGTGCTTTAAATAAGGGAAAGTAAGTTCTACAGAACCTTTCTGAATCAACAGAATTTTAAAGGCCTGTAAGAACGGAGTCAAAGGAATGATGTTCGCAATAAATTGTACGAATGCCGGCATGGCGCTTAATGGCCAAGTAAATCCACTAATGATAAAGGCAGGAGAAGCAATGACCATAAGGATTTGTGTAGCCTTCAAAGCATCCGGAATTAATATACTAATGAACACTCCAAGAAATGATACAGAACCGACAAAAACGGCTGTCAGAAGTATAAAATTAAATATTCCTTCCGGCATCGGAACCCTGAAGATCATGTGCATGAAGTAATAAATACCTACAATAAGAATAGAAGATATCCAAATAGGAATTACTTTAATCAACATCGTTGGAAATGCCCACTTCTTCATTCTTACATACTCTTTTACAAAAGATCCTCTTTGGAATTCTGCGGCAAAGCTCACGGCCATTGCCAGCAAAATAACCTGTTGTAATACTACCGCCAACATTGCCGGCCACATAAAGATCAGATAATTTCCGGTAGTGTTGAAAAGAGTAATATAATTGGCTTTGAAAGGTTCATATTGGGTTGCAGCCTTTGCAGCAGGCATTCCTGCTTTCTGCAGCGCTTTAATGGATGCTCCGGCTGAAAATGTCCCTATCGTAAGTTGAAGTGCTTTGGAAGCAAAATTGGCTGTTAAAACGTTTCCCGTATTGATATAAACATTCAATTCAGGATATTTTTTCTGGAGCATATCTCCCTCAAACCGGGACGGGATAATTACCACTGCTGCTGCTTCATGCCGGATTACTTCATCCTTTATGCTCAGCGGTTCCTGAATATATTTGATGATCTTAATACTCTTATTATCATCCAGCATTTCCGTTAATTGGTTTGATAAAGGAGTATTATCTCTATCCACAACTAATACAGGTGTGTTTTCAACTTTTCCGCTTTGGTAAACAAACCCCAGCAAAGTGGCATAAAAGATCGGTGCCACGAAGAACACTGTTCTTAAGGTTGAATTGCTGAAAAAAAGCTTGAACTCTCGTTTTAAAAGACGGAAAAATTCTTTCATCTGTATATTTTAATATTTTAAATAACCAGACGGAAGCCCTATTTATCGAAGCAAACCGCCCTATTTCTTTTCATAATTATTTCAGGATCACATTGGCATTTACCAAAAGACTTTTGGCCTTATTCATGTCTGTTGGCTTTACTTTGATCTCGTAAATAGCATCCTGCAACTGATAATCTGGGTATGCTGTAGTGATATCAGCATATCTTGTAAGCTGTTTGATATATACAACAGTTCCCTGAAGATTTTCTTTGTTGTAAACAATCTGCATATTCACACTCTGGCCTTTTTTATATTTTGAAATAGCACTTTCCGGAACAGTGAATCTGAAATAAGTACTTTCAGGAATATATCCATTAAATAAAGCAAATCCTGCGGTAGCCAATTCACCTGTATTCAAGCTGATGGTTTCAATTTCCATATCATTGGTAGCGATGATGTATCTTTCTGAATAGGCTACATTCGCTTCCTGCAATGCTCCTTTTGCCTGAGAAGCTTGCCCCGCTGCCATTTCCACTTTTTCAAAACGGGTTCCTCTGTTTACATCATCCAACTCTGCTACTACTGCATCATATTGTGCTTTTGCTCCCTGTAGTTTTGCATATACTTCATCGTGTGCTTGTGGAGACATTAAACTATCACGGAACATGTTATTAGCTCTTCTGTAAGACTTTTGAGCAAAATCATACTGTTCTTTCAATCCTTTGTATTTTGCCTGAAGCTGTCTTAACTGATCAGGAGTAGCTCCGTTTTTAGCCATTTGTTCCTGAGCTGTAGCAGCACTCACAGCACCTTGTGCCTGTGCTATTTTTGCAGATACTTCCGGAACATCAAGCTGGGCCAACGTATCTCCTTTCTTTACCGTCTGCCCTTCGGCGACATATATTTTTAAAATCCTTCCGGTTACCTTTGGAGCAAATGAGATAACATCCTTTTTGGTTTTCCCTTCCGGTTCTTTAATTTTTTCGTTTTTCTTATCACAACTTCCCAGTAAAAACAGAGAAGCAAAGACTATAGCTATATTTTTATGCATCATTTTAATTTTTATGGGATTATATAAAATTTGGTAATATCCAGCTCCTGAGTTGCTCTCATCAGTTCTATTCCTGCTCTTCTCTGGTTAAAAATGGCATTTTGATATTCCAGTTCTGAAGCTTCAAGATCATTTTCTGCATCAATCAACTGGGACGATTTGCTCATTCCATATCTAAATTCTTTTTCAGCCTGTACCAATGCATTTTTAGCCAGCTCTTTTTCTTTAGCTTTTAAAGTGATCTGTGCGGTAGCAATATCATAATTGGTCTGATTATTTGCCAAGTTCAATGATAGTTTTTTCAATGCATCTTCTTTCTGATTCTGCAGTACTTCCTTCCCTACTTTAGCCGTTTCTTCAGCATGTTTCCCTTCTTTTCCATCAAAAATCTCCCACTTAAAACCAACACCTGCGGTGATTAAAGGGAAAATATTAACATTATTAGGGCTCCAGTCCAGTTTTTTACCTTCATAGCCAAGAATCGGAACAGCCGGAACTATATTTTCAGAGCTTTTGATGTGATTTCCATATAATCCGATATAGTAAGCAGAAGCCATCAGCTGAACTTTAGGGATCATCCAGGTTCTTTCTGCTTTTATTTTATAGTCTGCAGCAGCAATTCCATGCTCAAGGGCACGAACTTCTGCTCTCTGCTCTATTCCTTTTTCTGCCGCTAAAAGTTCTACGGGAGACAATACCGGATCTATCATTCTCAGACGCTCCTTATTGATTCCCGTTAAAATATAAAGCTGGGTAAGAAGCAACTCCTTTTTCCCTTCATATTCTACTACCTTTGCATTTAAAGTAGCCTGAGCCAGTTCAATCTTTTTGTGATCGTAAGGCGTAATCAAACCGTAACCTAATGCTTTATCGGCAGTTTTCTTGTTGATGTCTAATCTTTTTGTACTTTCATCCAATACCTTTTTAGACTGATGGATCAGTGCTAACTGGTCATAAGCTCTGGAAATACTCGCAACAACCTCATCTCTGGATTTTTCTAACAGCACATCTTCAGATTTTTTCTTTTCCTCAACAGCCTTTTTCAGGTACTTGACCTTTCCACCGGAATACACAAGCATCTTAGCTTCTGCCTTGGCTACTCCTGAAAATCCGGATACATTGAAGTTATTGTTGAACGCTCCTTCAGCAATATTGATAAAAGGGGCCAGATTAATTTCCGGTGACGTAAGTCTTGCTGTTCCGTTCAGGTAGCCAGCTTTACCGCTTAGTTCCAAAGTAGGAAGAAAGATATCTTTTAACTTGTGTTCGTCAAGATCGGTAAGTTTGTTTTGGGTAATCTGCATTTTCAGGTTCGAGTCCCGAACCATTGCACTATCCAGAAGTTCTTTAAAATCCGGCGCAGACTGTGCCCAGCCAAAAGCAGGAAAAGCAAAAAAACTAAACGTAAAAATCAATAAATTGTTTTTCATGGTTTATGTTTATAACAAATATAATGCAAAAAATGTTAAAATACTCAAAGATAATTTAACAAAACCATGAATTTTAAATAAGTTTAAAATGTGTTTAAGTATAAAAGTCTTTGAAATAACGTCTTATCAAAACCGTTTAAAAGTTAATTAAAAACTAAAAAAATTTGAAAAAAATTTTAACTCCACTTTTATGTCTCTTCTTTTAAGGGTCTTTTTCATAGAATACAAAGGCATTTAAGATCTCCTGATTAGAAATTCAAACAAATAGCACAGAAGATTAAGTTGGCTTTGAGACCATTAAATACTGTTTTTTTAACGCTGGGATCGCAAAGGGTTTTAATCTATATTAAAAATAACTTCGTTCACTAGGGCATTTCATTCAGCTAAGATATTTACGGCTTCATTGCTGAGTGAAACGCCTTGGCGGTCTTAAAAAAATGAAAATTTCAGAAAAAACTTTGCGAGCATTGCGTTATGAAAAAGACTTCCTAGGTAAGAATCAAAAGGTAATATGAGTAAATATTATTAACCTGAATTTGGATTATGAAGCTCTGGTTCTTTTACAGTGGAGGTTACAAAAGTTTTTTAAACCGAATAGAAAATAGTTTCGTTCGCAAAGGCATTTCATTCAGCGAAGATATTTACTGCTTCATTGCTGAGTGAAATGCCTTTGTGGTCTTAAAAAATGAAGATTTCAAAAAAAACTTAGTGAGCCATAACGTAATAATAATTCCTACGTAATGTATAAAAGCGAAAACTCCCCACATTACTGTGAGGAGTTTTCTGTTTATAATAAGCTTGCAAATTTACTTTTGAACTGCTTTTTTCATTCCGTTATCAGGCCTTAACACTCTGTAACGAACTTCTATGTCTTTTGGCACATAGAATACCAATGGCAGCTTACTGTTGTATCTTATGATTTCCGGCTTAAGGGTAACAAACTTTTTAGAAAGCTTCTGCCCCGGGCAAGCCATTAATGTTCCTGCTGTTTCTCCTTTGGATTCTACTTCATAATAGTTATAACCCCATCCCTGAAGATCCTGGCTTTTCATTTCTCCCATTAAAGAGTAATTGTTACAGTCTAACATTTTTTCAGCGCCTACAAAAACTTCCACTTTTAAATCGTTTTCATTTTTTGCAACAGGAAGCTGGATGTATACTTGTTTGTATCCTTCTTTAGCTTTTGGGAACATTTCAATCTGTAGTTTTTCAAACTTTTCAGCTTTCTTTTGAGCGAAAGCACTTACTCCAGCCATCAATACCAATCCAGTCATTAAAGTTTTTGAAAATTTCATTTTATTTGGTTTTAAATTTTACGTATTTCCTAATAGCCAAAAATCATTCCAAAATCTGAACACCGGTTCCTTGTGTGTGTGCATTCATCTGTGGAGCATAGTAATTCTGCATTGTGGTAATGCCGTTTGAGAACTTTCCTGATGCATTAGCAACCACATCATATTCAAATACATATTTACCTTTTGGCATATATTGAATATAGAAATTTGTGGACGCATCTTTAGTAGATTGATAATATCCTAAATTATTTTTCCACTGGTATCCTGACAACGCATCTATCGGTTCAAATCCTGCCGCTCTCATATCTTTAATATGAATAAACTCCATCGCTCTGTCTGTATTCAGGATCATTCTAACGGTTACCTTATCTCCTACTTTCAATGGTGTTTCTGATGAAATCTTCTGAAGTTCTTCTCCATTTACCGTTTTCACTTTTTTATACAGTTCTTTGGTTACGGAAATATAATTTTCAGATGATTTAATCTTATCAAGATCTTCATAATACTGCCAGAATAATCCTCCCTGAACAATTCCAGGACCTGGTTTAGTCACAGTAACAGTTCCCAAGTTTTTATCTATAGCATCCGTTTTCACTGTTGATTTCACATATCCTGTTGCCTGAGTCTGAGGAACAATTTCTTTTCCACCCCAAACTATGGTTGCTTTATCACTTTCAGCACCTGTCCATGATTTCCCTGAGTTTAAGATCGTAAAGATCACTTCTGCAGTTCCTCTTGAGCTTCCCCATGAGTTCACTTCTTTCTGAGTGACCAACCAGATCTTCATTTCTTCTATGAAGTTTGTGTCATTTGCTTTTAAAGTATTGAATGCCTCCAATGCTCCTGCATGGTTCACTACTTTTGAACTGAACCAGCCCCAATCGTTAAGATTCTGCTTCCAGTACACTCCTTGTGTTTTGGTATCTGTAGAAGTTTCTTTAAGATAATTCATCAATTTATCAGATACGTCTTTCACTCCGTAATCATTCATCAATAAAGCGGCACGATGAAGTCCGAAGAATGTAAAATCAGTAATTTTTGCCGTTTTCGCTTTTTGCTTTACTAATGTTTTTAAAGTCAGACCTTTTCCTTTTAAAGGATATTGTTTTTCCCAATAGTTTCTGGTATCCAGATAATCAAGAACCCAGTTGCTCCAAACATTTTCTTTCTTAGTATCGGCATATTTGCTGATTTCGTTATCTACATACTGGATCAGTTTTGCTACTAAAGCATTCTGTCCTGCATTTTGATACTCTTTTGCATTATCTTTTAACCATAGATTAACCTTTCCAAGGTTTTTCAGAATATACAATGAAGTACCATAAGAGCTTGGATAACCTGCATACCAAGAGAATCCGCCATCAGGGTTTTGAAGCTTGCTGAAATCATCCCAATTCTGGTTGATTGAATTTCTCATCGTGTTGACATCAAACAGAAGTGCCAGTTTTTGCATCTGTTCGTTTTCATTCTTGCTTTCCAGTACCCATGGTGTTTCATCCAATAATAACTGTTTCAACTCCTGGTTTTTTTCAAGATTTGAATTCAATAATCCTTTGCCCTGATACTCATCAAATACCGTTTTCATTTTAGGATTCGCTTTGAATATTTCTGAAGCCAATACATCTGCAAACCACTTATTGAAAACTACATCCGCAGAGCTATTCTGATCATTTTTCAAGCTCGGAAGGGCAAACATAATCTCCCAGATTGGATTGGTTGTTAATTCCAATGTATTAGAAACATTTGATGCTGTTGTAGAAGTGTTATTTTTAAGATTATCCAACACAAAAGTCTTTGTTTCTCCTTCTTTCACAAACACTGGTACAGCATCGGTCACTAACATTCTGTTTGGTAATACAGCTACCGCCTGTTGTTCCCCGTCAGAATAAGCTCCTGCTTTTGCTACTACTTTTAAAATGATAGAAGATACATTGTTTGGAACTTTTAATTTCCATGTTAATGCTCCGTTTCCGTTTTCATTTAAATCAAAGTTCTGTGTTCCTGAAGTGATTCCGAATTTTGAAGAGATGTTTTCATTGGTGAAGGCATCTAAAATCTGTAATTCGGCAGAACCATTCATTTTTTTATTGGTAAGGTTGGATAGTTTTGACTGTAAATTCAGTTCATCGCCTTCTCTTAAGAATCTTGGATAGTTTGGAGTTACAGAGAATTCTTTTTGTGTTACCACTTCTTTCTCCAAGGTAGCAGCTCTTGCATCTTTTGTATGAGCCAGGAACATCAGTTTCCACTTCGTTAAAGCTTCCGGAGAAGTAAATTCGAAGTTTACATTTCCCTCCGCATCGGTTTTTAAATCCGGATAGAAGAAAGCGGTTTCATTTAAGTTCTGACGTACCGGAACTTTATCTAATTTTTCAAGAGCTGCCACTTCTGCTCCATTACCAACAGCATCCATTGCCAATGCTTCTTCTTTTGCTATGGGAGCAGCAGGAGCAGCCATTTTTGCTCTTCTCATAGATGTATAGCCTGTAGCTTCTGCAGCAATTACATTCTTAGGTTTAGGACAACCATTATATTCTGGCATTCCCGGAACAGTAGGACAAGCATCATCTTTATCAGCAACACCATCTCCATCACGATCTCCGTCAATACCAAATTTACCATCAAACCAGTTAAAACTAGGAACTGTCACATAATTTCCATTATAATATGTCAATCGGTTCTGATATCTTTTCTGCAGCAGATATTCTCTCACATCATAAGATGTAATGATATTGAATGGGGTGTATAATTTATCCCAGCCATAGCTATTCACGGCAAACTGGTCTAAAGACATATCATACATATTAGCCAGTACCTCTGCATTTACTTTTTCTTTATCATTTCCAGATACTTTTACGGTCCATTTTTCTTTTGAATTCGGTTCCAGTTTATCTCTGAAGGTAACTGTTTCGATTTTTAAAGGCTTCTCTGTGTCCTTAATTTTCAAAGCAGCTGTTTCTGTCTGTACATCGTTATAAGCGACCAATTGGAACTGAAGATTAAGTTCAGAAACACTTTTTTCTTTTGGAATATCTGCTGTGTATTCCAAAATTCCTTTTTTAAATTGATGGGTTTCTGTGATCGTTTTACCAGATCCATTCTGAATAAATACATTTACCAATGCATCAGGAATGGCAGAGTACACATACACTTTTGCTTTTTCACCTCTTGAAACCTCATCTTTAGGAGCAATAACCGTTAAGAATGTTTTCTGAGCCGGCTTCAGAGATGCTTTATCCCAAACACTGAAATATTGCGTTGCTTTTATGGTGTCTTTTCCTTCAATATTGAACAGTTCCAACTGGTAATCTCCTGCTTCCAGTTTTCCTAAATCCAAATCAGAAGCCTGAATATCGGAAGATGGCTGCTGTTGTTTTTCAACAATTACTTTTTCTGTTTTCCAATTTTTAATCTCATCATTTTTATCAAACAAATCGTGTGGGAATTTGCTGATAAACTCTGTTTTTGAATATTGAGGAAGATTCTGAACTTCAGCTTTAAAATTATCTCTGAAAATTCTATCTGGAGCAGCAAGTTTAGATAACTTAACCTGATAAGCTTTTTTAAGAGTCTGTTCGTTGTAATTTTTGGTTTCTACTTTTAGTTTTGCATTTTCATCACTGAATACATTCTTAATTTCATCAGCTTTAATGTAATGAGAAACTGAAGCAACCTTAAGATCTGTATTAGCCGATTGAGTTTCCCCGTTAATATCAGTAACAGAAGCATTGATTTGGTAATTATCAATTTGTATTCCTTCCAGTTTTTCATCTTTCTTAAGGTCCAAACGGATCACAAACTCTCCTTTTTCATTCGTTTTGGCTTCTCCTAAAATTGAGTTTTCATTATCATTTCCTCTTGGATACCACCAGAAATATCTCCAACGGATATTTTGTTTTTTGATCTCGTAATTTACGGTTGTATTGCTTAAAGCTACACCGGAAAACATCATCGCTTTCCCTTTTAATTCTATGGTCTGACCGTATTTGTATTCATCTTTCACAGGCTCAAAGGACACTTCAAACTTTGGTCTTTTGTACTCTTCTACCCTGATATCTTTGTATCCCTGACTGTTTCCATCCGTATTCAGGTAAAAAGTACCATTTAGTTTTCCTTTTGGCAGCATAAAACTACCATGATAGGAACCAAATTCATTGGTGGTAAAGCTTTGAGAAGAAACTTCCTGATTATTGGCATCGATCAAAGTAATTTTCTGCTTCACTCCTGAAAGGACAGATTCCGTCTCATTATTTAATCTGGTATTCACTACTTTGAAATAAACCATCTGCCCAGGTCGGTAAATGGCTCTATCTGTAAAAATCTGTGCTTTGGTACGGGCTTCTTTGTTAGGATTATAATCTTCTAATCCGTTATTTCCATATACCTCCATGATCTGGAAGTCATTGGTTTTAGGCTGTTGAATCAGATAAGTCCTGTAATATTCTTTATTGCCTGTAGCTGGAAATTTGAAAACTCCTTTATCATTGGTTTTTCCTTCAATTTTATTGATTGAATTGTTATTAGCAAATTCATAAAAACTTAGGTTTTCATTTATTATCGGTTTCCCATTTTCACTGTTTACTAATTTCAAATCATCTGCAAGTGAATTTCTTGAGGATCTAGACTGGTAAATAATCTTGTTTCCCGAAACCAGAAAATAGAAATTCTTTTCAGGATCATTATCTTTTGTATCCATTCCTGCTGCTGCAAATGCTGCAACATATACTCCGGAAGGAAGCGGTTTAATTTCCAATGAAGTTTTATGAAGCTGATAATCTTTCGGATCTGTAAGCTGATACGTTTCCTTTCTTATCAGATTCTTTTTTACTTTACTGAAATAATTATTGGCATAGGAATTCTGTACATACTGCATCAGAGATGTAAAATCTTCTTTTACCTCATAAATGTTGATGGAAAATTCTGACACATTCTTAGACTCCGCAATAAAATGAATCGGCAGATTATTTTGAGTCTGCTTTTCATATTTGATACTCAATACCGGATTAGTGATTTGGGCCTCCTTGCTTTTGATATTTTCAAGGAAAGGAGATTTTGGGTACTCACTTTTAGCCTGAGCTGCCACTGCAATTGCCTCCTTTGCTTTATTTTTCATCACCAGCTCATTCATGATATCTTCCATGATGACTACTTTATAATCTCCCTGCACGTCAGATTTTACTAACTTCTGAAGCTGTTCCAATTTATCTTTACATTGATTGAAATCACAGTTATTTACCAATTTATCTTTCATGAAATACAGCTTGGCATTCCCATTATTCTGTGCAATCAACTCATCGAAAATCGAATTAATTGAAGTTCTGTTCTCTGTAAGTTCATTTTTCGTGAAAATATTATTTTCAGATAAAAAGGCAATTTTTTTGAGAGCATACCAATCATATAAACTTGGGAAATAAGCAATATCTTTTGTTTCCGAAAACAGGTCTTTATATTTTTCCAAAGAAGCTTTCTTCATGTCCTGTTTCTGCTGATCCAGTTCCTGATAGCTTTTGGTTAAATAATTTTTAAAATCAAGTTTTGTCCAGGTCTCAATCTGTGCAACATCCTGCGTATTGATATTGGTTCGTCCGTTGATCTTCCAATAATTCTGATTGTAATAATCAAGGAAAAATCCATTGAGAAGGACTTTGTACACCAGCTTCTCTTCTCCTTTCAGTTTTGCTTCTGCTGTCTGAAGCTTTTTAAAGAATTTTGAAGCCGCATCATTTTGATCGTCATCTACAGTTTGGTTGACAATGCTGAACTCTGCTTTCAGAGAACGGATTAACTGAATGGTGTTATTTTCTTTCATAGCTTGGTTTTCCAGTTCTAAAACAATGGGTAGATTAGATTTATAAGCTCCTTTCTGAGTGTTTTCTGCTATTTTTTTCCACTGGTCATCATAGTATTTCTGTGCGAAAACCGGTGAAAATCCCAATGATAGCAATGAAAGCATAAATATCTTGGAAAATCTTTTCATATATATTAATTTTGATAAATGAACTTTATAAAAATACTTAAAAAAACCGTCATAGACAGCCAAATTTATGTCTCCTTAATGGGAACTTTTTTTGCAGTATTTTTCATGAAAGAGCAAAACACATTCCGTTTTCCTACTATTCTTCTGATTTTCATTACGTATTTCAGTGGGTATATTTACACTAAGTATCAATACACTCAATATTTTTTCAGAATATTGGTTCTGAATGCTCTTGCTGGCATTGCCTGTGCATTTTTAATTATTCATAATCATAATGAAGTAAGATTACTGAAATGGTTTATCATTGTTGTCCTGGGATTATTGTATAACAGTTTTTTCCTGGATGTTTATATCCGGAAGATTCCTCTACTAAAGGTATTCTATGTAGGATTGGTCTGGGCATTGGTCAACTGCTGGCTGACGCTTCCTGAATTCAACCTGCCCATTTTCCTGATCAGCTTCTTTTATATTACAGCATTGGTTCTTCCATTTGATATCCGGGATATGAATAGCGATACCATAAAGACTTTTCCCATGCTGATTGGTATTCAAAATACAAAGTATATTGCATACGGAATGGTTTTCATCAGCTGCCTTATCGGAGTTTTTTATCTAAAACCAATATATGCCGCAGCATTTTTTCTGTCAAGTATCGTCACTTATATTTTCATTTACTTCTCTGAAAATAAAAGAGATGACACTTATTTTTCATTCGGAGTAGAAACTTGTTCTGCACTTCCTTTTTTATTTTTACTAATAATGGAGTATTTTTGACGAATGATTATCAAGAAGATTTCCCTATATAATTTCAAAAACCATTCTGAGAAAAAGTTTGAATTTTCCCCACAGATCAACTGTTTTGTGGGCAATAATGGAGCAGGCAAAACCAATATTCTGGATGCTCTTCATTATTTATCAGTAGGTAAAAGTTTTTTGGGGAATACGGATCTCAATAACATTAAAAAGGAAGAAGATTTTTTCACGATTGATGCAGAGATCCAGAATGAAGATGGTGAAGATAATATCAGGATCACTCAACCAAAAGAAGCCAAAAAAATTATAAAAAAGAATGATAAAAGCTATGACAGGCTAGCTGATCATATTGGCTATCTTCCAAGCGTGATGATTTCCCCTTACGATTCCAACCTTATTTCCGATTCCGGGGAAAGCAGAAGAAAGTTTCTGGATGCGATGATCTCCCAAACTGATTCTGAGTATCTTTTTGATCTGATCCAGTACCAAAAAACAATCCAGCAGAGAAATGCTTTATTGAAATATTTTGCCAAAAACAGAACCTGGGATAAGGATTCGCTGGAAATTTATGATGACCCAATTACAAGATTTGGGACTAAAATTTTCAATAAGAGAAAAATATTTGTAGAACAGCTCAATCCTATTGTTCAGAATTTCTATCAGATTATTTCCGGTGGGAAAGAAACTGTATCTGTTATCTATGAATCTCACCTGTTAGAAAATACTTTTGAGGAGCTGTTAAAAGAAAGCATTGAAAAAGACCGTATGCTCACCTACACTTCAAAAGGAATTCATAAAGATGATCTTCTTTTTGAAATGGATCATGTTTTAATCAAAAAAATAGGTTCTCAGGGACAACAGAAGTCTTTCCTGATTTCTTTAAAACTTGCTCAGATGAGTTTAGTAAAGGAGTTAACAAAGAAAACACCAATTCTTCTGTTGGATGATATATTTGATAAGCTTGATGATACAAGGGTTTCTCAATTGATTGAATTGGTCAATAAAGAAAACTTCGGACAAATCTTTATTACAGATACCCATAGAGAAAGAACGGAAAGTGTGGTAAAAAAGATTAATGAAGAGAGTGTCATTTTTGATATTTAAACCGAACCCCGCAACCCGCCTATGAAAAAGAAAAAACGCGAATACCAATCCTCAGAACTTGTAAAGTCATTTGCAAGAATCTATGGCTTTGAAGATAAACTTGTAGCTTTTGACATTAAAGATTTTCTTGAAGACTATCTTGATCAAAGTCTTTTCAATGAAATCAGAAGCGTGAATATTGAAAAAAAATGTATCATTATTAAAATAGATTCGCCTTTGTTAAAGAATGATTTCAAAATGCGGAAAAGTTTTTACCTGAAGAAGTTTCAGGATAAATTTGGTGAAGATAAGTTTGATGATCTGCAAATATTGTAAAAACGATTAAGATATTTCAAGGATAATTGATATATTTAACACTTTATAAATACAATCAAATTACCATGAAAAAAGTACTTACACAAAAGAAAGTATCAAGAGAAAATTTAAAAAAAATTCAAGGGTCGGGACGAATGGTTTGCTGTGCTGTATCCTGTGCAGATCTTACAACATGCGCTTTTTGGGAACAGTTACCAGCAGAGTGCCCGGATTTACCTTACTGTATATAATTCACGTTATTACATCGTATAGAAAATGCTACCGTTTTGGTAGCATTTTTATTTTTATTAATGTTCTTCTGATTTATTAGAAACTTCTAAAAAATAGAATTGGCTAACCATAGAGTTTCGATCACATTTTTATTGCAGATACTCATAGTGAAAGATAAGTTTAATAATCTTCTGGTATTTTGTAAGGTAACATTCTATCAAAATTTCTAATTCTTATATGTTCCTGAAGCAAAACCCCAATAATCTTTTTCATCAATCCCAGTTTCTGGATCAATTGGGCTATAATTTTTTAAAACTCCTGCTAGTTTTATACTGTCATTTTTAAATAAAAGTCCTTGAATCTCAGTTCCGGTAATTTTACCCAGATTATCTTTTTTAGTTTCTCCTAATATGATGATTGCTTTTTGAACATTGAACTGTGGATATGCATACGAAGTTACTTTCCCATTGTACCTTAAAAAATAACAAGGAGGTTTGATTTCTAAACCTTCTGAGAACTTATATGTATCTGAAGTAATTTTTATTTTGCCAACTCCATTATCATCTATTAATTCGAGTAGCATCCCATTAATATTTGCCGTATCTGAGACTACTATTTTATGATTATCCTTCAATATCTCTTTCTTATCCCGACAAGCCTGCAAACATACAATCATAATAATATAAATTATTGTTCTCATATCAAAAGAATTTAAATTAATGGCCAGAACCATATTTCAACACCCAAAGATAAATAATTAACAGATCCAGCTCTCAAAGAAATTCCATCCCATAAATCGATGTGATCTGTTGCTCCCCAACCATCTTTGATGAAAATTAAACCTTTATGTTTAAAACTTTTACTATTCATTTTAGGATATTTTTTTCTTGAAAGTTTTAAGGTATTACCAAATATCTCAGGGTGTTTATCCACCCAATTAGCCAATTCCTGAGCTCTTAAAATATGTCTAAATTTATCATCATGTTTTTCCCAGCATCTTGCTCCTGAAAAAGAACTTAAATCTACTCCTGATTTACTAAATGCTTCACTCATCCGTATTGCACATTGATTGGGAAATTCTACAACATTACAGGGTTTAAAAGTCCCAGGATGATTTTCCCATAAAATATCAAATCTTACCATATCGAAATAATTATGCCATCCAAATTAATAAATTATATTTAAATCACATAGTAGAGAGATTAAATTCAAAAAAAAACCCAGAATAATTTCTAGGATTTTTATATCTAATTATAGTATTCTAATGATCCTGCTCTTCAGATTTATTAGAAATCGTACTACTCATCAGATCATCTGCTTTTTTATCTAGCCCTGAACGTAGTGGCAGGAAGAATTTTAGCGGATGTTTTACGAAATATTTAAAAATCTCTTTATAGATCTCACTTACCTGTCCGAAGTTCATCTTTCTTGATCTGAACGCCAGAAACATTGATAAACTGAAACTTACCAGGAAGTTGAAGAAACCAATTAAGAAAACCGTTATAAAGGAAATCCAGAACGTATAGGAATCTACGGAGAAATCTTTTCCATATAATCCTAATGCAAAATTCCCGGCAGCAAAAGTAATGTGTCTGATATCAAGATCAAGCCCAAAGAACAATCCTACAGGCGCCGTAGCACCAAGGAAAACCCCGAACCAGAAATTAGAAACAATTCCCGGCCAGTTTTTAGCATAATATTTTGATAATCCTTTCGCAAATTTTTTTCCGAAGAAGCTTCTGATAGAAAGGTTTTTGGCAATTCTTTCCGGGATCTGGTAGAATACGGAGTTGTTTCCGATATTTCCAGAGATAATTCCTGAAATGAAAAGATAAAACCCTGCAATACTGGCGTGAAGAATGGCTTTGGATTTAAAAGGATCAAGATCTTTTAACAGTTTATCTGATCTGTCTACAGCAAGGTTTTGTGAAAAAAATACGTCTAATCCATAAATAATGGCAAGCGCTACCGGAAATGCCAGTAAAACGTTTCCTACGAAGGCAATAAACTGGCTTCGGAATAATTTAGAGACAAGGTGAGCAAATTCGGTATTGTTTCTTTGGCTGTTTCCTTCTTCAGATAATACTTTGGTCATAGTTGCAGCAGTCATTGCTGGCTGTTTTGTGGCTAATGTAAAGCCCATCAGATAGATCATCACAAATCCCATCGCATAGTTCATGGAATATAGAAACGCGTGTGAAAAATCACTTCCTGGAATATATCCGTACAACATTTTCAATACACAGAGTCCTCCTACGATAATTCCACCTCCACTCGCTTTGTAGAACATGGTCATATATTCCTTTCTGGTGGAAGTAATATAATGAGTCCCTGTTTCTGCCGTGTGATTCGTGATAAGGTGAGAAATCAGCCTTGTACTGTCATTGATGAGGTCCGCGATATTATTTTTGTGAGATTTATAATTCAAAATATTGAATACCAATTGCTTAGATCTCAACAAAACATCTTCTTCATTATCAATAATCAATAACTGTACGATCTCGTAAATTCTTTCAGTCTGCTGGCGGATTTTCAGCAATGATTGGTTAATCTTCCCTGAAATTCCATATTTCGCTGAATTTTTGAAGGCTATATTTACAAACTCCAGACATTGCTCGGAATAAATCTTGATTTGCTTATACCGGCTGTCTTTGGAATGAAGCTGTAGGTCAGGATCTTTAACCAGATCATCAGCTAAGGCTTCCAATTCGTTCTGAAGAGCCAAAAACGGATTGGAAAGATTCCTGTATTGGGGAGCCATTCTTACTACTTCCACTTCCATTGCCATTCCTGTAACCCTCCATGAAAGGATGTTCATTGAGAAGATCAGTTCCTTTTTAACATTGGGCTTAATGATGAAATCTGAAGCTCCGATGAGTGTCAGAAATTCATTTACTTCATTTTCCGGAAGGTTGTGAAGATATTTTAAGTCCGATTTAGGTCTTAAACTTACATTATCAATCATGTACCACACTGTTTTCTCGTTTTCAACAGGTGGCAGAACCTTATTCAGGATTCTTTTTTTAAGTTCCGGAAAGAAGGCATTTTCAGAAAGAATATTGGCTTCTGTCAGTGACAGGTTGAATGGTCTTCCCTTGAAAATATTGTGAATGTAATACTTAAAGTTTTCCGTAAAATTCGGATTGTTTTTAAGAAAATTAAGCACATCTGTAAAGTCTGCTCTTTTCACACTCTCCAGTAACTCTGCAAAGGGTTCCAAAGAAAGGGTTTCGTTCTTAAAAGAAAAGTATTTTTTAAGAACTGACTCAAAATTTGTGCTGGAATTAAAGAATTTCATTAGTACAAAGATACTATTTCAAACTCACATTCCTCATCTGTCTCATAATCCAATTGTGTTTCTTTCTTAAATAAGGGGATGGATTCTTTGGATCATATTTCTTTGGATTCGGCAGTACAGCAGCAATCCAGGCTGCATCTGAAGTGCTCAGATCTTTGGATGATTTACCAAAATAATATTGTGCTGCTGCTTCTACACCAAATACTCCCTGTCCCATTTCAATGGAATTCAGGTATCTTTCAAGGATAATATCTTTACTCCATACTTTTTCAATAATAAAAGTATAGATGGCTTCCAGCCCTTTTCTTACCCAGCTTCTGCCCTGCCAAAGGAAGACATTTTTGGCCGTCTGCTGGGAGATCGTACTTCCGCCTCTTATTTTTTTCCCTTTTTCATTATACTTCATTGCTTTTTCAATGGCTGTATAATCAAAACCATCATGATCAAAGAATTTCTGGTCTTCTGAAGCAATCACTGCTTTTTTTACATTGCTTCCCATTTCATCATAGGAAATATAATCTCTGTGTAATTTTCCGTACTCAAAAAGACCTCCTATCTGCGTAAGGGTAATGGGTGGATTAAAAAATCTTCCCCAAATGATAAAAACCACGTTCAGCACAAGAACGATGAAAATAAATTGTTTAATTCTTTTCCACATAACTTTATAAAAAGGAAAGGCAAAAATAAGCAAATAGTCCGATTTACTGCAATTCTTTCATATAAGTAAGTTGGTAATCCGGTAAAAGTTCAGGATGAAAGATTTTAATATAATCTTTAAGGATCAAATCTGCTCTTACCACACCACTTTCAAAGAAATCGTTGGCTTTCTGTCTCTCTTTTCCAGCCATAGTATACAACTTCCCTGTATTGAATACATCTAGTTTTCCGTAAAAAGAATTCATCTTCAGCATTTCTTTTTTTGAAGTGTGATTTCCTGCATTTACCCAGTACTGAACGCCACTGGTCTTAGCAAAAACTTCTTCAAAACTCATGGTTAAGGCTTTTTCATCCTTATTATCTTTCATAATATAAGCAGCATTAGCATCAGCAATATAGTGAGCTACGGAAGTATTTCCACCAGGAAGATACCAAATATCACCATACATTTCATTCGCCAGTACAACAGGTTTTTCTTTTGCCGTTAAAGCCAGTTTCTTCAGAGCATTATAATTTTTCTCTATTTCCTGGTATTTAGCTTCGGCTTCTTTTTCTTTTCCAAAAAGTTCTCCGAACACTTTTACATAAGCTGTTTTCTGTAATGGCTGCTGCTCCATATACTCATCCAGGAATATCACCTGAATACCGTTGTTCTTTAATAGCTGATAGGCATTGTCAAAACTTGCAATATAGTTGGTGAAAATCGCATCAGGCTTCATGGAAATAATTTTCTCCACGTCATACTTCTGATCACTTCCTACATTCTGAATTTTTCCTTCTTTAATCAGATTCTGTATTTTTTCTGAATAAATATACTCGGGACTAGACACTCCAATGATCAAATTTTCAGCTCCAAGCTCTGAAATATACCCTGCCATACTTGCATTAAGCAAGATAATTTTCTTGAAAGGTGTTTGATTTTGCTTGAAATTATAGGTGAAATTTCCCGATTTCAGCTCCAAACTTCCATCTTGTTCCTTGTATTGGGTACGATTTGAGATATTTGTCCAATCTGAGGACGAAATTTTTGATTCTCTTTTACAGGCAATTAGCGAAAATACCGTAAATAAAAGTAAAATTTTCTTTTTCATGTTTCAAAGAACGGAAAAAAGTGGTATATTTGCAACCGTTAAACGACAACATAACAAACGGCCTCGTGGCGCAACTGAATAGCGCATCTGATTACGGCTCAGAAGGTTACAGGTTTGAATCCTGTCGAGGTCACAAGACCGACATTTGAAGATTTCACTCTTCGATGTCGGTTTTTTTTATTTCCTAATCCGTTGTTATACTGGTAGATACACTGAGCAACAATATTCATTTTAGGTGTTTGAAAACTTTTTCCGTCAAATTCGACTTTTTGGGGAAATATCAAACACCCAATCGTCCTTTTTGTTTGAAGATCTCCCTGCTGATAAAGGTTTGCAAGGTTTTCCATCCCGTCAAGTGCATTTTCTATTTTTGTTCTAATGTCAAGTTCCTTGCTATCCAAAACCATTTGCTGAAGTTCCTGTTCCAATTGTTCAATTTGTGATTTTGTGATTCTTTTGATCTCTTTATAATCTTCTTCATCCAGTTTATCAATAAGATATTTATCTCTTGCATTCGCGACCTTTTCATTAAGAAAGTTGATCTCTTTTGAAATTGACTTTCTTTTAGCTTCTATATCATAGGTGAATTGTTTATAATTATCTAAAAGTATCTCCTTCATAAGTTCTTTGATGATAGGATTGTATTCCAGTTTAGAAATTTCAAGCTCAAAGAGTTCATTTAACTTGTCAGAGTCAAACCTGAATCCGCACTTATAATGGCAATGATAGTAATAATAGGTTTTAGACTTTCCTTTTGCTCCGCTTGCCGTAAGATTCTTTCCACACCTTGGACAGACCAGAAGGCCTCTAAGGGGAAAGCGTTCGTTTCCAAGAACTCTTCCACCAGGACCCTCTGCTTTTCTTTTTTTGTCCATAATGTGTTGAACCTGATTAAACAATCGTTCACTAATCAATGCCTCATGTTTTCCTTCAGTGTAATAAGCCTCCTCTTGTTTATAGTCTTCAATATAGATCTTCCCGCAGTAAACAGGGTTTCTCATAGCTTTGGCGAAAGCGCTTCTTGACATTGATACTCCCTCTCTTTTATTCATTTGCTGCCTTACATGGTCAGCAGGAATATGACCTTTGGAAACTTCATTAAATGCCCAGATAATATTGGAAGCCTCCGGATCCTTAATTGCAATATATTTTTTACCATCTTCATGACTTCTGTTGATATATCCATAAGGAGCAATTCCCATCAATCGCCCCTCTTTTTTTGCTCTTCGCATTCCATGGAAAGTATTTAATGCTCTTCGGTCATTTTCCACTTCAGGAGTTGATAAATAAATAGCCAACATTAACTTATTTTCAGGAACCGACATATCCAAAGGCTGCTCAATCGCCTGAGGAATGATATGGTTTTTTTGAAGGAGACTGATCATTTGATAGGCATCACCCGTATTACGGCTAAATCGATCCCACTTTGTGAACAGAACCAAACTGCTTTTATGGCTCTTTTTTTTGATTTCGAGAAGATATTTTTTCCACTCAGGACGTTCAAAGCTTTTAGCTGAATGGTCTTCATAAATTATTTTGTTGATCAATATATTGCTATTAGCACAATACTTCCGTAATCGCTCATCCTGATCTCTTTGTGAATAACCTTTTTCAGCTTGTTCATCGGTAGATACTCTTATATACAGATCTGCAATAACCATAATTGTAATAATTTCGTTAAAATTGAGTTAGATTGGCATCAAAACAAAACTGATGCGGCAGAAATTCATCATTCCGATATATCGCTAAGATACAAATTATCAGTCAGATGTAAAAAATTCTTTTAAGGTAAGTTTTACAATAATATATATAAATTCCATTATTTCTTCGGATTGCTCTTCATTAATATCGTAGCCAGCTTTTCTTAGCAAATGCAATGCTTTTTGAGGAGAAATCTTTTTTAATTCAATAGATGGGATATATTTTTTACTCTCAGAATATAGAACTTTTTTGTTTTCTCTATGATGATTTTTCATAATGATTGGCTTAATGATTATAAATCACCATTAATTTAAAATCATCATTCCTGGAATCTTTTGAAGTGTCTTTGTCGTGTACTTGATGGCCTTCTTTTACAGTTATTTAACGACAGTATTTTTTATTAAAAACTTCTAATTTTTGTAACTTTGAAAACATGAAAGAACAACATCTGGAGCCTAAACAAGAACTTTATCATTCTATTGCCAAAATTATTGTCGATTCAAAATCAAGTCTTTACAGAACAACTAATACAATATTATTAAACATGTATTGGGAAATCGGTAAACTCATTGTTCAGGATGAGCAAAATGGCGAAAAACGTGCAGGTTATGGAAAACATATACTTAAAAACTTAGCGAACCAACTATCTCTTGAGTTTGGCAAAGGTTTCAATGAAAGAAATCTGAATAATATGAGAGCATTCTTTAGCTCTTTTCCAATTTGGAACGCAGTGCGTACCGAATTGAGTTGGACTCATTATAGGATTATTAGCAGAATTGACAACCCTGATCACAGAATTCAGTACGTAAATCACGCCATTGAAGGTAACTGGAATACAAGAACATTGCAACGAAATATTGACAGTCAATATTTGGGCAGATTATTAAAATTTCCTGATAATAATGATGAGAAAGAAGTTTCATCTTTTATCAAAGATCCCTATATATTTGAATTTCTTGGATTGCCCACTGATACCACACAGACAGAAACTCAAATAGAAACAGCACTTATCTCTCACTTGCAAAAATTCCTGATGGAATTAGGAAAAGGTTTTGCATTTGTTGCAAGACAACAGCATATTGTTACCGATACTTCCGATTTTTTCATAGATCTTGTTTTCTATAATTATTATCTAAAATGTTTTGTCCTTGTTGATTTAAAAACACATAAATTAACCCACGAAGCTATCGGACAGATGGATATGTACGTTAGAATGTATAATGATCTTAAAAAAGGAGATGATGACAATCCTACTATTGGTATAATCTTATGCACTGAAAAAGATGAAACAGTGGTAAAATATTCTGTTATGTCTGAAAATGAAAAACTGTTTGCAAGTAAATATAGAACTTACCTACCCGATGAGATAGAATTAAAGCAACTTATTGAAGCTGACCGATTAAAACTTGAACTGGACGACCTGACATAGAATAAACAATAATTCTATAATAAAAATTATAACCTCTTAGAGTTAAATAAAATTCTTTCTATGATTCCTTTTATTATTACTGATAAAGTATTAATAAAGGTCTTTTTATCTGAATCAGAATTACGAGACACCATTGCGTATTTCAATAAGTTCATTATTCATTTGTACACATTAGTAAATTAGTACGATTTGATTCGTCCAGGGAAGTTACACAATAATTTATTTTCAAATTCTTACATCAGCTAATCTCGACTATCTGGCAATTTTTATGATAAACCATATTAAAAAAACTCCCGTTTACAAATTAGATCACCATCTTGTTACTATAACGAAATTTTATATCCTGTATTTTTTACAGGATTTTTTATTTAATGTTCTGATATTTTCAAAAATAACCGGTAAAAAGGCAGCTAAGGTATTGTTGTCAGCCATCGTTGTGCCTCCAAAAGACTACGGCATAAACGGTTTCCTCCCTAAAGGTACCCTCCAATTATTCCGTTTCCTTTTGGTTTTTATTCTTTGGCAACACTTTATATCTGCTTTCTTTTTTCCGGTTTTTCTTTTGAAAAATATTCAGCGAAGCTTGAAAGGCTTTTAAGGAGTTAATCGGAAAAGAGACTGAAAACAAGTTAAAAATATAACAAGTACGGGAAATTCAAGTCTCTGCCGTATAAGAGCAATCACATGGATTTTAATATTGTCAATGAAATAAAACTAAGTTATTCAAGAAAAGGCAACTCTGAAAAATTAATAAGCTGCTCACTTGATGCTGTTGATGTATTCCGTCAATACTTTGACCTTGAAGAAATAGATTACAGAGAATCATTTTTTGCACTGTATTTAAATCAGGCAAACAAAGTTTTAGGGATAAAGAAAATATCCGAATCAGGTATTTCTTCAACAATAGTTGATGTAAGAATTATTATGCAAGCAGCCCTTTTGTGCAATGCAACTGCGATAATTTTAGCACATAATCACCCGTCAGGTAATTTAAAACCCTCAGCGGAGGACTTGAAAATTACTCAGAGCATAAAAAATGCATCAGAATTTTTAAATATCAAATTACTGGATCATTGCATTTTAACCTCAACAGATTACCTATCATTTGCCGATGACGGTCATCTATAAATATGAATTATAATTACTTAAAGCAAGCGACAATTGTGAATTGTCGCTTATTTACATATCGGCGAAAAGACAATTCCTTCCTTTGGTCAAAAACGTCTTTTCGCAAATTGTTAGAGTAACCCTATTGAAAAAAAATCTAGGTTAATTTTTTTTCAAAAAGGTTACGATTAGTTTCTCTGGCTATTTCTTATAGCTTTGAATGGCAAAAAAAAGCTATTTCTGATGAAATAGCCTAAGTATATTACATTTTATATAAAATCTATCTACAACGTCCCCGTACTTTGAGGATTAAACTGAAAACTGGCTTTCTGCTTATTTCCCATATTATCTGAGATCCAAATATCAAAACTTTGCGATACAGTGGATTCAGAAGTATAGTACAACCTGAATTCCTTCTCAGTTAAAGGATAGAAATCATTTGGAGCAAAAGGTGGATCGTTAAATAATCTGAGATTACCCGCTCCGTCGGATTGAAAATATCGTATCGAATAGGCAGTTCCTGCATAATTTCCAGTGGATATAATACGACATCGGATTTCTACTGTTTCACCTTTAGCGATGTACTTCTGAACTGGCATCACCTCTACCTCAAATGGAAAACTCTGTTGAATTTCTAAATCATCATTCTGACATGAGTGTAATATAAAACCCACGACGAATAGAAATAAGCCATACCTGAACAGTATCTTAAAAGTATTATCAATTATATTTTTCATTTTATATTATTTTAAAAATTATATCTTATTCCAAAACCGAATAGGGAATGAATCTGCCCCTGCTGACTGTTTTTTAAAAAGCGCAACTGCCCGTTAATTAAAAAGACCCAATGTCTCGTCAGATAACTTTCAAAAGAAAGCTTACCACCAACTCCATAAATAAAGTTGTCTGTTGAGTCAAGCATTGAACCGTCCTCAATCACTTTATTACCTCTATTTACCTGTTCATAACCTGCCAAACCTCCAATTCCAAGATTAAGATTGACATTTCGCATAAAGTCTCCCCACAAGTAAAAACTGTAACCTCCATTGAACAGGAACATCTCTATCGGGATTTCGTAGTTGGTGTATTCATAATACTTTCTACCATATTCTGCCAGTCCAAAAAAGTAACTACCATTTCGTACGTAAGAAATGACCCCAACGTTTAAAGCATAGTTTTGCTTTTTGGGGGATTGCGAAAATACTGAATAAGCAAATTCAACACCCTTTTGCTTTGGAATCATTTGCTGGGCAAATGTTTTAATACTCGCTGTAAGCATAAAAATTACTGTTAAAAATATTTTATACATCTTATTTCGTTTTTATGTTTAAACTGTTAATGAGCCTTGCGTGAATTAGGTCTTTATTTTCAAGCTGTACTTTCTGATGTCTTCCCCCACTCTTTTCCAGAATTTCGATCTCCAAAATCTGATCCTTTAGGAGCGTAAACTGATCTAATAGATAAATTCCTAACATGTTCGAATGATCGGAAGCCGTCATTGTAGGAAAATAAACTCGAATAGGTTCTAATAGCTTATCCTGAGCAACCGTACGTTTTAAGTTCTTCTTGTCAACAATCTTGAAGTTGACCCATTCAATAGTATATGACACATTACTGGAGTTTTCAACCTCCAAGGTGAAATATAACTTGTTATCATTGACATGTAGTGACCTGACCGAGAATTGAATTCCATAGCTTTTGGAAACAATATGCTTAATAGTTCTATTGTTTTTCTGGTAAAGATTTTCCATAATAAGCTCTGTCAGCATAGATGAGCTTCCTTTAAGATCTTCAAATAAAACATCTGTTGCATATTGTCGTTCCGTATCTCTCTGCAGTTTTAATAAATCATAACTAACTACTGTCGGATAAGGACTGTAGAATGCATCAAAACTGTAAAATTTCCCGTCTTCAGTAATGACTGAAAAATTAGTTTCTTCTTCGAAATCTCTTACTGACGACTTAACCCGGAGGACATTTCCAATAGGTTCTGCCTTATTGGCAACCAAGAGATCGCTTCCAAGATCAACATATCGAATGGGTGAGGGAAATAAGAGATGTGATGTTTTATTATAGGTAACCTCCATTCTGTACGGTATCAATCGTGCTTGCTCTAAAGGAAGGTAAGAAGTGGTGGAATCCTGAGCAAATGACCTGCTGCTT
This sequence comes from Chryseobacterium sp. II3a, assembly GCF_057815135.1. Lineage (NCBI taxonomy): Bacteria > Pseudomonadati > Bacteroidota > Flavobacteriia > Flavobacteriales > Weeksellaceae > Chryseobacterium > Chryseobacterium sp. II3a. The sequence goes on along the minus strand of NZ_JBYPZJ010000001.1, from coordinate 1,030,210 downwards.
ATGATGAGCAGCAGTAGAATTCCTAAAATATAATGGCTCTTTAGTGTGTTCATTTTTTATTAATTTAATTAGTTATTCTTTGGCACAAGTAAAATCTGATGGCCCGCTTTTACCGTTATCTTCTGTTGTCTGACTTTTTTCTGAAAATAACCGGACACTCCCTGTATCACTCCCCTGCTTAGATCCGATGCAATCTGCTGCCCGGCTGATTGGGTCATCATTATATTAGTTCCTGAAGTCTGACTCATATTCGCTATCATGTCATTGACTGCATTTTGTTCTGGTGAATAAGGAACATTCAGTCCTGGCTGGCCATCATTGTCATATACATTAATTTCCACCGGATAAATACTGCCTCGATATTCAATTGAACTCACTTTTAGCTGAAGTCTTCCCCCTTGAAATTTACAAGTGCCGATGAGCACTGTCCCAGATGGAATCTCTATCCGATCCAACTGCATACCTTCTGAAAGCATGATTGATAATGAGCTTTCATTCACTAATGTTTTGGTTTCAGAAACAATAGCCTTTATCGCATTCTTAGGTTGACTTGATTTTTTTTTATCACTTGGTACATCAAAAAATCTATTATGATTCAACCCTAGAATAAAAGCACTGTCAGATGGTTCCCTGTACAAGGATGAAACTATTCTGGAATGGGCAGCTTTCACTGCGGTAAGCTTGACCTTCTTTTCATTCGATGGATTTGTTTCTTCTTCTTCCTTTGATAGAGTCCCTTCTTTCGAAGCGGAAGGAAGGTATTTAGCTGCCATCTGGTAGGATTTTTCCATCAGCTCCAACTGATCGTTGATTCCAAGACTTGCAGGAACAGAATTATTCTGTATTGCGTCCTTTTTCAATCTGGAAATTTCCTTTCTTAAATCATTGACTTCCTGATTATCCTGCTGATAGAAAGAACCTAAGGTCTGTTGTGCATTTCGATAACTGTTTACCGCATTCTGATCTGAACGTGATAAATCACCTGATTTATTGGCAGATAAGGATGATCCGGAATTTTGATTAACATCACTTTCATCTGTCCAATAATCAGATAATATAGTGAGGGCCTTTCTCTTTTCTTCAGTTTTTTGTTCCAAAAGTTGCTGCTCATAAGCTTTCTGCTTGTCCGACTGCAACTGACCGTCTTTTGCATGGGGAATTGCAGCATTAAGCCCTTCCTCTGCAACAATCGTATTATTTGTTTTTGGTTTAAAAATCAGATATAAACAAATCGCACATAATAAAGTCATTAAACAATAAATCATTGGCTTTTTAAGCTGCTCCCATTTCGCTCTGGGATGATCTCCTACCCCATTATCATTCTGAAGTAGGTCATCTTCTGTAATTTTTATTTTTTCAGAATCTTTCATCCTTCTATTTCTTAATTAATGAGTTAATCTTATCAGCCTGTATTGTATCCTTCATTTGAAGGCTCCTAGAAATTCCATCAATATGATTGATCGATATTTCATTATTTCTCTGACTTGTCGATATGCAGATGCTAACAATTACCAGTAAAGTGAGCAAAGTATATCCTCCGAAAAAAAGCTTGGTTAATAATCTTTGCCTCTTAATAGGAAGAATTTTCCACTGATTATCAGCTTGCAAGACGTAATATTCTATTTTATCTCTTATACTTTTCATAAGGGGAGTTTTAGCGTTCAACGGTTTCAATATCTTTGTTTTCAAGGACGTTGAATTTCTCAATGGTAAATCCCTGAGGATTGCTGTCAGACCTTACTGAATTAACCAATGAGCAGTTTGTAATCAGACTTCTTATGGTAAGGTTGCTTGATCTAATGATAAATTGTCTGGCGTAGGTTTTTACGGTATATGGATAACTGTCAAAGTCTGCAGCTAAGCTGTCTACCTCCACTCTCTGCTGGATGTTCCCTGAAATAATTCGGTTATAATATCCTTTTTCCTGAAGGTCTTTATAATAATTAAATGCAGATTGATCAGCAAGATTGAATGCTCTTTTGACATTGCTTTCAATAGCATTTTTATCAGGTGCTACCGTAAAAAACAGTTCGTGAAATCTTCTGACATGTTCTCTGGCTTCAACAGGTCTGTTGATCGACATATCCTGAGACAGAGCAACCATCAGAGACTTGCCGTTATCCAATACATAAATCTTCTGGCGCTGCTCTTCAACAAACTGATATGATTTAAAAACAACAACTCCTACAACTCCAAAACACAGTAGAGTAAAAACCAGTGTAAACAAACGGATCTGCTTGAAGCTACTCTCAATATTCTTTAATGATTTAAATTCCATAGTACTGTATTTTTATTTTAATAACCTTCCTGAAATATTACCTGTTGCTGAGCCTGCTGCCGCTCCAGCAATATTTCCCGACTTTGAGGCGGTCTGATTGACATTTCGCATAAAGTTTCCTGCCCCTCCCGCCTGAATTACCCAGCCTGTAACAGTAGGTACCGTAAAGTATCCTATAATTCCGATCACCATATAGATGATGTAAACCGTATTGGAAGTATCCGGAATAAAGGTGGGATCTGCCAGCATTTCAATATCCCGCTCCAAAATGAGTGACTGTATTTTAGCCAGTATAGAACTGAAAATATCAGCAACAGGAAGCCAGAGATAAACACTGATGTACCTTGTCAGCCATTGCGTTAAAGTGGTCTGAAAGCCATCCCAGACTGAAATTGCAAAAGCAATGGGACCCAATATAGAAAGTACAATCAAAAAAAATGTTCTTATCGTATCAATGACCAATGCGGCTGCCTGAAAAAGAATTTCCAGAAACTCTCTGAAACCATCCCGTATGTCTTTCTTGATAGCAAACATTTCTCTTTCTATATACATACCGGACATGGTTACCAGATCAGAAGGTGACCATCCCAGTTCTTCCAGCTTTTTATCAAACTCTTCATTGGAAATCAGATAAGCCATCTCCGGATTTCTAAGCATAGCTTCTCTCTCCAGAAGGTCTTTTTTCTGTTGTAATTCATTCAAATCCAAAACCTGACTTTCCAACATCGAATGACTTCCCTGAACAATAGGGCTCAGAACACCATTGATACTTCCCAATACCAAGGTTGAAAAAAACATGATGCAGATCCCTATGGCAAAGGGTCTGAGCATTGGAAACAGATCAATGGACTCAGCACGGCTTAAGGCCTGCCAAACTTTGATGGCTACATAAAACAAAGCTCCTAAACCCGCAACCCCTTTTGCAACAGCCGCCATATCAGCACACAAAGGCATCATTTCCTCATATACTGATCGTAGAACTTCATGTAAATTCGTAGGCTCCATATTACCAGTATTTTTGGTTAGATGTTCCATACAAATCCAATACTCTTTTGGTATTGTTCTGCTTTTTAGCTCTCAGATAGCTCACTGAAATATTTTTGTTGGTATAGTATCTGACAAGATTATGGTATTCCTTGACCTCTTTGTACACTCGATCAATGACATCCATTCTTTCTTTATCATTTAAAGAAAGACCATTAGAGGTAATAATTTCTTTCAGTTCTTTAAGTAGCTCAGTACTTTCAGTGAGTAACGCAGAATAACCATTGGCTATGGAAGATAATTCCTGTGCATTAAAATTCGGGTCATTCAGCATTTTACCGAAATTATTGACATACATCTCGGAAACATCCCCTACAAGCAAAACAGTCTGTTGCACTTTTCTGGCATCTTTTACCAAATTATTGATCGCTTTCAGCTTATCGTAATATTCCTTGCCTTGTTCGTAAACTTTCTTTACTTCATTAAAGTTTTTTACTACGTTCGATACGGTTGATGAAGTCTGCACAATTTCATTGGCAGAGTTTAAAATACCTGATGCAAGATTAGCAGGATCGGTAACGACAAATTGTGCTTTTGCAAAGGTGAAGGTGGCGAAGAATGCCACCACTACTATTTTAATAATTAAATTTTTCATTGTTGTAAATAGGTGTTGATTAATTGTCTTTGGTTGATTTGATTCTTTTTAGAGAAATCCTCTTGATGGCATGCTCGACATTGCCATCAAGTTCTGATGCAAGATTCATTACTTCCATCTTTTCTGTCTCTTCGGTGGTGTACGCAAGATATTCCTCAGTTGATACTTCTGTGGCATACACCGCCGAGTGCGTTCCACCCAATCCGATCCAAACCTCTTTGTACAGTTGCTTCGGATCATTGTTCATATTGATAGATAATACCTGAGATTTTTCTTTATCCGTTAGTCCGAGCATTGCCTGAATGTCATCGAACTTATTCATGTATTTTCGCTGATCCAGAAGAATCTTACAGTCTGAATTATTAATGATGCTTTCCTTTACAATAGGTGACTGAATAATATCATCGACCTCCTGAGTCACTACAATGGCTTCTCCGAAAAACTTTCTGACAGTCTTGAACAGGTATTTGATATACTCTGCCATCCCCTCTTTGGCAATTGCTTTCCAGGCTTCTTCAATGAGAATCAGTTTTCTAATTCCTTTCAATCTTCTCATCTTATTGATAAAAACTTCCATAATGATAATGGTCACAATGGGAAACAGAATCTTATGATCTTTAATGGCATCGATTTCAAAAACAATGAAACGCTTGGACAGCAGATCCAGCTGCTTTTCGGAATTGAGCAGGTAATCATATTCCCCACCCCTATAATAAGGCTCCAATACATTGAGAAAGTTGGCAATATCAAAGTCTTTTTCCCTGACTTTTTTCTGCTCCAACACTTTTTGATAATCCTCCTTGACATAATCATAGAATCCATTAAATGAGGGATGTTGCTCGTTGGTCTTAATCATTTCAATATAGCCGCTTACCGCATTGGACAATGCTACTTCTTCTGATCGGGTTGGCGGTTCATCATCTCTTTTCCATAAGGTGAGAATCAGCGTTTTAATACTTTCACGCTTTTCGATATCAAAAACTCCATCATCAGTATAAAATGGATTGAAGGCAATTGGATTGTCCTCTGTATAAGTGAAATAGACTCCATCCTTCCTTTTTGTTTTAGCTTTGATCAGTTCACACAATCCCTGATATGAATTTCCGGTATCGACAAGCAGAACATGAGCTCCTTGCTCATAATACTGTCTGACCATATGGTTCGTGAAAAAGGATTTGCCACTTCCTGAAGGTCCAAGGATAAACTTGTTCCTGTTTGTAATGATTCCCTGTTTCATGGGAAGATCTGAAATATCTAAGTGGATCGGCTTCCCTGTGAGGCGGTCTGCCATCTTGATTCCAAAAGGAGAAGGAGAATCCTGATAGTTCGTTTCCTCAGTAAAGAAGCAAAGTGCCGGCTCAATAAATGTGTAGAAACTTTCCTCACTCGGAAAATCGCCTGCATTTCCGGGAATTCCTGCCCAGTACAGAGTGGCTGTATCCGTAGTGTTATGACGAGGCTTACATTCCATCAAAGCTAAAGCACTTCCTGTATCGTTTTTTATTTGCTTCAACTCAGCCGAATTATCAGACCAGGACATCACATTAAAGTGGGCACGTATCGATTGTAAACCAAAAGAATGTGCTTCATTCAAATACTTTTCAATCCATTCCTTATTGATCTGATTGGCTCTGCTATACCTTGCCAGGGAATGCATATTTCTTGCAGATTTTTCAAACTTAGACAGGTTTTCATCACTGTTGTCAATAAACAAATATTGATTATATAGGTGATTGCAGCTTAGTAGCAGCCCTACTGGAGATGCAAAAGACAGCAAACAGTCACTACGGTCTGTACTTAGCTTTTCATATCTGCTGTGAGATGAAACAGTACCGGGCAAATCATCGGTATCCGATAAGGTATGCATACTGAGACGGTTGTTGCCGATCCGCATTTCTTCCGAGCCTAGCTTAATATCCTGTAATGATGGATAGGTTTCACGAGATAAAGTGAGATACTGTTCCAGAAGTCCTGATTTTTCTGCAGTACCTGAAATTTCATCCTCGGTCATTCTTTCCAAATGGATATAACCACTATCATTCATAATCCGCTCAAGCTGATCGACAGCCTCCAGAAAACGGCTGATTACCTCTTTGTCCTTAATCTCCTTTGGAATCAGTTTGCCTTTACATAAAGATGAAAAATTACTCTGCATCCGTATTCTTTCCTTGGAGGTCTTCGTAATGAACAGATAACAATAATGATTTAAAAAAGGTCTTTCATTGAAATGCCTTTCAAAAGATTTGGAAAGAAAGCTTTGATCTTCTCTCGAAAGATCAGGATTATAATTTTCCTTGATAAACCAGTCCTGTTTATGAACGACGGTATAGTCAGGAAGCGTTTTAATCGCCTTGAACCATGCTGAATGAATTGCTTCATACTCAGCCGAGGCAATCGTAAATAATTCTGGAAGTCTGACCTTAAAACAAACCGTAATGTCTGCATCTTTTGAAATAATGCAATCATTTTCTATAGCAAGCAGTGGAAATTTACTCTCCAACGTTGCCGATTTAGAAGAATTTCTCATACTGAAGTTTTTTTACGGTTAGTGTGCAGATAGCGGTAAATACTCTTGCGACTAATGATATATTTGGGATGTTTTTTCTGAGCTCCCATTTTCATCAGACCATGCTCTCCGTATTTTCCATTCAGGGCGAAAGTCTGCCAGATCAAAAGACCACTACTGGCTCCACCTATGACCAAACACAAATAAGTATTGACACCAGCCATATACATGATCATCATGCAGACCAGTAATCCTAACAAACCACCTGCGAAAATAAACAGGTATTGTGCCTTCAACCCTTTGAACTCTACCGTCCGTCCTATTCCCTTATTGATATGATATATATTCATAATCGAAGATTTTTAAAGGAAGAATGAACGTAGGATGGTAGCAGCTACAATCAGGAATATACATGCACCAAACCAGCTGGCAGCTGTTTTACTGGTGTCGGGATCTCCACTACTGAACTTATTGTAAACCTTGACGCCTCCAATCAATCCGACTACCGCACCAATAGCATAAATTAATTGGGTAGCCGGTTCAAAATAAGAGGTGACCATCTGTGTGGCCTCATTGATTCCGGCACTGCCATTACCTTGTGCAAATACACCTGTATTTAGGAAAAGTGCCAAACTTGCATACAGCAGTTTTTTTCTCTGTTTCTCCATTTTTTAATATTTAAATTGGTTAATGAGACCCTGCTCCCTGCAGGATTCAGGAGCAAATGTGCTGTGGAAAAACCGGCTAATTTTTAAGTGTCTGCAATAGGTATAATTTGGCTTTGGATGACCTTTTCTTCAGTTTTTTGCATAAAAAAATCAGACTTTTCAGTCTGATTCATACAAAAAAAAGGGAGTCTGTTTAAACAAACTCCCCAATATCAAAACCATCCAGTCCTTTATGAAGTTGAGAAGAGATTGGCGTCCCATCATTCTGATAATTTTTACTCAATAAATGATCTACTCTTCTTGACGCTTCTCCCAATGATTTTTCTAAAAGATTGAAAAGCTCGGTTCCTTGAATTTTTTGAATAATATAGGCTGCTTCATTTTCAACATCAGGATCCAATACATCCTGTTGGAAAAACTGACTCACAGTATTCAATTCCTGAAAGGTAACCCCCGTGGCAAAACCGCTTTCAACTTCTATTTCCATCTCATCAACCCAGTCCTCTTCCTTTTCTTCCCAGACTTCACTTCTGACTAATATTTGATCCAAATTTTTCTTCAGATCGTTATTGTCAAATCCTTGGCTGTTGGTTTCTGATTCAAAAATAGGCACCCCCATTTTATTATTTTCACTCTGGCGTTGATCAGCATATGATGGCACTGATTGTCTCTCTTCTTTTTTTGTATCTCCAATAATAGAAGGCAAATTAAACTGAGTATACTTTTTTTCTTCCTGAGCTTTTCTCCGTGATAACTTCTTTTCCAGGAGAAGTAAAACTATAATAATTAATAAACCTATGATGACAAGTTGTTCCATAACTATTCATATTAAAAAATGGGACGATATTTACTATTGAAATCATCTGTAATTTCTTTTTCAAACATTCCGAAATGATAGGCCAAAATATTATCCAAATACGCATATAAAGGGATCTGGTCATCTGCAATGATTTGGATAATGCGGGAAAGACGCTCATGATACTCTGCCCGTATATAAATACTCTTATCCCCACGTTTAGTCATCGTATGATAGGTAAGGAATTGCTCAACGTATGTAATTTCCTCATTTTTTTTATTTCTCGATTTCTGCCTTACCATCAGTTTTTCTTTTGGCTGTTCTGATTCAAGGATTGGCGATTCTTTCTTTGTATTACCAGCCATGATGGACATCAGATAGTGTTCATCTATACTATTATCTTCCATCTTCTTTTTTTCATTTTCCATACTCTTGTACCTTGATAATTTGTAAAAGCTCTTCCATAAATTGATCAAACCGACATAAAGACATTAATTTGGGATCAGCCGGCAGCAGTGTAGAACGAAAAATTGTTTTAGTCAGCGCCTCACCCTCTTTACGAAATCTTTTGCTATCAGTAATGGTAGTTTCCATGAGCCGCAGCCCCAATTCTTTAATCACTTGGCTATAATTATTATATAAAACAGTCTTTTCTCTTCCATCAACCTGATTCCAAAATAGTTGAATACTTTTAATCTCTGTATATTTTTCTTTCATTAAAACATTGGTCAGAACATCTGTAAAACTTAAGGTACTTTCCAACACTAACCGATCTGCTGTAATCGGCGAAAAAATATGATGGACACTGGCTAATGTTTTTAAAATACCTGCAGTATTCACTGTTCCCGGCAAATCTAAAAAAATAAAATCAGGAGCAGTATCCAACTCGTCTAAATATTGCTCAATCTCTTCCAGCACTGTATCAGCTTTTGATTGAAAAATTGGATAGGCTTTTTTATTAATGGTTGTAAATTGCTGATGAGCCATTTTCTTTAACGCTTCATTTTTCATCACTGTCTTTAAATCCCGTTCACGCATTTGGATCAGACTGTACTGCGGAAAATCGCAGTCGAAAATCGCCACATTATAGCCTAAGCGGTAATGAAGAATACTTGCTGTAAGCACTGTAAAAGTACTTTTTCCTACTCCTCCTTTTTGAGTGGAGAAAGCAATAATACATGGTCTTTTTTTTGTGTTCATATTTCCTAATTTTTGAGTTAAACTTCAATTAATTAATTGTTTACTATTGTACTAAAGTGTAGTGATTGGATGCCATCAGCATCACTGGCTGGCTATCTTGATCGACTGAAAACAACCCATCACTCTATCTAGATTTAAATCAATCAATCAATCAATCAATCAATCAATCAATCAATCAATCCTGAAAGAAAGCTGTATTTCCAGCCCTATATAAGTTCTGACGGGTTTCGTGCCGGCTCTCTTGATTTCAGGCCTGCAGGCTTTCAGGAAACTGAGCAAGACCTTTTGATGGCACTCCGGATAACTTCCCTGTACAAATAACACGTATAAAATTGCTGCTAAAAGGTGATATTCTTTCTTTGGCGTGATATGTCATTGTTTGGCTTTATGATATACAGAGCATTCATTATCAATTGATTGTTACTTTGTAAAAGAAGCCGATGTTGATTTAGAATTAAAGAGTCTTTACAATGCACTCCTTTGTATACGAGATTTCAAGAGATCAAATCCACTATAATCTTAGGAGTTATCCTTTCACCCGAAAGGGGCAAGTTGTGTTTTGAGCATCTCGGAATGATTTCCGATGCTAAAAACAACTTGCCCTTGCAGGGAGCAGAAAAACAACCTCCGAAGTCGGTGTTTATATATTAAAGTAGAAGATTATGAATGATAAAAACAATGAAGAACAGAAAAAGGGAGGAAGACGACCTAAAGTTGATCCTGCCAAGATTAGATATACCATCTCTTTGAATGAAGTCGAGCATTCCCGATTTCTTGAACTTTTTGATCAGTCAGGAATGAAGGTTAAAGCTCATTTTATAACGTCATGCATCTTTGACAAACCCATAAAAACTATAAAAATTGATAAGGGAAGTTTGGATTTTTATATGCGTTTGACTTCTTTTCATAGTCAGTTTCGTAATGTAGGCGTCAATTACAATCAGATCGTAAAGATTCTTTACATTCATTTTTCTGAAAAGAAAGCAGCATCTTTTCTGTATAAGTTAGAAAAGCAAACGGTAGAAATGATTGAAATTTTTAAAAATGTCATTAAGATTACCGAAGAATTTCATCAAAAAAATCTACAAAATAATAAGGTAGAATGATCGCAAAAATTGGTAGAAGCAACAATCTTTTTGGAGTTTTGTCATACAATAATACCAAGATACAGCAGGAGAAAGGAGAAATTCTTTTGACCAACAAGATGATAGAAACCCTGAATGGACAATATTCTGTGCTACAGTTGATGAAATCATTTGAACCTTATTTGATCGCTAATCAAAAAACTGAAAAGCATACACTGCATATTTCTCTTAATCCCGATCCGGGCGACCATGTTTCTGATCAAAAATACACAGAAATAGCGGAGCAGTATATGCGTGAGATGGGTTATAGTGAGCAGCCTTTTGTGGTATTCAAACACACTGATATTGATCGTTCCCACATCCATATCGTTTCGGTTTGTGTAGATGAAAATGGTAAAAAGATTTCTGATCAGTTTGAAAAAATGAAGTCGATGAAAATCTGTAGGGAATTGGAAAAAGAATTCGGACTTCAACCGGCAACTGAAAAACAAAGTCAGCAAACTGAGAAAATTTTTCATTCTGTAGATTACAAAAAAGGTGATGTTAAAAGTCAGATTTCTTCGGTCATTCGCCATCTCCCTGAATATTATCAATTTCAAACATTGGGAGAATACAATGCATTACTTTCTCTCTATAATATTACTACAGAACAGATAGAAGGTGAATTGCATGGGATATTGAAAAGGGGTTTATTATATTTTCCTTTATCTGATGATGGAAAAAAGACAGGACATCCACTTAAAGCTTCTCTATTTGGGAAAACAGCCGGGCTTGAAAGCTTACAATTACATTTTGAGAAATGTAAACTCAATCTGAAAAATAATCCCACACAAGAAAGTCTAAAATCTCTTATTCTTAAAACTTTTCAGTCCACAAATAATGAGTCTGATTTTAAAAGAAAATTAGCTCAACACCATATTGATACGGTCATTCGGAGAAATGAAAAAGGAAGAATTTATGGGGTAACATTCATAGACCATCATTCTAAAACAGTCTGGAATGGATCACGGTTAGGAAAAGAGCTTGCTGCCAATAACTTTAATGACTGTTGGAATAGGAATATCAACCCAGAGATAAAAGAGCCAGAAGTATCAAGTCCCAAACTATCTACGTCGCATCCTGCTGATATGCCTCTAAAAAATCCACACCATCTGTTCGAATTCTTAACGACAGGTAAACAAGAAGACAACTGGGTTGAGTCACTTGGAGGTCTATTGCCCCAATTACAAGGAGAAGATTACGAAGGACAAAGCTTTGTCAACGAAATGATGAAAAAACGCAAACGCCAAAGAAGTCAGAAATAATATATAGCCAGGCACGGCAACAAAAAGCCAGGTACTGCCAAATTACTATAACAATTTTGTAAAGCCTCTAAATTCATTCCTGAACAGTAAGACATGAAATCATGCAGGGAGAGGATGACTTAAGAGGGCTCGCCAAGATAATGGCCTTTATGCGTGCAGTCAGTATTCTTTTGATACTGATGCATCTTTATTGGTTTTGCTATCGTTTCTTTTTGGAACGGGGTTGGACGTTGGAAATCATCAATAAAATATTAGCAAATTTCGACCGAACGGCAGGCCTGTTTTCACATCCCCTTTACACCAAAGTATTTGCAGTGGTTTTGCTGGCTTTGAGTTGTTTGGGAACTAAAGGGGTAAAAAATGAAAAGATAACCTGGTCAAAAATTTTCTTAGTAATAAGTATTGGCTTTGTGCTTTTCTTCCTCAATACACCGTTGCTAAATCTATCTCACGAAACAGCAATATTCCTCTATTTCATTACGATCTCATTAGGTTATATTGCCTTATTAATGGCCGGCGTATGGATGAGCCGATTGCTTCGCACCAATCTTATGGACGATGTATTCAACAACGAAAATGAGAGTTTCTGGCAGGAAACCAAACTGGTAGAAAATGAGTATTCCATCAATCTCCCTACTCAATTTTATTACAAAGGAAAATGGAACAAGGGATGGATCAATATTGTTAACCCTTTTAGAGCTTCAATTGTGCTGGGTACTCCAGGCTCGGGAAAATCTTACGCTGTTATCAACAATTACATAAAGCAGCATATAGAGAAAGGTTTTAGTATGTATATCTACGATTTTAAATTCGACGACCTTTCATCCATTGCCTACAATCATTTACTGAAACACAGCGATAAATATAAAGTAAAGCCGAAATTTTACATCATTAATTTTGATGATCCACGTAAAAGCCACCGATGTAATCCGTTAAATCCAAGTTTCATGACAGATATTTCGGACGCTTATGAGGCTGCTTATACCATCATGTTGAATCTCAATCGAAGCTGGATACAGAAGCAGGGAGACTTTTTTGTCGAAAGTCCAATTATTCTTTTGGCAGCAATTATCTGGTTTTTAAAAATTTACAAAGAAGGGATCTATTGTACATTTCCGCACGCTATCGAACTGCTGAATAAAAAGTATGAAGATGTATTTACCATATTAACTTCATATTCAGAGTTGGAAAACTACTTGTCTCCTTTCATGGATGCCTGGCAGGGAGGTGCACAGGATCAACTTCAGGGTCAGATTGCATCTGCAAAAATTCCATTATCGAGAATGATATCTCCACAGCTTTACTGGGTGATGACAGGAGATGATTTCTCTCTGGATATTAATAATCCTAAAGAACCAAAAATATTATGTGTAGGAAATAATCCTGATCGTCAGAATATTTATTCTGCAGCTTTGGGATTGTATAATTCTAGGATTGTAAAGCTTATTAATAAAAAAGGCAGGCTTAAAAGTTCAGTGATCATAGATGAGTTACCTACTATTTATTTTAGAGGGCTAGATAATTTAATCGCAACAGCAAGAAGCAATAAAGTCTCAGTTTGTCTTGGATTCCAGGACTTTTCTCAACTGACCAGAGATTATGGGGATAAAGAAAGTAAGGTTATTCAAAACACCGTTGGAAATATTTTCAGCGGCCAGGTTGTGGGTGAAACCGCAAAAAGTCTTTCGGAGCGTTTCGGAAAAGTACTTCAAAAAAGACAGAGCATGTCGATTAACAGAAACGATACCTCAACGTCAATTTCAACACAATTAGATAATTTAATTCCCGCTTCTAAAATTTCAACCCTAACCCAAGGATTTTTTGTGGGTGCGGTTTCAGATAATTTTGATCAGAGAATAGAACAAAAAATATTTCATTCTGAAATTGTTGTAGATAATGCAAAACTTTCTTCCGAGCTGAAAGATTATCATCCGATCCCACAAATTCGTTCTTTTGATGATGAAGATGGTGAAGATCGTCTGAAGGCAGAAATAAACAAAAATTACAAGAATGTTAAAACCGATATTCTTAGCATTATCACGGATGAGATGAATCGGATAAAAAATGATCCGGGTCTCCAGCATTTGATTAAAGAAGATTAAATAATGAAACCTCAAATACAATAAGATTTGAGGTTTTATCTATTACATTACTCATTATCATTGTTCATAAAGTAGTGATTCAAATTGTCACTCACCAATTGAAGGAATTTGGTGGGTCCCTTCTTTCGGTTACGAATTTCAAATATGGTTTTATGGAAATTGCCAAGATCACAATCCAATGACTTTTCTGTAAATTTTATGACTTCGCTTAATTCTATATTACCCCCGTTAAAACAACGCATCTGGTAAAGAGCATAGATAAGCTCTATAAGCCCGACCTTTGATCCCGACCAGTTAAGAGGAGAAAGTACTTTAGATGTTGTACCTTCATTGAAGCCTTCAATCTGCTTTTTTAAATACTGATCAAATTGCTGATTGGAAATAAATCGGGCAATCATATGATCATGTGATGTTGTAAAACATGGGTCATAGTTATAGAACCCGGAAGATAGCTTCATTTTCAAATCATAGGAGTTACGTACAAATATTTTATGATCAAGATAGGTCGCTTCCCGTTTATAATAACTATAGAATTCAGAATGCTCTGTATAAAAGTTCCTGAGTTTCTCCTGTTCAGCCTCATAGTACTTTTTTACTATTTTATTTCCTGTGGCCGGCTTATGGGACTCGATGTCCAGTACAGCAGAGTAATAAATGAATTTCGAGATAAATTGTGGTTTTAGCTTCTTAAAAAAATACACCTCTTCAGCAATATGATCAAAATGATGGTTGGAAACCAAAAGCTTTAACTTTCTTATGGACTCATCAATGATGAGTAAAGCCTTTTCTGAAATCTTGATAAGATTGTTTCCATCAGCACAGACTTCATTAATTTTTAAGTCCATATCTTCCAGCAATTGTGAAGTTCGTTTAAAAATAGTTTTTGTTACCATGTCCTTTTTTAAGGAATTTACAAAGATTACAGCTAAAAAGTATTTATTCAATTTTAAGTTCTTGTTTTCTTTTGCGAATAAAATCGGTTGGTCTTAATCCATTGACTTCATAAAAAAGGTCTGAAAAATGCTGGCGAGTTGAAATACCAGATTCTTCAGCGAGAGCTTCAATCGTATACAGGAGGTATTTCCTTTCCGAATTTAGTAGGTGTGTGATATAGGAAATTCTAAGCCCATTGATATAGGTCTTAAAATTTTCACCTTTATTTTCATTGATAAAAGTTGAAAGATATGATGTATTAGTGTTCATTTTAGTGGCTAATATTCCTAACGTTAACCCCCTTTGCTTAAATCCGTTTTCGATTTCAAATTGCTGAAGTTTTTGATCCAATTCTCTATAAAGTTCCTCAGGAAGAACTGTTTTTATAGGATTCCCACTAGCATTTTGCTTATCAATAATTAATGCATCATATTTCTTATTATTTAATCTATCCTGCATTAGCAGATATTTCAATTTTATATGTTGTTCCTTCTGATACTTCAAAATAAATAGACAGAGAAAGAATATTGTTGACACAATAAATACAAGCATGTACATCATACGTCGCGAACTCATTTTTTCCAATCTGTTTTTACTTTCGGTAAGCAATCTTTCATCATACTCCCGGTGTATTTTTGATGATAGGTAGGTGAAGTCTTTGCCAATAAGCTTATCAACCTTCAATAGCTGCTTGGTATAATATAGCTGATTTTCTTGATCCCCTTTCTCTGAATAATACATTATAAGATCTTCATATGCTGGTCTTACTTCAGGTAGAATAAATGTATGCCGATTGAAAATGGAATCAACCTTCTTAAGATAATAAACTCCTTTATTCTCATTACCAGGCATATGGTTTTTCCCCAGATAGTAATAAATAACAGATAACCACGAAAAATCATTCGATTTTACCATCTCTTGTAAAGCTGCATTTAAATCATGGATACTTCCTGCATAATTTTTATGATGATATGCCGAAATGCCGCGGCATTTTAACAGATAGCTTTTTTCAAGTAAAAGGTTATCCTGATCTGCAAGATGTCCTAAAGCATCTTCAACAAGGTCATCAGCTATATCATATTGCTTAAGATTTCGATAACAGATCACCATTTGATGAATAGAATTAAAATAACCTCTTTTAAAATTGAATAAGGTATTTGGATGATGTTTTTCTTTACTCTTTTTTTCAAAAAAGGTGCTGCATTGTTTAAACAGCTCTAAAGCTTCCTGATAAAATCCCAAATAGCTTTTTACAACACCCAGATGGTATATAATTTTTTGATGTAAATACTCATCCTTACCATTTTTAGAGTATTCATAAGCTTTTAGATACTCTGCCAAAGCAGGTTCATATTTTTTTAGGTTAAAGTAGTAAAAGATTCCTTTGCCCAAATAGGCATCCCCGATAAGTTCCGGCTGCTTTGACCTCAATGCTACATAGATAGTACTATCTGCATAGGAAAGTTTTCCTTCGTTGGACGGAGTGAAATATACAGCAAACTTATAAGCTTCCGAAAGCCTTGCAAAATCAGAATCCTTCTTTGCTTTTGATATATAAATATTTAAATACCTGAAAGCCGTCGAATCATTCTTTTTAAGATTTTCATATTGACTTCTGAGCCAAACATAATCATTCCTGTTTTCCTCTGCATGGAAACCATTCCTGGAAAAAAACAGCAACAATATTATCATGATACATTTTGAGGCCGCCATAGTGATTAGTTTTTAGCTGAAAGAGTCAAATTTAGCCAAAAAAAGACAACTAAAGCCACATAACTAACTAAATCACAATAATGTGCAGTATTCATTATCAATCATTCACCAATAAAGAGATTTTAAAGATTTATAACCGTCATCATTTATAAATGATGACGTCTTCTTTTGAAAAGCTGATCCAATATCACTTTTTTTATAGTCCGGTTTCAAAATACCTTTGGTTTAAGAATTCTAATAAATACCCCCGACCGGTTGGGAATAACTTAAATCAATATTAATATGAAAAAGTATATTCCTCACATCATTTTAGCAATAGCAGTATTGATGACAACTTTAAGCTGCAGACAGAACGATATAATGGATGAACAAGAATTACACATCATCCACAATCCTAAAAATAGTAAATATTCTTCCGGAAAAAATCAGGATACTATACAAAAAGACATACATCCGGCAGCAGATCCACCAATAAAAGATACCCACGATTGGCGGATAACTGAAAATAACCCTTAAAAATGCAAAGATATGATTCCCCATCACTTATCCCTTATCTGCAAAACAGGCTTACCATGTCCTAGAAGTGGCATTTGGGAAAGTATGGGGAATTTCAAAACAACCTGTCCGATTTCTAAAGGTTCCAAAATGCCGGATTACTGCGGAGAGAAAATAAAGTGGATTCTGATAAGAGCAATATAAATTAAAAATTACACCATGAAGATATCAACAACGTCCATCAGCA
The DNA here is from genome assembly GCF_057815135.1 of Chryseobacterium sp. II3a. Classification (NCBI taxonomy): domain Bacteria; kingdom Pseudomonadati; phylum Bacteroidota; class Flavobacteriia; order Flavobacteriales; family Weeksellaceae; genus Chryseobacterium; species Chryseobacterium sp. II3a. Next base: position 1,013,244 of record NZ_JBYPZJ010000001.1, on the reverse strand, counting down.
TCATAGCCTACTTCTTTGTCTTATTGTTTGTATATGCTGCAGTGAGTAAAATACTTGATTTTGAAAATTTTCAGGTCCAGATAGCACAATCTCCCTTACTGAGCACCTATGCAGGTATTACTTCATATGCTGTAGTAATTACAGAACTTTTGATCTCCTTTTTTCTCATAATACCCAGATATCGACTAAACGGTTTATATGGTTCGCTTGGACTCATGGCCTCCTTCACAATCTATATTTATCTGATTATTCATTACAGTGAATTTGTGCCCTGTTCCTGTGGCGGTATTCTTGAAGAACTGGGCTGGGAGGAGCATCTTATTTTTAATATTGGGTGCATTATCATGGCTGTGATAGGTATTTATCTCTCTGTCCTTCCCAAACAAAAAATAATAAGAACCTCATTATGGATCAGTTCTATCATCATTTTTAGCTTTTCCCTGGTATTATTCCTCTTCTTTTCCTCTGAGCAGATGATGAAGAAAAACAACAATTTTATAAGACGTTTTCCCCATCATCCGGTTGTACTTGACAAGAGTCTTGACTTAGGAGCCAACTCGTATTATTTTGCAGGCATTAAGAACGGAAAGATAATGCTTGGCAATTATACCAGCCCACTTACCTTAACCGAGATCGATTCCACTTTTACCACTTTCACCCATCATGCCATACAACTTGATTATTACAATCATCCATTTAAATCTCTGGGGCTTTACATCCGTGGTTCATATTTTTATCTTGCTGATGGAACTGTTCCGGTCATCTATCATGGGAACCTGGATGATCTATCAGCAAAAACGATCAGTTATCGTAAAATGTATTTCGATCAGTTGCAAGTATTGGATTCTACCCAAATCGCGTTTAGAACCCTTAACCCTAATACCAAAATCAGGGCATTAGGAATTTTACAACCATTATCAGGGCATTATGAGCTCAATAATAAGATCATCAAAAAGCAAAAAGACGGCCTTTTTGATACAGACGGGCAGCTTATTGCAGACAGCCATACCAACACCTATTATTATATCTACTACTACCGTAATAAAATCATTACGATAAAAAATCTGGGCAATTCATTTTCAGAACAAAACACCATTGATACCACCCATATTGCAAAAGTTCAAAGTACTATTCTTTCCAATGGAAAAACAAAAATGACTGCTCCCCCTTTTATCGTTAATAAGATGGCAACAGCATGTAAAGGAATCATATTTAATCAATCAAATCTCATGGGGAACTTTGAAAATAGGGATCAGTGGAAGACCAATGCTATCATTGATATGTACAACACCAGAAATAAAAGTTACAGTGGAAGTTTTTATATTCAGAACCGGGGTAAAAATAAAATGACCGGAATGCTCGCCACAAATCATTACTTCTATACACTTATAGGCAATGAAATCGTTCGCTATCGTTATGCGCAGGCCATCGTGGATGATTTCAAAAAAGGGGAAGCCGAAAACCTTAGATCAGAGTAGGCAAAACAACAAATCCAATCTTATGAAAAAGTTTATTCTGCCTGTCGCCATTGTGATGATAGGCGCAACATCTGCTCTTGCGAGCAATGTCAGCAAAAGCAACACTAAAATCCCTGCAGCAGGTTATGTATTTCGTCCTGCAGCAGCTATTAAATGTGTCAATGCTCATGTTCAATGTGACACATCAGGGAATGTTATGTGTACCGCAGATCTCGGAAATGGACCTGAACAACTCTACCAGAGAATCAGTGATACCTCATGTCCCAATGCACTTTTTGTAAAACCATAATTTAAAAAGGATGCCTTTCGGCATCCTTTACTATTTGCTAATTAAACTTATTCTTCATATCCCTTCATCCAATCTGCTTTTACCCCATCCTTAAGATGATATTCAAACCACTGCTCTACTCTTCGGGCGATATCTATTTTATTGGAGCGCATCAGGAATCCATGAGCTTCATCCTTGTAAAATAAGGCTACTGCATCTTTTTTATTCCGCTTCAATCCAATATAAAACTCCATTACCTGATTCCAGTCTATATTTTTATCATTGATTCCAGTCCAAAGGAATATAGGTGCATTGACTTCAGATACATTATAGATCGGGCTGTTCTGAATATACAGTTCCTTATAATCCTTAAAACTTCCCGGCATTTGGTACTGCCCGTTTTCAAACTGCCAGTAAAAAGGTTTTAGAAAATTGTAATTATATGAAAAATAGGACCTGACCAAATCACTGTTTCCAGCTCCCGAAGCATACGCTTTAAACCTACTAGAATGGGTGGCTATGAAATTAGTTTCATAACCTCCATGGGAATATCCTATGAGTCCAAGTCTTTTAAAATCAATGGACTTCAATCCGGATAAAGCATCCAGTGCACTATTCACACAATCCAGAGCCGAGTACCCTGTCCCTTTTTTACCAAAAACAATATCAGGAAGAAACACAAAATAGCCATCATGAAGATAAGAGCGTATATTCAACCCCTCTGTGCGTTCAAAAAAGCCATCACGCAGATATTGGTTTCCAAAATGGCTTTGCCGCTCATATACAGTAACAATCATGGGATAACTTTTTTCATTCCTGAAATCAACGGGATAATAGAGAATACCAGTTAGGTCTACCCCTTCTGAATTCTTATAGCTGATCCTTTCACTTCGAATCCTTTCCACTTCTACATCATCCCTATTACTTTTATAAATTACCTTAGATGTAGAACCGTTATATATCCTAAGATAGGTAGGAACATTATAGTCTTCAAGACTAACCCCCAAGAGGATGCCATTCTTATACTCTATTTTATCAACCCGCTCTCTTGTGGGAGGCAGCAGCATTGCCTTTTTACCAGATCTGGAAGAATATGAAAAGATTGCTGTTTCGTCATTCTTTTTATCATAGATTTTTATGAGTACAGGTTCTTTGCTGTTATAAACTTTTTTGTCTACAATGAGATAGCTGCTACTATTGTTCCCGCGAATGCTATTTATAATAGTGGTATGAAAACCATTCAATAAAGGAATGTTTATAAAATCCCCAGTATCTGTGTTATACTGTAATAACCCGCCCTTAGTTTCAAACAGTATATGTTTATCATCCTCTGAAAAATAGGCATCTCCCATATCCGCTGTTATGATTTTTTTTTCAACAAGAGAGTGAACATCATAGAGCACCCATTTATTTTCAGGATTAGACAAAATAAACCTTCCCGTTGATCCGTAGTACAACAGATACCCTCCCTTTCCAATATATTGCTGTTCCCCACTCTGTACCTGGTAACGATACAGATCAAACTCAGGATACTGGTGTACATAATCCTGATTTTTACAAGGGTTAAAACCGATTACATATTTACTGTTGTCGATATTGATTTTCTCCGTAGCATTATTATCAGTATCCATTCTTATCTTATGCAGTTGTGGTTCCCAGACTACTTTTTCTTCAGATTCTCCTCCATGAAACTTCAATTCCAGCATTCGGTCATCAGTATGCCAGATATCCGGATTCCCCGGTAACTTCGATGGATCAGTATTATAAGTAAGTCTGACCAGAAAACGTTCCTCCTGCCCTAACTGAGAAAGTGAGGCCGTCTTAAAATCCCGGTTCATATCGCGGCTTAGGTGAAATACCTCATGGCTTTGGTTAATATAAACAAGATCAGTTTTTCCGTTACGCTCGGTAATCCACGCACTGGCTCCATTCGCCGACCAGCTGCAATCCATTATTTCCCGGGTGGACAAATAGATTGCTTTTTCCGGGCTACGCAGATCATAAAGTAGCTTTTTCCCTGATTCTTCTTTTATAAAAAATACATCAGTCCCGCTTACAAAAAACCTAAGAACGTTTTTATACTTACCTGTCAGACTCCCCTCTTTCCAAATTTCCAGGTCCTTTGCAGAACTTGAAGTTCCTCGTAATACCACCAATGTATTTGAAGACTTTAAAAATTCCAAACTGACAACGTGATTCAAGGTCGTATTCATTCCCGAATCAGGATCAATCAAGTCAGCGCTCCCTTTTCTTACTAAAAGAAGGTTTGAACGGGCTGTAAAATAAAATCTGGAGACTCCTGCATACTGCCTTATTATTTCTGGATTTTTATGATTTACTACAACCACCGTATCCCCGCTCTCTTCATAAGTCTTTCTAAAGGCCGTCCATTTGCCGTCAGGCGACGTTTCCTGAAACATCATTGAATATCGCAGATTATGATATTTGGGATCAGATCTCCCTTTAACAGTCTGGCTCAATCCTGCTACAGGAAGAAGCAGAATGATTATATATAACAGTTTAATAGCCTTCATTCTGAGGATTTAAATTAGGATTGAGTAACAGTTCATTAAGCGGAATGGGCCAAATCCTGTGATAAGATTTCCAATTAGGTTTTAGAAGGGGAAGCTGATTTAATTTATCCATTCTTTTCAGGTCAAAGAACCGCAGTCCTTTTTCCGTAAAAAACTCGTGCTGTTTTTCTTCCAGCAGTTCATTGAGAAAAACCTCTTTTGTAAGATCCATTCCAAGCGCAGGGATACCAGCTCTTTGTCTTATGCGGTTAAGGTAAGTAGTAGCTTCTGCCACCTTTCCCTGCTGGGCCATTGCTTCAGCAATAATACAATAGCCTTCTTCAAGCCTGAAAATAATCGAATACTCTGTGGTGTTAGGAGCTAGGCTTTTGTATTTATAGGGTCTATACCAAGTCTGCCCGTTGAATGTAACAGGAAGTGTCCAAAACTTTTTCCTAAGGTCTACATCAGAAAAAGAGACCAATAGTCCTTTAGAAATCGCATAGGAAGAGGGTGCAGCATCTGTAAAATAATAGAGCATAACCTCCTGCGTTCCATCATTTTCATTTTGCGGTTTCATCTGCCACAGGATGTGTTTTCCGGTCTTTAAAAACACATTTCTTATATCGTCTTCAAAAGTATATAAAGGATCATTAACCACTTGTTTTCCGATCTGTTCTGCTTCCAACCATTTTTTCCGGGACAGGTACACATCAGCCAAAACAAGCTGTACCACCTTACGGTTAGGATAGAGCCTCTCAGCATTCTGATATTGATCATCCAACATTTCCACTGATTTTAGAAGATCTTTTTCAATATGGCCTAAGACATCATTTTCAGGCATTCTTTGAAGGCTCTTATTGATGTTAAAATCTGTTGTTTCTGTATAAGGGATGTCTCCAAATAAACGCTGAAGATTAAAATAAATCATTGAACGGACCAATAGGGCTGTTCCGGCAATGCGCTGTCTATCCTTAAGTGGTATTGCAGAAGCCCTTTCCAATCCTTCTATAATTGAATTGGTCATATAAATTTCCTTATACGCATTACGCCATATCAGCTCTACACTGACATTACCTGCAAGCTGCTGATTGTTATAAATATCCTGAGCGGCATTGGTATTACTGATAAAGTAAGCGTCAAGTTCATCGGTATAGCTTGATAAAAAGGCTGAGAGTCCATTACTGCCTCCTGAAAACATAGAGTTATCCCTTACTTCCGTCATCAGATTTGCTAATGCTGCATCGGCAGTATGGACATCTTCAAAAACCATAGCGGTACTGATCTGGTCAGTGGGTGGATCAATTTCCACCAGTTTGTCACAACCTGGCAGGAACACTAGAAAAAGCAGGCCTGCCCCAATTATTCTATTGATATTGTATTTCATGATTTGATATTTAAAAGTTAAGCTGTATTCCAAAGGCAAAAGTTTTAAGCGGCGGAAGATATCCTGCTACACTGAACTCGGGATCTAATCCGAAGTATTTTGTCCATGTCCAGAGGTTTTGCCCCTGTACATACAGCGTTGTATTTTTAAAGAAACTGTTATCGCTTTCAATACGATAATTAAGCTGTATATTCTTAAGCCTTATAAAAGATGCATCCCCTATAGCTGCCGTACTATTCCTAAGATTGGCTGTTAGTCCATTCACCGTGGCGTTCCCACCCGCTGAGTATGGCATCACCATTCCTTCCTTATTATCCGGGGACCATACATCCAGAAAATCTACAGGCATATTATTCATAGTACCCGGAACCGCCATTCCTCTTATATAGTTCCAGTTTCTCTGCTTCACAAAATACAGCAGAAATGAAAGACTTATATTTTTATAGGAGATCTGGTTCTGCCAGCCTCCGTAATATTTCATGCCTATATTTTCTATCGCCTGCGCATCTGCCGGGGCGGTTATCTTCCCGTCTTCGTTAAAATCTTTGAACCGGTACTGCCCCGTCGTAGGATCAATTCCCTCATATTCAAAAACCCTTACCATTGAGGTGGGATATCCTACCTTATAGGTATTAGCATAGGTAGATCCTTCCAATCCGGGAAATGCCATCAGCCTGTTTTCGGGAATACTCAGATTCAATGCGGTTTCCCATTGTACAGGTGTTGACTTCAAAACATTGACATTAAGCGACAGTTCCCAGCCTCTGTTTTCAACTGTGGCACCAAGATTGGCCGTTACATTTGGGAAACCTGTTATAGAAGGCAGCGGAATTCCTACCAGCTGGTCCGTTGAACGGTTCCTGTAGAATGCTGTCGTCAGCATGATCCTGTCCTTTAGAAAACCTAATTCCAGAGCCGTTTCCAGTTTCCTTGTCTTCTCCCAGCTGTAGGCAGGATTATAAAGTCGTGAAGGATAAAGGCCTGTTACCCCGTCATAATTTGAGTCTCCTATCGTATAGGTATTCAAATACTGATAATCCCCTATAAAATCACTTCCTGTGATCCCGTAGCTTGTACGGAACTTCCCAGAGCTCAGCCATTTCCATGAATCGAACACCGGTTCTTTCGAAAATAGCCAGGCAAGTCCTGCCGCTCCAAAATCTGCGACCCTGTTCGAAGGTCCGAACCTGCTTGAGGTGTCACGGCGGCCCGTTATATTCAGTATATAGCGGTCTTTCCATTTATAATTTACCCGTGCATAAATGGCTGCATATTTATAGGGATTAACAATCTGATTGGATATAATCTTCGTTGAGGCAGCCCCGATATTTCCAATAAGGGCATTGCTTGCAAAACCTACTCCTGTCATGGAAGACAGTTGAGTGGTTGTCTTCTGAAAGGAAGTACCTAGCAGAATATCCAGTTCATGATGGCCTAGTTTTTTTGCCCACGAAAGCTGAGGTTCCGAGATATAGGAGAACATGGTATTACTGCTTTTGGAAGCTGAGGAATTTGCAGAAGTCATTCCATAGGCAGGATTGTACATTGAACTGGGCTGTAAGGAAAGTTCCTCCAGGTTCTGGTAATTGACACCGCCATTGGCTTTTAATACAAAATCTTTCCAAAACCGGTATGACAGATTTACACTGGAATTCCACTGCAATACTTTATTGGAATAGGTACTCTCTAAAGCTGCTAATGGATTAGCAAAGGTATTGTTCTCCCAGTTCAGGCTTCCATCAGCTGTATAAAGCATAGGAGCATTGGGACTCAGACTCAGTGCTTTTAACGTAAGATCTGTATTCAACACATTATTGGAAAGTGATGAAAACATATTGGAGACCTCTATCCTGAATCTTTTATCCGGTGAACTGTGACTGAATGAGGAATTCAATATATTGGTCTTATAGTGAAAGTCACCCGGAAATACCGTAGTCTGGTCATTATGGGAAAAGCTTACTAAAAAACTGCTATTTTCTGTCCCGCCACTAAGGCTTGCCTGGGTCATACTTCCTGTCGCTGTCTTCCCTATCAGTTCATTCTGCCAATTGGTATACCTATTCTGACTCCATACCCCATTAACATCATATACATTGGCAGGAAATACCGATATTCCATCATTCTTATAGGCTTCCCTTCGCATAGAAAGATACTGCTCAGTATTCATCATTTTCATACTGCTTCCCACACGGCTTATACTGTATGCAGTACTGATTAGCCCTCCCAATCTTCCTTTCTTTCCTTTTTTAGTGGTCACCAGCACCACCCCATTAGCTCCCCTTGATCCATAAATAGCCGTTGCATCTGCATCTTTCAGGATTTCAATACTTTCTATATCATTAGGACTGATGGCATTAAGCGGGCTTATACTTTTCAAGGGAATCACTCCCACCGAAAATGCTGAGTTCAGCTGCCCTCCTACCGGAACTCCGTCAATTACATAGAGAGGCTGGTTACCATTCACCACATTATTGGTCAGATTCCTCAAGCTATTTCTTCCCCGGATCTGGATATCATATCCACCTCCTGCTACACCCGAATTTTGGGTAATGTTTACTCCTGTCATCCTACCCTGTACTGCTGACAGGACATTGGTGACAGGTTGATTTTCTATATCTTTTGCTGAAACTTTGGCAATACTCCCGGTTCTTTCTTTGTCCTTTACCTTGTAGTAGCCAGCGTTGAGAATAACTTCTTCGATTCCCTTTACTTTTTGTTCTAAGCTGATATTAACGACGGTCTGATTAGTGATTGTGAATTTTTCTTCTGCATAATCAGGGTGTCTGAACAATAGGACGGTATTTTCTGCTGAAACCTGTAATCTATAGGTTCCGTTGTTGCCGGTCATGGTTACCTGATCACTGCCCTCTTGGGAGATGACGACTCCCTGTAAAGGTTTACCTGATGAGGTGACGGTACCGGAAATGGTGCGTGTCTGGGCTTTTGTAGTAGTGCTTACAGTGGTAAACACGAGCCCAAAGAAAATGCCTCCTATATTGTAATAGGAATTTTTCATAGATTTGTAAAGGTTTTTAATTTAATTAATGACTTAATTGTGCTCTTTTCTATAGGTCTGCAAACTGTATGGAAAAGGGCTTTCTTATGAGTTTCTGTTTCTTGGTTTTATTTTTTACTTTTTTGTACTCCTCTTTCCAACATAAGATAAGCTGCATCCAGCATCTTTGAGAGGTGGATATAAGGTTTTATCAGATTGCCTTCCGGTCCATATCTATACATTTGCTGTGAGAAATAGACAATGCCGGATATAAAATAATCATACTCCTGAATGCTGTATTCCTTAAAGGCTCTTTTGAAAACCAATATTGGGTTTTCATATTCTTTATTAGACAGAGAACCTTTCATGGGAGAGGCGATGTCTGGCGCTTCATTTACCTTCCATTTTTTTGTCTTTTTACCGATCATATAACCTTCTCTGATGAATATGCATAATGACTGATGAAACTGTAAAATGACAGAAGGATCTTTCTTTAGCCAGTCTTTTCCGTTGACTGCATATTGCATCATGGAACTGAGCATCTGTTTAGCTGTAACAAGGTCATGGGTCTGAAAGAAATTTTTAATACACTGTAGTTTTCTACGCTTCTTTCTAACTGATCCAACAGCTGTTTTCTTGTTTTTCAATGGTTGTTTTATAGTAAATAATAGTTTTTAAAGACCATGTAGGAGAAATCATAATGCTCCTCCCTACAAGGTCAAATGTGAATATGAATGAATTTGTGTTCCCGTGAAAGCCCTAAAGCCGCAATAGGTTGTACGTGCCTATTGTACCGTATCAGTATACCTCTATTTTGTAGAGCGGCTTAGAAAAGATAATTGTAGAAAAGCAGAACTGCATAAAATAAAAAACGGCATGGGACTCTACATTATCCTAACTGAGGTACTGGTATACCTAACATACAGATAAGAGAGCCCACGCCTAGGTCGTGAGCTTTCTGCTTATCGTCTCGTATGTTTAAAAATTACCAGTTTTCAGTTAGAGATTCTAAGCAATAGCTTCTATTATTCGTTGAAGTATCGCAAAGTTACACTTATTGTAACTTATTTTACAAATATAATAAAAATATATTTGGTAAACAAAAGCGTACCGAATTAAAATTTTAATAGTTTTTAATTGCATGTATGTTTACTGATGCTGAGAAAATCATAATGATAAAGACCGCAATTGCATTACGACTATTACTTGGTCGTAATAAAGGTTATTCCGAAAATAATAAGTCTGATATCATTGATAGTTATGAAAAAATTGCAATCAATTCTAACGCTGACTTAAGAAAGGCAACGGTTACCAATGCATTTAGTGGTAGAAAAAGATCATCAATGGTAACAATAACTCTTATCGTTGAATCAATGGGATTTACAATGTTTGATTTTGGTGAACAATACTGCAAAGTAAAGGATGAACATATTTCAGAATTTCAAAATAGTATTTTAAGAAAAAAGTCCTAACTAAAAGTAGCTATAATTTTATTATAACTTCCAGTCCTTTTTAACCATAATGGTAAATCTGGCATGGCAGACTAGTGACAGATCTATAAAATCGAATGTACGAAGTTGATTAAAGTTCAAATGATATTGAAATGCTTACAATTGCTTTGTCAATGTAAGCTTATACAAAAATAAAATGCACTTTATTGCTAAATAGCTATAATAGATAAAAAATCATTCCATATACGTAAAATACTAAGGATGATTTTAAACAATGAATATAGTACTACACTCTATCTATTACCGTCTGCTGGAAATTAAATCTTCCCTAATAACATAAGCAGTTGATGATAAGCCATGATTGATTAAGTGATCTAAAATGTTGATAAAATTGTTACGGAAAGTTACTGAATTTCGGATGTTGACTCGATGTTCGTGATTATGAAACGTCCTGATAGCAATCTTCTCAATATAAAACAACGTTTCTTTTTGGCCGGACCATTGGGTGTTATCCAAAAGTTCTGAAAGCCACGTAATGGCTTCTGGCATAAGTTCCTTGTAACCAATAGTAGCAATAAGTCGCGCAGAAGCATCAAGATCTCCTATGGCAGGAATAACCCTTCCAAAAAAGCTTTTTTTACCCAAAAAAGGAGTCCACTCACTATCCAATTTGAACTCGGTATGATTAAGTAATAATTTAGATCCATAGTATACAGTTCCGTAGTCAGTGATCTTTTTGAAGAAATAATCCCATAATCTCCAGAAATTGTTTGCTAAAGAGTGGTTGGGAATAATCTCCCAGAGAATCCATTCAAGCGTCTGTTCGATAAATCCATCCTTTTTTCGATTATATTTAGCATCCTCATCTATTGAAAAAACAGGTTTTAAAAGCTCATCAAATACCCTAGAAGCAACATCAAAAGGCTGATGTAACATGAAAGCGGCCAAGAACCTTTGAAATATTTGAGTTAATTCGAAATGTATTTTTTCAGTATTCCAACCTGTCTCTTTTTCAAATGTGCAATATAAAAATCGTAATAAATTAAAAATGTATTCTCTGAGTTCCTCCAGTGCGGTTGCATGAGGAATGATTCGCAATACTTCAAAAGCATGAAAAATGACACCCCGCTGGTCGAAATTGTAATGATCTGCACTCATCTGAATATTCCCTACTTCTAGCCCTTCTAATATTTCGTTAAATCCCTCTATATAAATATCTTGCGGATTTTTGCCAATATTTTTTTCTTGTGCCACCCTCTTCTCTTTTTCAGTAAAAAGTTTCTTTATAAAATCCACTGCACGAAAAACAGTCTTTTTATCGAAACTAACCTCTTTCCCAGAAATCATTCGCTGAGGCTGCATTCCCCTTAAATAGGCAATTTCCGTATATTTCAAGATAGCCCTAATACAAGTCAGCATAAAGTCAGGGTCATCTTTCCAAGTGTATTTATTAAGAGAATCAATCAACTTATCTCTTGATAACTTATAATCAATATGGAGACCGATTAAACCGATGAAGATTCTTTGCTTCCACGGGGACTTATTTTCCTCCACATTTAATATTATTGGCAATACTCCGAAAGCAGAATCGGTTTCGAAACTTGAATATCGCAGGTCGGGTGACCCATCCATGAGAATACCTTGGCCTGTCAAAACATAATCCACAGATTCTGCTATTAATTTGATGCAATCTTCTTTTTCTTTCGCAGAAAGATTCTCACCATAATCCCGGATTCCTATAGACGCCAATAAAACAGGTTGGTTTTCATGACTTTTATATTGATAAGCATCTGCACTTTGTGAAAGACTAAAATGGGATTTCCACTGTTGATAAGAACTATCGTTTACAGGATCATTATTGAATTTTTTTAATCCCCAAGTACTCGCTTGTAAATACTTACTCTTCGCTATCTCTTCCTTCTCACTCTCTGAGTAAAGAACCTGCAGATCTTCAGGAAGCTTATTTTCCATGATAATACCCTCTTCACTTTCACCGATCTTCTCCCATTTTCGTACATCCATCTTGTTTAAAAGCATTCGCCATTCGCGATCTTCTCCCGCAGATTCATACAGGTTGTCAATGATTGTATCAATAGTCTTTTTCTCCGTCGGGTAATAATTAAATATAATACTTTGAATCGTCTTTTTTCGATGCGTCAGACCATTGAACCTCTTGAGATCTTCCCAATATGTACGTTCTTTACGCGTTGTAAAAGGACTGTTAACTTTGTGTTCTTGTGCGCATCGATAAATATCCCATCGATAGAACACCTTAACAGGAAGCAGAGGCAACATCCATTTTTTTAATAGGTTAGGATTATAAAGAGCCGCACTCACCACAACTGCGGTTGTAGAAACATTATTACTCTTCGTCACTAAAATCTCACAGGCATCATTCAGAAGTTTTTCGTGTTCAGCTTTTTGTTTTGAATTATCCTCTTTCGATAGAGTGTCCAGCAAATTGATTAGCCAGTCTTCAACGGCCATTAACACAGATTTCAAAAGGTTAGGAATGGCAATATAACCACCTCTGTACATGGTCCACAACGTCAGGCTACAATGCTGATCAACCGTTTTACCATCATGGAGTACTATTTCAATTTTTTCCCGGACGTCATTCATACCCCACATGATATTTAACCCAAAATCCGTCTTAAGATAGGATTCGGTAGAATGGTTAAGCAACCTGGTCACAAAATCTAAGGTCTTTAATGGTTCCACATGTAATAAGTGACGAATAGGTGTTTTTTTTGGACCCGGATTAGAATACATCATGTTTACCTCACCATTGATTCCAAATGTATCTTCATCTTTATGAGATGACGCTAGTATGGCTCTTATCTTTTCGTCTTCCTCTTCAGTTTTCTTAGCATCCTTAGGTTTGTAGAACCACTCTTCTTCGGCAATTTGAAGGATGAATTCAGGAAATGATGCACATAAAGCTACACTGGTATCGTCTAACATAGTGAATTGCAGAATTTTATCATATAGGTCCCGTAAGCGGTATTCTTCAGCATTTTTATTATCCAGTGCATGCTGGATAAGATCCTGAACTTCTTGCTCTACCACAGGCGTAAGACGGAATAGTAATTTTATAGCCTTGGCAATATGATCGAAATCCCTATAGCCATTCTGTTGATAATCATATTCTAAAAAGTTATCATCCTTCAGATACTCAAGTATAATAAAACCAACCTCCCGGGCTTGCTTGGGAAAATTTTCAGAAGATCCATAGGAACTTTCCCAACTGAAAAGCACTGGGATAACCATAGGAAGAATCTGCTGTAGATCCTGCAGATTACTATAGATAAAATGGATCAGTGTACCCCAGCCTGGGCCATAAGGAATCAGATTAATATCATCGTAAAGATGTTCTCTTAATTCAGTCTTGATGTAAGGCAATAAATCAAAATCAGGTTTACGACATGAAACCTTGAGTAAAAGCAGACACCGCTTAAGAATATGAAAATCGTCTTCATAGAGCAGATTTGTATTATTCTGTAAAAAATGACCATTATAATCTGATTGCAAAATAGCAACTAAAACCTCATCCTTCCAAAAATTATCAATCTGCGCCTTTAAAGTAGCCCTTATCAAATCCTCCAGATCGAAATCAGGCCTCTGAACTTTCTCAGCCATCCACAATCGAAACGCCCTCCTTATAGAGGCGGCGGTTCCTAGCTCAGCATAAAAATCAATCGGTGCAAAACCGTTCCTGAAATGCCGTTCATAAATCACATCTATATGCCGATTCAGAGCCCAATCTTCATAGATATTATGAGAAACAGCATAGGAGATTCTTCGCTGAGGTTCAACATCAATGATATTATCTCCATTCAGTCGTTGAATAACGTCGGGATCTGCATTATCAACACCTGTATATAAAGCCATTTTTTCGGCCCTTCCAACAGCTATTTTCGATAATAGTTCACCGCGCATTTTCCGGATTGAAGCTGATGTCTCTTTATTTTCACCTTCTATAATAAACTTCCACATTAGTTCCCTAAAATCGGACTCTGTATTCAGTCGCGGAACCTGAATATCTCTAAGCAGAGTCGCCTTATCCATGTTGAAAGGAATCTCAAGAACTGATTGAAGAGAAGCCTTCTTCAATAAAAGTTGAATGTGGGGATACGTACTCGAAATATCTAAAAGTTCTTCATTACTCAATGATGGAACTTCAAACGAAAAATAGGACGGAAACTCATATAAAAATCTGAATTTCAGATTTTCCAGAGCATACGTTCTACAGGTGACTACTAGCTTAACGGTTGGATCAGCATTGATTATCGCCAGGAAATCGAGTATCGTGGAAGAATTGCTAGTTTCCATAATCTTCTCGATACTGTCGATGAGTAAAATTCTATTCGGTAATAACGCCTGCGAGTTCAATAGGGGCTGTAACCCATTTTTAAACAAAAAAGGTTCAGCTGAAAAAACACTTACTATATCCGTTTTATCAAGTTGTTCACCCTGTAAAGCGATGATTTCATACTCTTCGGAAAGAGCGTGTAACACTACCTTGGTAAGTGCTGATTTTCCCGAACCCGCCTTTCCGGCAACAATAACCACCCTATTGTTAATAATATATTGTCTTAATTTATCAACCTGTACAGTTCTTGGCAATTCAATATTTCCGATTTTCCCCCGAATTCTTTTTAAAATACGGTCTGTGTTAGATTGAAGCCTCTCAATTTCCCCAAGGATGTTGACGTCTGTTTCAATAAGCGGTAACGGGATTTCCTGATGACCGTGTTTAGTCAAAAGCACATTTAACATACGGAAATTAATCCCCAGTATCCTCTTACTGTTTTTCTCGTAAGCTCTGAATAGTCCACAGACAAACCAATTATTCCCGGATTCTATCACAATAGGGCTTCCGGAATAACCTTCCACCAAATTGTCAGCGTTATATTGGCTGCTTACTGGATCCTGAACTTCAAGTTGAATCTCATCTGAATAATCGCGGTCAGACAAGAATGTAAGCTTGTAGAGAGTCCGAAGATACTTTCCGGAAGTCTGCTTTGAAAAACCTGAAACAGTGGCTGCGGTTTCTAAGTCTGTTAAGTGACATAAGCGCTGTCTGTGAAATCTAAAAATAGCTTCGGGAAATACATCTTTTGGAAGTAGAATAACGGCAATATCTTCGAATTGATTATTATCACCATAATATATAATCGTGCTTTCAGGCAATTGTAATCCTACCCCGGGATCACCTGTACTCAAAAAGAAATTGAGTTCACTCAGATCCCACGGCAGATCATCATTAATGAGATTATGCCGGCTTGTTATCAGGTAAATATAGGAACAATCATATTCAGGATAATACACGAACCCACTTCCATACCCTTTTGGATTCTCAATCCTGAAAATACTGTTTTTTATATCTTGCATCCTAATTCAAATTCCAAATAATAATCATTTCCCTTTGGAAATTCCAAGTTCACTCGTTGCGGCTTATCCACCTTAAAAATATTCTCCGTTAATGGATTTTTTGCGGTAATATGAAACGTTATATCGCGATCAGGAAAAGCCTTGATGTATTTTACCATGGTCTCTTTATTGGGTAAATTATTCGTATTGTACGCGTCTCCCGAAATAATAAAGTCATTACATTCCACAGACTGCAATAGCTTCTTCGAGGTGTTGCTTTTACTGCCATGATGGGGAATCTGCATATATTGTAATGAAAGCTTCTCTCCATTCCACAAATCGATGATCCGTGCAGCAACCTTATTAGGATGACTATCTCCGGTCATTAAAATACGCTCACCATTGTATTCTAAAAGAAAAGCAATGCTGCTTGCGTTCTCAACAGAGCTGTCACTTCTATACTGATTCACATCAAAATCTTCGATTGTAATGCTGTAATCATTCTTCTTGGCCATCTTTAAGGAAGATGAATCCTTTTGCCGAATCTTCGTTTCTTCCATCTTCCATTTTGCCATAAGTCGGGAAAAGGACTGATGGTTAGGTGATAGAATCGTAATTCTCGCTCCAAAAAAGTCAACAACTTCACTTTGATCACTAATCATTTCATTAACCCTACTATTCTCCAACAAAAAATCTCTCAATCTCATCGCCTGACCTACACTCTTCAAATTATCGGGCCGAATGCCGGTATCATAATCCCAGTTCGAATAATTATACCAAAATTGCATCCTAGAAAAATCAACTATCTTACAAAGATCTTCATCTTTAAGGAGCCGTAAAACTCCCCCTATGTGATCATCATCAATATGCGTAATAATCCATAAATCAATATGTTCTCCCTGTTCAACAATCGATGTTAATGTTCTTTTTAGCGTTCTTTCATATACATCTCCCTCTTCGGTTCCACCATCAATCAGTATATTCCGTTTTTGTCCTTCTTTATCGGTAAAAAAAATATGGATGCAGTCACCACAACCCACATCTAGAAATCTTATTTTCATAATGTTATTGTTTTTTTAAATACTGTTCACCAGATTTTTATCGATTTTCGAGAACGAATGCTACAAAAAGGTTCCTTTTTGTAATAGCTGTGAAACGAGTAATTTTTATGGTTAAAATCTGAACCTATAAACATTTTTCAAGATCAAAAAATGTAACAGGAACAAATAGCGATAAGGCTTTATATAACCTTGCATAAAAATAGTAAAAATATACCTATAATATCTACTAAAAGTAGCACCCTGCATTAAACCATATTTTCAATAAACAATGATTTACCTTCAATTAATCATTATTCTGGTCTAAATCCCATATCATTTTTTTATCTCGAAAGCACGTCTCATTCTTTTCAACCTTTAAAGTAATCAGTTTCAATATTTAAAAATACTAAACAGTCAACACCTTTCCACATCTTGAGCACTTACTTTTTATGTCACAATTAGGATCCATTAATGATTTTACGGTTTCCCGTAAAATAATCTCGTATAATTATCTTATTTTAGCTTGATATGACTTTTACTAACCAATCACAAATGAATCAAGAACATCATAAATGGCTCACCTACTGGAAAAAGAATTTAGCAGACTCTCTTAATACCAATATTGAAATTGACGGTTCCCAGCATTTTGAAATTGAAGATTTAAAAATTGAAGACAATTCTATTGCTGATCTTCAAAAAGTCAATACACTCATTGATTTTGAAGAAAGAAGAATCAATGAAAAAAGAGGGATTAAAAATAAAGATGATGAAGACTGGATTACTATAGATCACGTATTTGTTGTTATAGCACCCTTTAAGCTTAAACCGGCAACAGATCATCTCGTTCATCTCAGAGACAAGAAACCCAAATTTCCTTTCTGGTACTCTGCTTATTTAGACAGGAATGGAAAACTCTATATTCCTGACGAAATGTTTCCTTTATTTCAAAGACAATATCTGGAACCCCTTGCTGATGAACGTACTGAATTTATTTTTGGGAATATTGAAGAAGTAGATTTAGCTACTACGCTAGGGAAAGAAAATTATTCAAAATATCCTGAATATGTACAATATGTAAAGGATATATTTAAAAAAGTTACCGGTCAGAAGCTATGCGAATACCAATCAGGAGCTTATGAAACGATCTTTAATGCCATAGTACTACTTCCACAAGAAGAAATGAATGCAGCAATGGGAATCATTGAGCTGTATGAAAAAATTCTTCACCAAAAGAATCTTCCGGACCTTTTACAGTCTTTTATAACCTTAAACAATAATCAGGAAAAGTTACCTATTACTGTACCTGATTTAATAGATAGCAATGAGCTGCATCTCGGGCAGATGGGTTTTGATTTTCCTATTTCCATTTCACAAAGAAAAAGTTTAAATACTCTTTTAGGGTCTAATGAAAAAGTTTTTGCTGTTAATGGTCCTCCCGGTACAGGAAAGACAACACTATTACAAAGTATTGTGGCCAATAAAATGGTTGAAAGTGCCCTAATAGGAGAAGATGCGCCAATTATTTTAGCCTGTTCCACCAACAACCAGGCAGTTACCAATATCATAGACAGTTTCTCAAGATCCAACACAAGAGAAGGAAAATTACAGGGCAGATGGATTCCTGATGTTGATGGTTATGCTACTTACCTTCCCTCTACCAGTAAAAAAGAAAGCGAATTAAAAGGGATTAACTATAAAAAACTAAATGGTAACGGCCTTTTTAATGACATTGAAAATTTAGAGTTTCTACAGGATGCTAAAGAATATTTTTTACAGAAAAGTAACGAATACTTTAATTCTACCGCTCTCAGTTTATCTTCTGTAGTTCAAAAATTACAAACAGAAATTTCAGATATTGAACAAATCCTAAAAGACTCCGGTGATACGTGGAAGGCTTATTTACAATCCGAACATGTATTTACCTCTCATTACCTTCTTGATAATTCAAAAATTTCCAAGTATTATCATGAAGATTTACTCAATGAAGATGTACTTAAAAATGATGTTGAGAAATTTGGTAAAACTGAACAAAATATCATTACCTATTTTAACAATGAACCATTCTTTAGAAAGGTCTTTTGCTTCCTGGGAATACAATCGGCACTGAAAAACCGCGCTTCTGAAGTAAAAATAATTCTAAGAGATTCCCAAATTGCAATTCCTGAAAATTTTTTGTTCAAGAAAAATGAAATTCTTGATACCATAGACTCTAAGATAAATACCGCTAAAAAAATTATGGGTTCCATTGAAAAATGGAAACTATGGAAGAATAACAATTCAATTAAAGGTAACCCTCCACGTTCAGAAGAAAAATATTGGGAGTTTGAGCACTTAAAAATAAAAGAAAAAATAAGTGCCAACTGTTTTTATGATGAGCTTGATATTTCACTTCGCCATAAAGCATTTCAATTGGCTTTACATTACTGGGAAGGAAGGTATCTACTACAGCTTGAATCTGATCTTTTCGATCCTAAATTTAATGGAAAAGGGAAAGAACCTATGATTAACAGATGGAAAAGACATGCTATGTTAACCCCATGCTTTGTCAGTACATTTTTCATGGCGCCAAAGTTTTTCAGTTTTTATAAATTTTTAAGGATGAGTGGAGAAGGCAACAAAATACATGATAATCCGCCTCTATTTAATTTTATTGATCTTCTCATTGTTGATGAAGCTGGTCAGGTTTCTCCTGAAGTAGGTATTGCCACATTTGCTTTAGCTAAACAGGCTGTTGTTGTAGGAGATGTAAAACAGATTGAACCCATTTGGAATGTTACCCATAAAATTGATATCGGTAACCTTAAAAAGTGTGAAATTATCGAGGAATATGATGATATTGTTTACGAAAAAGAATTTGACCCTAAAGGTTTTCTTTCTTCTACCGGCAGTATTATGAAAATGGCTCAAAATGCATCAGGATTTAAAGAAGCCAATTTACATGAAAAAGGAGTACTGCTTACTGAACACAGAAGATGTTATGATGAAATCATTAACTACTGCAATGTATTAGCTTATGATGGTAAACTTATTCCATTAAGGGGAAAAGCAAAAAAAGATTTACTTTTCCCGCCAATGCATTGTATTCACGTTGATGGCCAATCTACAAGAAACCCAAATGGCAGCAGGTTTAATATTGAAGAAGTCAAAACAATTATTAACTGGCTGACAGAGAACAAAGCAGAAATTGAAAAGAAATATGAGGCAATTGAACATGCTGTCGGTATTATTACGCCATTTACAGGACAAAAAAACAGTTTAAAATCAGCTTTAAAAGATGCAGGATTTAAAGTTGATGACTTTAAAATAGGCACAGTTCATGCCTTACAAGGTGCAGAGAGACCCATTGTCTTATTCTCAATGGTGTACGGTGACGAAGATAAAGGAACTCTATTTTTCGATAGAGACAACAAGCCCAATATGCTTAATGTAGCTGTTTCGAGAGCCAAAGATAATTTCATTGTTTTCGCCAATACCAAGATTCTTAATAAAAATGCAAAAACACCTTCTGGTGTACTGGCTAACTTTTTAAAATACGACGTAACAGCAAATTGATGTAGGCACAACTGTAAAAATAATCATTCACCATTAATTAAAAATAACTTCTATCAATATGAAAAACTCTGAACCTCTTACACCAAAACAAATTAAAACTAGATGGACAGATATTAAACGGCAAATTAATGCAAGACAGTTATTAGCATATAGAGTGTCTATTCCAGTCGAAAAATGGGATGAATATATGCACTCAACTCCATCTGAAGATGACATTAATCGAATATATGAAGCTATACAACAAGATAGGATAAATAAAACTGCTAGAGTTAAAGAAGCCTTATCAAGAATTGTAGGATACAGAGAATCGGTTGTTTATAGTAAGAAAATAGGAATTTCCGATAGCTCTATACGAGAGATCATTGAAGGAAAAAAAATAAAAGCAGGCTACGAAGTAATTGATAAAATAGAGTTGTTTTTAAATACTATCTTATGTGATTTTGAAATGTCCATTGAAAATCCTTTGACATTGAGAAACTTCACACAAGATTATGCAAACACCGTCACAAATGATATCAATAAAGTTGTTGAAAATCTAAAAGACTACCGCTTCGAACTTTCTCAGATGATTATAAAAGGAGAAACAACAACAGATTGGAAAGGCAATAAAATTCCGGTTACAAAATCGATTGAATACGCTATAGAGAGGCTTAAAGATATCAAGGAAGAAATAGATCTCTTTTGGAATCTTTATATTGAAAAACAAAATAATAAGATTAAATAATGGCAGTTGACAGCAAAATAAGAGGAGATGAAGGAGAAAATTTTGTAAACGAGATTGCTTACAAATCTTTTTTCAAATATTGGTGCTATCCAGGACCAAGATATGAGAATGGTGACAAGAAAGAAATTTGTGATTTACTTATCGTTTTTAATGACGTATGTATTATTTTCTCTGTAAAAAACTACGAATTCAAAGGCAATCATCTTCGCTATTTCAACAATACGATTGAAAAGGCTGTCAGACAGTTAAATGGAGCTTACAAAACATTATTCAAACAAGAAAATGTAGAGATTAAACATCCCGACAGAGATATAGAAAAATTTCCAAGAAATCAGATTACAAAGATTTTCAAAATAATAATCAATCTGGGTGAAGGTGTAGATTTTTATGATATAACTAGAACCCAAAGCAATTCAGATTTTATAACAATCTTTGATAAAGAAACTTTTCAGATTATCGCAGAAGAATTGAATACAGTTCCTGATTTCATTGACTATTTGGAGAAAAGAGAATTGCTTTTTAAAAGTAAAACTGTCCAAGTCATTTCACCTAAATTTCCAAAAGATTTAAATGAAAATGACAATAAATATCTTAAGGAAACTGTTGAAAATTCAATAAAAATTATTGGTACTGAAAAGGATCTCCTTGCTTACTTTTTCACAAATACCCGGACCTTTCCTAAAATTATTTCTGATAACATTGAGAAGAACCATATAGTTATTGATATAGAATCTGCCTGGGAGACATTTAAAAGCTCGCCAAATGCAATCAAAAAAGAATTTGCAGATTCCTCAAGTTATTTTGTTGATGAACTTGTGATGAATGAGATTTTAAGTCGGGAAGAACCATTAATGGAGGAAATAGCAAAGGAGCTATTATCTTTAAATAGATTACAACGCAGAGCTGTAGGTATCAGCTTTGAAGAATTTTTTGATGATATTCGAAATGCTCCTGAGGGAATGATTAAAAGACGCTTTACAGAACATGGCAATTTAGCCCTTGTCTTTTTTAATTTTTTTCCACAATGGGGTGAAGATTCCCTACTAAGAATGTTTGATTTAATTTTTGAAACATTTGCTTTTCACTATCAATATAAACATCAAACTTTTATATTAATAGGAGTAAGTTCAGATCCATATTTTATATTTCAGATGCATAAAAATTATGGAAAATTTGATGTAGAAGATGAAGAAATTATAAAAGCAAATATTAAAGAACTTGGGTGGTTTACAGAGTACAATGAACAGATTAGAAATGTTGATGAATTTCCTGAGTAACGAACTATATTTAAAATACATATTTTTTAATAGTAATAAACTTCAAAAATTAATACAATCATTTAAGCTATAATGAATAATATCGTTAAACTTACCCGTACAGAACTCTATGATAAGGTATGGACTACACCGCTAACTACATTATCAAAAGAATTTAATTTGTCTGATAACGGATTAAGAAAGATCTGTAAAAAATTTGATATCCCCTTACCTCCTATGGGACACTGGCAAAAATTACAGTATGGAAAAAAAGTAATAAAGACACCATTACCTAAACAAGAAAATGAGCAAGAGATAAAAATTTATGTAGATCAAAATAAAAATGATCCTAATCCTATAAATTTATTCAAACAGATTGCTACGGAAAAGATTAAGAATAATTCAGCACTAATTTTAAAGGTTTCAGAACGATTAAGCAAACCTGACGAAATCGTCAGTAAAGTGCAAGATAACCTTAGCAAGAAAAAAGTTAATGATTATGCCCAGATAAAAGGAACTATTCATACCGATGGTGGGTTACCCAATGTTGTTGTTTCTCCAAAAAATGTTTCTCGTTCATTAAGAATACTAGATAATCTAATAAAGAATTTTAAAATCTTAGGATATAGAGTAAGTGTAGATTCTGAAGGATTAAGATTCGCCGCATATGAAGATAAAATTACATTATACATTAAAGAAAAAAGTAATATTAAAGATACAACAAATGAAAGAGGATGGAAAAGCAGAGATTTAATAGCAAACGGTAAGCTAGCAGTTAAGATCATACAATACGGAACGACTGAATTTGCAGACACAGATAAATTACTTGTTGAAGATCAAATTGAAAAAATTTTGATAAAAGTTGAAACTGAGTTTCAAAGAATGGCTGAAAAAAGAAGATTGTGGAAAATTGAAAGTGAAAAGAGAGAAGAGCTCAGAAAAATTGAAGAAGCAAAACAAAAATTGAAGGATGAAGAGCTTACAAAATTTATTTCTTTTTATAATGACGCCCATCGATGGAAGAAGTTTATGATTCTAAAGGAGTATTTTGAGCATTTGAAATCCACTCATACTACAGACAAAGAATGGCTTGATTGGGCTGAAAAAAAACTCGATTGGTACAATCCGGCTAAAAATGCAGAAGACAATTTAATGGAAGATATTGATAAAAACTCGTTAGAAACCAAGAAGAAAAATAGATGGGAATGGTAAAGAATAAATTAATATACAAATCAGAATGTTATAGTAACACTCTATTATAAAGAATTTATTAGAATATTTTCAGTCATATAAATCCATGAAAAAAATAAAGAATTCAAAAGACTTTGGTACTTGCCAAGTAACATCTCCGAAAGTCTGCGCTAAATAAAGATGCAATAGGGATCTGAGAAACAGCCCCTCGCCCTTTATTTGGTTTCTTACCTGTGAACTTAACGTATTGGAATTTGCAACGCCTTCAATGACCGCATTGATATTATAAATCTGCGTATAGGTAGTTGCCAATAAATTGCTGATTTTGGAAGAGCTGGTCATATGGCTTAATTGGTAAAAGATCGAGACATCGCTGGCCACAAGAGCGTATGATTGTAATTCATCCACATACCCCCCAGCACAACCTGTGCGCCGGATGAAGAATCTGACAGAAATCCGGCTTCTTCCAGAGAACGGTAAACACCGGCCATTGCTGATTTTGCCAACTGGTCATCTTTAAATACAACATCCCTTGTGGTCTGGTTTTTAGGCAGACCAACATCGGTGAAGCTGTCACAGCTTTTGATAAGAATAAGCATAAGGATCAAAAGGCATACTAAGATGATATTTTTTATGATTGTATTGTTCATGATAATGCTGTTTAATAGGTTAATGAAAATCCAAAACTGATAATCCGCAGCGGGCTACTGTATCCAGCTAGCGTAAACTCAGGATTTCCCTGTTTATAGTCGGAGAATACAAATAAATTTTGCCCACTGAGAAATACTTTCGATCTCAGCTTTCCTTTTTCTTCTGATGGAATGCTGTAGCTTAAGGTTGCGTTCTTAACCCGTACTGTCAACATATCTGAAACCGAAGCATCACTATTATTAAAAACAATGCTTGCTATAGCAGCGGCTCCATTATACACTGCACTTGGCTTTTGGAACTGGGCGTTCGGGTTATCCGGGGTCCAGTAATCGGTAAACACAGACGGTATATTGGTCATAACAATGAAAAACCCTAACTAAAGAAGTAGGATTTTATTATTTAATTTTATTATTTACCAATTTCTTTATAATAACGATTAGAACATTGTTGAAGAACTTATTCTGTTTCTTTAAGTTCTTTTTTAGTTTTGTTATACACTTTATAACGTATGGTTTAGATCACTGGAATAAACTGATTAAAACAAGACTCACTTGATTACATTGTATCAAGATTCTCTATTTGTAATTAAAAAATAATCAGAAAATTCAAACCTGTTTAAAAAAATCTGTTATTTAAAACTAGTAAAATTACTACTCAAATATAGATTGAAAATCCTGACGAAAGTTAGATCAATTTATTTCTTTAATTTTCAAGATTACGAATACTATTACATTGAAAATTAAAGAAATAAAAGCATTCATTTGCAATCTGCAAAAAAATACTGTAATATATTTATTAAAAATTGCGCTAGAACTACAATTTATTTGTCTCTTATTTATACAGAAAGTTCGAAGACTTTTATTAAATTGCATTTCTATAAAAAGGTTTTGATAACCGATTAAATGTTGAAATATTTTATAAAATTAACTGATGGATTTAGTAGAACAAGGAATAAAAGAAGGGCTAATTAGATTTGATGAAGAAAATAAAAACATCTATTACATTCACCAAGAGGATAAACGTAGAAATTATAACAATCCTGAAGAAGTAGTGCAAGCAGATGCTTATTTAAGATTGATTCTTGTATATGGTTATTCACCAAGCCAAATTAAGCTTTTTAAAAGTATAACTATGGGATCTTCTATAAGAGAAGTGGATATTATAGTTTATAATGACGATGAATGTACACAGCCTTATATTGTTGTTGAATGTAAAAGAGAAGATGCATCAGAGTTGGAATTTAAACAAGCAATAAAACAAGGCGCTAGTTATGCTTATGCAGTTTCTGGTACTATTAAATATCTTTGGGTAACATCAAAAATAAAGAATGAATCTTTTTTGATTGATAAAGATAATGATCTAACCCAAACAATACCTAGTATTCCAAGGTTTGGTGTTTCAGAAATCCAAAGATTTCAATTTGTAAAAGGTGGGCGTATAGGACAAGAACCAATCACAAATGATATAAAAGCAAAATTCTTTGAACTTGAAAAAATTAGTGAAGAAGATTTAACAAAAGCTTTTAAGTTAGCTCATAATTCACTTTGGGCTGGTGGAGAATTGAATCCTTCGGAAGCTTTTGATGAATTAGACAAATTAATCTTTTGTAAAATTTGGGATGAAAGGATGCTACGAAAAAATGGAGAACCTTATGATTTTCAAATTTTTAGTGAGCCTATACCCAAAAACGCAACTAAAGAACAAAAAACAAAAATAGAAGAAAAGATTACTAATGATTTATACAATAGAGTAATCTCAATTTACGCTGAAGGTAAGAAGAAAGACCCAGAAGTTTTTAAAGACAACATTCGTTTATCACCTTTAAAAGTAAAAACTGTTGTAGGATATTTAGAATCAATTAATTTAAGTGCCACTGATTTAGACAGCAAAGGAAAAGCCTTCGAAACCTTTATGGGTAGTTATTTTAGAGGTGATTTTGGTCAGTATTTTACTCCAAGACCAATCGTTAAATTTATTGTTAATTCACTCCCTATAACTCATGAATCAAAGGTATTGGACACTTCTTGCGGCAGTGGAGGGTTCTTGCTTTATGCTTTAGATAAAGTTCGGAAGGAAGCGGATACATATTATTCAGAGTTTAAAACTAATCCCGAACAGTCCATTAAACATTGGACTCATTGGCATGACTTTGCAGAAAAGTGTCTTTTTGGAATCGAAATTAATGAACAAATTGCACGAACTGCTAAAATGAATATGATTATTCACGATGATGGACACACAAATGTCATTTCCTCTGATGGCTTAATTCGGGATGACGTGATGCAAGAAAGAAGTGGAAATAAAGGATTTCAATATGGATCTTTTGATTTTATTATTACTAATCCACCATTTGGCAGTTCAGTAAAGCTAACTGAAAAAGCATATTTAAGCCTATATAATTTAGGTAATAAAGATGTTAGCTGGTTAGATACTAAAAATGCTGGAGTTAAAGAGCGTGCAAATCAAAGTACAGAGGTATTATTTATTGAACAATGTCATAATTTTTTAAAAGAAAATGGCTATCTAGCGGTAGTTATTCCTGATGGAATTTTAACTAATAGTAGTTTACAATATGTTCGTGACAATATTGAAGAATGGTATAAAATTATTGCTGTTATTTCCTTGCCACAAACTGCATTTGCACACACAGGAGCAGGTGTTAAAAGCTCAGTTTTATTTTTGCGTAAATGGCCTAAAGCAATTACAGAAAAATATCAAATCTTAAAAGCTGAATTACAAAAACAAATAATAAAAGAAAATAAATATCTAGCACAAGTTGCTAATATTGAAAAAGAAAAAAAAGAAGTCATTAAAAATCATACTGGCTTTGAAAACACGACAGGAATTAAAGATATAAAATTACTGGAAAAACACGACTTATATTTAAATTGGAAAAAAGAAATTGGTGACACTTTCAATCAAAAGATAAATGATTTAAAAGAAGATTTGTCAGACAAATATGTTTCATTAAAACAGGAAAAACTAGATAACTATTCTATCTTTATGGCAATAGCTGAAGACATTGGATATGATGCCACCGGAAGAGAAACAGGAAATAACGAATTAGAACTAATCGAAAGAGAATTAACTCGCTTTATTAAAAGTTTAGATAAATAGCTATGGTAGATTTTAAATTAAGTGATACGGTAAATCCTAATAAAATATTTATTTTAAGTACCTCTGAACTTGAAAAAAGATTAGATCCTTTTTATTACATTCCCGAAATCAAAGAACTTGAAGATAAAGTTCGAAAAAAAGATGTAAAACCTTTAAGATATTTTGTAAAATCTGTTTCCAGTGGTGCAACACCCAAAACAGTAGAAAAAGATAAATATTATTCAGATAAGGAAAATGGAATACCTTTTTTAAGAGTACAAAATTTATCTCCAACAGGTTTCTTAGAGTATGAAGATTGTAAATATATCAACGAAGAAACACATAATGGTTATTTAAAGCGTAGCCAAGTACAGGCTGGCGATTTATTAGTTAAAATTACCGGTGTTGGTCGTATGGCTGTGGCATCTGTAGCACCCGATAACTTCATTGGGAATACCAACCAGCATATGGTTGTAATAAAAACAGAAAGCAAAGAAGTCAGCACTATATTAGCGTCTTTTTTAAATTCAGATATAGGTGAAAAATTGGCAAGTAGAAGAGCTACAGGTGGAACAAGACCTGCTTTGGACTATCCTGCATTATTATCAATCCCAATATTATTTGATGAAAGGATTTTAGCAATTTCTCAAAAAGCGGTTGAAGAAAAGGTAAAAAAAGAAAACAAAGCAAACGATTTGCTTGCAAGTATTGATGATTACTTATTGACTGAGCTCGGAATTACACTTCCAGAAAGAGATAATACAGTTGAAAATAGAATTTTTATTACATCAATAAATAAGCTGAGTGGCATTAGATTAGATCCGGACTACTCAAGTAAGATAGAATATTTAAAAAATCAAAAATGGAATTTCCCAACAAAAAAGCTAAGTGATCTTCTTTTAAATTCTCCACAATATGGAGCTAATGAAACAGCAATAAACAAACGACATGAAAATGACATCAGATACATAAGAATAACGGATATCGATGATTTGGGAAATTTAAAGAATAAATCTTGGAAGACGGCTGAAAAAACAGAATCAAAATATCTTTTGGAAAAAAATGATATTCTATTTGCTCGCAGTGGCTCCGTTGGGAGGTGTTACATTCATAAAAACACAGATATTGAATCTATATTTGCAGGATATCTAATTCGTTTTAAATTAGATACAAAAAAAATTAATCCAGATTATTTATTTTATTATTGTCATTCTTCAATTTACAAATTTTGGGTTTCTGCTATTGAAAGACCAGCCGTGCAATCGAATATAAACTCAGCAGAATTTAAATCTCTTGTAGTACCTGTTCCAACGCAAGAAAAACAAAAAGAAATAGCCGACCATATAAAGGAGTTACGAAATCAAGCTTTTAAATTAAAACTTGAGGCTGATAAAATAATGTGGGAAGCGAAAGCAGAAGTTGAAAAATTAATTTTGGGATAATGAGCATTATAAAAATACAAATAAACCACACCGAAAATCTAAGTAAAACGATTTTAGCATCACATTTATATGATGAAATAGGTGAAGAATACGATTTGAGCGAAGACGATGTAGAATCTTATCTTGAAATTGAAAACGTATATAAAATACCCAATGGTAGTTTCTCAACAATTTTCACAATTGATTTTCCTGATCTATCTCTAAGAGATCTAGAACCAAAGGATGTCGTCAAGTCATACTTAGATACTTTGAATAATTTGGAGGAAGTGATTAGTTTAGTAAAGCTACAGGATGATTTTTTGCAAGAAGTAGCTAACCAATATTTTAATAAACTTTTTATAATTGAAATGGAATTAAGAAATGTATTAACGTACATTCTTACATATGATGAAAAACCTATTGAAAAAGGAACTTTTAAAGAGTTTGGCGTACAACTGGCTGAATCTTTTGAAAATGGAAATGTTGCAGATAATTACGAAAATGGGTTATATTATATTCTTTTCAATCACTACGCAAGTTTTGGAGAACCCAAAAAGCTTAAAGCAGAACAAATTTCAGATATTTTGCAAGAAATTAGTTTAACTGATTTTCAAGAATTTAAAAACAGGTTACAAAAGAGGTATATTTCTGAACTGAGACACACAGAATTTCTTTTCTCGATTATGCAAAAATTGAAGCCTTTGGAAGATATGCGAAACTCAGTCATGCATATCAGGAACCTATCGGACACTAAAATGGCAAATTTTGATAAAGCTGTTAATGATATAGGAAGTGATAAAGGTATTCAAAGTTTGATTTCTGATTTCTGGACAATCGAAAATGAGGTATTAAAAGAAAGAACTTGGTTATCTTTAGCTGAAAAAGAAATTACGAAATATCAGTTAAAACAAAAAGAAGAAATCTATTTTATTGACATTAAAATTAGTGATAATGTTATCTTAACAAATGATGAAGAGGAGTATAAAGATTTAGACGAAGTAAAGAATTTTATATATGAAGAACTTAAAGATTCAATAGTGATAAATAACTTTTTACCAGATTGTAAAACGCAAATTGATCAATGGATTGATGAAAAATCAATTCATCAAGAATAAATAATATATTAGTAAAGTAATAACATTGTTACTTAGTTGAACACTACATATTATTCTGAATAAAATCTAATTGTATTGTTTTCCAGAGGGATTATAGAGTATGCTATGTTATTATTTTGGTATAGCAAATATAAAATACAACTATTATACAAAGCATGCAATTCAATTAAAATTATAATACATTCAAAACCAGTATTTTGAATTCATAACATAGCTTATTTAATAAGCATAACTCTTTTTTTGTATTATTTTTTAGATCCTTGCTTTAGTCTTGCATTTTCCTCTTTTAATAAAGTAATATAATCCAATAAGTTCCTAATAAGCTCAACATTTAGGTTGTCTTCAGGCGTAACAGAAGTAATTTTTTTAGATTCTTCATTTGTAATTTTTTTAGATCCTTCCCCCTCATAAATATCTTCTAAAGATACGCTTAGAAAATTGGAAAGTTTGTTCCATTCTTCCTCAGTGATCTTCACATCTCCGCTTTCTTTTCTGCTATAATTAGAAACATCGGTTGCAAGAGCATCGGCCACCTGTTGTTGTGTAAGACTTTTTTGCTTTCTTATTGTACGTAATTTATCTTTT
Organism: Chryseobacterium sp. II3a; assembly: GCF_057815135.1. NCBI lineage: Bacteria > Pseudomonadati > Bacteroidota > Flavobacteriia > Flavobacteriales > Weeksellaceae > Chryseobacterium > Chryseobacterium sp. II3a. Next base: position 983,148 of record NZ_JBYPZJ010000001.1, on the reverse strand, counting down.
TGCATGATAGTTTTTTGCAAATATGCAAAAAAAAATACAATTCATTATTATGGGATATAAGAAGACTTTTTTTAATTCTAAAACCTTTTCAAATCAGGAGTCGTAGAATTACTACACTTTTTAAAATTTATTAAAAGAATGGAATTAAAATAAAATAATATTTCTAAATTTCAAAAATTATTACAAAAAACACACTCTATATTATGAAAAAAAATATCCCAAATTCGGGTAATTTTCTGAGGGGAATTACCCCATCCTTGAAACAGGACATCTACTTTGTAAAACAAGGAGAAACACTGGAAGGTATTTCATGGGATTTGACCCTTGAAAATCCTAAATACCTTCGTGAATATCACAACTCAAGATGTAGTTACTTAGACCTTATTCCTGAAGACGGAACTTTAAGGTTTTTGCAGAAACTTCATATACCCAATCCAGATGAAATATTAAAACTCAATGAGCAAATACGAAAATCCGGAGAAAGCTTATGTTACCTACTTCCAATGGGGAAAATCTCTTTTAATATAGAATTAGTAGACGGGGATTATGAAGTGAAACAATCTGAAAGTGATGAAGGGATTAAAAAAAGTGAATATTCATACACGCTACACTTTAAATATATAAAAGAGGATGAAAAAGGACATCACGTACAATTCTCTATGAATAATTTCAAAAAAAATGAAGAGGAGCCAGAGGAAAAAATAAATAATCTGGCATCTGATTTTGTAAAAATAGTGTATCCTATAACATTGATTATAGACAAATCCGGAAATTTTGTTGAAGCAAATCCTATTAAAGAGACTAAGGATATAATTAATGAACTTGAGGCATTAAAGCAATATCATACTGGCTCTTATGCCGTTTCTCATATTGATCAAATGAAAAATAAAATGGCTGATCCACAGATGATCTATAATAGTCTCAAAGAAACATTACCCTTTCAATTCATTTTCAATCAATTTTATAAAGCAAATTATCATTCAAAAGATACTACGGCTCCATATCGTGATGAATTTTCGTGGCTGGCTCCGGCTTCTCCTATTAGACTGGAAATGGTTCATCAAACCTTACCACAAAACAGTTCCAATTTAGTAGAGCTAGTACAAACAGGGAAATCCATAGATTACCGAACCGTTTCGGAATTGTATTATTCAGACTTGGAGTATGACAAGCAAATAATACCCCATTCAAAATCATTAAAGGCTAATCACTTAGCTACATACACACTGGATTTCATGAACTTCTCTATTCAAAAGATAAAAGCCAGATTTGATATACAGATTGCCGATTATGAGAAGACAATGACTTTTGACTTAGAAAAGCTAGCAGGATAATTATCATTTTTAGAACCATCAATCACAAAGATATGTCAGAAAATTCATCAGCCCATAGTGACAAGCACTTTGTCATTCAAAAAGGCAAGGCTCAATGCAATCAAGGTGACAAGTTCCCGCAATTTAAAGTAACATCACACCAAAAGCATTATTGGAATAATAAGGAAGGACAAACAGATTATCTTGCCGTAACGGAAGACGATCTACAATTTAATCCTCCCGGACCAAGTTTTGGGCAATGTAAATTGAAACCCACATCAGGAGGATATTTACCCTGTGCTTATGCTCCAGCCGGAAAATGGCAGAAAACGTATGAAAAAACAAAGGTGATGAATAAAAGCTGCCTTTCTGAAATTTCTGAGTTGATGTGCAGTGTTGGGGGAAAAATCACCGTAAAAGAACATGGACAAACATCAACTATGAATAAGCAAAGTATAACAACAGCTGATCCAAAGACCTATAACATCATTAACCCATTTATGAATTTTGAGGAGTCCCAAAATGAACTGGAAGGACCTGATCAGGTTTATGAATAAAATGTCTATCAAACCTAACGACTATGGCAAAATTAACTATTAGAGGTAATACAAAACCTATTGTTGGAAATACGGAGGCTTATTCACTTTCAGTATTTGATAACGTAATGACATCCAATCCTTTTTCTTTTCCACCTCCTAAGGTAAAATGGGATATCTATGTACAAGACAGAAACGGATGGCGGATCGCCAAGGGAAATATAAAGGAAGGAGATAATGTAACCTATAAATTCACAGCTAAAAGTCTTAAATATAAAGCTTTAAGAATTGAAGTTGTAAGGGGGAAAGATAAAGGAGAACTCTATATAAAACCACAGGAAGCAGAAGATCCGAAAATTGTAAGTGTTGAACTACAAGACATTAATTCTGAACGACTACCCAAAGGAAAACTATTACATTATACTGATACCGTAATAGCTAAAGCCCATTGTGTAGGAATGTTTGGATATAAAGTGGCCTTTACTCTTTGGGAAGATGATGCCATAGGAAAAGGACATGATCCTATTGTAAATATGATGAATAAGATCAACCAGGTACCACTCATTGGGGAAGTGAATCATGAGGGAGTTGCCAAGGTTTATTTCAGGCTGCCTGCTTATACTATGGCCGTTCAAATTGCCAATGCCGGAGTAGCAAGAGGAGACAAAAGCGAAGGAAAAACTCATGAATATTATGTAACCGCAGAAGTAGTTTCCAAGCATATTTTAAAAGCGAGTCCTAATGTAAATGTTGCCAACCCGGCTCATATTCCAGCTCCACCTAAGAAAGCTGAACCGGTGGACAATACTCCAGCACACAAGAAACCGCCGGTTGCTCCTGAACATAATAAACCAAAACCCAATAAGCCGAAACCCAAAGAGGAAACAGCAAAGTTTCCTGTAACACCTGCGGCCAAGAAACAGGCAGATCCTGAAGGGAAAATATTAAATGCAGAGTTTACAGATGGTACAGGAAAAACGCTTAAGAAAGCCAAAACAGGAGATACAGTATCCATTAAAATAACTTCTCAAGGAATGAGAGGTAAAAATGTAACAGTAAAAATTTGGGAAGAAGACCTATCACGATACAACGATGATCTTCTATATAAAGAATCTGTAACATTGGCCTATGATACGTCTTTTATTAATTACATTAAGCTAACACAAGAGATGTATGATAAAAGTAATGATTTTGGAGAAGGAAATGAGCGGGAGTATTATATAGAGGTTGAAGATCTTAAGACTTCTGTCAACTCTCAGGTTATCCCGATAAGTCCAAGTACTGAACCAGTAAAAGTAGATCCTAATGATTCTCCTGCTATTATTAAGGAACCTAAGCAGGAAAAAGCCAAAAAACAAGGAAAGTGTTTCTGTAATAGAGATTTTACACCTGATGAATTTGAAAAAATAATTCATGGACTAAGAGATAGTGAACCAAGCGTTAAAAAAAATATCGGTTATACATTATTTGGTGCTAGTAATTGTAAATTAAAACAAGAGGATAAAACAATTGAAAAATTAAGAATTGAACTTAATAAAGTTTTTAATACTTATGAAATAAATACTTGTATAAGAAAGTTACATTTTCTTGCTCAGATTTATCACGAAACAGATCGTCTAAAAACTACTTTGGAATATGATACAGATAAAACATATAAACCTTATTTTGGTAGAGGATTAATGCAATTAACTTGGGAAAGCAATTACATAGTATATAAAGACTATAGTAAAATTGATTGTGTTAAAGATTATGATAGTATTGCAAATAATCTTTCCTATGCTTGTGACTCAGCCGGATGGTTTTGGAAACAAGGCAAAGTTCTTAGTGTAGGAAAGAGATGGACAGGACCCTCAAAACCTCCAACATACGTGAAAATTCATAAACCAGATTACCCAAAGAAAACTATTAGTTATAAACATGGCGAAAAAACAATTAAGTATGGAACTGTAGATTTAGGTTTAATAGCAGATGATGATAAAGTTGATTTAATAAGTTATTTGGTTAATGGAGGAAAAAATGGATTAGTAGAAAGAAGAAACTATGTTATAACATTAAAAAGTATCTTTAACTATCCACAAGAATGTATTAATAAAAAACAAATTGCGGCAGTAAAAAAAGAGAAAGAGGATGACGATGAAGTGACATTGCATTTTGTTGGTCAAACTGCTAAAGAAAATGCTCTATCAGACAAAACAAAAAAAATATTAAAAGAAGTTGGAAAAGTATCAGGAAACTATGATATATATATAACCAGTACTGCAAGAAGCTCTTATGATCAAGCTAGAATTATGTACGATAATTGTAAAACTGATGTAAACGAACAAAAAAGAATCTACAAAGCTCCGGGAAAAAAAGTTATAGCAGTTTATGAAGCTAATACTAAAAAACCTAAAAATGAAGTTGTTAAGTTAATGGAAAATAAGATTAATGAATTAGGTCCTTCAACTGTGTCAAAACATTTGGCCAATCCAGAGGTTTTAAATACCTTCGATGTGTCTTATGATAATCTTTCCAACAAAACTAAATTTTGGAATGAGATGGAAAAACGGCCTGAATTAGATGCCATACTTAATGAAAACAGATGTTATCATATTCAAATAAAACAAAAATGAAAAATATAATAATCCTTCATTTCCTAATTGTATCATGCTTGTTTTCTTGTAAAAAAAATGAGAAGAATGATTCTCAAAACATCAATTCTCAAGAAAAAAAAGATACAATAGTGAATAGTTCTGCAATTTTCTTATTAACTCCTGATGATATAGAAATAAAGGAACTAAAAGAAAAACATGGGGAAGATAATTTTTATACTATTGCAGATGACGCTAATTATTATGTCTCTCAAATTAGAGATATTTCCCCTCAAAAATTAAATAAAATTCATTATAAAAATATTAATTTTAGCAGAGAAGATTATGTTTTTAAAAAGAATGCATATAGTGATAAATGGCTAATTATAAATTATAATGAAGGAAGTAAGCCAAAAGTATATTCGTTAGTAGACTACTATATGTCTTTAAATGGAGAAGGGAAAGAAAATAGAGACTTTTCTTACTATGAGAAAAACGACGATTATTTTACTAGAGATATTGATATCAATAAGGATGGTTTCAAAGATAAAGTTGTTTCTAGTAAAAGAAATATGGGTGATGATTTAATATTTTTTTTAGGGAATGGAAAATCAAAATATCAATTTGCTTTAAAAACCTATAATTTTTCGGAAGATGGTGGGTTTGTGATTGATGATATAAAGCCTATTACTAATAATTCAACAAACGAAGTTTTTTATATTACTACATATTTTGATGGTTCAGGCGGGGATCAACGAATAAATTATGTTGCCTATGAAGGCAACAAATGGAAATTAACTAGGTCCGTTTATATAACTTCAGATTGGCGTTTGGATGTAAATAAAGAATACTATTGTGATGTAAAACAAAATATCGCTTTAGATGATAAAAAGATAAGAGAAAAATTACATCCAATACCTGATGAAGCCGTAAGAGATAAGGTATGTAAATCAAAGTATAAGTTTGGGGATACTTTAGGGCAATTTGAAGAAAATATAAAGAATTCAGCTAACTATACTGGCATTGAAAGATATCAAGAGTTATTACTTAAATTCCCAATAAATAATAGTAATATACTGCAATATAATAACATTGCTTATTACTTGTATCAAAAAGGTGCATATAATGAATCAATATTATTAATCAAAGAAATTTTAAAAAAAGATCCGAATAGGATTGTGGCATGGTTTAATTTGGCTGATTTACAATGGGAATTGGGTAATAAAAATGAGGCTAAAAAATCCTATCAACAATACATTTCATTAATGAAAAGCCAGGGTAAAGACCTAAAAAAAATTCCAAATAGAGTATATGAAAGAAGTAAATAAATTAATTTATTGGATATTCCTAGTATCTGTAATAACTTTAGTAGTCTCTTATTTTCTGTTAGAAAGCTCTAACTGTGGAAATAAAGTTATTGTGGGTGATGACATGTTTGGCATCAATAAAGCAAAATCGAATTGGTGCTCAATTCTCACATTTTTAAAAAATATATCGACTGGCTCACTATTTGTGGGAGCGTTGATCTATATAGTAAACTATTACTTTTCAGATAAGTATGATTATTAAAATGCCTTAGATTTTGACCTATAAAAATGATAATGCATATCTAAAAAACTCCGCCTCACTTTTTTTTGAGACGGAGTTTTTTTTGTATTTATCCCATCCTATAATTCAGTTCTAAAGAACGTGATACTGAATAAATATAAGAAAGTTTTCTTCAACTATTAAATGATAATACCTTAACGGTTTTCCGTAATTAACCTTACATACTATAATTTACTTTTGAAAATGATAGTCATCTGTTTTGATATTAAAAGTAATTATTAACTATTTTTTAACGCTATGAATACAATCGAAACAATCAAGCCAGGACCTAAACCTGGGAAACCAGATGGTGAGACTGACAGAAGAAGGAGAGTAAATCCTGCTAATCAACCTAAACATCCAAAGCTAAAACCTCATGAGCATGAGAAAGGTGATTAAGATTGAATATTAAAAAGTAAGCAGCCCTAAAGCTGCTTACTTACTATATTATTAATTTAATTTCTCTTTACAAATTCAAATGATGTACATAAATCATCCTTCAAAATGATAAATGCATCAAACTTTTTACCGTTTTTACTCTTCATGTTCTTGATTAATGATGTTTTGTTTTGAGTTAACAGTAAAGTAAGATCTTTAATGCTGAGTTGTATTCCGCAAATAGTTCTGAATAGAATCCAACTGCATTGTTCCTTGGGACATTTTACGATTTTATCTTTGATGATAAGATTATGTTGTTGACATTTGGGGCATTTGAGTTGTGGGATGTTTTCTTGGGAAATATGAAGTGATAAAAGTTCGCTGGTGATTTCTGCCGTGTAAGCTTGGATGTCTTTCATGAATTGATCTTTGTTGAGTTCGTCTTTTTCAATTCTATCCAGTGCTATTTCCCATTCTGCGGTCATTTGGACATTGGCTATTTTTTTGTTTTTGACAAGGTTGTAGACCTGTAAACCTTTATCAGTGGGATGTAGGGTTTTGCTTTTTCTGATGATATAGTTTCTGCTGAGCAGCGTTTCGATAATGGAAGCTCTGGTGGCTGGGGTTCCGATGCCTATATTGGATAGCGCTTTCTGCTCTTCTTTATTTTCAATAGATCTGCCAACGTTTTCCATCGCTGATAAGAGATCAGCTTCTGTAAAAAGTTTGGGAGGTTGTGTAGTTTTTTCCAATAAGTCGGTTTTTGAAATCTTCAACTCATCGCCGATTTTGAGTTCCGGTAGTTCAGTAAGAACTTCATTTTTATTATTGGAATTTTCATTATCAGATAGAATTCCTTTGATGGCTCGCCAGCCTTTGTTGAGTATTTTTGATCCCTTGATCTGGAATTCATAATGATGTACTTTTATCTGGATCTGACTGACTTGTTTTGTACAGGTATGAGATAGAGATTCCAATAAACGGTAAGCAATCATATCATAGATAGCTTTTTCAGTGGCAGTAAGTGCGGATGGAACTTTCGTAGTGATGAGTAAACCGTGATGGTCCGTTACTTTTACATCATTAACGATTCTCTTGTTGAAGTTTCCGAATTTTAAAGTAGATATGGCTGACTTAAATTGATCGTTTGTATTGAGGATTCTGACCAGTTCAGGAATCTCTGTCCAAAGGTCTTCAGGAATATACTTGCTGCCGGTTCTGGGGTAGGTAATGAATTTCTTTTCATACAAGCTTTGGGCAATTTGTAAAACCTCATCGGCAGAAAGACCCAATTTTCGGTTGGCTTCTTTCTGTAATTCTGTGAGGTCGAAAAGTAACGGAGATTGTTCCTGAACTGTTTTAATGGATACATCCTCGACAACAGCTCTCCCCTCGCGCTCTATGGATTTTTGGATTTGTTCTGCCTGCTTTTTTTCTTCCCATTGTAATAGTGAAAGGCTGGTGAAATCTGTATATTCTTTTCTATGGCTCAGCTGAATTTGAAAGTACTTTTGCTTGGTGAAGTTTTGATGCTGAAGAAATCGTTGACAGATTAAAGCAAGGGTTGGTGTCTGCACTCTGCCTAAAGAATAAATATCTTGGTTCCCTGCGATGGTTAATGCTTGTGTGGCATTGATTCCTACAAGCCAGTCGGCTTCGCTTCTTGCTTTTGCTGCCTGATATAAACCGTCAAAGGCATCGCCTGGCTGAAGGTTTTTAAATCCGTCCTGTATTGCTTTTTCGGTAAGGGAACTGATCCAGAGCCTTTCAAAAGGTCTATTGCATTGTATGTAATGATAGATATAGCGGAAGATCAGTTCTCCTTCCCTTCCCGCATCTGTGGCGACAATAATACTGCTGCATTGATTAAAGACTTGCTTTATGATATTGAGCTGTTTTAAAGCTGAAGGATCAGGCTCATAGCCTTTTGCTTTCTTTAGTTTTTTTGGAGTCAGAATAAAAGGATTTGGAAAGATAGGCAAAGAGGCTTTATTAAAGCCCCTTATCCCATAATCTTCCGGCATTCCTAATGCTATCAAATGTCCTAATGCCCAGGTGACACAATATCCGTTACCGGATAGATAACCCTCTTTCTTTTCATGAGCACCTAACAACAGTGCAATTTCTCTTGCAACGCTCGGTTTTTCTGCGATGATTGCTTTCATATGATGGGTGTAGATGGTTGTTATAGTTTTTGTCTTCTTGGTTTTCTAACCTTTTTTTGCTGATCTTCCTGTTGTTTATTGGCAGGCTGCTGCTGTTTTGATTCTAAAGGTTCCTTGATATTTTTAGTCGCTTCATTGGTTTTACCCTGAGAATTAATTGCAGTTTGAGTTTTATGATCTTCTGTAGGTTTTGCCTCCTCTTTAAGCTTATTAGGATTGTTGAATGAGAAATCGGTTTTGGAGGTTTCTTTGTTGAAGGTAATATAACCTTGATAGGCCTTGCCTTTAGCATCTTGGAGGCCATCGATATAAATGGTTTGTCCGGCTTTGAATTTTTCATACTGTGAATCGTCCAGTTTCTTTCCTCTGAATATTTTGGGTGCTTCTTGATTCGTATGTTGAGTTTGCTGTTGATCGTGTTGTTGGCTTTGTTGCAATGCCTGATTATTATTGAACAAAAATTCTACATACCGCTTATCTGCATTGAATTGTACTGTAGCATCGAAAAGTTCACCTTTTTTAGAAGTCATTCCTTCAAGATACAATGGTCCTCCTTCTAGTAGGATTTGTTTCTGATGTTCATCGAGTTGTATTCCTTTGATTTCATCAGGAATTTTCATGTATTCCGCTCGATAAGCTACCAGTTCGTTGGTGAGCCGGTCACGGCTGATGACTGATGGAATAATTTCATCGGTTTTAGGATTAACCAAATCTACTACCCTGCCCATATTCCCGGTTTCCTTTAGATTTTTTTTGTCCTGATCACTGAACTCATGCCCGAGAAATTTCATATTGAGATTAGGTTCTTTCCGGATACCATGCAGATGAACAGCAACCTGTCCGGTATCTCCTGTTTGAAGGGATAACCGAACATCCATCTTGCTGACAGCTGTTCCCAAATTAATAGTAATAGGAATCAATGTATTGGTTTTAAAACCTCTGAGTAATGAATCCATGGCGTTCATCTTTTCAAGCTTCTCCTGATTAAGTCCGAACTTTTCCATCGTTTTCCAGTCGATCTGTTCAGGCTGAAAACGATATTCCTGATTTTCTGTGTTGTTGTCCATTGTATTTTGATTTTTGGGATTGTTATTATTTTTAGGTAAAACTTCGTAGTCTTTCAACTTTTCTTTTTCTTCAGGAGATACCTGATCAACATATTTTTGAAGATCCTTGGCGGTATTGACAGCATCATATTCTGAAACCTTGAAAAAGTTGAAATGAAAGGGATTTTTGAGTTGTCGGTAGAAGTTGGAAAAGAAGTTGGAGAAAATATCGCCGTGTTTATCTACCTTGATCAGCTCATCATTTTCCTTTTTATTCTCGGGAGGGAACTTTTGCAGATTGCCTTCCTGATCAACTCCTTTGACCATTTCTACCTGATTGGTATGAATGTTCAAAACAATGACTGTATCTCTTGTTGGTTTAATTTCACCGGTTTCCTGAGAGTTTATTATTTCATCTTCCATCTTATTTTATTTAATGGGATGAAGGTATAGACTAGGTCACGAATCCATAAAACTTGGAACTATAATAGTGAATTTGGCTGTTGAAGTCTTTATCATATTTATGAGCTTAGGCTCTCTCTGATCAGTTGATGAACATCCGAAAGCTTATAATACAGCTTTCCGCTGATGGTATAGTAAGGCAGCTTTTTATCCGTTCGATATCGTTGTAATGATCTGGAGCTTATTTTTAAAAGCTGTAAAACATTCTGGTTGTCCAAAAGCTGCTCCCCATCAATTTCTATAAATCTGGACTGGTTCTTAATCATCTGTTCTTTTAGAATATCAAATCTTTCCATGATTCTCTCCATCCAGGCTATAAATTCTGTTCTCTCAATATTCATAACTGTGATTTTTATGATTTGTTGGTGATGTAAAATTGAACAACAGGAATGATATAAAATCACTACTTTTTCGTAGTACCGAAAAAAGAATATAGAATGATCGAATCTTTGACAAAAGGATTGTAACTTACAAAGCATTTGATAGCAAGGACTACCAATTATGAGTGAAATGGCTGATTTTAGAGAAAACTATATTAAACAACTTGAAAAAGAGGCGGAAAAAGTATTAAAAGACAATGAAAAAATAATTCTTGACTTTATACACTTTGCTGCTAATAAAAATGTAGAATTAACTACTCAGGACTTCAAGTATACCCAAATATCGGGTGTTGTTGTTGAATCACCTGATATACTTTTGAAGTTAAACGAAGATCTACTTCCTGATAAAGATGGTCTTTTAGATTATAAGCTGCTCAGTTCTAAATTTAAAAAGCAAATATTCTCTGATGGTTATTTTTTTGCAGACAATTATATAACGATGGCTAGTCCCTTATTCCGACGGAGCTACTCATCGTTAAATGGCTTCCAGCCTCGATTCATTAATAATTTTTGGGCTATAGACCCCACCACTTATGATGAAATAAAAATAAGCCTAGATCAGCACAATTTAAAAATTGATGTAAATAATGCTGCTATCTTAGAGTTAGATACCTGGTATGGTTCTGTTTTTAACAAAAATGTAGAGAGCATTTCTGATCAATTAGTAAAACTAAGACCATCGCCTGATTTTAATGATTCTGAAATTATTTTTTTCTTTGCAGATACATACTCCTTAGATATCAAATGGGCCTTATCAAAAAATATCAAAACGTTTCAGGCAGAAGAATTTAAAAGTGAACATATCAAAGTAAAAATTGATGATATTATTTATTTTCCTGTCAGATATATCCATGCAGAATTTGATATGAACACTCTTAGTTTTAGACATTTTGATGGAGCTTTTCATTTCTACACTGAAGAAGAATATTTCCGAAGACGGGATTCTGACCTTAACTATAACAGAAAAGATTATTCACAAATTAAGCCAAAGTCAAAAAAAATGTTTAAAATAAATGGTAAGATACCCATCGAAACTTGGGTAGATCTAACAGGTCATTTTTTTTCTAGAAATCCTTTGATCTATGAATATTTCAATGGTGAATACCCTCCGAATATAAAAGAAATTTTAGACTTAAAACGAAAAAATCAAACCTCTTAAAAATCCTTGAAAAAAATCATGAAATGTTGGATATGTCAAAATAATGAAGCAAATTCCGAGGAACATAAATTTAAGGCCTCAGATATCAGGCGTCAATTTGGTAAGTCATTTGATGCCATCTATTATGATGGTGAAAATTCGCATCCATTCAATTCACCAAAAGATAAACTTATCAAATTTCCAAAAGTGATCTGTATTGACTGTAACAATAACCAAACAAGAAATGCAGATATTGCTTATACCGAATTCTTTGAAAATATTGATCTTATCAATAATATGATAGAAACCTCAAACCAAATTAACTATCATGAAATCTTTGGTAATGATTGGAGAGTATCTAAAATGAACCTCTATCGATATTTTGCAAAGCATGCAGGATGTAAAATTATGACAAGTAATTTACTGGATTATGTAGACATAACTGCACTGAGACTCTTCATCCTAGGACGGGAGCATATTAGTAATTTTCATATTAAAGTATACTTTAATAAGGTCACAAAATATTATACTGATTATCTTAAACTTGATCAAAAGAATAAGTATAGAAGTAATATTGCGTTCGGATCAACTATATATGTTGGACAAGGCCATGATACCGGTTTTGCAGGAAGTATTATAAATGGCTCCATTCGTATAGAATGGTTTTATGGTAATCAAAATCAATTTAATAAAACTATCGATTTCAATACACATACTGATAATGTAGAAGTATTAAATACTGATGATTTTTATCCTCAGGCTTTTAAAGATTTTCAAAATGAAAATTTCTTTTCTTATTTAAATTTTGGAAAATATCATTTAAATGAAGAAACTCTTAAAGACGATTATCAAGCCGTCTTCAGGAATCTCCAGGTTTAGAAATAATTAAACGAAATGTCAGGTTGATACATTCTTTCATAGATATTGCTGATTTAACAATTCTATGTTCCCAGTTTTCCTGCAGATCGCATTTCATGATAAGTAATGCAAGTCAGCTTCTTCCCTGCTCAGGAAATTCTCCTTGTATTCCAAAAGATCTTCTGGAAACTCATAGAATTCTTCGGCATCAAATAAACTCAGCTGGGTCATGATAACTTTATATTAAAATATCTATCTTAGCAATATCCCGTTACTGCGGGATTTTTTTCATCATTTGTGTTTTTACTTCCCTCCGGGGAAGTTTTGTTCTTATGATCAATGATTTAGTTGAAAAATCCCCTTTTCCAAAAACAGGAAGTTTACCCTTAAAGCAGACTAACGGATTCTATATTGCATCTGAAATAGTTACATTAATGTATGTCGAGTTCAAAATTATTACTAATATTTTCATTTTTAACGATCATTCAAACTGAGCCTTGTAAAGTTCAAAATACCTACCTTTCTGCTCCAGAAGCGTTTTATGATTACCATATTCCACAATATTACCTTTATCTAACACAAGAATTTCATCTGCATTCTCGAGTGTTGACAAACGATGGGCTATAACAAAACTAGTACGGCCTCTCAAAAGTTGGTCGATTCCCTTTTGGATAATCTGTTCTGTACGGGTATCAATAGAACTTGTTGCTTCATCCAGGATAAGAATGGGTGACTGTGCAATAGCGGCCCGAGTTATGTTTATTAATTGGCGCTCCCCTTGGCTCAAACTTTGCCCATCATTTTGTAAGACTGTGTGGTAAGAATCTGGTAAGCGCGAAATGAAAGTATGTGCACCAGTTAATTTAGCAGTACTGATAATATCTTCATCAGTAGCCCCCAACCTACCATAGCGTATATTATCCATAATATTCCCTGTAAACAGATGGGTATCTTGTAATACCATAGCCATCAAACTACGTAACGTACTACGTTTGATGTCCTTTATATCAATATTGTCAATGGTGATGTTGCCAGAATCAATGTCATAAAATCTTGGTAAGAGATTCATAATTGTTGTTTTCCCCGCTCCCGTGCTTCCTACCAACGCTATGCTTCTGCCTGATGGGGCTTGGAACGAAACATCTTTTAAAATCATTTTGGACGAATCATATGCAAAAAACACATTAGATAGCTGTACATCACCTTTAATTTCAGGTAGTTCCAATACCTTATTTGTATCTTCCAAAGTTTCTGATGGTAGATCAAGAATCTGAAAAATCCGTTCTGCTCCTGCCAAAGCAGCCTGAAGGCTATTGTATTGGCTCGAAATTTCATTTACTGGACGTCCAAATTGTCTAGAATATTGTAAAAATGCAGCCAACCCACCAATATCAAGCCCTCGAACAATGGTAAATATCCCACCCAAAGTTGCCGTGATAGCAAAATTGATCGTGTTAAGGTTTTGCATAACAGGCATCATAATTCCTGAATACAATTGAGCTTTACCTGCTTTGCTCTTCAAACTGTCATTTAGTTTATCAAAGTCTTGTGCTATGACATGTTCATATCCAAATACTTTAATAGTCTTTTGTCCCGTTATCATTTCTTCTGCATAACCATTGACAGCACCAACTGCTTCTTGTTGCATAGCAAAATATTTTTTGCTTTTTTTTACGATAAACGAAGCCACCCACAACATCAGCCCAACCATTACCAAAGTAAAAAGTGTAAGCAATGGACTAATGTATATCATCATAAAGAATACACCTATCAAGGTAAGCGTACTCGTGATGAATTGTGTAATACTCGTGTTTAAAAAATCACTGATCGAATCTACATCATTGGTAAAGCGACTCATGAGGTCACCATGACTTTGGGAGTCAAAAAATTGCAATGGAAGTGTTTGAAATTTTGCAAACAGCTCGTTTCGGAGATCAGCAATAGCCCGTTGAGCTACATTAATCATCATACGGTTTTGCACAATTACCGTTATTGCACCAACTACATAAACACACAATAATATTGTGGATATTTTTATCAATCCGAGAATATCTCCAGGAATAATATAATCGTTAATAATTGGTCGGAGCAAATAGGAACTAGCAATGGTCGTTCCTGAGCTAATAATGAGCAGAAGTGTGATGATAAGCAACTGTTGGTGATCCTTACGCAAGTATTTCCATAGTCGTAGAACTATTCTAGGTGAAGCTTTTTCCTTTACCTCGGATGGTTGAGAAAGTGTTTTTGCTTTTCGTTTCATAGATCAACTTTAATTTTTGATTGTTGTGAGTAATATATTTCCCTGTATACTTCACAACTTTCCATTAGGGTCACATGCGTGCCGGAATCTGCAATTTCACCGTTGTCCATTACCAAAATTTTATCTGCTTGCTGTAAGGAACTTATTTTTTGTGAGATAATAAATAATGTTCTCCCACGATTATCCTTGCTTAAGGCATTTCGAATTTTTGATTCTGTAATGGTGTCCAAGGCACTAGTACTATTATCCAAGATAAGTATAGGGGATCTCTTCAAAAGAGCTCTGGCTATACATATCCGTTGTTTTTGTCCACCAGAGACATTTACTCCTCCCTGTTCTATAATTGTATTATACTGTTGTGGAAAAGACATGATAAAATCATGTGCTTGAGCTTCTTTTGCAGCTGTAATGATTTCCTCATCTGTGGCATGATGATTACCCCATAAGATATTTTCTTTTATAGTTCCTGAAAACAGTTCATTTTGTTGTAAAACCATACTGATGCTCTTACTAAGGTTTTCTAGAGTATAGTCTTTTATATTACGATTATCTATACATATTGTTCCTTTATCGGTATCATATAATCGAGGTATTAATTGTACCAATGTACTTTTAGAAGAGCCAGTAGGCCCAATGATACCCACAGTTTCTCCGGCTTGGGCCGTGAAGTTGATATTTTTGAGGATATACTGCCCTGCTTGAGAATTGTATTTAAAATAAACACGATCAAACTCAACCTTTCCATTTTCGATCGTAAAATCATTGTGTACAGCAGTTGTCGTATCCTTAATATCAGCAGAAGTATCCAACACCTCAGAAATACGGGTGTATGATGCACTGGCTCGGGAAAAGGTCATAATTGTCATGGAAAGCATCATCAAGGACATCAATATTTGGGTAATATAGCTGATGAAGGACATAAACGCTCCTACCTGAAAGGCTCCTGCGATTATCTTGTTACCACCAAACCATACAATACCTACAATAGATATACCCATAATAAGTTGCATTACCGGAATCATCATGATAACTATTCGTGAGGCACTGGTGGCAGTATCTTTGAGCCCAGTATTAGCATCCCCGAATTTCATGATTTCATAATCTTCCCTTACAAATGATTTCACAAGGCGTATATTGGTTAAGTTTTCCTGAACAACCGTATTGAGCCAGTCTAACTTTTGCTGCATTATCTTAAAAAAAACTATTCCTCTTCTTAGTATGAAATAAATGCTCAAGGATAATACTGGTACAATTATCACAATAATAATAGCCATTTCCGCATTGATATTGATAGCCATTAAAATGGCAAAAAACAACATAAGAGGTGCTCTTATCAACAAGCGGAATGACATAATGATTACTTGCTGCAATATGTTTACATCGTTTGTAATACGAGTAATAAGCGAGGCTGAGCTAAATCTGTCTAAATTGGAAAAGGACAGCTCTTGTATTTTGTTGAATAGTTTTTTACGTAACTCATAAGAGAAACTTACACCCAAAAGTGACGAATAATATATGTTCGCTATATTTACTATTATGGATAAAATAGACAATCCTATCATCAAAAACCCGATTTGCAATATGTAGCTAATATTGCCATCTTGTACCCCCATATCTACAATTTTTGACATAAGCAACGGTTGAGCTATTTCGCAGGCAACGTCTATGCATATTAACAAAGGGGCAAGTAATACGGCTATTTTATTAGCAATTAAAAAAGGGTACAGTCTCTTTAGCATAAGTAACCAAATGGAATTTATAATATTTAAAATAAAATGCGACCACAAATATATAGTCGCATTAAGAAAAAAAACTTATTTGTATTTATGCCAAATGAGCTCTTAAAAACCAAGCCATACTTTCATGTATTTCCAATAAGGAAGTTAAGAAATCTTCAGTACCTTGATCTTCATATTTTTCACTTATGATATGAACCAGTTCTCTTAAATAAATAATAGTACTTTCGTGATCAGCTAATAAATCTTTAATATAACTTATACTGTTATTACTCGTGCCACTTCTTTTCTCAGTTAAACGAGTTAGTTCCAAAAATTCTTTAAGCGTTCCCGGAGTGTAATGTCCCAATTTTCTAATTCTTTCGGCAACACTGTCAATCACCTTATCTAATTGATTGAACTGGTTTTCAAAGAAAACATGTTTGGAATGAAAGTCTGATCCTTCAACATTCCAGTGAGCATTTCGGGTTTTAGTGTACAAAATATGTTCATCAGCCAAAAGGACTGATAAATATTGAGTGATTAATTGTAAATCTTTTTGAGCAATGCCAATGTTTGCAGTGCTCACCTTTTTGTTGATTGTGGGTGTTTTCATATTTTAAATTTAAATTATAGGATAGGATTACTTTTTGAGTTTTTTCAGTTTATTTTGGGTACTAAAAAGATCAAAATATTGAATGACATTATATATGATTAAGGAAAAGATTATTTATTCGTAAGTGATACATACTGTTTAAGCATTGTTGGGTTTTCTGCTTGCTTTACCATAAAATCAGCTATGTCTGCACGGTTTATGGATGAGATACCAATACCCTTATACAATTTAGTTTCAAACCGGTATTGCTCTGTAAGCGGTTTATTTCTCAACATTCCTGGACGTACTATTTCCCAATTCATATTTGATGAGGTAATAATCTGTTCCATTTTTGTTTTATCAAAATAAATATCTTTTAAAATAAAACGGAATATTAGCTTACCAAAAAAACCTACATATTTGCCACTATCGCCAGCGCCAAAGCCGGTAAGCACAATAAAAGGGATAGTGGTATTCATATCAGATTGTACCTTCGTAAGCTGTTGTGCAGTTTCGGAGAACAATGTTGTGGCTTTAGTACTGCTACCCGTGCCTATAGCTACAATAACTGCCTCCGCATTTTGTATAGATATTTTTAAATCTGATGGGTTAATAGCACTTCCTTGTTGCATAATTAGGCGGCTATTGGAAGCTAGATCTATTTTAGAGCGTGAAAGAGTTGTGACAGTGTGCCCTCTTTCTAATGCTCGTTTTACAGTTTCAAGCCCTACACCTGCAGAAGCTCCGATGACAGTAATATTCATGATTTATTGTATAAATTTTATTGCTTAATAAAGCCTCTGTTAGTAACTTTACAAAGTTGAAAAACAGTGTCTAAATTTTACGTAGCTCAAATTGCTGACTCATAAATGTATTTCTTATCCTCATCATTTCAGCTTTGCTAACATTTCGTCTGTAATGGGTTCAGAATAGATACCATATCCATTTATCAAAATACCTTTTAAATTATATTTTGATGATGATATAGCATAAATAATTGAAGCCTCGCTTGGGTCAGTGTCTCCTTCAAATCGGTAATAATTTATTATCTCAAATTCATTGTGAAATACTTTGTATTGCCCATTCCGACATTCCAGACAACTTTGCTTTAGATTGAAATCTTCCACATATCCTTGTTTTCTAAGTCCGTTTATTGCATCTAGAAGGCTATCATAATGTTGCATGTTGTAGTTTGTTTACATTAATTTAACAAGAACCATTAATCATTTTTATTTATCCTGTACCCCAAAGCTCCTGTTGGACAGCTGTCAATTTGTGATTTTAGTTCCACTACGCTCACTCCTTCTGGGGTTATCCAAGGTTTTTCTTTCGGATGATAAACTTTTGGTAAGGTTTTTACACAAACACCAGCATGTATACACTTTGATGGTGTCCAAAGTATTGTAATATCTTTGTTTTTAGAGTATTCTCTCGTTTCCATATTTATTGAATTTGTATTAAATGTATATTTGCAAGGCAAATCACTCTAATTAAAATGTGAATTATTCTAAACAATTATGGATTTACCTCCACCCTAATTCTGGTGCTACGTGTTGTAAGATACTTGAAAGTACGTGTACATTGTATTCTACACCAAGTGTATTGGGAATTGTTAGAAGCACTGTATCTGCTTCCATAATAGTAGTATCTTGTGCCAACTGCTTGATAAGTTGATCCGGTTCAGCAGCATAACTACGTCCAAAAACAGCCTGACGGCCTTCGCCTAACATCCCAATTTGGTCTGTACTGTCACGATCTCTTCCAAAGTACAAGCGGTCAGTATCATTCATTAAGGCAAATATGGAACGGCTTACCGAAACTCTCGGCTCTCTTTGATGTCCAGCTTTTTTCCATGCTTCTTTGTATTGCCGTATCATTTCTGTCTGCTGAACGTGCAATGGTTCTCCGCTTTCATCCATTTTCAAGGTTGACAGCTGTAAGTACATTCCATGTTCTGCCGCCCAAACGGCTGTAGCATTAGTGGCAGCTCCCCACCAAATACGCTCCCGTAAGCCTTCCGAATATGGTTCTAAACGTAACAACCCTGGAGGATTGGGAAACATAGGATTTGGATTAGCAACAGCAAATCCTTTTCCTTCCAATTTCTCCAAAAACTCTAAGGCTTTACGACGTCCCATATCTACTTGAGTCTCTCCTTCTTTTGGTTCGTAGCCGAAATAACGCCAGCCGTCAATTACTTGTTCAGGTGAACCTCTGCTGATACCCAATTGTAAACGTCCGCCTGAAATAAGATCTGCCGCTCCGGCATCTTCTACCATATACAGTGGATTTTCGTAACGCATATCTATAACACCAGTACCAATTTCAACTTTTTTTGTTTTTGCACCAATGGCAGCCAAAAGAGGAAAGGGTGATCCTAATTGTGCAGCAAAATGATGCACCCGAAAATTAACAGTATCTATACCTATTTCTTCTGCAGCTACCGATAAATCTATTGACTGCAACAACGTATCGCTCGCAGTTTTAGCCTGGTAAGCTGGGTGATTAGCCCAATGTCCGAAAGATAAAAATCCTATTTTCTTCATTTTTTTTTCATTTTTAGGAATATCATAAGCATTCTTTCAAATAGTTATTAAACTTTAATACTACTAATTGTGCCTATTGTTCTTTGAAAATATTACTCAAAGCATCTAATGCTTCCCACGGGTGGCCTGATGCTATTTTTACTTTGGGATTTTTCTTGGTAAAAGCTGAAATAAGAATATTTCTGCTTCGAGGTCCTACTCCTCCTCCAAGTAACACCCCATCAAAATCAAATTTATCAAATGCTTCAAGAGCATCTTCATCTATGCTTTCACCATGGGCATCATAGTCATTTTCCTTAAGCATTTCTACCACCCCCTGTAAGGTTTTCGGATCACGGCCTACTACTAATATATTATTCTTTTTCATGGTATTAAGATTTTACAATAGGTTATCTTTCTTCTCCATTCATCCACCTTCTGAGCATCACCCTATGAGCAGGTGTTTCCTGTATACCACCCGCCAGAACATCCAAAAATTTATCCCAAAGATTTTTCTTTTTAGATGCTTCTTCCTTTAGTTCCTTATATGCCTGCATATACTCTTTTTCATATTCTGATGCTTCTTCTAATGAATAGTTCAAAGGGATGTGCTTAATTATATCCTTGGTTAGCTCATCAATCTCTTCAGGTCTAAGTATTTCAATCATCGAGAGCTTTGTATAAATAGTTTCTGCAATATCAAACAACTCGTTTACATCTTCTCGTACCTTTGCCCATAGTTCTTTCCATTGCTCTAAATCTTTTGATAAAAAAATAACCTCTCCCATTTTTTCCATTTCTCCAAACTTTACTTTGGTGATATCAGCATAGTTTTTCCCTTCTTTCCAAAAGGTAGATAAGCCTGCAGTTTCTTTTTTCTGAAGCCTATCAGACATAGTTCTTAAAAGATCCATGATGAGTGCTATATTAGAATTAATCTCATTTTTTTCACTCACCCAAATTTCTGTAAGGTCTTTTTGTAATGCGATTTTAACTCCTGCTTCTTCGATTTTACTAAAAATATCGTTATTCAGTTCAGTAATTCTTGGGGTTTCATCCGAAATATCGGAAACCATTTTACGTATTTTAACTACTGATTCAATTAATAAGCTTTGGTTATTTTCATCTTTCATATTGTTTATTTTTAGATTTATTATGTCTGAAACTCTTTTCATTCATTATTTTTTGATAATTATTTCTGGTTTTGTATTCTAATTTAATACTCATTACTTTTTCCAAAATAGGAAGGCTATAAAACACATTAGGTATTCTATGGAATACCTAATGCATAGAACCTAATCTAACCTAAAATCCACTTTTTCAACTTAAGATATTATTCTGAATATGTAGAAAAATGGTTTATTCCATCACATCCAACAATTGAGATTTCTACTCTCACATCTAATCAATCTCCTTTGAATATTAATCTAGATAATCAGGAGAAAAAGAGATTTGTCCATATTTTTTATTCAGACTATCTAAACGTTCCACGAACTCAGCTGTAAACTCAGGTACAGCCAAAAACTCCTCTGCCTGAACAGGTTCTCCCAATTCTTTAAAAAACTCGTCTAATCCCGCAGGAGCAATGGTACAAATTACACGTGCAATTTTATCAGATACATTTTTAAAACAGTGAATAGCTCCTCCTTTCGGAATATCAATAAAGCCACCAGCAGTAACATTCACTTGTCCCGCTTCAGTCTTGTAGAGTAACTCTCCTTCTGTCACAAAAAATGTTTCATGAATATCAGGATGCGAGTGAGGTACAGGCCCTCCACCAGGAGGAACCTTCATATCTATAATTGCATATTGCCCATTTGTATCTGTGCCGGAAACAACTATTCTATAATTATCACCCATCACTCCAAGATGTTCTCCTTGGTCTGGACTAGTAACCTTAATATTTTTAGGGTAGGTTTTATTCGACATTGATATTATTACTATTATTTATTGTTAATTTTTATTTACAGAATTATTTTTTTGGAAAGCTAGATACTAAGCTCATTTTTATGATAATAATTATCCAAAATACAGCATCATATATCTGTAGTTTACGACTTGATTATATATGATTTTTTAAGAGTAGCTTATTTCTGATTTCCACTATACATTCCACCATCATAATAAGGAGATTTCGTATCTGTAACAAATAGAACTAATTCAGCTCTGTCACTGGTTTGAAAACTAATGTTTTCATCCTTTATAAAAATACTTTCTCCTTTGCCTAATTCTATGTTACCGTTTACCACCATACTACCTTGAAAAACATATAACAGGCAATGAAATTCTTTATTAACTTCTTTTGGCAGACTAAAAACGATTCCAGGAGTAATCTGCATGTCATAAATCCATGTCTGACTACTGAGTTCCAAAACAGTTTTCGTTTTATCAGGAGATGCTATCAGACGCCATTCATTCATACTGTGTACTTCTTCCAATTCCTGAAAAATAACCTCAGGTTTCGAATCTTTCTCACCCGGACGGATGAATATCTGCAACCCTTCCTGTTCCTCCATTACAGCCTCTTCGTGATAAAAAAGCTTACCTGCTTTCATCAACATAAGCTTCGTAGGGGTTATATACTCCGTAAATCCTTCCGAATCTGTATGTTTCACCTTTCCAGAACGGAAATAAGAAAGAATGTCATCATTAATATGTGGATGCATTTTTATTACGGCTCCACCCTGGATATGTGCCTGATCAATCCTACCTATACTGTAGTAACCAGTATCATTATCAGTAAGCTCCAATCCAGGATATAGTATTGATATGTGCTGATTCCCTACTTTCTTAGAGTTATCAATTTTTCTTAACATCTTCTAGTTTTATATTAAAATTGACCAATCTTGGACATAACCTCTTCATAAACGATCTGCACGGCTTTCTGGCCATCCTCTGTCGCCCAGCTATCAATTAATTCCCCAACGAGCTGATTGATAGTAGTTGTACGGACTCCTCCTTTTTCCCAAGTTTGTTGGGCAATATCATCAGCAATCTGAGTAGGTGAACCACCTGCATCGATCACAACCTGTACATCGAATCCTTCATCTGTCATAGACCGAGAAGGAAAAACAATACATACGTCATGCGTAAGTCCAGCCATAATTACATTTTTTCTATCTCCGGCAGCTTCTAACACAGCCTTTTTGTAATTCTCATCATTCCATGCATTTGTTATTCCCTCTCTTTTAATTCGAGCAGCATATTCCGTAGGTAAAATTTCCTGTAGTTCCGGCAATAATAATCCTTGTGCCTGTGTTTCCTGACTACTCGTTAATACGATCGGAATACCTAACGCCTTACCTAACTTTGCCAGAGCAATTGTTCTGCTTATAATCATTTCTTTTGGACGGTTTACAGACCATCCGAGTGTACCGACCTGGTGGTCGATTAATAAAATAATCGTATCATTTTTTGTGAAATTTTTCATTTTTTTAAAAATTTTAGTTATTATATTTTCGAAATTACCGTTAATACTTTACATTTGCAAGTAGTTACATAAGTGTACAGTAATACCAAAAAGTAAAGTATTAAATAAATTAAGGGGTTTCAAAAGGATGAAAAAAAATGTTAAAATTGAATTTAAATGTGTTCTAAAGGATGTGTTAGATATTTTAGGGGGTAAATGGGCTATTCCAATTATATATGTTCTATTTGATGGTACCAAACGCTTTAAAGAGTTGGAACGTACTATTCCCAATATCAATACACGCATGTTAGTCAAAGAACTTAAGAAATTAGAAGCAGCCAATATCTTAACCAGAAAAGCATACCCCACTGTTCCACCAACAGTGGAATACTCATTAACTGTAAAAGGTAAAAAACTAGAACCAATCATTTTAAATTTATATAAATGGGGGGAAGAAAATGTGGACTTATAAAAATTAACATTTTTTGATCTTTCTACTTATGGGGTGAATTTTGAACAAATTTTTGCTTTCTCAACCTTTTAGTTTCAATCAAAAGGTGCCTCGCCATATTTAATTCTCTGAACTGATTTCATAAGATAATTGGACACAATTAAAACTGGAAACAGATAATATTTTCATATTTTAAATAGTTTTTTCCATTTCATAACTGTATTGCGGCTTATCTTAAAATGTTTTGACAATTCACTATTATTCAAACTATGTACCTTCTGATAATCCAAAATCTTATAAATATCAAACTTACCATATGAGCGATATCTTTGGTTATCCGAATTAATATCGTTATCAAAAATTCTATTATTTAGCTCAATGATATCAAATACTGAAAGTTTTTTTTTCAGTAATGCCTCACATTCATTCCTCTTTTCAGGATATTTTTGATCAAGTATATCATTATAAATTAAATTATAATTTGGACGTTTCTCGAAATATTGTATTCCCATAATTAGATGCATCAAAAATTAATAATCATGATAAGACTTCCTAACAATTCTTAATTAATTGTATTAATTAAGAAGATTTACTTATGAAAATCTGGAAACCGAAATATTAACAATCCTTTCATTAAGATTAACATTATCTATAAAACATGACCAATAAACTCGATACCACTTTCCATCTGGAAAGAATACATCAGCGGTCTCTGTTTCAAAGGTTTTACTTCCTCCATAAACAATCCCATCTGCATCTACATTTATAAATGCACCTGGCTGCAGAACAGTATTTGCACCTGATACATTTTGATTGACGGAAGCTATGGCCGAAAAATGAAACTTTATTGGCAAACTGGTTTTGTTATCAAATCTTGGATAATACAGTGCATCGGTCCCAGTTGTATAATTCTTAATATTAACAACCAACCCGTTTATAATTAGAACATCCGAATAAACATCTGATAATAATAAAGTAGCAGGTGCTATAGGCATTTTTCTAACGTAGAAAACAGTTTTACCGACTTCTATATCGACATTTCCTCCACCAGATGTACTAGTAAGGTCTTTAGGATCTACGGTCTTGAAAGTTCCATCCGCACTAGCCATGACTACTCTATCTGTTTTTACAGATCCTTTGTAAGGGTCAGAGTTAATGTTTCTTACTTTTAGCCCTCCTTTACCTAGTGAACTAACACCTGCTAAATCGAGTAATTCTGTTGGATTAGGAGTCCCAATACCAACCTGGCTAAAAGCTAACACGCTAGAGAAAACCCCTAGTGTCGTAATAATCTTTTTCATTGTGTTCATTTATTTTATGTTTTTATATAATAGCAATAACAGATACAATACTTTGATATATAATAAAGTTGACTGCTATGCTATCCTGTAGCAAAGGAATACTATTTTATTATAAAGACAAAACAAAAAAACCTCAAAGCATACTACAATAAATACATCATAAATACATCAAAAAGAAGCAGACTATGACTTAGAAATAACACTCCATCAATTACAAAAATATTTGCATCATGATTTTTGGTTCACACCAAACCCATTAAAATCTTAACAAAATCATCTTTTCTACATAATTATAATTAAAATAAATATTTCAATATTTAGAGACATAACGCCAATCAACCGATATCTACAATTAAAACAGCAGAAAAAAACCATTACATTCTCATGAGTAAAAATTAGGAGAAAACGTTATTTTAATAACATACAACGCAATGATGTAGGCATGATGTATCTATGTCGCAACTCATTATTCCTTGCATATTTTCTTAATTATACTTTTGCATCATATTCAGTTCCCTTCATTATTGAAATGATACAAAATCTAGTTCTATAACAAACATCAATTTCAAAAAACCATCTTAATGAATAAAAAAATTTATGCTTTAATACCATTGCTCATACTGAATATAATTTTTTCAAGAATGTATGCGCAAAACTTAATTAACAATGGTACTTTTGATACAGCAGCCTCTTGGTCTTTTGCCTATAAGAATAGTCCCACTAATCCTACTGGTTCCATTAATATTTCAGGAGGGAAACTAAACAGTTATGCTGACAATAATGGAAACTCATTCTCTGCTCTGAATAATAATATTCTGGCAGTCAACACTACTTCATTTAATTTAGAAAACGGAAAGAACTATTCCTTCTCAACACAGATACAGAGAGTGATAGGTTCAACATCCTATCAAGCAGCTTTTCAATGGGTTATCATTAACACCAATGGGAACATCGTACAGACAATAACCAATCAGTATATTACACGTTCACCAAACCCAGTATCAGGAAATTCTACTGGAACATTGATATCTACAAGTAATACCACCTATACCAGCAATATTACTTTTTCTGGAACAACAGGTAACTATCAGCTGGCGCTTGTTTGGATAGCTAATCAGCCATCTGGCTCAGGTTCTGTAGATGATGCTGCTTTTGATAATGTTAGCTTACAATGTACAATTCCTGCAATTACTACTCAACCCAATACTTCAGCATCGTACACTCAGAACTCTACACCTCAAGCTCTGAGCGTAACAGCAACTGCTGCTACTTCCTATCAATGGTACAGTAACACAACCAATTCGATAATAGGGGGGACATTAATAACAGGAGCAACCAATAGTATGTATACACCGTCTACAGCTGTTCCAGGAATATTTTATTATTATGTTGTGGTAACAAATTCCTGTTCCTCCGTAACATCTTCTGTTGCATTGATAACAGTAAATTCAGATAGAGATGGAGATGGCATATCTGACAATTTGGACCTTGACAACGACAATGATGGCATTTTAGATACCAATGAATGCTATGGAGAAAAAATAGCCAATGGTACTTTCACAGGAAATGCTAACGGGTGGACATTAGGAGGTGCCTGGTTATTCACTGGAAATATGGTTCAGAATAGCTTTGATAATGCTAACAATGACATCTTAAGCCAATTATTGGCTCCTTTAAGTACCCAAAGCTATAAATTATCTTTCAGATTGGGATCAACGGAATACAATAATACCAGTTCAGCCTATTCAGCATCTCTTACTATACGTATAGGAGGTGTCATTTATGCAGTATTTAATAATGCCGTGGGAAGGAATAACAATGTTACCCTGACGCTTAGCAATGGTGCGACCTCTGATTTTGTCCCTTTTTCCTCGACAAATACTCGAATCAACACAGATGTAAATATAAATATACCCTATATCTATTCTTCTACACAAACCAACAATATAGAGTTCATTGTAAGCGCAAATGGAGATGACTGGTATCTTGATAATGTTTCATTGATGGGAGGATGTGATACTGATGGAGATGGAATTCCAGATTACTTAGACCTTGACTCTGACGGAGATAATTGTCCTGATTCAATAGAAGGAGATGGAAATATTACACTTAATATGCTTAACCCCAATACGAGTATTTCGGGAGCGGTTGATGCTAATGGTATTCCCGTTTTGGTAAATGGAGGACAAGGAACTGGAAGCTCTAATATTCAAACAATAAATGCCTGCATTTGTTACAAACCAGCAATTCCTTCCAGTGCAGGAAATCCTGGATTAATAAGCAAAGTAGGAATTACTTCCTTAAACAGAGCCGGTTCAACAGGTGATAACTGGCCAGCTGTGCGTACTGGAGCTTGGCTGGTATTAGAATCAAAGACAAAAGGATTCGTTCCAAACAGAATAGCTTTTTCAGGAGGAAATCCAATAGGTATAAATCCTGCTAATTTTGTCGAAGGAATGATGGTGTATGATACAACAAATAAATGTATGAAAATATATACATCAACTAATGGAGGCAGCACTTTCGCCTGGTCTTGTATCAACACACAGACATGCCCTGATCTATAAATTAATAACAGCATTAGATATGACCAAAGAAAATATTCCCAACACTACATCATCACGAATAACCCAATAAGAAATGAAAAGAATTGCCCTATTTTTAACATTATGGATTACAAGTTTTACTAAAGCCCAAATAGGAATTGGAAGAGCAGATATTGCAAATGAATCCGTTTCCTTACAGTTTGGTGATAATGAGAACAGAGGTCTTATTGTTCCTTATGTTACAGATAAAAACAGTATTACGGAAAATGGAACAGTCATTTTTGATACAACGGACAACAAAGTAAAATACTTAAAAGACTCTAATCAGTGGTTTGACCTAAGTGTCGATACCACTGGAACTGCAAATTTGAATATTCAGGGAAACGATAAAACAGAATATGTAGGATCAAAAGTATCTATCCATAATACAACCAGTTCTGATTCTACACAGGGAATACTTGTACTTTCTGATAATAATAAAGCTATGATTTTGCCAAAGGTAACTAGTCCACATCTTAATATTATCAGTCCTAGCGCCGGAATGATAGTATATGACCCAATTAAGAAAATACTTGCAGTATACAATGGTAGCGTTTGGAGTTTTTGGAAACCATAAGTTTTATATAATAGAATAATAATCTATACATATGTATAGATTATTCTAATTGTTTAGTCTAAAGTATATCCATTACAAAACCTATTTAAGCAACAGGTACATTGCCTGCTGCAGAAGAGAAAAAAGTAGAATTATTATTCTAATTGGAAGAAAGTAGAAATAGCAAAAACTTTTTTTTAAAATAGGGAGTTTAGTACGTTGATATAGTATACTAATAGTAGCTACCGTTAACCCTAATACAAACAACTCGCAAATATTCAATAAATTATGAACTTCAAAGAAATCCATATTGGAATTTTAATCAGTCAACTTGTAACGGAGCGTGAAATAGAAATGTCTCGTATCTGTAAGTTTATGAAGTGTACTGAAAATGAAATAGAGAGAACATATAATGCCAGCAGTATTGATGCAGATCAGCTACTTCGATGGAGTAAGCTTCTGGAATATGACTTTTTTAGGATATATTCACAGCACCTGATATTATACGCCCCCTTACCTACCAATTTTGACAAAAAAAAGATAACCAAACTGCCACAGTTCCGGAAAAATATTTATACAAAGGAAATAATTAATTTCATACTTGAACAAATTAATGATAAAAAAATGACATTAAAGGATGTAGAAGAAAAATACAGGATACCCAAAACAACTCTATATAAGTGGATTGCCAAATTTAGAATTTAGTAACTATGCGTTTATTTTCGGGGGAGGATATAATTTCTTTTAAAAATAATTCTAATACAATAACAAAACCTTATGGCTTTATAAGGAAAATAAAAAATACCATGGAGAACTCAAAAGAAACACTGAGGCCTAATTATTGGCAGATTTATACCGACATGCTAAATTCAAAATATCCCGAGAAAAAGGAGATATGTAGTCCCATATTAAATAAGGGCCAATTATCTGTAGTTGATATAATAGAATTAAATAAAAAAATTTTTAGTGAAAATACCAAAAATAATCAGAAATATCGCTCTTATTCAAAATTTGATATTTTGGAAATACTAGCTTATCAGAAAAAAGAGAGAATGAACAATACTCAGCTCGCAAAACAATTTGATTTAAGCAAAAACACAATCACAAAATGGAAAAAACTATTTTTCTAACATTGGGATGCAAAACACTAATCACAAAAGAACCATCAAACTATACACAATATGTTTAATCATTGTTTATTTTTTTCGTTACATTTACACCCATAGTTACAAACAATTAACTAATCATTATACATTCTTATTCATCAAACAAATTTTAGGATTATATTCCATGATCATAACCAAGCCCAAATTTTGGCAAATTTCATCAGCATTTATTGTATGTCTTCTGTTTTTTATAAGCTGTAATAAAAAACATAACAATAAAATAATTGATAATGCATTAATTCACACCACAGAAGAATTAAGAGCAAAAGGTAAAACCCAAGAGATTATTACCCTTAACAGAAAATACATCAGCATTTCACAAAAACAAAATTATACCCGAGGTATTATTCTTGGCTATATTAATATCTCTAATGTATATGCCATGATTGGTAACTACAAAAAAAGCATGACCAACCTTAACAATGCTAAGGAATTGCTAAAGAATGACAAAGACCCCTATTTAAATATGAGGTTTAATCACGAATATAGTCAAATGAATTTCGTCATGGGGTTGTCTAATATGGCACTGAAATACAATACTGATGCTATTGAGTGGGCAAAAAAAATAAAATCAGACAGTATAAAAAAGATTTTCAGTAATATTTATACTGTAAGAGGGGATTTTATTTCTTCAAAATTTAAGGACTCCACATTAATATATTATCATAAAGGCTTACAAGAAGACGATTCTGATTTAAATTATGCACTGATTGGAAACTATCAGGTCATTGAACTCAAGAATCAAGACTCTGCAAAGATTTATTTTGATAAATCCTTAGAATTGTTGAAAAACCAAGAGTATTGGACAATCAGAAGGGGTATCATCTATTCTTCCTATGGTAATTACCTCTTTCAAGAAGGACGGTTCCAGGATGCCTTGGAGTATTATGAAAAGGCCTCAGAAATCTTTTTGAAGACAGGAAGGGTAAATAAGCTTCCACAGATTTATGCCGGAATAATTCAGGCATCCCAATTGGTTGGAGATAAAAAGAAAGAAGAGGAATACACACAAAAAAGTATAAAGGTAAAAGACGACTTGCAGCTTTCGGCTAATAAAGCTATTGATTTGGCATTGACTGATACCGTACAGGAACTCGAAAGCTATAAGGCTACAAACAGCAAGGTATTAATAATTATCTTATGCGTTGGCTCAGCTGTTGCTGCTGTGATTACATTCTTGCTTTTGGCTCATAAAAGAAAAAAGAAAATTAGGAATAAAATTGATGGGGTAGATATAGAAAATCATCCTCAGCAAAAAGATAACCTTGAAGAGATCATAAGGTTAGCAAAAGAAAATAACAGTGAGTTATTTCCACGTTTTTATGAATTCAACAAAGAATTTGTAAAAAACCTGTACAACATAAACCCAGAACTATCTAGCTCAGATATTGTTTTCTGCATCATGATATGGTTGGGATTTTCTTCGAAAGAAATTGCCCAGTATAGCTTCATGGAACATAGATCGGTACAAACTAAGAAAAACAGATTAAGAAAAAAACTGAATATTGATTCTGAAATTGACGTATATAAATTTCTTAGAGATCTATCCGTTTTTTCTCCAACAAAGCAATCTGACTATAAATCCACAACATAATTAAGAGACATTACTTGACCAATCTTACAAAAACCTACTGTATATCTCTGGTTATTTAATATTCATGTTCTCTATTCTGATTATTCCCATTATGTTTTTTAATATCTACCGGTTTATTCAGCAGGCTAAATACCTGCTGAACGTCCGGATTTATAATGAATCTGTGTTTTTCTATTTCTGACAATTAGGAGCCAACATAAAATAAAGCATTTTATTCTTGAAAATGTTCAGTTACATTTACCATATTATTACTTGGGGAACAAATAAATATGGTAATAATTAATATAACAAATATTATTTTCAAAGGAGTTACTTATTTCAGTTATAATGAAGTCATGACTCCTATTATCCGAAATAGTTATGGGTTAGTATCATATCATGGATGGTATGCATACTTATGCTCCCTAGGCTTTGTCATCCAGAGGCCAACATTAGGATCTTTCATGACATTCTAAAATTATTTTAATAAGATTTTCTTAAAAAAAACAAGCAATTAACAACATACATCACCAATTGCCTGGTCTTTATACATATAAACTATTGAGCCTTAACCTCTTCTATCTTTATATAAACTTTTGTTCGATCTGGCCTTGCAGAACCTCCTGTTGGAGCACCTGCCATGATAGTAGCTGTATAAGCCGTCTTAGAGCCTAGATCTGAATCAATCCAAGAATATCGTCTGTGTTCAGGCCCACTGCTATTAGCATCAAGTATCCCTTCATTTCCCCAATATGCAGAACCCAGAGCTCCTGTTCCTTGTGAATTCCAAGTTGTACCACTAGGTGCTCCGCCCCATGCAGACGTCGGAACAGTCATGATGCCGGCATCTATAAGAATACCTCCGTATTCTGTATTGTAGTTCCAATATAGATTTACAGACGCTCCTGTAAGATTAATAAGTTGTACGTTGGGACGAACAGCTGTTGCAGGATTGGTTGTATCCATAATTACACGTATCGCATATTTACCGTCAGGAGTACCCAAAATAATCGCATGAGACTGCTTTCCATTGACATCGGTATGCAAAGTTGGATAACCCATAACCGCCACAGATAAAATTTCTGCACGGCTGTTATTTCCTATTATGGCTGTACAGTTTTGTGCAGCTGTAAGAAATGGTATTAAGGAATCAGACATAGGGATAGTCATCTGATCTGAATTAATTGGTGTTCCTGTTACTGAAAAAACTAATTCTCCACCACCATATTCTAAGGTGCCAGGACGCAGTTGGAAAGTGAGTCCATTTACAGTATAAGGAGCACCTGTACTGTATCTACCTCCATTACCATTAGTATAGGTTACTCTTAAATTTCCAGTATAAGGTACTCCAGCTTGATAAGAATTGGGATTAAGGAAAGCACTATTACATTCAAGACTTGTTATCGCTGGAGAAATTGAGCTGACTGCCTCAATCCCTTTCCAGTATACTCCATCCCAATAGTAATACCCCTCTGGTAAATTACCTGTACCTCCAGTGTTATATACCCAAAGCCCCTTAGCATTTGCTGTTGTTGCATTAAGCTGTAAAGTACTATTGGACAGAACAACACGAGGAGGTAGAAATCCTTTATCTATAGCTTGTATCTCCAACAAAGCTGAACCATCAGGTGAAGCTGTACCTATTCCAGTATTTCCATTATCCTGAATAACAAAATCGGTTCCACTATCACGTGCTGTGATTCCATCTGATTTTTTCCCAAGAATAACATTTCCAGTGGCATTTATCCATTCATCATTAGTGTTATCAGCTCCTCCACTTCCTATTTTCTGCCATACATTTCCATCAAAAAAGTAATATCCAATAGTTGTCATATTGGCTCTTTGACCTGATGCAGTCCCACCACTCACATCAGTTATGTATATAAGCGCTCCTTTCTGATCAATACCAAAGGTTGCAGTATTAGCCGTAAGCTCTGCTCTACTTAGACGAGGAGCCTGCAATCCAATTGTTTGATCATTGTTTGTAATGGCTCCTAATCCATTTCGTTTTGCACTGACATCTAAAGTAGTTTTGGGATTTTCAGTATTAATTCCGACTTGTGAGTATGTCAATCCAAAAACCAACACTGAACCTAAAAAGATTATTTTTTTTTTCATGATATATTGTAGTTTGGTTAATTTAAATTCTATGGACAATAAAATGGTTAAGGTTATAATCTAATTACTTTTTGTTCTAGTATTATAGATTATTTCAAGTTTGATATCAATTTATGTTACTTTAGTATTATCTGATTAAAGATTTATAGTAAGAAAGAATAGGCCAGGTGGTGCTCTGAGAGCTCCTGAGAATATTTTAAAGATTGAGAAGAAGGGTTTGAATACAAACCCAATCTTCTCGCTATCTATAGTAAAAAATGAAAATATTATTGATTTTTTTTGCTTCAAAAAATTATTGATATAAACCCTTTTATTATTTGAAGGATTAGGAAATAGGGTTATAGATTTCTGAGCACTCACTGCAAAAAAGACATACAAAAATGCCAAAGAATAAGATTTTTTTTCTGATTCAGCTTCTCCCTGTTGTAATGATTTTTTCTTTTCAGCAACCATTTTCATCTTTTTACCAATGAGCTGAATTATCTTTTTTTTAACCTTTTCCTGCAAATTGTTCACATGAATAATTTCTTCTGAGAATTTATCTGATATAATAATTCCCGAATGAATATAGATCAATAGTGAAAAACCAAAAAAATTAGATGTTTTTCCTGGATAAAAAGAGTGATTTGATGTAACACACACTCCTCCTTCCATATGAATTTTGGAGAATATTAAATTTGATAAGAATAGCAATAAGGATTGTAAAATTCTATCAAAAAAAAATTTATAGTGAAAACACTCCACACGAACCCTAGTCATGTTTTATTATTTACACTAAAACTAATATTTCAATTAAAAATATTCACAATTCAAACATACATCAAGCATACACCAATAATACATCATAATGTAATATCCAAACAATTACAGTACAGTCGCGAGTTAACAGAGGTAACATCCCATTTTTTGACTAAAAAAGCATCTAAATAAGCAATATTAATTTTTCAATCATAAACAAATTCATTTAATATTTCCTTAAAATTCAACATCTCTCACCCATCAATAAACCTACCATTCTCCAAAAAAGACCTTAACAAGGTACATTCAACCCAAATACAACACGTAAATGTACTTATGATGTATCAACCATATGCTTGATATTAAAGGTTTTTTATTTGTAAAATGATATTATTGCAGTCATTATATTCTACATATGCAAGACATTGAAATATGAGCATAGAAAAGAATACTACTGATAACAAATAAGCATCTTCTTTTCAGTACATCAAATAATAGAAACTTTTTTCAATAAAAATAAAAAACACATGGATAAAAAAATATACACCCTACTCTTGGGGTTATCTGTATCTCTTACCTATTCACAAAATATTGAAACAGCAGAATGTGGAACTGATTTGTTAATGCAAGAACATTATGCAAAATTTCCACAGGAAAAAATTAAGTATGAAACATTGGAGTTAGAAATAACCAAATACTTTAATCCTGAAACAGGTAAAAATGGTACAAATCAAATTTATGAAATTCCAATTGTAGTGCATGTTATTAGTGATGGAAGCCCGATAGGTTCTGCAAATAACAGATCTGATGCTGCAATCCAATCATGGATAGATTATACCAATAAAAGACTTGCAGCTGATATTTCAACTGGAATGTCTCCACAAAGTGCAAAAATACCTGTCAAACTAGTTTTAGCCAAAATAGATCCAAACTGTAATCTTACAAATGGTATAAATCGAATCGATGCCTCCAATCTTCCTAAATACTCAACCAATGGAGTTACGATTTCAAGCGATACCACACGAGTTTCACAAAATCAAATACGAGCTTTGATAAAATGGGATCCAACAAGGTATTACAATATCTATATGGTCAATAAATTGTATGCAGGAAACAATGTAATTGGTGGAGTTGCCCAATTTCCAAATGGTAGTAAGGACGATACTTTTGTCACAGGAACGGGATCATACATAGGAAGTTCTACTATGTCCCATGAATTTGGTCATGCCCTCGGTCTATATCATACTTTTGAAGGAGGTACGTCAACAACTTGTCCTCAAAACAGCAATTGCTCTTCTCAAGGAGATCGAGTGTGTGACACTGAACCATTAAGGCAGATATCTTGCCCTTCAACAGGAGCTATAAACCCTTGCACAAATTTACAATATACAGAAAGTAGCATAAGAAATGTAATGGGATCCTCATGTACACGAGATTATTGGACACAGGGTCAAGCAAATCGGGCATTATCCCAACTTTTAGCATATAGACAAAACTTAATTGATTCTCCTGGGCTCAATGCATCAATATTAACAGACAATACATCTTCTCTTGTCCAAGCATGCACACCAACTACCATTCAAAACCCAACAGACAAATCAATTGGAATTACAGCAGTGAAGTTTGGAAGTATAAATAATAGATCAAGACCTTATGATTTAAATAAAAACAACTTCTATGAAAACTTCACCCAAAATTATTGTTCAGGAATTTCCAAAACTAATATACTTTTAAATACATCCACACCACTCTCCATTTCAGTTGGTAGTAATAACCATATGGTAAAAGCCTATATTGATTATAATAACGACGGCCAGTTTAATGAAAATACAGAATGTATTTTCAGTCAAAATATATCAAGTAATGCTAGTGCAACATTATCTGTAACTCCACCATCAAATGCTATCACAAACATACCACTTAGAATGAGAGTTGTTGGTGAGTCAGCCACTACGACTATGATTACAGCCTGTTACACTCCTGAATATGGGCAAATTGAAGACTATTCTGTAATAATCATACCTAATGGAACTCTGACAACATCGGAAAATAAAAAGGATCAAACCCATGTAACAATTTACGAAAACTCAGTTCTGGTAAAAAGTAAGAATAAAATTTCTTCAATAGTGCTTTATGATGCATCGGGAAGAGTATTACTGAACCAATTTGGTATTAATAAAACAGAATTCTCATATCCTCTAAATTACAAAAACATAATTGTAACGATAAATATTATTCTAGATAATGGAACAGTTATATCTAAGAAACTAAGAAACTAAAATCACTTTTCTATAAAATCACAGCAGCCAGTAGCAGTTAAATGTTTCATATCCAATATGCTACTGCTGTTGTGATAATTTCAAATACAATATACTGGATCGAAGAATGGAATTTTCATTCCGGTATACTCTCTGCTAATACATTCACTTAACATAGACATTATTAACATAACGGATCTTTAAAAGTATCTATCCAACCCATTTTGCATACCAATAAGTAACTTAATATTTAGTTTTCACAAATGCAGTTTACCTTCTTCTGGAAATACTCTTTCTTTAAGAGGCTCTATATCTGGCCATGAAAAACCTTCTGGAGTATATCTTGTTGGTTCCTGTATATAAAATGAATTGATACCTTGCACAACTGTCCCAATTCTTTTAACACACTCTTTAATATTCTCTTGATGTATTCCAAAATCAGGAAGATTTTCCCACAAAGTGATAAATTCCGCAAGGTCGGCATCATGAATCCGTTTACATTCAATAACAGCTTCCTCAAGAGATATTTTCAGCTCATTTTTCAGTAATATTACTGTATTAAAAGTTTCTTTTTGATTATGCAACTCTTTGCGTAGGGAGTGAATGTCATTTTGCCAAAGAGTCAATCTTTCTGCAAGTCTCCTGATACGCTGTATAACGGGATGTCTGATAATATCACCGGAAAATGGATAATCTAACCCTAGCTCAACAAAATCAAAATGCATATACATACCCACTGCATACTCCCTGATGATTGCATAGTTGGCAAGTGGTGGTAATGCATTGCTTTTCCTATAGGGTGTTTCGCCCTCTATACCATACTGGATATAGTCGCTTGTATCCTGTATAAATCTATCCATCCATTCTTTTGTTACAAATGCATTGAATTCGTCCCTTACAAGAGCAAGCTGACGAAACATGCCATTCTCTGTGTCCAATACTTCCCCTCCCTGTAAGATAGCTACTGTCCGTTCACGCAGGTGTTCCAGTTCCTCTATTGTACAATGTTCATACTGGTCATCCATTACAGTGTGCAGAAACAGAAAACGAACACAAGGGATCATCTGTTCTCTAGTCAGGTAGGGTTGCATCCTCGATGTCACCTTGTACAATTCAATTTTTTTATACTTTTCCCGAAGTTTTTCAGAGAGATGCAGGTAATCAGTGTCAATAGCTGTACATTCTACGATTCCCATTTCCTCAACATGTTCATTGATTAAATCAGGGAAAGGATAGTACCCCAAATGAAGAAAATCAGCAGGATTGAATTGTTGTATAAATTGCTCTGTTGTCATATTTTTAGTTTTTAAAAATGAATTACTGGTTGTTTATTGTTGATACATTAAATTATGCACTTGTTATTTTTGATTTAGTTTTTCTTTGAGTTCATTTGCATTTGGGAACTCCAAAGCATTGTACCGGGCTAGTTTTGTGGAGATATTTTTCCAGCCACTAAGTACCATACTCATGTAGTGTACCCAATTAACAACAGCATCGTGCCATATACCGAAATCAGGAAGAGAGGCTTGCAGCGATATGAATTCTTTCAGATCCTCATTATGCAAACGGAGGTCTTCGAGACATGCATCCTCCAACGAGGTTTGCCGTTCATTCTGGATTACTTTCACAATATTATAGTAAATACTTCCTGTGGCTTCATCTTTCATTATTGACTGTACTTCGTTGAAATAAGTAACCAGACGACAGGCCAATGCTTGCAGCCTGCAAATTATGGGATGTTCATGTATTTCAGGTGGTAGAATGATACCCGTTTCCACTTCTGTGAGTTGTAGGAAAGGATATAGGCAGATGGAATCTTCCCTTAGAGCAATGCATTCCGCTACACTAGGATATATTTTATTTTTCTTATACTTCAGCTCCGTTTCCAATCCGTTAAAATACCTGTTGATCATCTGACTGAAACGAAAAATGGATTCCTCCGGAATGAATTGAAGTAACTCTTTTCTTAATGAGTCCAGCATAGCACCCAAAGGAATTGTTGAATCGACAGCGTTTATCTCACCATTTAGTATTGCAATGGATTGGGAGCGTACATATTCAATGTCATGTGGTTCACTTTCCTCATAAAGATCATCATTGTACAAGGTCCATAGCATCAGTCTGCAAATGGGTTTGAAGCGTTCAACTGGCGCTGTAGGAAACCATTGTGCAGCGATGTGTGCTGTTTTTGTTTTCTTGTACTTTTTCCGTAAATCAGGGTTGTTTTCATAAATCCAAAGGTACTCTCCATCAATCCACTGGTTATCGGTAATCTCCTGTAGTTGATCTGCATTGGGATTTTTTAATGTTGGGAATGGATACTTAAATTGATGATTAAGTAAGTCAAATGTGTTCATAATGTATATTTTTATAATTTCAGGTGAGGGTAATATTTATTGGAAAAACTAAATCGAAACAGAATTTATGGAATAGAGTAGGATAAGAAATCTAAAATGTACAGAAAACAACAAAATGTATATATTGTTAGAGATACCATTACAATGTCATTCAATCCACTTACATTAAACTTTTTGGAAATATTGTACATAGATTATATATATATATGAAAAAATAATTCAATCATTGACATTAATAATCTGTTGATGCCTGACAATATATTACAAAGATAATGTCCAGTTTGATAACAGATTCCTTGACGCAAAAACACAGTTGATAAAGCTAAATAATTTCACTTTCTCGCACCAGAATTAGAATAAAATTTCCATAATTGATACATTAAATGGTTTAATTATTAGCCTATTGCTAAATTAATTAATTTTTTAATTAAAAGTAATTTTATTTCACATAAATTTGAGATTTAACATATTAAGATTTAAAAAATCATCATTATTAACTGATTTAAATGCACCAAAATAGTTATTAAATAAGATAAAATCGAAGGAAAACAAATAGCATCGATCTATTCAAAATATAAACATGAAGTCTGTCTGGTAATTGCCATTATCATTATAAAGATCAAATTCTAGTAAATACATCTCTTTCAAAATTTAAGTGATAATGGTTCAAGTAGTCTAGATAGAAGTCATATTTACTAATAAGGTTTTGGCAATATATTGAAGGAATAGAACTCTGTCTGTCTCCTTTAGTATTTGCATTTTTCTGTTCTGTTTTGACGACTCGAATCAATAAAAAAGCCTTTAAATACAATATTTAAAAGCTTTTTTTATTTATTTCTCCAACTTGTGGAGATAGTGAGAAGGATTTGAACCCAACACGTAAAGTACTATAAATGAAAAATACTTTTCTTATATATCAAATATATTCCACTACTCCTTATTATGATAGAAACTGCAACATCAGGAATGCCTTGCTAAAATCTTCTTTGATTTCTATAACAAATAGGCTAAAATTGATCTATATGTATCAATAATACTAAAAAAATGGTGCGAAAGTGTAAGCTTTTGCACCATTTTTTTTATAAATTTTCAACAGATAAATACTTAAGATATTATTTATTCAAAAACGGATAATCTATATAACCATTTTCGCCACCACCAAACATAGTTCCTTTATGTGGTTGATTAAGTTCCGAACCTAATTCAAAACGCTTTGGAAGGTCAGGATTAGCGAGAAATGAAGAACCAAATGAAATGAATTGTGCAATACCTTTCTCCAGTTCTGCCTCTGCTGTTTCTTTCGTATAGGCTGTTCCTGCTACCAATATATGTTTTATCAGCCTTCCAAATAATTCTATTTCATCCTCTTTAGGATATTGCGGTAATAAAGGGAACATTGGGCTGCGTTTCATTAGCTCCACAAAAGCAAAATCCAATTTGTTCAACTCCTCAATTAAATAGGTAAATGTTGCCAAAGGGTCAGTATGCCCAATTCCCGCATACGGATGCAATGGGGAGATTTTAATACCTACTCTATCACCACCTATAGCTTTTATTAATTCTTGCATTACTTCTAAAACAAAACGACCATTGTTTTCTATACTTCCCCCGTACTCATCAGTTCTTTGGTTGGCGCTTTCTGCTAAAAATTGGTTGGGTAAATAACCATTTGCGGCATGAAGTTGCACTCCGTCAAAGCCTGCCTCAATAGCATTTTTTGCTGCCTGTCCGAAATCTTTGATAATTTGTTTGATTTCATCAATAGTTAAAACGTGAGGTGTTTCAAAATCTTTCATTCCCTGTGAGGTAAAATGCTGTCCTCCCTCAATGCTAATTGCAGATGGAGCAACAGGCAACTCTCCTTTTTTGTCAGCAGAATGCCCTACACGTCCCGTATGCCAAAGCTGCGCAAAGATTACACCTCCATTATTGTGCACGGATGTTGTTACCTTTTTCCACGCTTCAATTTGTTCTGTTGTATAAATTCCTGGAGTTAATGGACTACCAATAGCCTGCTCTGAAATATTGATGGCTTCCGTTAAAATTAGCCCTGCACTTGATCGTTGGGTGTAATACTGTACGGTTAAATCGCCAACGACACCGTTAAGGTCTGCACGGCTTCTAGTCATTGCCGCCATTACCATTTTGTTTTTAAGCATTTGCTTACCTAGCATTGCCTGTTCTAATAATTTCATAAGTATTGTTTTTTACTGTGTTATTGATAAGATGATTTTAGCTACTTCTTCGGGTTGTTCTTCGGCTACGAAATGACCTGCGTCCTCAATTGTCCGTACTTCTACATTTTCAGCCACTAGACTAACCATATCACCGACATGGGTTCCCAAACTCTGTGCACCACCAACTGCGATAACAGGTACTTTTACTTTATCCTCCATCAGTGGTGTGGTTTGCTCTATAGAGTCAAATACTCCCCTATAGATACCAAATGCACCATTTACGCCCTCTTTGCCAGAAAACGTTCGCCATACTTCATTGATTTCCTCTTCTCCGATAGCTTCCTTGTTGACGGTTACCCAATCGTAAAACCAAGTAAGAAATTCACGTTCCTTACCCACAAAAAAGAGTTCCAGTGCTTCTTGTGCATGAGGGAGTATCCACCACCACATAGGCCCGATTTTACTTTGAGCGACTTCCCGCTTAAATGACAGATGATTGCCGAGTATGGCATCAAGCATAACGACCATTTCCATATACAGCAAGGCTGTTACTTCTTCAGGATGATCTGCTGCCCAAATCAGTGCAGGTGCTGCGCCCATATCATGTGCCACAAGGATTATGGGTTTACCTTTACCAAACTCGATTTTCTTAGCAAGCTGACGAAAGTCTTCACTCATTGTACGTGCATCATATCCAATTTTTCCCTCCGGTTTTTCAGAATCTCCATACCCACGCATATCTGGTACAAGCACAGCGTATCCAGCATCAGTCAAAATAGGCATTATCCGTTTCCAAGATTGTGACGTTCCCAGGAACCCGTGCCACAATATAACGGGGATTCCGTTTGGCTCTCCACCTAATAGATAATGTAAGCTAACTCCGTTTATCTCGGTTACATTGCTGGAGAACCCAGCTATTGCAGGGGTATTTCCATTTACTTTAATTCCTTCCATTATGATGATTTTATTATATTACTCACTTAATCCAAAAAATCTTTTGAATAGAACGGCGTATCATATTTTTCATTAAGCGAAATACAAGTTCTATATATTCTGGTGTAATTTTAGGCATTGGATAAAATTGTTATGTTTCAACAGGGAGTCCATATCTCCAGAATAGTTTTCCAGACCTATGGAAATTACTATATATAATAGAGTTTCAATATTTTTCAGACGAATTTTTGAAACAGAGTATTGCCCCACATTTAAGATCTTTTGCAAATCGGGCTTCCAAACAAGTTTCTTTTCTAGTTTCGATTTTAAATTCAAATTGTTTTTGAAGAATGTAATATGTTTCTTTAATATCCGAGCGAATATAATTAAAAGCTTCCGCCCTGTGGATTTGCCTGAGAACCCATACAGCAAATAACTCAAACCCTCTTTACAGTTAAAGTGATGTGCTTACATTGTATGCCAATAGTTTCATATTATACTAAATTTATTGATATTAAGTGGTAAAATTAATTCTATTACTTTACTTTAGCAAGTAGTTACACTTATGTATAGTAATAACATAAAGTAAAGAATCATTTAAAATCAATCTGTTATGAGCGAAAAAAAATTGAAAGATGATTTTGATATTGTCAGTAGTAAATGATCTATTCATTCATAATACCCTTTTTTGATGGAAGGAAACGTTTTGGAGAACGGGAACAAACGATACCAAAACTCAATACCCAA
This sequence comes from Chryseobacterium sp. II3a, assembly GCF_057815135.1. Lineage (NCBI taxonomy): Bacteria > Pseudomonadati > Bacteroidota > Flavobacteriia > Flavobacteriales > Weeksellaceae > Chryseobacterium > Chryseobacterium sp. II3a. Next base: position 941,251 of record NZ_JBYPZJ010000001.1, on the reverse strand, counting down.
ATGTTGACAAAATTTTTGAAAATCTGGAATAACATAGGTAATTATTCGTGAAGTATAAGTTACCATTCCTCTGAAATACCCAAATAGTTCTAATACTTAGTAGATATTATTTAGATCTTTTATTATAAGATTAATTTTACTATGCTACTTCATATAATATACTAAAAGTTTAACAAATTAAATTTGCTAAATTAGTCTGATGACCACATAGGTGTTTAGAATGTTCAACTTTTTCGAATGTATGAGTTTACCAACAAAGCCCAAGAACTTATTAAGACTAATCCATAATGTACAACTTAGTTTTTTACATGAAATTGACATATTATTCAGGTTGTAGAGATGTATTTCATCAGCAATCAGATCACTTAATATATTTGTGGAGTTATCTTTTCCACAGAAATTGTAAGGGTTTTCATCAGATACATTTTCCCTTCGGGGATTACTAAGATTATATCTTCCGAACGCAGTCACCTTAAATCAGGTAATTTTACTAAACTCTCCTTTCCGTGAGCATATTATTGTTGATGTTCTTATTATTTTTTTACAATAAATGAAAATTTATATTTTTGAGAAAAAAAATTTAATTTACACAACGTTGATGAATTAATTCGGTTAATACATATCAAAAATACAAACAATGAAAAAGATTATTACAATACTACTATTTTTAGGATATCCCTCACTGGCTTTTGCTCAAAAAGAAGTAAATGCAAAGGTCACAATTGATGAGAATTCAAATTTACAAATCACACAATATTTAAAAAATAAATCAAAAGATACACTACAGTTTGCAAAAGAAATTGCACTGAATTCAAAAGCTGCAAAATTGTTAGGCTCCTCATCCTCAAAATATAATGATTATGAAATTCAAAACAGTGATTTATTGGACTTCAATCTTAATATTCCTCAAACACCAAATGCTAAATCAACCGTAACTGCTGATTTTTTTTATACTTCTCAAAAATATTTAGCTCTACAAAAAAAGAGTGCTAACATAAAGAAGCAATTTAATCTAAAAATAGATTCAAAAAAATTCAAAGTTATTTTTCCTACTGAAGAAGATTTGAAGCGGAAGTATTTTACAGTACCTTCAATCATTGGAGGGGATTTTGAAATGATTAATGAGAATGATTTTCAAATTTACTTTTTAAAGAAGGATTCTTTGAAAAAAATTGAACATGCATCTTCTAGCATGCACAAATCTTTTAATTATTATAAAAGTATGTTTGGAGATGCAAAAAGACCCAAGGTAGTATTCGCTCCTATCTTTGGACCTAGTACAACATCTGAAAATCTCATTGTTTTTAGTAATGATCGATTGCAACCTCAAACCATTTCTCATGAAATTGCTCATATTTGGTTTGGCTCAGACGGAAAAATATTCAAAGAAAGACCAATAACTGAAGGAATAGCTGAGTTTCTTTCTATGCAATATCTTAAAAATATTTCCAATTTTGATAAGCAAGATTTCGATAAACTTATTAAATCTAAGTTCTATAGAATAGAAGGCATCAAATCATTTAAAGCTTTAAATGACAAAGACTTGGACCAAAAAGAAAATTTCACTTTATCATATAATCTTTTGCCATTATTTCTATACACCAAACAAAATGCAAGTACAAGTTTCATAAATCAAATTGTAGATTTTTACAAATACAAAAAAGGCGATAATACAACAAGCCTTGATGAAATGAATTATTATTTTATATCAAATAACTTTGAGCCAGTCTTTACAATTTCCAGTTTTCCTGATTACTTTGTTAAAGACTTTGGGAATTCTAGTGTTTGTATCACTTCTACTGCAAAAGATAATTCTGATTTAGAACTTGAAATTGTTTTAGATGACAACCAGAAAACAATCAAACATATATCTTTTTCAAAAGACAAAAAACAGCAAATCTTAGATGTTAAGAATATTAAGAAAATTACAATTGATCCTGAATTTAAAAAAATTCAAGTCACCCGATTAAATGACATTTGGAATAAGAATGATGATAATCTTCTTAATAAAAGCAGATATACTACAATTCAAGAAATAGCACCCGAATTTAAAGAAATCTCACAAGATATATTAGCCTTTTTAAAAAATACTGATACAACAGAAATCTCAAAAAATCTTATCATCGGTGAAAACGAACATTCAGATTTTTTAAATTTAAAAAAACGTTTGTTCGAGCTTAACAAAAATATAATCACAGGAAGTTTTGCAAGTTGGAACAAAGGTAATAAAACACTTTTCATTAGTTTATCATATTATGATGAAAGATCAACGGACACAAATGTTGCTACCCTAAAATTAGGTTTAAATGATGATTTAAAAACATTAAGAAAGCTTTGGATAATAGAAAATAATAATTAAAAAAGGTCATTATATACTAAAGTATACCAAAAGAAGAGTATTGAGAGGGAGAAACTTATGCTCGATTTCTAACTTTATAGATTCTGAAAGAAAACAAAAAAATCCTGATTTTCAGAAATACTTAATCTCTTTCTTAGCCTACTTTTCTTTTGCTGTACAGATCTATGCTGGATAAAGGTATAATTGGCAATCTCTTTGGATGTAAAATTCAATTTGAGCATCGCACAGAATTCCAGTTCTGATGTTGTAAGGTCCGAATTTATTTCTAAAAGTTTAGGGATAAAATCGGGATATGCCTTTTGAAACCCCGCCAGGAATGATGAATCATTTTTTTTAGCCATCTCAACCAATTCTTTAAAATCGTCATCAATTCTAGCTGATTCTATATTATTTATCAGCTTTTCTCTAGTCTTTTTCTGGCTTTTATAAATAATGAAACCAAGCATCAAGACCACCCCCATTACAGCAGTACAATATAGAAGAATCTTTTTCTTAAAACTATTTACCAGTTCATTTTCACTTTTTGAAATTTCCTTAGCTACGGAGCGGTTTATACCTACATCCTGAAGATAATCAATACTTTTTTTCGTTTTTACATATTGAACAAGATACTGTTGTTCTTCGCTTTTTTTATTAAGTTTTCTATAATCAAGAGCTATGTCTTGGTAAAGCTCTGGGATATTGAATCTCCGATTCGTTTTATCATACACAAATGCAGCTTTTTTATAGTTTATGATAGCCTTTTCATATTCCTTCCTTGCAGTGAAATAATCCCCATAAACTGAATAAAAAAATGCTTTTCTTGCTGTGTTGATTGTATCATTTTTTAATAATATCTCAGCTTTCCGAAGATATATAAGGGATGAATCAAGACTTTCTGAGATATGGTATTTCGCCAATTGCAAATTGGAAAGAGGAGTATTATTAATATGCAATGCTTTATGAAGATATACGATTACAGAATCAGTTTTATTCTTTCTGAGTAGGATATGCGCCCTGTTAGAATACAGTTTATCCAAAGAATAATTTTTCTTGTCTTCGGTCGAAATACCCTTCAAATAAGAAAGTCCCTTTGTATTATACTTTAATGCATTATCATATAATCTTAAAACGATATTAATTTCTGCATATTCATAGGAAATCCGGGCCAGTAAAACAGGATTATTGGTTATTTTCAAAATATCTTCAGCTCGTTTATGATATGAAAGAGCAGCTTCAAAATTGCTGATGGTAGCATAGATATTGGCTATATTCATATAACATAATGCTTCTCCATTTCTGTATTTTTTTTCTTTGGCTCTTTTAAGATATTGTAAATTAAGCCTGACAAGATTTATATAATCACCAGATTGTCGTAAAGCTTCATTTTTTTTTAATAATATACTATCAAAAGTTCTATAAGATAATTCTGTTTCTTTTCTCTCACAGCCTGAAAATATCATTAAACAGATATATACCGAAATAAATGTAGCATATCTATGAATATCTCGTAAGTAAGTTTTCATCATACCAGTGTTACAAATCTTTAAATCATAAGAATGAATCAAAGACTACTGATCACAAATTTATTATTTTTTTTATAACCTGCTTAAATTTTGTTCAGTAAAAGTCTTCTATCATTATCAAACCAGAAAGATATACTGTCAAAAAAATAATCTTTTATAAATGGGATTAAGTCCTATTTTTTGGTTATCAGACTACATAACTAATTGTATAATATAACCAAATTTTCATTTTTCTGACACCTATTACTTCTCCTCTATAACCAACATCAGCAATAATAACAGCTACGGGACTTAGAAAATAAGACATTAATATCATTAGAAATCTACAGCCTTACTATTGAGGATACTAGTTACTGTGACCATGACAACCAAATGAGTTCATTATTTTCTTTATAATATTCGGCCTTTGGAAAGCTCTTACCAACATTTAAACAGACTATAAATACAAAAATTTTTTTCTCCATTTTGCCACTGTATTCCTGCTCAGTTTAAACTGACTGGAAATCTGGGTATTATTAAGTTTATTCTTCTTTTGATAATCAAGAATTACTAATATAGTAACACGATCATAGGAACGAAAACTTTGGTTGGATAAAGCATGTTCTGCTTCGAAATTTGAGGTCAAAATTTCATTAAGCTTGATTACATCAAACGCAGAAAGCCTATTCTGAGATAAAATATCTGAACATTGTTCTTTTTTATCCGGATAACAAGCTGCTATAAGGTCTGTGTAAATTCTTTTATAATCTGGGAGCGGAGAATTTTTCATTAATATAAAAATTTTATTTTTTTACAATTTTACAGATATGCTAAGACCTGAAACATAATAATAAATATACTTAACTTATGTCATGAAACATAAACAGAATATTTCTGTATCCATGTATACAAAGTGGTTTTAGGTATTCTATAATCATCTACAATCTGTTGTTTAGTTTTTTCGCCGGAAATAATGAGTTTTAAAATAAATAATATTACTTCTTTAGTATAAATATTCTTTCGAAAACAAGGTAAACAACTCATTTTATTACCATTAGAATCAAATATGTTATTTTTTTTAGGAGGAGAATACAAAACCAGATGCTGCGAATAAAGACGGAAAAAATCATATTCCAGTAATTTACTCCATTTCAATACAATTTCAGTGGAAAGTTCTTTTTGTAAAAAATATTGGTTTATTTCTGATTCTGTACATTTCATAAAACTGGCAGCCCTTTTTATCGCAATATTTTCTTCAGCAAGCTTTGCCTGAATAAGTTGTCCTATATGGATTTCTTTAAAATTAATCATATTCTTTAATACATTTGATACAATGTCATTTATTTCCAGTAGCTCCATACTTTCCCATCAAAGAATGCAACACTTTTACTGGTTCTGTCATAACACATCATTCCGGGAAATGGACGGACAACTGAAGTATGTGGATTGGTTACCTGCGGAAGAATTACTGCTTTATTGTTACTTTCCAGAATAAGAACACCTTTTGCTAAAGAAGAGCTACTCCCCATAATAACACTTAATGAAGTACCAGGTGAAGTATTAGTTAGAATATTACTACCATTTCCTGTAGGAGATATGTCTACCCATACATCATTTTGATACATCCGGATTTTGGAAGTACTTTTATCAAAAATAAAAGTTCCATTATTCGCATTATTAATTCCGGTATAAACAGGCGAATTCAGTACAGCTGGAAGAATAATTCCCCTAGTATTCTCTACATTGTTATTAAAATCTAAAAGCGAACTGGTTCCCATCACATTTGCTTTCCCTATTGCAATCTGGGAACAAAAGATACCGGGTAATAAAAACACTAAGATATTTGTAAAATTTTTCATTATAACTTTTTATTGGTTACAGCTTTGTTCAATGCAATTCCAACTGGCTCCATTGTATAGCTTTACACATTTATCCGTAATACTGTAGATCAACATTCCTTCCCGTGGATCAGTGATTGAGCTGTCATTATTTACACGACTGATTACAAAACCTTTATCTGGAGCTTCTAATGCAATAAATCCATTTGGAATATTTTCCTGCCATCTAGGATTCACCGTTTTATGACTGGTAATTCCTACAATGGAGTGTACTGTATTTCCAGTCAGTAGGGGGGGCTGGGTACAAGCATTGGGTGCCTTAAAGCTTCCTACTTTAAAAAACAACCAGGAATCCAATATATTATCATAAAAATCTTCAACATAAATGGAGATGGTATTAAGACCAGCTTTAAGGTTAGTAGTAAATGTAAGAGTTTTAGAAATTCCGTCTGGTTCTGAATAGTAATTTCTTCCCCCTGTTGTATTCCAATCATTATTGATAAAAAGGTTGGAGTTTTCTATAGTGTTAATGTTATCTACAGCTACTTCTCTTCCATCTGGTGTAAGCAGAATATTAGTCCCGTTTACAATAATCCGGGTAACATCATTGATAAGGCCTACGTATTCCAAATATTCTTCAGACCCAAATATAACCTGACCACTGAACGGTCCTGCTGAAGGAGCATCATAGGTAAAAGTAATACCTGTTTTATCAAAATATATTTTATCCACAAAAGGATCTATACCATTGATCCCGCTTCCAGGCCCACTTGTAAAGCCTGAGGAAGTATTATCTGTCAATGAAAATGTTCTTCCAGTAGAAAAAAGAATAGCTTTATCAAAAGTTGCAAAATCTGCAGCAAAAGGATAGGCCTTCTTGATCTTGCTTAGGTCATGCATTCCATAAATTGACGTATTCTTTCCCCAGACCGTAATGTTGGATACTCTTGATGAAATATCTTTTCCAAAAAGAAGATTCAACAACTGGTTATCTGTCCATCCGGCGGCAGAAATAAATCCGGGAGTTCCAGTATTCATAATGACAGGTACTGCCTGTGCTTTTTTATAAATGGGAAACATAAACAGTAAAAAAGCAAAAAAGAAAAGACGGTTCATTCTCTAAAGTGTTAAATTATTTTTTAAAACTACCCCTGTACTAATTGTAAAGAATATATGGTGTAATTTTTTTGCAAATTTGACACAAGACAACATATTTATACCAAAATACAGGTGCCACGTACATACTACATACTATTAAAAAATGGTATTCGTACATACTTCATTCATTATTTTATTTGCTAAGCAATAGATTAACAATAACTTAAAATAATCATCAATAAGAAATTCAATTTACGATTTTACAGTTGTTTCTTCCAGCATAAACTATATGCTTCCCCGCAAGGGATGACAATAAAACTGCTGAATTCTGTTATTTTATTGAACCTGCTTCTTTAAGTATTTTTAATTGCAAATCAGTAGTTCACCATTCCATATAATAAGCATCCATATAAATATATTTCCCTCGAACTGATGAACATATTCAACTCATAGAACAACAACTTTTATCTGCCCATTCGTTAAGTTATCAGGCAAAAACAGACAATACGAGTCTTTAAGTTCTATTGGTTCTAAAACTTCCCGTTAGAATTCAAATGTAGCCATTATTGCTACAAGAAATCAATAGAAAGCAAGTTTTCGCCCTCCTTTAGACACTGCTCTCTTTACTAAATTATAAAAGCCATCTAATTGTTGGCTTTGTTAACTTTATATTTTATTCTTATATGTAAGAAATAAATATTGATTCTTACTCAATCCCAAAGCTGGCAGCACATCATCTTTACTTCTTCCGGATAATAACCTGTAAAGGATAAGTTTTTGGCTGTACGTTTTCTATCAACATCCCAGGTGGCTATAATGATTTCCCATTTTTCTTGGTTAAGTTTGGTTTTCATTTTTGTAATCTTAATTTATTTTCTTAAAAAACAACATCTGCCGAATTTGAAATTCGGCAGATGTTTGAATATATAGAATTTGTATTTATAAATTTACAGTTTTCATAACAGCTTAGTACAATAGACTAGCATATTTTTTGCTTCTTCTCTTTGAGCTATAGAAAACTGTTTGTTGTTGAAAGCTATAATTGCTAATTACAGTTTCTGTCAGGGTTTCCAAAAGCTCCATACAGTACCATTATATACACAAACAATTTTACTGTCAGGGTTATAGAGGATCATTCCGGCCTCAGGATTCATAAAATCACGAGAAATGAACCCTGCAACACTCGGTAATATCATAGCTTTATTGGTGTCAGAAAGGATTAAAATACCACTTACAGTATCGTTTGCTCCATTGGCTCCGATAACAGTTTTTGCTTTAGAGGACTCAGTTTTGTTTACTCCTTGAATGCTAAGATCAGCTGTACCAATAGTAACTGCTGTACCGTCATCTTCACTTAAGTTTACCCAATTTCCTCCATCTCTCAGATATTTTACCTTATGATCTGTTGTATCGAATATGACACTGCCTTCTGTAGTGATACCAGTTTTGTCTGTTACATATGGTAGAATTAATCCTCTAGGCTGATCATTAGCAAATTCTAACGATACCGAAGCATTTGTGACACTGCTTTTACCTATTGCCACCTGCGCATGAACAGAACACACGAATGTTATGGTTGAAGTTATAATGATATTTTTAATTTGTTTCATTTTGTAATTATTTTAACCTTCCAGATTTTTTATAATCTGGAAGGTTGAGTTTGTAGTTAATGTTTACCTTCTAAAGGTCTGCGGCATTTTCATCACATGTTTGTTTTGAGAGGCAGTGCCAAGCCATAGAAGTATCGCCAGATTTCAAAGTATAAATTTTCATACATTTATTGGTAGTGTCGTAGACCATCATACCTTCGACAAAGTCAGCAGGTGGAATGCCCACAGGGTTTGCTCCTGAAAACTCTACTCTGTTGACAACGAAAGGCTTGGTTTTGGATTCCAAAGCAATCCAGCCACTTTTTCTTACCATCGGCCAGTTATCTGGGTCATTTGCGCCAGCTCTCTTAAGTGAGGTGATGCCAACTTTCGTTTGTAACGGAGTACCGGATATATTTCCAGGCTTATAACAAACTTCTGGAGGACAACTGTTAACATTTGGATCGTACGCACTACCTCGTCCCTGTCCTTGCGTACCATTTCCACCATCTGCTACGCCACCAACGTTAACAAGGTTTGGAACCCCTTGAGCATCAACCCCTCCATTAGCATTAATATTAATGCTGCGGTCTGTGTTCAATTGATTCATTTTCACATTTTCATCTCCTTCTACTGCATCGGGACATCCGTCTCCATCAGAGTCTAAATCTAGATAATCTGGGATTCCATCACCATCTGTGTCACATTTTAGTATTAAGAAAGATACATTGTCAATTCCTACATCATCTCCGTTGCCCGCTGCTAATGTATAAGAGTCAAATCTTAATTCCTGTGACGTTACAGACGAATTATAGGGAAAAGAGATTTGAATATTCTGCCATCCTGTGGTAAATGATGAAGATTCTGCAAAAGACCCGATATTACTTACCGCCCCATTTTCGGTGATTACTGTGACATTTCCATTGCCATCCGAACTTGTCAATACTGCATAACGAACAGAGCCTAAATAAACATCCAAACGTTGTCTATCTCCACCATTGAAGAACACTGTTGAGAAGTTTAGCTTTACCATCGTTGGTGAAGTTATTCCCGTTAAAGTTTGTCTTAGCAAATTCACATTTGGTATTTTGGTGTCAGCTGTAATTCGAGCTTGTCCACTTGTTAAGCTCCAGTTGCTCATTGTCCAATTACTTGAACTAGCAAAACTTCCATTTTGTACTAAATCTGATGGAAGACACTCAACTGTGTCTAAAATACCATCATTGTCATTATCCAAATCAAAAATATCAGGAATTCCGTCTTTGTCTATATCGTTACATGCATTTACCTGACTCTGCTGAGAATAACCGATTCCCTGACCTACTTTTCCATCAACATCTGCTGCTCCGCCTGGGTTTACCAAATTGGGCACTCCATTCGGATTAACACCACTGTTAATACTTCCGTTAGGATTTAATTGACTATTAAGAACATTATCTCCTCCTTCTATTGCATCTGGGCAACCATCATTGTCTGAGTCTAAATCTAAATAATCTGGGATTCCATCACCATCTGTGTCAAAAAACAATGGAATTTCACAAGGATTGTCAAATCCTATACTATTATTTGATCCTGTTGCTCCCGTAGATCCTGTAAATCCAAAACGTACATTTGTTGTACCACCAAAGATATTTGCTATAGCGTTTGAACCTGTATTTGGAAATGTGTAGTTTGATACTGGAGCTCCATCAAATGTGTAAGAAATGGTTTGTGTAAATGCATCCCACGTTACAACCACATTATGCCATGTCCCATCATCTACTGTTCCATCACCTAATTGCCCATCACCAGCCAACTTGGTCCAGCCAGTAGTAGCAGTCCCTGCAGTTGTTCTTATACTTCCATGATCATAACTTGGGTCACAGTTCCCTCCATTATTACTATCATTAGCACAACTGTTTGTAAATGTATCCAATTCCAGCGCTATACCATTTTGAATTCCCCTTGCTCCTAATCCCTGACCATCAATTCCAGTAGCAGCAGTACCCAAAGGATCATTTTGAAAAACAATAGCAATTCCATCTGCGCCTGACAATAATACTTTCATAGATATAGTAAAATTTTTGGCAAAATCAATTTTTCCATACGACCAAGCCTGGCCACGTTGGCTCCCCCCATTTGTTAGTCTGAATTGGTTTATAGGTGCGGAACCTGGAGGATTTGTAAATCCTGTAGCATTAGCATTGGTTTTAAATGCTGAATTTGGGTCTCCATTAAATCCATTTTCAATACAGTCTAGAATACCATCATTATCATTATCCAAATCTACTATATCAGGAATTCCGTCACCGTCTGAATCACAAAAATCAATAAAATAATCATTGGTTTCTGGAGTATAAACATCCCCTAAAACAGGTAAACCGGCAGTAAAGTTATTGGTCGATCCGTTAGTTCCACTTGCTTTAATTTCAAATCTAAAAGTTTCTTTTGGTTCAGAAATTCCATCTGAAAGGGAAGCTATATTTATCCTTACCCCATCTTCATTATTGTTGGGACTAGCATATCCCGGTGTAGTACCTCCATCATAATCACCAGCAGGGATCGTAATTAAATATATATTGCCTGAATTGGTTATAGAAGGTGTACCTAGTGAATTGGCAGTTCCGGTTAACTGAATATCTGCCGGAGAAGCAAAGGCAGTTCCGTTGTTGGGGTTTTTCAATTCTACTGCTACCACAGTACCGGGCTCTACCTTTCCGCTAATTCTTAAAAACAAAGTTCCATTAGCCCTCCCTTCACAAGCAGTTGCAGCCATAGAGCTTTTTAAGTCAATTAGCGGTGTTGTGTGAATCTGAATATCATCTAAAAAATTCCCTACACCTCCACCTGAAAGAGCTTCAAATCCTACACGATAAACTCCAGCACTACCCGTGAATGTATAATTACCATTATATGTTATCCATTTGCTTGTATCAGCAGGTAAAGTGGTTGTAGCCAAAACTGCTATTTGTGCCCCGTTTTGATCTCTAATAACCCATTGTGCTTGTTCACTACCACTAACACGTGCTCTGTGTTTGAATGACCCACTGATAACATCACCTGGCACAAGATACATATTTTGGTATATCATGGATGCAGAAGCAGCATTTAGCTCCACGAAATTATTTCCTTGTGCCGCAGGAACTCCATTAAAGTTATTAACCCATACTTCAATCGGATGACAAGCTCCTTGAGTTCCTCCTCCATTACATAAAGAGGAAGTAGGATGAGAGGTAAACCACGGATTGGTTATTGTAGAGCCAGCATCAAAGGTTGCATTATACCCAAAGTTAGTATCATAATATGTGACTCCACTCATAGTAGTTGCTCCAAATTCTAAGCCTGGATTTACAAAAGTTCTCGATTGTGCAATTGTTTTGTTAGGAATACAAAACATGAAAATTGTCACAAAAACAACCCATATTTGATTTATTAAATAATGATAGGGCTTCCTTTCATTACTTAATGATAAAATGTTTTTATTCATCATAAATATTTATTTTTTACTTTAAAACTCACTTAATAGCGAATTATATTTTTTTTCAATTGAGAAGAACTAGTCTGAAAGAATTTCAAAAAAGAAAAATATTTAATTGATCCTATATTGTTTTATCCTTTCTATATGCAATTGGCGGGGGGCGTATTATCGATTCTCTGTTAAGAATGGAAGACATGACATTCCATTCGTATTCCGGTAATGCTGTCACATACTTGTGGAAACTTCCTAATATTGCTAAGGAAAAAAATTTCTGTATGTTTTGTTTTTGTTTTTTAGAAGCTATAAAACATACTTCCTTTTTTCCTAAAACTATTAAACTGGATGAACTGTTTTGACATGGAGTTACTTTACAAACAGAAAATGAATCATTTTTTTTTCTTTTTGACTTTTTATCGTCTAGAGCTTTATGTTTTTGTTTTTTAAGGATTGGCCGAGATGCCGCTGCAATTTTCTCTTCAGAATCAGTTACATAACTTATTAAATATTGAGAAGAAAGGCCTTCTATATGTGCATCTCCAATTATATAAATTTCAGATGGAGCCAACATTTTAATGGAGTCAATTTCGGCAATCAAAAATTTTGTGCCTTTTCCAACATAAATATGTTCACTTCCAACTATACTTATCTGAGCAGAAGTCCATGTAATATTGTTTAAGAAAAAGAACAATCGAATTAGTAACTTCCGTTTTGCATTAGAAGCTAACCAAAGTAGAGTGATTGGAAACATAGGTTAAAATTAACCCAGTATGTTTAAATTAAGAAATTTCAAACACTATCATAAATACATCACAAATACAACAATATGATGTATTTATGATGTAGACATAAGATTGTGTATTGATTTTTTTAAAATTTACCATTTCATCACTTCGAATTACTACCTTTTATACTATTCTATTTAGCTGAATGACTTTCAAGCTTTTATTCTATTTTTCCAACAATTTTTGACTTTGTATACCTTCATTTTTCAGGATTTTCTTTTTCCACTTTTTTCATTGTTTAAAACTGACTTTTTATCTCTTTAAATATACTTGATAAGCAATGTATTGTTGAAACTCATAGTGAATATTTGATTAATAGACTCAGATATTTAGTTGCAATATTTGAGGGCGATTCATTAGCAAAAAATTCTATTTTATATTTTGTAGAAAAAGAAAATTCTTTATCAACATATAAAGAAATTCGTATTAATAAATACGGAATTATTAAAGATTGGCAGAAAGGTTTCTTCGATGAAAGTGAAAAACTAGCATCAAGTATGCTTGAAGCGGCTATGTTAAAACGTAAAAAAGAAACGGAATAATGAATTTCTATATAGACCCATATATATTTGCGTTAGACAAAGACAGTATTACAAAAGACCAGATAGAATTATTGATCGAGAAAATTATTGATTGGAAAAAGCTAATTGATTCTAATTGGTCGAAGGTATACAAACTTACAGAAACATTTGATATACTTTTTAGTAATAATCTTTTTCCTTTGGTTAATAATATAAAAGAAATAATCTTAAAACATAACATTGAATACATTCAACCTAAAGAAGTTGACAAAATTTTAAATTCATTATTAATTAAACTTCTCACAATTGAGGACCATACTAAAATAAGTGATTTACTAATAGAAGATGATAATTATAATTTTAATGATGCATGAAATGATGATTTTAAAAATGCATTTAAAAAATTAACAATTTTAGCTAAATTAGATTGCATTCAAAATAAAAGAAATGAAAATTCTAAAATTATTATTTCGACTGAAGCAATAAAGAATAGAATATGATGTTAATCTATCTATTGTTGAATCCAAAACATTATTTGATTTATCAAAACCCTTTAATATAAATTTCAATCAGTATGAAACATATAAATATTTTTGTTTTTTCACGGAGCCAAAAGTTGTTTGGTTGAATTTTGTAAATAATAATTGTTTCAAAGTTTCATTATATATAAGCTTGTATCAAAATGATAATCAATTTAAATATTTTTATCTAGATAGAGAACCAAATTTTAAATTTAATGAAAGTTTTTATAAATCACTTAAAGACCTACATTTTGATAATGATGAAACCAATTAGAGCAATTACTGAAGAGATATTGCATATTAATATGAAAGATATTCATGAGCTACGAGAAAAAAAGGGAGGAAATAGTAACCAATTAAAAAATAATGACCACTCTGTTTGGAGAAGAGATTTAGATTATGAATATCATTTACATTATTGGCGAAAAGGTGATCAATTAATTTTTCAGATGTTGTAACTCACAAAAATTTCAAAATATTATCAATATAAACTACGTTTAACATATAAATATAGTAACTAGTCAGGTAAGCTATCCTAAAAATGGCTGATTCATAAATAAAAGATTTGGAGAAAAAATAAATTAAAATCAAACTTTAAAGAATATTCTATTTTCAAATTTATATTGTGTATCTTAAAAATTTAATATCACAACATCATAAAAAAGAATATAAAAATTCAACGTGCACTTTAACTTCTGAAACATCCACACATTCAAGCGAATCTCTTCACTCTCCTACGCCTCCTCAAAAAATCAATCAAATATGAAATCATCTAAAAAAAGAGATTTGCAATTTTTGTTTAATTTGGCTTAAACGAATCAAATCATCGACAAAAGTGTTTGAAGATACGCTCGTTTTGCACTGAAGGAGACAACTATTTGATAGTTGTCTCTCTTTTTTTATGCATAAAAATCTCTATATCAAACTTTTACAGCCTGATATTTTATGGTTTGAATTTTTTGATGTGAAATCCTTAGTCCATCTGAAACAGACAGTCTAAAAGTGCTCTATCAGAGATTTCATCGGTATTGAACCATAGTTTGAAATCCCATTAAGGTTCTAGTATTTTTTTCTCTTTCGGTTTATCATAATTTTTTGATACTAAATATAGTAATTCCAATATAATTTTAGCTTCCTTCTCATTTACCTGAATTCCATTCTTGGCAAGAAGAATGATTGCTTGCTCAACTGAAACATTTTTATCAATGAAGTTCATTTTTCTTGTTAGGTTTTCGGTTATTTTTTTTTAATAATATTTTTGAAAATGCTTGATTTAAGTCCAAAGAGAGATCTCCCGTTTTATAATCAATATCAACTGGTGGAATAAGACTCACAAGATATCTTTTGTCTGAAGTATCAAACTCGGAAAATTTTTGAAAGATTTCAACCAGTGCTTTATTTTCTATTTGATTCTTTCTATCAATAGCTTTTAATTTAAGAGTAATATCACGTCTTTCTTTACTGAGATTTTTAGTATTAACCAGACATTCTTTTTTTAAGTCATTATAATCATCAATCTTCAATATTCCTGCTATAAATAATTTTCTACCTCTAGAAAGAGTTAGTTCTTCCTCCTTTATTCTTCTTTCTAATAGTTTTTGACCGTATAAATAACTTGCTTTCTGTGTCTTTATATTCTGACCTTCCAAAATATCCTTAAATAGTTCAATTGTGTTATTTGATAGTATCAATTGCTTAAGCTTATTTTGATAGCAATCATTCAACAAAACTGCGTTTATCCTTGTTCTACAGCGATCATGACAATGATAATATGGGTATTTTTTTGAGCTTCCTTGCGCAATACTCCCACTGAGTTTTCGATCACAAACAGGACAGGTCAAAAAACCTCTAAGAAAAAACAGCTCTTTTAAATCATCTTTTTTAGAAGTAGTTTTTCTTTTTGTATTAATAACAGATTGAACTTGATAAAATAACGATTCAGATATTAAAGGTTCGTGCAAACCTTTTATCATTTGTTCTTCGTTAGATTTAAGTTTGATTGATATAAGCCCACAGTAAATTGGATTCCGTAAAATTCTAAAGAAGTGTGACCGTGAACATATCAATCCTTTTTCATTAGCCATTTTCATTATTTCGGAAATCTTATGATCGTTCTGGGCAGCTTGATGAAAAGACCACTTTATAATATCAGCTTCAGGCTCTTTAGGAGCAATAGTTTTTTTACCATCCATTAATGTCAAATTAATAAATCCAATAGGTGCTTTATTAGGATATCTACCCATCAGCTTCGCTCGACGAATACCATTTGCTGTATTTTGAGCCCTCCGAGTATTTTCCGCTTCCGGAACCGCTAAATATACAGCCAGCATAACGGTACTTTCCGGCACAGAGAAATCAATTGGTTGATCAATAGCCATTGCTGTTGTTTTATATTTTCGCAGCTTTCCAATCATTTCGTAAGCATATTCAACATTACGACTGAATCTGTCCCATTTTATAAATAGGATGCTTTTATCTTCTCCTGATGATTTCTTTTTAATTTCTGAAAACAATTCTTTCCACTCAGGTCGGTTGAAATTTTTGGCAGAGTAGTCTTCACGATAGATTCCTTTGACTTCAATATTGTTATATTTACAATATTTCAATAATCTATCTTCCTGCTCAGGCAGGGAGTAACCTTTTCTTTTTTGTTCATCTGTACTTACGCGGACGTATAAATAGGCTGACTTCATATAATTAATGTATTTATTTGATTTACAAATTAATATTTTTAAGTATATGAAATGATAAACAAAAAGCAGTTTACGCTATATCAATTAAAAAGGGAAATTCAGTAGAAACTTTCATAGCAGCAGCAGTAATTAATGACATTCTCACATCAATATGACACCTAGATATCAAAAGTATTTTTAAGGAACTGCAAAATTTTCATTACAATAAATACATATCTTCCTGTCATTAAGGATACCGCAGCAAAAAGGAAATATTACAGCAATAATGATTTAATAGCATAAAATCTATTTTAATATTTCATACTTAATCCAAAGTAGATATTATTAGCAGAATCACAACACCTATTTTAACACACTCATAATCAAAGTCTATCAAAAATTTTCACCAAAGCAAATACAAGCCTTATCAACTTTTTACTCTCTCCTAGCATAATAATTCCAACCAAATTAAACTCCAATTGACATGCCTTGTAATTCGTAGATGTTATATTGTTTGTTTTTAGTTACAAACAACCATTAAGTTTAAATAATAATATTAATGGTCTTCTAAAGCAAAGTTAAAATACCTTCCCGATTTACATAATATTATTCTCTTTATTACGGATAGCGTCTTGTTAAGTTCACAAACCGACATTTGAAGCTTTTTTCGCTTCATTGTCAGTTTTTTAATACATTTAACTACCTGTTTTACTGCAACATACGGACTTTACAAAGTGGTTTGATGTCATAATTTTCAACAATAAAGCCTTTTTGCTATCAAATGTCTAAAATACTTTTTATCAGTATTTTAAATAAAAAAACAGCAATATTCATTTTAAAATAATGCTATTTTTTTGTCGACAAGACAGGATTCAAACAATCCTCAAAGTACCATCAAAAGGGAGGAAATGTAAAATAAAAATTACGGTAAAAATTCTTTCAAAGTAATTTTGACTAATAAATGTAAAAAATCAAGTATTTCATCCAATTCTTCTTCATCTACTTTTATATCATTATCAAGCAATATTTTCAAAGCTTGTTTTGTAGAAATTTTCTTGAAATCACTTAATAAATATTCGTCGTCCATACATTTATCAAACTATTTTTTTATTTCAATATTTTTAACTAAGAAGTTGCACATTCAAGTGTAATGCCTTTAAAAATTTAATTTTATTAAATAAGAATTTTACGATTGTATAAATCGCAAATTTTTCATTTTCAAAATTTAGTAACATACTTAGAGGATTACTTGAGTTTAAATCCTCTCTCTTCTACGCTAGTACGAAGATTTTGTCTCCCATGCATATAATCTAAACTGTTGGCAGTATATGCAACATCTTTTTTCCACTGTTTCTCTTTCATTTTTTGTTCCTTTCTGAATTGCTGAAAGGATTCTTCATAGGTATCTAATGCCTCTAATGAATTAACCATATTATAATTATTATAATGCAGAACTACTTTTTGGCTGGGTCTAGGTCTTATTGAATTTAGACGATCCGGATCAGGTTTACCAACGACCATTCCAAAAGTGACATAGCTATAATCTGGTAAGCCAATCAGTTCTGCGATCTCCCTTGACTGACTACGCATAGCACCTATATAAACAACACCAAGTCCCATTGATTCAGCTGCTATAGCAGCATTCTGCGCTGCCAAAGTTGCATCTACAGTTGCCATAACAAAAGCATCCAGATAATCGTGAATTTCAGCATTACCGCCTTCTTGTTTAGCAATAGTATTACTTCTGGATAGATCTGCGACCCAAAGTAATAGTACCGGAGCCTGCTCGATATAAGGATTTCCAACACCGCCTGCTTCACGTTGCGAAACCTTCGAAATCTTTTCTTTTAAATTCGGATCTGTGATTGCCACAACACTCCATTGGTTTAAATTTGATGACGTAGAAGCAGACTGAGCAGAGGCAACCATTGTCTCAACAGTTCCGGTTTCTAGTGATTCTTTTAAATAATGCCTGACAGAACAGTGATCTAATAATAATTCTATATGTTGATTCCAATGAATATTTTCAGGTGTGCTTTGAAAACCATATCTTCTCCTTAAAAGTTCTCTTTGAAATTTTGTTTCTTTTAATTCCATTACTTAATAATTTGCTTGATAAATTGTATTGCAAAAGTATCTACTGTTTTCAACTCTGCTGGCATCAACAAGAAATTGTATGTGACATACAAATTTGTATGAAACCTGAATATCAATAAGATATTAGTAATGATTGTTGCTTTTCACAATGCTATTTCTTTGACTGCTGCTATTTTCATTAATTTTGTTTTTATAATTATTTAATTTGTCTCTATGTCAATTAAAAAAAGTTCGACTAACTGTGTTAATTGGCTTAACTATATTGTGCCACACGATTTGACATATGCCTATCTAGAATTGGTGGAAGATGGAAAGTCACAATTTTAAATACTCTTGAAAATCGAACGCTACGCTTTAGCGAACTGAGAGATTGTATAGAAGGTATCACTGAACGTATGCTGATTCTGCAACTCAAAGAACTTGAAAAAGAAAAACTAATAAGCCGAACAGTTTACAATGAAGCTCCACCAAGGGTAGAATATGAATTAACAAATATAGCAAAGCAACTCTCACCAATCTGGAGAGAACTAGAAAAATGGGGTGCAAAGCATCGAGAAATCATTGATGATCAGGAAAGCGAAAGTAAAACCGAGCAAAAAGCAGGAGAATAGCGATTTGTTAAATTATTTTATTGAATAATATCATTCGAAGTATTACAAATAATATATAGAAAACTTTAAAGACGCTTGAATTTTAAACTTTAAGCTGCAATTTTTTCTGATCTTTACAAAGTTAGCAACTCCAAATTGATGATGCCCGTGCTTTTAAGACACCCACAATCAAATTTAATGGAAATGGGAGCTTAAAGAATTTGACATCATATCGGAAACCAGAGACCTTCAGCAGAAAGGATTGATCCGTATAGAAACACAGATTCTGATGACGGTGATTTCTCTTCTCCAATACCTTTAGCTAGAGCAAGTATCACAATATCCGGAATGAATTTTTGTGGTTTATTATCGTTAGATGAAATTGAAACTAAAGTACTGCAAAAACTTAATGAAATGACTAAAATAAATACATAAGAGCTCTAAACCAGACACTCATTTTTAAATTTCATTAACGCATTTTAACATTTATTAACTTTTGGTATATATTTCGAATACTATTACATGTCAAAACAAGCCAAACAGCGACATAAAAAGTAGTAGGCGAAAAACAAAAAATTAAACAAGTGAGTAATTCAAACAACACAAACAAAAACTGGCCAAGTAAAACAGGTAACAAATCAGGAGATAACAGAGGTAATAATCCTCCAAAGTCATCTGGTGGAAAACCATTGACCCCAAAGAAATAAGCGTTTGAAAATTTTGAGAGTCTGAAATTTCAGACTCTTTTATTTTATTTGTAATGGTAAATTTCTTATTTTTTGAGAAGATAAGAAGTAAGGGTTCGAAATTTATTTTAGAACAACTGCCAGAAAATGCTCAAAATTTGTTAAAATCGAAGAGAGAAGATGTAATTAAAAATATTCCAAACCCCCTCACGAGACCTAATAATTTTACTTTAAAACATCATCAAGTTCTTGAAATGATTCTATCATTGCTTCCTAATAAATGATAAAGTAGTTATAATTTCTATAATTTCACTAAGTTTAGAGATTGTTTAAAATATATAAAAGATGAAAATAATACTTTTACGGAAAACCGTAAAAAGTGAATTAATATAATTTGTAAATTGCGATAGAAACTACAAACCATCAATGAGTATTATTTTTGAGCATGTCGATGAAGAACACCGTTCATACCAAGGTCTATCAATTAATGAAGATCAATGCCGCGAACATTTGCAAAATGGCGTAAAAGACAACCTTCTTGATCGGGAAGAATGGGAAGATTCACTAGTTAGATTAAGAGCACTTGAGGAAGAAACAGGCTTTGAAGCTAATGAGGGATTGCTTGCTGACATAGAAACTTTACTTAATGAAGAAATTGAATTTAAGCAATTTCGAATAGGTGAAGCTTATGCTGAAATTATATTAGAAGAGGAATTTGTATGTAGATTTCACTGGAATGAAAGCAGAGATGCAAGAAATCCCAGGGGCAACAAAACAGGAGCTGATCTTGTAGGATTTACAGAATTAAATGGGCAGGTAGTTTTTCTATTCGGTGAAGTAAAAACTTCCTCCGAAACAGCCAATCGCCCACCCCAGGTTATGACCTCCAAAGAAGGAATTGAAAAACAATTAAGAGATCTTTACAATGATAGAAATAAAAGGTTAATCCTTATTTCTTATTTGAAAAGTAAAATGCGTCATTATCCGGATGGTCACCCTTTCAAAATTGATTTTAACGAAAGCCTGCGCAATTATTATCGTGATACTTGTAATTTCCAGCTGTACGGAGTTTTAGTCAGAGATGTAGAACATGATCATAGAGATGTATCCATAAGTTATGATCGGTTGAAAAATCATATTTTGGCACCCAATGGTATCAGACTATTAGCATTATATTTGCCGTTTCGTAAGGAAGAATGGGAAAATATTATTAATGAAGAAACAGAATGAGTATCACTTTAAAATATAGCTTTCTAGAACATGCATACCCTGAGATGCTTGATTCTATCGGCTTGCTTATTCAGAAAATGAAACTCTCTGCAAGGTTCAATGACATTGAACTGACAACAGAAAATTTTCACCAACTTACGATAGCCAAAGAGCTGTGCGAACTTAGAATTATAGAATTGTGGGAAACAAGAACTGAGAATAATTATGAGTTCAAAGCTTTATGTGCGACATATTTTGATATTTCAAGTCAGCTTCCAGCTTCAACATATGATGAATACTTTGTCTACGAACAATTTAAAATCATTTCCTTTGGATATTTAGGTGAACACTGGCATTTTGTTAAGCAATATTTGAATAAAACAATTCAAATATTTGATAATATTGATGACAAAAATAATTGGAATCTCCGCATAATAACTCTTGCTTTTAAAGTACTGGTACATTTAGTTAAAAAAGATTCCTGGCGTGAAATAGATTACGGCGTAAATTTTATAAATCAACTAAGAAGAGAACAAGAAGAATTTGAAAACAATTTTCTTGAACAATTAGATGAAGAAGGCAGAGCATATGGGGCTGCAGAATTAGTTTCATTATATCATTTTGTAAAATGCGTTGAAATAGTCGGCAACTATTTACTGGAGGGAAGACCATTAGAGCCAGAAATTGAAATTAAATATCACCTTAGTTTTGCTAGAGAATATGCGCAAAAATCAGGTAATCTAAGTCTCACTCTATTATATCAGTTTTTTGAAGCCTTTGCTGAGAAAATTGTAAGAAATACAATTTGGTATACTACTCGAGGAATTAATAATTGGGTAACTAAATTTAATAATTATATTTCTCATAAAGAAGAGAAAGGTTTATTTGAATTATTGTATCCTCAGAGAGAATCGATTATAGAGGGTGAACTTTTAAATCCCGCGCATCGAGCAGTTGTAGTTAACCTGCCAACTTCCAGTGGAAAAACATTGATTGCAGAATATAAAATACTGCAAGCACTCAATCAGTTTAAAGCACAGGGAGGATGGATTGCATATATTACTCCTACTAAGGCATTAGTTAATCAGGTTTTTATACAATTAAAAAAAGATCTTGGATCCATTGGAATCAAAGTTGAAAAAGCAAGCGGTGCTATAGATCTAGATGGATTTGAACAGCATCTTGTAGAAGAAAGCGGAAATAATACAGATTTTGATATTTTAGTTACGACCTATGAAAAGATGAATCTCTTAGTTCGTCAGGGATTAGGAACTACAGCTGAACGGCCTTTAGTATTAACAGTGGTTGATGAGGCTCATAATATAGAAGAAGCTTCAAGAGGTTTAAATCTTGAGTTATTACTTTCCACCATCAAAAATGACTGTGAAGAGGCGAATTTTCTTTTAATGACTCCGGATATTTCAAATTCCGCTGAAATCAGTTCTTGGCTCGCAGGAGATAGAGGAAATGTTATTAACCTTGAATTAGACTGGTGGCAGCCCAACGAAAGAATTGTCGGAGCTATTGAGGTTGACGGTTATGGTAGAAATTATGATTTTTCTTTACGGCCGTTGCATACAAGCAAAGGAACTTATGAGATCGGTGAAAAAATTCCAATGGTGCAGTATGTTAACGCAAGCCAACCAAAGGCGACTGTTACGAATTCAAAATTAAAGATATCATCATATTTGGCGGCAGGTATGCTTGATATCAATAATCCGATTATTATTTTAGCATCGAAACCTTCAGAAACTTACACTATTGCTGAAAAATTAAGTAATGATACTCCGGATTTTGCAGAAAATGACGAAGATGTTGACTTGCTTATTCGTTTAGTAAAAAGCGAATTGGGAGATGCCTTTCCATTAGCAAAATATTTAGAGAAGAGAATTGCAGTTCATAGTTCTGCACTTCCTGATGATATCAGGTTTTTAATAGAAGATTTAATGGCCCGTGAAAAGTTGCAGGCTTTAGTCGCTACAACCACTATTGCACAGGGAATAAATTTTCCTGTTTCTGCAGTTATTATTGGATCATATAATTATCCATTTGTTGGTGCGATGCCTGTCAGAGATTTTTGGAATCTTGCGGGAAGAGTCGGAAGAGCTGGACAGGAAAATATGGGCTGGGTTGGAATGGCAGTAAGACATGATCGTGACCTTGTTGAGGTGACAACTTATGTAAAAAAAGCATCTGATGAACTGCATTCCCAGCTAGTCAGTGCAATAGATAGTGCACTAAGACATGCAGATGCAGATTTCGATCGATGGCTGTTTGTTGATGAACGATGGTCATCAATCTTGCAATATATTTCACATTTAAGACAGCAGGTTGAGCAGCAAGATGCATTCATAGCTCAACTTGAACTTAAACTCCAAAGCACTTTTGGATACCAGCAATTGTCAAATGATAAAAAAATATTTTTAAGAGATAATCTAAGAAGATATGCTTCAACATTGCGACTTTCAGACGCAAAGATATCTGATTCAACAGGATTTAGTTCCATTTCTGTTCGACAGATGATCGGCAAACTAAGACAGAGTGCTTTAAATGCAAATGACTGGAATAAAAACCAGTTATTTTCAGAGCAGAATCAAACTATGCAAAATTTAGTTGGAATTATGCTGAACACTTATGAAATAAGAAAATCGATTGAAGAACTTAATGGTGGTGAACAACCTTTAGACCGTGCATCAATCGCTAGGCTAGTTATTGATTGGGTCAACGGAAGAGAACTGTCGTCCATTGCTGCACGTCTTTATCCTGGAGAAGATTCAACAACTGCCATACAAAAAGCAACAAAAGCTTTATATAAAGTTGTCGCTAATTCAGCAACATGGGGCTTAGCTGCATTACAAAAAATGCCGACGAGCGGTATTGATTGGGAAGCGATGTCTGAAATTGATAAAAAGAAAATGGCTAACCTTCCTGCGTACTTACATTATGGTGTAAATACAGATGAAGGCGTTTTAATGAGGAAAAACAACGTTCCAAGAAGTTTAGCAAAAAACATGGGTGAATTATATCAAGCTAGTATAGAAGGTAGCATTTTTACTCAGTCATCGGATTCGGTTACGAATTGGTTGACTGCTCAGGCAATTGATATTTGGAATAGAGCAAAACCTCAAGATTCTCCCCTATCAGGTGAAGATTACAAAAAAGTTTGGAAGAAACTTAATGGCCTCTAATTTTAACGCTTGTCTTTTTGTCTACTCAAATAACTAAATACTTTGGCACTTAAGCTAAATATACAGTAAAAATAAAATATCTTATCCTCATTCAACTAATTGTTTGAGGATATTTTTTGTAAAAATAATTGCAGCAAAAAAGATTTATCTGCATCATATTTTTAATTTTTAAAATACTTCGAAAATAAAGTATGTAATTTTTAATGCTGATTATTAGGCTTAAATTTCCTTTTAAATATTTTTTCACGAGAAAATAATGCAATATTTTCGAAGGAAAAACTTACAGATTCTATTCCATTTATAACAATTAATAAATAGTAGCTATTTCTGTAGGTATCAATTTGCCGACTTCCATCTTCATCTGTTATTATTACAAGCCCGCCGATACATTTTTTAGGCAAAAGTTCTTTAAATCCTGTACTATTACCTTTTTTAAGATCTAAAAGTTCTAAAATATTTGCTTTGGACGGGTTATACCAGACTTTTCTGACCACAGTATCTACTGCCTGTATAGTATCAATTTGCGCGCAAGTTAGAAGAGTTTGTAAAACGGCTTCTAATGTTTTACTTCCCAGGTCGTATGATGACATTGAATTGGAGATATCAACAATAATATTCTTTGCATTATAATTTCTAATGTCCTTATAAAGTTTTAATGGAATAAAATTTGGCAAAACTGATTTAGGATATAGTTCCTGAAGTTTTTCTATAAAATCTTTCTGAATACAAGAATCAGGATATACATCGCCATAAGCTTCATTTCTACTTGGATAAGGGAGCACCAGAGATTTTGACATTCGCCCGTAATTAACAAGAATAACATAGGCTTTGGAAAAAGCGACAGAATAATCTCTAATCGCATCTCCAAAGTTTGAATTACTTGGTGTTCTATATTGTTTGACCTCAATGACAGCTAATGCATTTTCTATCTTATGATCATTTTTGAAAATAACATAGTCTGGCTGGACATGATCTTTTCTTTTATTACTTTGTAAATTTGCAACCTCAGTGAGCATTTCAGAAAAAACCAGTAAATCACCTTCTATAGATTGTATTGTCATTAGCCTTTTAGGTTTAAAAGGAATTTTTAAAACTCCGTCAGTATGATGCACATCTAAAGGATATCCGTCAAAAGATTTATCAATATTGGTCAATATCCATGCAGAATATAGTTCATGTCGTTGACTCCAGATTGGAAGGTTTAGCAAATCAACTAATTCCTTGACTATAGTGTCTTCGCTACTGGTAACTATAGGGAACGAATCCAATAATACACCTAGCTCTTTTGAGAGTTGAACTGCTTCAACATCTTTTTCTTGACCACCTTTAAGATTCAACTGCTCTACTCTGTAAAATATTGCATTCACAAAAGTAGCTGGCCAAGCATCAGTCAATGATATGTGTAGCGTTTTTAATGGCCAAGAACCAATTAAATCTTCTTTATTATTTGAAGATCTCATTATATCTTGAGCTGTCTGCCGAAACTCACTAACACTACGACAAGTGATCACATAGCTTTTCCAAATCCTCATACAGAAATCCAATTGAGAATCTAATTGATCATTACCAGTTTTAGGTAAAATTAAGTTTGGCTTTTCAATATGCCCTCCTTCCTTTTCGAACTCATCTTTCCATATCTTTAAATAAGGATCTAGTGATTCTACTTGCTCAAAATCATTATAGAATATATTTTTTAACTTCCAAAGATTACTGTCTATTAATTCATTGTCTATATATAATGACTTAACTGTTTCTAGCTTTGAAATATAAGCTCGAAAATTTTCTAAATTAAAATTCAGTTTATACTTCTCCAACTCCAAAAAGTCAAATTCTATTTGTAATGTTTTGTCTTCTTTTTGAATTTTATATTTTTCAAAGAATACACAAAGATCATTCATCATCATTCCATATGGCTGCAGAACACTGAAAAGAGCATTAATAAATTTTTCGACTGTAACGTTGTTGTTGGCAAGATCCTCGACAAAAGAATCTTTTTTATTTATTTCAAGTAATTGATAAATTCCGTCATAGGACTCGTTACCCTCAACCAAATCTTTATCATAAAAAGATTCATCTAAACCAGCTGTAAGATTCAATGCAGTCCATAAATCCGCTGCATTGGTAATTGGTTCAATAATGTTTTGATTTACAAATTGTTTAGCTTTCATGATTAGTTTATTTTGATTAAAAGGTACATATATTACTTCAATTAGAATTAACTATTTGTATTTAATATGTAAAATTTAAAATAGGCTATAAAGTTGCTGGCTCAATTATTGATCCTGAAACTATAGAATGCTTTGCTTTAAAAAAAATGACTCTAAAAAAAACAAAAAAGTTTACAAAATACTATTGCAAAAATTTTTCACAAGTATAATTTACTAACGTTTGAGTCTTAAAATTAAAAAATGTAATGGACTAAGCTACCACAGTAAAGCTTCTGGAGCAGCATCAAATAAAATTTCCAAAGCAGGCAATCTGCTTTTCTGGCGTTTCATTTCACGCCATACAGTCTGGTGATGCTCTCCTTTTATATCTTCAATCATATTATCCAGTTGAATTTGATTAGCGCCAGCATTTCTTCTGATAATATAGTTAGAGAGACGACTTTCAAAATTAGAAAATGCAAGTTTTCTTGCCTTTACAAGATACGATCTAGAATTTAATCCCAAAATATTTATCGTATAATCTGCTCTTATACTTATTTCACTAGTACTGTCGTCATCCATTGATGTAAAGAAAAAAGTGCTATCAATATCAAGAAATAAGTAATCAAGTGGATTTTCTAGACGTGGGTTTATCAAAACCGCTTCACCTTCTTCAGGTTCTATAATATCAGAATCTTTATTTCTGATCAGCTCCACCACTGTTCCGTCTATTCTCTTTAGAACAGCAAATTTGTTATTTTTAGGACCATTACAAGTACCACAAGCATAACAATAATTCATCCAGGCAAAACATTTTTCAGGATACCAATCTTTTGGGTAAATATGTTCAACCTCATCTGCTTTACTGTCTTCACAATAATTACATCGATCAGGCCCACAGCACATTACACTAAGCTTCTTCTTAACCTCTATAAATGCTCTGTTTTTCGTTGTGTTAGATGATTTGAATTTTTTCTTTGCTTCAGCTACACGTTCCGGATAAGTTGGTTTATCGTCAATTAATTTCTGATATTCTGCCAGCTTAGTAATTGCAAAATCCTCTAAATTACTATCATTTAGTTGTATCATTACTTGGCATCATTGATTTTAGTTGGCTTAATCTCAAATTCTCTTCAGAATTTATTGTTCCTTTGAAGGATTTTAAAGTCAAACCTGCTAACTCAGCTGAAAGTTCTTGACCACTTTCTGACTGCGTAACATTATTACCAAATAGTTCGGTACCATAAGCGTCAAGGAGGTCACCAAAAAGTAATCTCTCTCTATCAATACCTAATACCTCTTCAGAATCTTGATCAGTTCCAGGTGCTCTCAATCTCCATATAGTACCAGTTTCCGCAGCTCTACATATCAAAGGGCTATGTGTAGTAACAATGAATTGAATCTTAGGAAACACTTTTGTAAACCATTGCCCGATTCTAGCCTGCCAGGTTGGATGTAAATGTGCATCTATTTCATCAATCAAAACGACCCCGGGCATATCTATAAAATATTCATTTTGATTAAAATTACGAAATACCTTTTTAGATCCATAAGATCTTACGAGTTGTCTAATTAATTCAAATGTTAAACTTAAAATCGAACGGTATCCATCACTCATCTGAGTAACATCAATTTTGCTCCCATTTCCATCAATAAAAAAAACACCTTCACTGCTTATAGAGTCTAATCTTGAATTATGAGGAAGCAATCCCCCTTCATTTAGAAAAGATTTTAAGGCATCTAAAATAAAAGCAGTATCACTTTTAAGTGAGCTATTTTCCAAATTTTTAATATGTAAATCCTTTAGCCAATCTATCGCCTCAGTTAGGGCTACATCTTCACCAAAAACAGACAGATGAGCTGCTGCTCTAGGATCAGAGTAATAGACTTTCATCCATTCTTTTTCTCCACCAGTGAAACGTCTGAAGGGACCAAAAGCACAAGAAAACCAGCCTGCACTATTACTCCAGATACTTTCATAAGCTAAACCTTTATTTCCTTCTAAGATATAACCATTATGCTTATTGTCTATCAACGATAAAATGGCATCAAATTTTTTTTTAGCCTTATGAGTTGTATCTGATTTTTTATCATCAGGATGCTTAGTAACTGTTAGATGAATTTTTCCAGACTCGTTGGAATTCCACCTGATCCAGTTATTAAGATTTAATCGTAGCGCTCTCGCATCATTGGGACCGACAATCCCTAATGCAATGGAACGAACAATTGTAGACTTTCCAGCACCGTTATCTCCTATAATAACATGCCACCCTGCAGGCTCTTCAAATGTCATTTCGAAAGACTTTACAGATCGTATGTTTTTTATGCTAACTTTATTTAAATACATCTTTGTTCTATAATAGCAGTTACATTTTGAAATTTATATGGAAATACAGATGATAGATTAGTAAGTTCAACTGTTCCATTACAAAAATAATTAATTTGAGTCAAAAAAAATCTAAAATTATAATTATTGGATCACTATTAACATCAGTACAATTACGCACTCAAGATTAATAAATTATGAATTAATAATATTTTTCAAATTATCAGTAAACCAGGTAGGCAAATCAATGTCAAAAAAATCAGGAACACCATCATGAATTTGTACCAATTCAATATGCTCAGTAAATGAGGTGTCAAAAATTCTGATATAATTAAACATTTTGTAGTAAATATCTAACTTCTCCAAATTCCCGTAAAAGTTAGATTCCAAAGTTAGTGGATCAACATAATGTCCTCCCTCATTGACTCTTCCTAATACACGCAGTTGAGATGCATCGGTATCAGTCAATCCAAAAAATATCATAATTAAATTGTAGCCGGCTTCCTTAAATCTTTTTGGAATATCCCATGTTTCATGATTGGTAAAGTGCCCTTCGTACGCAAAATCACTTTTGTTCGCCAATGCATCTTCTACAAGATCATTAAAAGTTTCTTTCACGACGTCATAAGCTTTTAACTTACATATTTTAGGTGATCGAATGCCACTTCTCCAAAATTCATTTTTCTTTTCCATGAATAATTTATCTCCATCAAAAACAGATTTTTTCAAATGTTCAGGAAGATAATCAGGCCCTACAGAAGATTTACCAGCACCATTTGAACCAGTAATTATATATAAGTCAGGCATTATTTCACAACTTCAAAATCAAGTTGCTTTCTTAATTTATTAGCCTCGCTCTTTGTAAGAGTTTTAATTGTAGACATTTCTTTTGGAGTCATGATTGAAACAAGCTCAATAACACCATTTGGAAACTCATAATAACACTGATTTGATGCAAGTTCTTTAACATGTATCATAAATGGCATACCATTACTAAGCTTGTTAGTACGTAATTTTCGAACAATTGAAGCGCCAGCGGCATTATGATTTTTTACGCTTTTCATACAGTAAATATACTAAATATTAATCAAAAAATCAACAATAAGAAGACTTTAATTCAATATTATACCTGTTAAAATTCATGATAAAAAGTCTTTAATTTCTGATTATAAATTTAACATCAATACTGCTACTCAATGAATAAATAATTAGAAACTGTTCCATAAAGCAATAAGGCTGATCTTTATTTTAATAGTTTTATGATAATTCTATTTATATTTTTTCAGCAAATCTTTTGAAGCTAGGTCTTTCAAAATTTCTGAAATAATTGCTTGAGTCATTTTTTTTGCTGCGTAATTTTTTCCAAAATAAAATCCCGTATTTACAAATGGTTTAGATGTGAATGACCAAAATTTGGATAGTAGATTCTTTCTATATTTTTTCTTGATCCATTTTTCAGCAATCATATTTTTCTCAGCAGCTCTTTTAGCCATATTTCTTATTTTTTCTCTCTGTTTCTCCGAGAGATTTTCTAATTCTGTCCTCTTAGCTTTTTCTATTTCTTCAGTGAAATCACGGTTTTGTATTACATTTAAAATCTTTTTGAATCTGTTTTCAATTTGTTTTTCAAGTTTGAAAATCTCCTCTGGATTGTATTTTGGTAAATCTTTAATATCATAGTGAGTCCGTTGATTTTTTCTTTGATCTTTATCTTCATCGAATAGATAAAGATCCGGGATTATTGGCAAATAAAATTGCCCGTCCTTCTCAAATATAAATGTATCAACCATATCTTGTGTCCACTTCCTATGAATTGGATGCACATCATATTTTTCAGGATCATTACTATTATTATATGGAAACGAGAAAAAATATCGTACAAAATTACGGGCATTGTTACGACCCAGAAAAAAATCATGCTGTCGAAAACTAATATCTAAAAACCCTCCAAATGCCATTGCAGAGTCACATGCTATTGTTCTAGGAGCACCATTAATATTTCCGCCAAAATCAGTTCTCCATTTTCGAGGGAAGATTATACTTTTAAAATGTTGTGATGAATCCGTTTCTAACATTTCTCTTCGTTTAATCCTTGACTGGTCCATTAAAGTTCCAATAATCTTCTGAGCAACATCGACTGCATCATTAGGTCTCGCATAAGTTTCCTGTAACTGTGCTCTATCAGGAAAAGGATCTATCATGACTACACCATATCGTGGGTATCCATCATTTATTTTATTACTCTTATGTTCAAGGATGCTTAATATTTCTCTATAGGGTTCATTATTGATCGCCCCACCATCAATTACCACAGATGAATAATTTTCAGGAAGAAAATCAAGATTTATTTTATTATACGGATCAGGATTGTCACCATAATCACCTGTCACAACTCTTTTAATAGCGGTCCTAATATAATTCCCAGTCAGATGTTCACTTTTAAATTCTCTATATGCCAAGCCTATAGGAAATGCACCGGTTGCAATTGTCGATAATTTGAGTAAATCTGAATGTTTTTCATCATAAGGATTAAACCAAAGATATTTAGAAGGATCAGGTTTTATACCTTTGTTTAAATTATATTGGGTCACAATGTAATGTTCAAAAGTACTATGGTTAGGTATTACACTTCTTCTTCCCCTTTTTGAAATTTGAGTTTCAAAATTTACAGCAAGTGGTATACCTCTAAGTAAGCAGTGGGAATATAACAACTGGATATCTTTTGAAATGAATGATGGTAGATTTTCTACTTTGTCAACTAAATTTATACCTGCATTTACTTTAAAAGCTTTTTTAGCAATTGAGTCAATAAACTTAGAGTTTAGTAATGATCCAAATACACCTTTCTCTAAATCATCAGTATCCCAAAGTTTTTCAAACAATGGTCTTTTATCTCCATCCTCATTATTATCCACACCCTCACCCATCAACACCCAGCTATCATAAAGAATATTTACTTTGTTTTTACACAAATCTTTTGCTTCTATTACAGGATTAATAACACCATTGAGGGCATAGATAGCTGACATAGTTGTAGTCATTCCACCTGCAGAAGCACCACCCATCGCATCAATTCTCACACAATGCTGAGGAACTTTTTTAAAATCAGGTGATGATTTATCCTTTTTAGCTTTTTCCCACTTATCTAATATTTCGAAGAGGTAATCCATTACCCCCGCTGTATAACAGCCTGCAGATACAGCACCAGCCATTGTGATACCTAAAGAAAATATCTCTTCTTCGTTTTGAATTTCCATATAAATTGATTATTAATTAGTTACATATAAAATTACGGAATTTCAACAGAAAAAATTAAGAAAATAAATAAAAAAAAATGAAAATTAATAGACTATTAATATCAGCAAATTTTGAAAATTGATAAAACTAAATCTATTAATTAATTCCTGCCCGTATTTAATATAATTAAATTAATTTATCAAATGGAATTTCTGTAATTTCTAATTAGATGTCAGAATGGTTATAGAATATGTCGGCATCTATTATAATTTATATGGGAGAAATCCAACATTTTTTATACATTTATTTACATTTTAAATGTATTTACAGGTAATAAATACAGAATTGCAAAGAAAAAAGACCGATCTTAGTACATAAAAACTAACCTATAAACTCAACCATTTTTTTATGGAAATCAACAAACTTTTCCTTTTCTCAAAAGATACCGATGCATTTAGTTCTCAAAGAGGTTATAATTATCAAACATTAAAAACATTAGAAGCTTGGGTTTTTAATTACTTAAACAATATAAAGGAAGACATCTACTGTGAATATGAAGAAGATATTTTTCAAAAAAATATTGTTAATAGGGGTATAAAATTTAGGCAGATTAAACTGTATTCAAAAAACTTTTCATTCAGTACTGAAGAAATAAAGAAATGTCTTGCGCATTTTTTTATGCTCCATGTAAAATCTGATTATAATGAATTTACCAAGGAATTCATTTTTGAGACCAACAGCGGCATTGCTCAAAAGCGTCAAGAAAATGATGCTGAAATGTTGAAAGAATGGTTTGAACATCAGGATAGTTTAGATGAAGAAAAGCTAATTACTTATGCCAATAAAGTCAAGCAAATCATAAATGAATATGTTAATGAATATACTGGCAATGAAAAAAACAAAACAGAAATTGAAGAGGCCAAATCCATATTTAATGGTTTGGATGACAATTTCTGGATAAGTTTTGTAAAAATGATCCAATGGAAATTCTTAAGTATCAGTCCAGAACAAGAGTTTTCGAATACGAGAGAGAGAATAATAGATCTCATACAAAAGATGCCATTTGAATTTGACGACGATGAACCAAGTCAGATTCTGGGTGTTTTGCTGGATAATGTATTTTCTAAAGTCAATGAACCCGATGGAGAAAAGAGGAAGCTAACAAATGATGAGCTTGAGAAGCTTATGCTTGATATTGGCAGTGAGGAAGATAAGTGGTACGCTTCAAGACTAGAATACTATAAGCATATAGGAGAAATTACTGTTTTTCGTTTAGGTGAATTTTATGAGATACTTGACCTCGTAAACTATTGTCGCAGAAAAAAATACCTACATCAACATAAAGACATTTGGAATCCATTGCTAATTTTCTACGCACGAAACCACAGGCTTCATCAATTATTCCGGAGAAAGGCAATTTACGAGATTGTCTTTCTTAATAATGAATTTTATGAGGTCGATTATGAAAATTTAGGTAATAGAGTACGTCCAGACGGAAGTTTGATAGGATTCGAAGATGATATACGTTACTATTTTAGTGATTTTGATTTTTTTAATAATGCCGATGAAATGGAGACTGCGGACATCTTAATGAAGATCCTCTTTACCGTTATCGAAAATGAAAATATAGATATCCCCATTGAAGACCTTCAGAAATGGTATATTAATAATTACAAAAAAATAAGCCAACATCTTCTTTATGAAGAAGATCCAAACGAGAGATGTAAACTTTTAGAGATGAAAGGCACAATCTTAATGGTAATCAATAGACTTAGAGCTAAAAATAGCAGATCTTTTTTGCCATATTATGAGGAAATTATTGATCTTGTTAGACAAGCACCTCTATACAATCTTTCGCAATTTTCGGATAGAATCGATAAATATATAAAAATACAAATTTCAAGTGATCCATCTGATGACCTGGGTATCACTTCTGCTCTAGACGAATTTTCAAATAAATTAGATCCTATTGTGGCAGAACGAGATGGTAAGATCAAAGTAGCGCAAAAGCAGGTTAAAAGAGGTGTAGATTATTTAAAAACCAGATTACCTTTTAATATGTTAAAAGCTCTTGAACAGTTTCACTTGGCGAAGGATAATTATCAGCAAGAAGATACTATGGAAGGTTTTATTCTTGCACTTCTTAATATCGCTCAATTGTACAACTCTATTGGGATGCATTTTGCTGCAAAATATTATGCTTTGGGAGCATTTCGTGTTAGTATGAACAATCAGCTTGTCAAACGAGTTGAATCCAGCTTTGGTATTCTTTTTCATTCAGATTTTAAACAAGGATCCTGGCTTAATGCCATGATGATGTACAGTAAATATATACGTCTCCGATTCGACTCAAATTATGATGTTGAGACAGCAGAAATGGAAAAAACTACAACAAGAAATTTATGTTTTATGTTACATATAATGCTGTCTCATTCTTATCAATTCAATTATTTCATTCAAAGTTATTTTAACTTCTTGAATCATTTAAACGATCAAACCGGTATACAATTCGGAGATGACATTGTGAAACCTTCTATGGAAATCATCAAAACAGAAATTAAATCTGGCGCGGAAATAAATAGTGCTTTAAAAAATCTTGTCGATGATTTACCGTTAAATGATATTGGACAACTAAGAAATATATCTTTTTATGCATTAGGGAGTAAATGGACCGTAAGCTTTAATAATAATTACCAGATGATTTCTATCGCAGAAGAATATATCGCCAATATACAGATTGTACTGTCTGAAATTGCATTATCGGGAATCGATTTTCATTTACTCAAGACGGAAATAGTAATAACTTTAGAGTTAGGGACTTTAGTTAAACAACCTCAACAAATAGCATCAAATGAATTCATCAAATGGAAAATGACAGTAGTACATTTTGATGATCGCGACCCTGCAAAAATTAATCGGCATTCAGCAATGAACATGGGAACCTTAATGTTTATTCTTTCAAACATAAGTCTTCTTAAATCCGAGGAGTTTACAGAACTTTATTTAAATTTCTTTAAAAAAGCAAAACTAGACACTAAACAGCAATCAGTAAATCTTTATCAAAGAATCCATCGAGATGTATATACTGAAGAAGATTTTAATACTTTGACAATAGGACACTTCCAGAATGAAACATTTGACATTAATCTTCCAAAAGAAAATGAAATAATGATCTATGATGATTCATTAAGTTCTAAATATGATCATGAGTCAGCGATTACAGCAATAAGAAACAGATTTGAAAATATAAACAAATGCATGCATTTAACTTTAGAAGAGTTAAAAAAAGATCCTTCCTTTCCTGAATTTATTAAAAACTTTAGAAATGAAGGATGGAAAGACTGGCAAATACTAAGTAATATGTTAAACTTTATGCTAAACAAAAAAATAGACCATTTTGAGCAGGAAAACAGCAACAGTCAGGAGGAGTTTTTTAAGTTCAGGCAAGAAATGCATGAAAAATATATGAACTTGGATGAAAAAGACTGTTACCTAAACTTTCCTTTGGAGGTTTTTAAAAGTGAAGAATTTAAGAGTTACTTTGATATATCATATTTATCAATATTAGCGCTGCATGGGCTGGAATGTAATCTTGAAACTCCAAACTTTAGGGCTATAAGAGAATTTATGAACACACGCTTTAATATGGCCAATGATGATTATCAAGAGAATAATCTTCTTAAAGATGTATAAAACATAAACAAAGAAGTATACAAGGAATTTAAATTATCGAACCAACTTGTGTACAAAATAGTTTTAATACTATTTTAGCAAGACTAAACAATTGTCTATCTTTTTCATAAACTCAAAAAAATATATCTTTATCAAAGTTCCACGTACAACTTTTAGTGTTTAACGTTTTAATCGTAAAACACTAAAAGTCGTCTTAGTCTTACTTATTTTTATTAAACATCTCAGATATTGTACCAACATATTTAAGTATCATCGTTTCCGGTAGAAAGTGATCAAAAAGTATTTTGGTAAAGAAACCGTGTCCAACAAAAATTTCATTTCCGTCAATTTCTAACTTAATACCTTTATTGTCATTTGAAAATATTTCACGTTTGTTATGTTCAAATTTTTGGAGATATTTTTGAAGCTCTTTTGGCGTTGACCAAGATGCACTTACACCTAAATCATTAGAAAATTCAATAAAATTGTTGTAATTTATTCCTATAAAGACTTTAATTCTACCTAATACTATATCCATAATGACATCTTCAGGAAAGGGCTTTAGAAAAATTGGCTCACAGATTAATACCCCTCTGCTAGACATAAGATCCAAAAAAGGAAAAGGATCACAAAGCTGCTCCATTGAAAATTGTCCAAAAACTCGCCAATCATTTTTATAAACCCCGATATGTACGATTGCACCTACGCAGGTATATGCATAATCCTGAGACCGTAGTTGACTCAGTAATCCAAGAAGTTCCATATGGTAAGTCTCTATTTGAAAATTATTTTCAACAATATGTACGGCAGTATCTTTATATTTGGGATCTGGACCGCTGTTCTCCTTTACAATTTTAGCAGCTCTTTCTGTTTTACCCTTTTGTGATACCATTCTCTTCATCTGTTTGATAAATTTATCTTCAAACTCCTCCGATAATTTCTTTTCGTTAAAATCATCATCCGTGAGTTTTCGGTCATTTATTATATCAAGAGCCTTGAAATTCATCTCGCCAGACTTTATTTCTGACACTTTTATCCCATCTTTGTCTCTAATTAAACAATCTCCTAATTGAATGTTATTGGTAATGTCAGCAATAAGACAAAATACATCCGGATCTGCATTAACCTCGTTGGTAAAATCGATTACATGTGAAAAGGCTTTGTCAGACAAATCTTTAGTACCCGTTTCACCAGTATAGAATCTACGATATAGATAATGTTCACCATTTAACATCTGCCAAGCAATTGTATCAGCGAGATTTCTAAATATACTATCTTGGTATTCAATAGTTTTTGACTCTAAAACAAGTTCATCAGATAAATTTTTATTACCTTCTCTGCGGGCGATCTTTAATAAAATTTGATTCTCTTTTGCGCGGGTTTGAAGTGCTTTCAGCTCTGTTAAAATTTTCTCTTGACCAGACTTAAAACCAGATAAAATCTTCCGATGAATTTCCTTTAGTTGATCACTTGTTACTTCTTGTTCACTCTCTTCAAATTCAACCGCATACCTAACATCATGATAAATATCCCTAACTTTTTCTTCAAAAGCTTTATTTTCTTCGTCGAATTCCATATTTGTTTAATTTATAATTGACATACAATTTACTGAATATTAAAAGACCATTTTATCGACAATTTAGAATCAGATTCTTAAATTATACTACCTGTCTTTAAATCGGTATTAGCAATGTATTTAACTTTAGAACGATAACTAATTATTCAGAAACTCTCCTTTAAATTAATGATTTATTGTAAAAGATATTTATATTTAATTTCAGCTAAGTCAGCATCATATTTTTGCAATAAAGAGATATCAACAGATTTAATTATCGCTTCTATACCTGCAAATCTTTTTAAAATGACAGGAGAATCCTTTACTTCAAGCAGCCATCTAGTATCAAATTGACTGTAATCAAATTGTTGAGGATTAAGGAGCCAAGCTTCAAATGAGTTTAAATTGATGAAAACTTCAAATTCTTTCTTTCCAAAATCTATGTTCAGGTGATATATTAGAAGAATGAAATTGATGTATACAAGATCTGTTAATTGAAGATCTCCAAACTTATAAGCAATCTGCTTATTTTTAAGATCATTAATTACAACTGCATACTTAAAAAAATAATTACGATCCTCAATATTCAAAATCTTATAACGTAGTAAAAGACTATAAAAATTCTCTTCAAAATTCTCTTCGAGATAATCATTAAATGCATCTAATAGGATTCTTGTACAGTTTTCATCAGCGATCAAAGCTAGATAGATAATCTTTCTGTAATCTGTATTTGAATTGTTTTCTGATTGACAATTAAGTATAGCTCGTCGGATTAGCAATGTATTTGAAAATTTGTAATCCGGATAATTTTTTTTGATGGTTTTCGGAATCTTATTTAATAAAAGATCATATTTTGAGTATTGTTCATCTCTTCTAATTGCTGTGAACAATATTGCTTCCAAGTCTATAATATCAAATAAATGACCTTTTTTGCTTATGAAATTTGATAACTCTTCTATATCATACCAAACAAGAATATTTTCAATTTCCAAAAAAGATCTTAATGGCCTAACTATATTTTTTAACTGGTCATTATCCATTTCAATTTTTGAGAACAAAGTAAAACTGTTTGTAAAAATTGAAGTATACAGTTGTTTAAAATCCCAGTTGTTTAATTCTACAGCTAAAATATGATTTTCGTAAGGGTGTTTCAAAAAACCCTCATTTAAATAAGAAGTGATACAATTATATAGTTTATTAAGAAGTTTATTTACAGTGGTTTCATTTGCAGATATTACTTTTTGCTTTTTTAGTAATTTCTGCAGGTTCTTGCGCGGTATATTAAGAATAGACTCCCCCAAAACAAATTCATCAAAATCCTGCACACCATAGCCTGGTGTATTGTGGCTTATTAACAAAGCTTCCAAAATTTTTTCAACAATATTCTTATATCGTCCGAATTTTACGTAGAAGATTGAATTATTATAGAAATGCAGACAAAGTTTTTGATAATTAATTATCAAATTATAAGCATAATCAGCTCCTGTCATGGAGCCTCCATCATCAATTAGATTTTTTAATTCTTTAATTTCATTTAATAATTTTTCGACTTCATCTTGTACTTTGTAGATAAGATCATTATCTCTGATTTTTTTCAAGTATTCAATTACATCTCTTTCCAAATAGAATTCAAGTTCATTATATATAGTTTTATCTAGATCAATAGCTTTAATCTCGTTTCGAATTTCATCTCGATCATCTAAGCTATAAATGTTGAAGTGATTATATAGAAAAGTAGTATTTAATGACGCTAAAAAATAAGTTATTCCGTTTTCTGATTGTTGTTTTGTTTCATCCCTGATACTTTTCAAAATATTATAAGATGTTTTATAATCATTCCTAGAAACTAAGAAATTACCCAATGCATAATTTAGATTATTGTAGTCATTATTTCCTTCAGCGACCTTAAGTTTCTTCATCAATTTTTCAAATTCAAAATTTCTGTAATTACATACAATACAATCACAGATTTCTGCCTCATTTCTCAAATCAATATCCGCTTTAACAGCAATACTATCGTCGGTCCAAAAAACATGCTTGTGCGAAAATCCGATCGTATTGTTATTTTTTCTTTTATCTATTTCTTGTTGATAATCTTTTATCGCTTCGATTTCCGTAATCATTGAATTATTAAGAAATTTAAACGACCACATCAATTTTTCTTTAGCCTCGATAATATGATAGTCTTTAATTTCTACCTTTAATTTTTCAGATAGAAATATATCACCGTCTTTAAATTCAATTTCTTGAAGAAGGTAATAAATTTCTGGATTTAGAGTAAAAAGTTTATAATCATGATAATGCCAAACATATTCGTCCAAAATATTAAAAGGTTTAATTGAAGCCAAATAATCAGGATTTACAAAACCTAGCTCTTCAAATCTTTTAAGCGAATCATAAATTTTATCAATTATGTGAACTGTTGAATTAGGCATGGCCAGGACTTTAATAGAATGGTCAAAGAGTTTATCTGTATTTGATTTTTCTTTTAAATCAAATTTTATAAATCTGTCTTTATGGAAAAGAAATAATAATTCTTTAAGCTTTTCTTCTTTATTTAGATCTTTCAAATAAAAGATTTGACATTTAGACCTATCCAGAGATGGATAAATTCTGATTTCACGAATATTTGATATTATAACCCATTTGCAGTTCCCTCCCATCTTGGAAACATAATCATAAGCTTGTTCAACTGGACTAAGGCTTTTTGTCCTTCTTTGTTTTAGATCTAAATCAGTTTTGGCATCTTTTATCTCTATAGCAACTCTGACATCGTCATTGTTTTTATTAATAAAGAAGTATCCCAATACAGCATCTGGCTTTGTACCATCAGTCTTAGATTTTTTCTCTTCTCTAAGCATCCACTCATTGGCATTTCCATAATTAAAATTTAAAATATCTCCAAAAAAAGTTGATACGAACCTTGACTTAATTTCCTCTTCTTTTAAACTATCAAACTTACCAGATTCCAATTCTTTAATTAAATTGATAACAAGCATATTGATATGTCTAATATTTGGAATAGAAGAAAGTCTAAAATCGTAAAGATATTTATGGAGGAATGATTCGGAGAAAATAGGTTTAGTCATGAGTTTATTTTTGTAAAAAGAAATATTTCATTGTATGTATTTTTATTGACAACCACTTGAACGCGGCTTTTTAAATTTTAAAATATTGATTTAATGATATTAATATCATCCACACTTCTCTTTTCAAGATAGTCGTAATTAACCTTTTTAATTTCAATTACCTGGGCTTCATCCCAAGTATATTCCATATTCTCAGGATTAAATACGACCAAATTATCTTCGTCACTAATAGAACTAGGAAATAAAATACCGTCAAAATTTAGTTTTCTAATACAATCCGCTATAAGTTGCGTTATGTTGTATGAGCGCCTTTCAGAGGGAGTAATAACCTTTTGAAGTAATTCTGTAAATGTATTCAGCTTTCTATACTCATGAAGCATATGGTCATTGTAATAATATTTTACGAAGTGATTAGCTGTCAAATCAAAAATCAATAAATCTTTAATAGCGATAAACTTACCTATAGATACAATATCTCCAGGATGTGGTCTAATCTCAGCTGTAGCAGTATACTTATCAGTGGCGCAGTATAAATATGAGACGCCTACCCGATTTATTCTTCCATCACCAGCAAGATGAGGTGGAGGCGCTCCTATATTAGAACCAGAATATGGTTCATAAACGGTCTCAACTTCAACACTTAAATTTTGAAAATCTATTTTTTTATGTGCAAATCCTACCCTTGCTCTGAAAAACTCACTTTTTTTCTTAATAATAATTTTACAATTTTCCGCATACTCTGAAAGCATGCTTGTTATATTATTTTCGTACTTAAAATAATTTTCTGTTTTTAATTTTTCCTGAATTTTTAAAATCGAACTATCAAGAATTGATTTTAAAGAATCAAGCAAAGGGATTTGTTGACCATCAAGATATCCAGCATAAAGTGAAACTCCATTATCCATATCCCCATATGCATCTATACTTTCAATTCTACATAAAAGTTCCTCGTAAACATCTAAATTTTTAAAATTTTGTTTCTTAAAAAAAATATTATTCTCTGGTGAAAAAAAATTAATAAAACTAACTCCTCCAAAATGATGATTATAATCCCACTCTGAATAGTGATATCTTACTAAAGCTTTGGTCATTTGAATAAATTCATTGCTGTCCTGATTAATAACAATACCTTTTGTTTCGCAACATGTACAAATGCCCCTATTTCCTATTGTCTCAATTAGTCTTTTATATCGTTTATCTTTAACACACTTTGTACAAATTAATATTTCATCATCTTCAGTCATAATTTTACTGTTTATATTTTGTAATCATTAAATGTTAAGTTAATCATTTTTCTCTAATCTAAGTATTCTTGTCCGATGATAAGTGAACCTATAACAAAGTATTAGTGAAATCCCTAGTAAATGAGCATAAATTCCACTAGTTTGCTATTTAGCCATAAATCTAATCAGCTATAAAACATAGTTATCCTCAATTGAGATACAAACAGTCTCGATTGGGATACAACTCTTGTCTCTTTAATGTTCAACTTTGCTGCATTAACTTTAAATCAATTAAAATTATGCAGACAAATAAAAATAAAGTAGCTCTGGTATCAGGCGCAAATACAGGTGTAGGATTTCAAATCGCTAAAGCTCTTGTTGAAAACGGGTACATCGTTTATATAGGATCACGTGACAAACAAAAAGTAGATGCCGCTGTGGCACAACTTGGAGGATCAGCAAGAGCAATTCAGTTGGATATAACTGATAATGAATCCATCAGAACAACTGTAGAAACTATAGAACGTGAATATGGATATCTTACACTCTTAGTTAACAATGCTGCGGTTTCTCATGTTGGTAAACAAGGTCGTACAATGGAAGAGGTTCTTGACTCGCAGCGTGCATCAATTGTACCGATCAATGAACTGAAAGCCGTATGGGAGACGAATGTATTTGGAACTCTTGCATTAACGCAGACTTCCCTCCCTTTACTACATAAAGCGGAAAGTGCTCGGATTGTAACTGTTTCAAGTGCTCTTGGCTCACTAACAATCAATGCTAATCCGGAAAATCCCTTTCGAACAAGTTTCGATGCAGTTTATGGAGCTTCGAAAACAGCGCTAAACGGTATTTTTCTTTCTTTAGCAATCGATTTGGAAAAGACTAATATAAAGGTTCACCTTGTAAGTCCCGGATTTACGGCTACCGCACTTAATAATTTTCAAGGAACTGATACAGTAGAGGAAGGTTCTGTTGAGCCAATAAGAGTAGCTTTGGCTGAAGATCTCCCAACTGGAAGCTTTACCGGTCCTGCAAATTTTGGCAGAACGGACACTACTCTTCCTTGGTAGATTGTTTTTAAGATTAGAAACCTATAAGAGCAAATTTCATAGGTTTTTTATTTAAATTTATATTATGAAAAGTAAAGATGATAAACTGATCCGCTTTATATCAATATCGGAAACCCATCAGGCGTTCGGACTACCAGCACCGCAACATCCGATGATTAGTCTCGTTCATTTCAATGATGAAAATCCCTTCAATATAACGATGGCTCCCATCTACGATATTTTGAGTTTCTATAAAATCACCTTCATTACAAAAAATAGAGGGAGATTAAAGTACGGAAGAAATTATTATGATTACGATGAAAGCAGCATGCTGTTTTTAGCGCCCAATCAATTAGCTGGAAGTACTGATTACAACAGTGAAACTCATTGTTATATTTTACTAATCCATCCGGACTTTTTGTTAGGTCATCCAATTGCAAAGAAGATAAAACAATATAGCTATTTTTTATACTCCTATAATGAAGCGCTGCATCTTTCAGATACTGAAAAAGAGACTATCCTTTCTATTTTTAACATTATGGAGCAGGAACTCAACAGCCGGATTGATGAATTTAGCGAAGAGGTTGTGATTGCTCAGATTGAATTACTGCTAAGCTATGTTAATAGGTTTTACAAACGACAATTTATTACCCGAAAATTAGCTAACAATGATATTCTCCAGAAAGCAGAAACTATTATTGATGAGTATCTCAATAATCAGGAAACATTACGTCAAGGACTTCCGACTGTGCAGTACATATCAGACAAGCTGAACATTTCCCCCGGATACCTAAGCGATGTTCTGCGTTCGCTTATCGGAAAAAACACTCAACAATACATACGAGAGAAACTTACTGAAACAGGAAAAGAAAGGCTTACTAATACAGATCTTACAGTGTCTGAAATAGCTTATGAATTAGGCTTTGAACATCCCCAATCTTTCAGCAAAATGTTTAAAACAGCAACGGGTCTTACGCCCTTGCAGTTCCGGACTTCATTTAATTAATTAGTTAGTTAGT
Source organism: Chryseobacterium sp. II3a (assembly GCF_057815135.1). Lineage (NCBI taxonomy): Bacteria > Pseudomonadati > Bacteroidota > Flavobacteriia > Flavobacteriales > Weeksellaceae > Chryseobacterium > Chryseobacterium sp. II3a. Next base: position 897,840 of record NZ_JBYPZJ010000001.1, on the reverse strand, counting down.
TAGTTAGTTAGTTAGTTAGTTTTAGCCTTTAATACACAAATTAATCTTCAATATAATTCAATAGATATTTTGATATAAAATAAAGATTTGTTTATTTCATTTTCCCGCCTTAAATTATAACTTAAATTATACTGAAAACATTCAAAATCTTATCGATATCTTCTAATAAATGGTTTGAAGATAGTCCTGTCAAGTTCACAAACGACAATATGCGCAAATTTAGGACAATTTGCGCATATTTATTTTTATACAACTCATAGTCAATCAGTTAACTTTTATCAAATTAAGACTTTCATTAAAAAAAGTGCTGATTCCAAAAAACTCATTGATTTTACAACAAAATATAAAAACAACTGAAAATCAATCAGTTAAAATCACAAACCATAGGGATTTGAAAATTTAGCTTTCGATGACCTAACAGGATTCGAACACCAAAAATTCACAAAAAATCACATATTTTTCACTAAATTGTTTTCAATTGTTGTTCAAATGCAAACAAGGAAATTTCCTTTAGAAAATGATTTATCTTCTCATCATTACCTAGAACCGCATCGGGCTTAGTACCGTCTGTTAACGATTTTTTCTCCTCCCGCAGCATCCACGTGTGAGCATTTCCGTAATTGAAGTTTAAGATATCTCCAAAAAAAGTAGTAACAAATCTAGATTTTATCTCCTCTTCTTTTAAACTACCTAACTTTCCAGACTCCAACTCTCTACTAAGTGATTCAACGAGATTTTTTATTCGCCGAATATTGGGTACAGTAGATAATTTAAAATCATACAAAAACTTATTTAGAAAGAATTCGGAAAAAATAGGTTTATTCATCATAGATTACTTGTAATTACAAATTCAAAACATAGCATATTTGACTCCTTTTAAGAATCAATTTTGAGATAAATCTTTAACAGTATAAATATTAGTAGTAGCAAAAATATCTGTAGCTCCAATTAGTTTTTTAGCGGCATCGACATCTGCATTAAAATATATTACCACAAGATCCTTTCTCGCCCGTGAGCAAGAAACATAAAAAAGTCTTCTGGTTCTAGCTATCACATTATCTTTTCCATCTTCAATATTTTTTTCATCTGTATCTGAAAGAGGAATAATACCAAAATATTTATCATATGAAAAAAGATTATGAGAACTTTCATCATCATCTAAAATTGTAATGACTTTTTCGAATTCAGCTCCTTTGATACCTTGCTGTGTCGCAAATGGAGATCCATCATCACAGTATTTTTTATAACCTAAGAATTCGTTTGCTCTACATGCAAAGTATCTTTGCATTGCATCGATTTCAATAGCTAAAGAATCATCATCACCATCATTTTGTTCAATAAACTCGCTTGCTATTGTTCCGTTTAAGTGGGCAACTATTCTTTCATCCAATACGATCAGATTATTATCTTGAATAATTTTAAATACATCTAGTACAGTAGAATTTGATGAAATATCCATCATCTCTATTAATTTGTCAGTGGCTATTTTTAGATCAACCAAAGCCTTTCGTAGTTCGGTCCCTTTTAAAGCCCCATTTGATAATTTTGGACATTGATTACGAAGAATATTTAAAATATCGAAATTTGATCCCTTATTATAAAATTCTACGACTGGAAGAACAAAATTCATAAATGGCTTGAGTGGCCAAGCACTACCATCAAGAAGTCCATCTCTAAATGCAGAAGGCGCAGCGTCATTCATTGAAGAATAAAGATTAGGGAATCCCAATCTGATAGCAGCCATTCTATGGACAATGACTAAAATTTTAATATCATCGGACAGCCATGATACATCTTTTTGAGTTTCAGCCATCCATTGTTGAACTTTGTTCACATTTTCAGTTCGAAATTCATCGATTGGTAATATAAATATTTGTGAACTTCCTTCTACAAGTTCACCTTCCTCAATACGTCCTCCTATTTGCTCTAATCCATCTGCTGGTTTTCTAATTGCATTTACAGTTTTTAATACTTGTTGTGAGCATCTAAAATTCTCTGGTTTAGTAATCGTCTCCCATTTCTCCTCAATAGGAATTTCTCCGACACCAGTCGGGAAAATTTTCTGCATGGAATCCCCAAAAAAACCCAAACAAAATGTTTCGCTATGTAATGAATCAATTTTTTTTAATGAGGTAACTATATTTGGAAAAGTATCCTGGCTCTCATCAACGAATATATATGGATATTTTTGACTAACAATTGTACCAAGCATTTTATAATCCTCAATCATTGAAATGGCCAATTTAATAATATCATCATGTCCAAGAATACCTTTGCTATAATTACTACCCGTACCATAACCAAAATAAGGTATATTTTCGATTGTTAATGCTTGAGAATTTAATTTTTCTAATTGTCTATAAAGCTTATCTTTGGATATTCTTGTACGTGGATTATCTATTTTTGATTGTATATCAAACTGTTTTTCACCGATATGCTTGATCACCCACTTCTTAATATCTTTTTGGAAAGGTTTGATTATAGTCCAAAGAAAGCTATGAATAGTAGAAACATGCACAAGAGGATTATTTTCAACATCATTCCAAATTTCTTGTGCAGCTATCTCAGTATAAGTAATACAAGCAACCTGTTGCCCTCTTCTTCTCAAAACATCCCCCTTTGTTGTGATTATATGATTTAATGCTTTAACAAGTGATGTTGTCTTACCTGAACCTGCACCAGCAATCATTTTAAAACTTACTCGAGGAAATTTGTCTAAACAGGTTTTTAATTTAACATCAGCTTCAGTATCGGGAGAATTTAATCTTTTAGTCATTGGATTGTTTTTTAGAATCATACTCGGCGCCAGTCATATCACTATGAATATTTTCCTCCAGTATTTCTGTAGGTACAATTGGAATATCAACCTTTACTTAACAGTCTAACCATTTTAGCCCTTCTTCTATATATTTAGGCACAATCCAATCTTCTGAACTTGAAGATAAAACTCCTAACGCAAAACTTGTTTTGTTAAATGAATTAGATTTTACACGCTTATGTATTTTTTCAGTTAGTTCAGTTATACTTTTAGGCTTAGTTCTAAGTTTTAATCCCACATGTTTTCCATCCGATGACTGACACCATTCTGTGTTTTCTAAACCAAAAGCTTCCTCCAAGGTCCTACCCACTACCATATGTTTTCCACCATCCCAAATTATTTCCACCATTCTTTGAAATGTAATATATACTGTTGACAAACTAGTTTCTGTTGGGTTCTGAATTAGATTTTCACTATTGCAAGCTAAAAGATCAGAAATTAATATTTTCTTAGGCAGCCATCTAATAAGTGTTTGGTTAGAAGTAATTGCATTTTCAAAGTCAGGCAGGCATGCCTTTCCTATAAGATATTTTTTTATTGTTTCTCCAGATTCAGCAGATTCAGAAATTTCCAATTCAACATCATCGTCGTCGTCGTCATCTGTATTAACACTACCATCTATTGTTTTTTGTTTTACACTATCAAGATCAGTAATGACTAACGCTGGTATACCTAAAAATTCGATCAAGCTTTTAAACTTATAAGCATAAGCTCCACCGACTTCTAAAATACTCAAATAAGCTTTAGTTAAATTATCTGCACATTTTTCAATCATCGCTGGTAATAATATTCGTTCAACATTTCCTTCAACCAGAATTGCAGCATCTGCAAAAAAAAGATCGCAATGTGTCATTTTCATATATCTTTCAAAAAAATATTTTTCTGGTTCATCCTTATAAAATGTAGAAAGATTTAAAGCAACAGAATGTTGGTCAGTGCCCGCAATCCCCTCTCTTCTAAAATATCTTACAGGTTTAAAGCCTCTTTCATACAAAATATGGGGTGAATGTGTTGTTACTGCTAACTGCATTCCATAATAATAAGCATCTTCACCTGTAATCTTCAAAATATTTAATATTTGCCTTATAAAGACTTGTTGTAGCTGTGCATGCAGATGAGCCTCAGGCTCTTCAATTATAATCAGTTGTAATAAGGCTCTATCTTCTTTTTCATCTATCCATTGGGCTTGCAGATCTAATAATTCTACAACCATGTATATTAAGTTCTTAAAACCTAAACCATTATAGTTATCAGGCAGCGTAAGTCCGTTTGAAGTCCCATCCATAGAATAATGAACCTTTGTATCTTGGCTCATTATAGTAGTTGGATTCAAAGCAGATTTAATAACTAGATGAGGATTAGAAATACCTGGATATCCCAATTCTCCAAGCTTTTTTAGCATATCAGCAAAAACACTTTTTAAATGCTCATTCAATTGGGTCTCAGAATCAAATAAAGCACTTAATGCATCATGGTCATCTTCTCTTTTTTCGAGGTTTCTTTTATAAAAACGGCTCAGACACTTAGAAAGATCTTCAGATCTAGCATTTGAGGCTAGATCTGAAAGATATCTTTGAGCATGTAAAGTGTCTACTCTAAGTAGTGATTTTACTAATGGTTTACTCTTGTCATTTTGTAATAAAAGTGGTGTATAGTTTTCTTTCTGATTAAATTGTTCATCAAATTTTGATTGATCTAGGGAATAATATCTAAATTCATACTCCTGACTTAGGTGCTTACTTAAAAAATTGATCAGATCTTTAGGCCAAGGCTTATATTGTTTATCTTTTTCTTTTGGCACATATTTAGCAACCTTAGCTTTAGATTCCATAAATCTAACTAATGTTTCCCGACTACTTTTAGGCTGAAATATAATTCTAAGTCCAATTATTGAACCTTCCCAAGTTAACTCTGGCAAAAGATATAAAACTCTGTGCAAATCAGTTTCTCTGATGTTGAACCATAAATCTAAACTTATTTGTGGAAGCTCAATATCATCAATAATACTCTGATCAGGATTATCACCAATGTTATTAATAATTGACCAACAACTTGAATTGAAATCATAAATAGTGAATTTATCCTTTTGATTGTTTACAAACATATCTAAGGCATGAGTAGCTGAGGTTTTACCACTGTTATTAGCTCCAACAAGAATAGAAATATCAGACTCAACATCCACAAGAATATTTTTAAAACGGCGGAAGTTTTGAATCCTAAAACAGTTAATTTTCATGGTTAGTTTTGAGATTTTATTAATCATAATATTAAGAAAAATTCATATGCAATCAAAACTCAGAAAATCATTTTTTAATTACTAAAATTAAGAGAGCTCAAACCACTAAAAAAATAATAAAAAGAGAATTATACAATTTGTTTATTCCGGCTTAATATAAAATATTTTATAAAGTCTATTTGAAATTTTCATTATATAGAACCTTTATTGAACTGTATTATTCATCAAATCTGTCAGTAAGAAAATTTAAGATATAAACAGACATCTTACGAAGCCTTTGCTTAAATATCTAATTTGATTCGTAGACTTTGTTCCTTTACAAAAGATGATAATGATAGATAACCTAACAGAATTCAAACAAAAACACATCGTAATTAAATGATTCATTTTCAATGCATTAATATTAAAATATTTTCTATATCAGCAAAAAAAGAGTTTGGATAGCGTCCTGTCAAGTTCACAAAAAACTACAAGGCGCCAACTGAAGACAGTTGGCGCCATTTTTTTATAATCTTTTTGAGATTATTTAAATCACAAATATCAACAATATGAATTCATAAAAATATCTTTTTCCATTTTCCAATCGTATTACGGCTCATATTGAATTTTAATGCTAATTGTTTATTATTCAATTTATTTATTTTTTGGTAGTCAAGAATTTCTAAGATAGCTTTTTTATCATAAGACCGATGTTTCTGATTCAAAATAAAATATTCATTTCCCCCGAATATTCTTTGATTTAGTTTAATAACATCCAGAGTTGATAGTATTTTTTTCTCTAATATAGATTTAAATTCCATTTTTCTCTCCGGATACCTTCTATCAATCAAGTCATTATAGATTCGTCTGTAATCAGGTTTCAATATTTTTTTTTGTATTTGTCTATCCATTTATGTAAAGTAGTTTTTGGAATTCTATAATCTTCTATTACCTGTTTTATAGTTTTATCTCCAGACTCTACAACTTCTACGAGAAAATCTATAACCTCTTTTGTATAAATATTTTTCCTGAATACAGGCAATGAATGCTTTTTACCGAATATCTTAGTTTGCTTAAGGGAAGCTGGTGGGGAATATAATATAAGATGCTGGGAATATAGTCTGAAAAAATCGTATTCAAGAAGCTTAGACCATCTAAGAAGAGTTTGTGTGTCTAAAGATTGTTGAATGTACATATTTTCAATTTCCATAGCATTTAAACTGAAAAAATCACAAATTCTTAAAATATCTATCCCTGCTTCATCGACCCTTATTTTAATCAGATTCCCTATGTGTATCTCTTTATATAAACTCATTATTCCGATTTATAATCTTTGTTAATTCACTTTCTAAACATAGCTGCTGAGCATTATTTAATCTATAAAATTTGAATGATTGGCTATGGAAACTCGAATTGTATACTTCTCCTCTTTTAAACGATATTTTAAGATTTGTTTCAAATAATGTCCTTTTAATTTTGTATTTAGCAAGTCTTTGTTTTGGAAATTCTGTAAGCATCTTTGAATTATGTATATTTTTTTTCTTAAAAGGATGGAAAATAGCAATACTAAGAACCTCACCCGTGCTGTCAATTTCTATTCTATTAGTAGAAATTAGATTATTAATTACTCCAATCATTATAAGTGTAAGAAAAATGACGATTAATATTATTTTCGAAATATTGAAAATAAAAATTAGAAAAAGTAGACCTAGAAAAGCAGCTGTGAGTACAAAACAGTTTACTATTAAAAATGTTCGTGCACTGCTATAATTATTAAATTTCATAAAGGTTCTATAAGATTTTTTAAGGATATTAAAATCTTGCCTTCTTTATTATTATATATATTGAAGTTGTGTTTTTTCTATTTTGAAGAAAACAAGAAGGCAATTAATTTTTATTTATCATTGTTGCTATTAAACAACAGTAATATTAATCGAATAATCCCTTAATTTGATGCCCAGAAAGACCAAACTGAGCCATTAAAAAAAGCTAATCTTTTAGCACCAATTTTATTAATATACACCATCATGCCAGGTGAGGGACTGGGGATATTGTTAACATCGCTTACAATAGGTATAATCATCGCTTTTGTTACAGACTCCAATACTAATACTCCATCTGCAGAACTGGTGTTAGATCCAATAATAACTTTTGCATTAGTATTTTCGATATTATCTGTTTGTTGAGTAAGAACTGCTCCCATGTTACCGTCTTTCCCACTTAGATCCTGCCAAGTCCCATTATAATATTTAATTCTCGCTTTTGAAGAGTTGGAAGCATCCAGCAGTATTGTTCCAGGAGTAGCTGCATTAGGTAGACTTTTTACGTAAGGCAGGATAATACCTTTATTATTTGTGTTTGCAAACTCCAGCAATACGGAAGTTTTATTGACTGCTGTTCCTATTGCATCACCAAAAATCACTTGAGCAAAAAATATTTTATACAAAAATATTGCACTTAGCATTATAATTTTTTTCATATTGAATGGTTTTAATTTAAATGAGGAATAGTAATTATGGACAAGACGGGATAGAAAAACATTTCCAGGCACCATCGCTATATATTTTCAGACATTTTGCTGTAGTATCATATACCATCATTCCCTCTTGTGGGGCTGTAATTCCGGATAATCCAGTGGTTGGAACCCTGGTAATCACAAAACCCTTGGTATTGGATTCTAAAACAGCGTGTGCTGATTTTCTGATCATTGGCCAATTTCCATTATTGGCGCCAGCCCTTTGCTGTAGGGTTATACCAAATTTTGTATCTATACCTGCATTTGTATTTATAGCCGGATTATAGCAAGAGCAATTCCCTACATTTACGACTAATTTTGATTCGCTGACACAACCACTTGCATTGGTATGATTATAAATAATTTCTGCGGTTCCGGAAGCTCCATAAACGGCTGAAGCAAGCCCTGTACTCGGGTTGATTGTAACTAAACTTGGATTATCTGACCTCCAAACCCCTCCTGCCAGAGAATTTGTAAACTGGTATTGTGTAGGACTACTACTCATATTACTGCACATAGTTGTTAACCCGCCTGCCATTTCAACGTTGGGTATCTCCGGAGGAGCCGGTGCAAAAGTGATATCATCAATGGCAATATCATTTCCATCACCTCCCACTGAATTATTCTTTAAAAATATCTCTCCGGTTGTAGAAGTTGCAGTAAATGTAAAACTATACCTCTTCCACACAGTAGATGAAATATCACCTGTATTAATAGAAGCCAGTAAAGTTCCATTATTAGGATCCACTATTCCCATTGTAACATTTGGACGTATGGGAAATGATGGACCTAGATCTGCAACCCAAAAGGCAAATTCATACTTTGTACCTATAGATAAACCTGTAACCGTTTGCCTAAAGAAGTCATCCGTTGCATATGAAGCATTGAAAAGTGCAAAGTAGCCATTAGGATCATTAGGAGTATGATTTAACAAAGGCGGCACCGGTCCACCCGCAAACCATCCGGCACTTGTTTTAGCTAAAGTATAATAGCCATCAGCCACTTGTCCGTTAGCAAAATAATGATATGAAGTAAATCCTTGTGCAGCATCTCCATAAGAAGAAGCACCTTGACCAAAAGTTAAGATATAGTTTGTAGCACAAACAGCAGGGGTTACTATCGAGTTTTCTAAAACATTACTGTAAACTACATTAACCACTTCATTGGCAGAAACATTTATTGTAGAAGTGGAACTCGCCAAATTTACAGAACTGTTATTAGTAGGATCATATAATTTGATATCACTATTATTCCATCCCGACGGAACTATCTCAGAAAGGTTGTAAATTCCTGCCGGAACCGGAATCATGATAGAATTACCATTTGTACTAGTTCTTACTCTTTCATCATCTAGCCAATCACCTGTGGAGGTTTTGGTATAAATGGTATGCTGAATAATTCCTGGATTATTTTTATTGATAGACCAAACCTGATCACTAGCCCCTGCCGTAAGACCATACAAATTTCTTGATTGTGGATTTGTGCTCCATGCACTCCCATTATATTTATAAATATTTACAGCAAAACTAGCATATATATTACCGTCATTAGTGATAGCAATATCACGTCTAATATCTACCGGGTTATTTGAAGGTGCATTTGTAACAAGAACAGGAACTGCTGAAGAGGGATCCGAAGATGATATTCTGTAAATATTTCCATCACCATTGTTCTTTATAAAAACAACGTCCCCTGTACCTGGTTGCACATCTAATCGAAATGGAAGACTAATCCCGTTATTCATTACTTTAGAAAATACAATCCATGAGTCATTAGTTCCATCTCCTGTGTATTTGTAGATCATTCCATTATCACCCACTACGGCTATAATTCCTGTAGGTCCACCAGAAGCAACATCTACAATTCTTACATTAGAATGGGAAGCAGGTGACCAGATAATAATAGAACTTCCATTATTATACAATCCCACATTACCAAGTACATCAGAATATACAGCAGTATTCTGCCCTATTCCATCTACAGATTTTACATTAGTAACTGAGGTTCCAAGCCAATTAGAGCTACCCACTGGTCTCGTATAAATTGTTCCGGCAACAGTATGTACTTCTTGTGCATTACTATTATTATTGACAACTGTCCATAACTGCCCTTCTCCTGCATCATGACTATTTCCTATATCAAATGAATTAAATCCTTCTGGTTTATCATTAAGGGTAAAATTGGCAACAGAATTGCCTCCGGAATCGGTTAAATTAAAATTAAAATTAAGTGACGCCACTTCACTTATAGCCTTTTTGTGAACATAAATATATCCGTTTTGAGCCTTTATGTTTTTGCCAAAAAGACAAAAAATAATTAGTCCGTAAATGTGTTTTTTCATTCCTTAGATTTGTATTTTTTTGATTCTAGTCTATATTAATTAGTGTTTTTAAAATGATATTATTAAGACATTCAAAAAAGCGTATTTAATACTTTTTATCATTAATAGTGTCCTTGTTTTCCGAGTAGATATTCGAACCATATTCCTCGATTGGGATATGGCGATTTTATACAATATAAAATGTCGTTTTTGAATAAATATTTACAACGCAAAACTAGTATTGATGTTAGAGAATAAAAACAAAAACACTATGAAGTAGCAGGAATTGAGATAGCCCAATAAAACCATAAACAACTAAGGATCAACAGTCTTTAATTGTATAATAGTTTTTTTTAATATTATTGAAAATTTAGAATTTTGGGACAGGTAGAATCATGAGTATACTCATAATTTAAAATTTGCATTTGGAAAAAAGAAAAAAAACAGCATGCAAATACATCACTTAAACAGCAAACCTGAAAATTATAATATAGATATTTTGATTAAAAAAGATTTTCTACTAAGATTTAATTTTCTGTTCCTCAGTTAAAAAACTAATGTATTGGCTAGGAGAAATATTCTTAATTGATTTAAAAATACTTCCAAACTGACTATGAGAATTGTAGCCACACATATCGGCTAATACAGAAATCTTATATTGTAGTAAGTGAGGGTTATCGTGAAGCTCTTTCACAATATAATTGATCCGTTGGGTATTGATGTAGTTGTAAAAATCCGAATTCCTATATTTTTTTATAATATAATTAAGATACTTTGTATTAGTTTTAAGCATTACAGACATTTGTGCAGCAGAAATTCCTTTAGTTATATAAAGTCTTTTCTTTTCAAAAGCGTCCAGTTTTTTTAGAATTTCTCTTTCTGTTTCCTCGCTTATTAAAATTTTTTCCTTTGAAGAATCACTTACACTTTTTTGAGATTCTGAAAAAATAGTAGTCTCTGAAAGCGGACTTTCAAGCTCCTTAATGATTTTTTGATATGTTGATTTTATTTTTTTATTTTTCGCCCTAAAAATGAAAATACTACAGATGATTAATACAATGATAATACAAATAAAAATGATCAGATTAAGCTTTATATTTTCTTTTTTTTCTTTTATGTTGTTTTTATCCTTAGTGGTTTCTTTTATTGTTAGATTTTTTGTAACTGTAATTTGAGAATTGGTAATACCAGAAATGATTTTCAAAAATTTTAATTGCTCTGTAGGGGTATCTATATTGGCTTCTAACCTATTCATTAGAATTTCTTTGATAACAATTCGTTCTACATGTGGATGAGAATAAGCCAAGTCAAAGTTTTTTCTCGCCTCGTACAAATTATTGTCTTTGAGATTAATAAGTGCTTTGTCCAATAAATAAAACTCATAAAAATTTATAGGAGATTTATCTTTAATACTTTTGAGAGTAATTTCAGTTTTTTTTAAAGTTTCTTTAGCCTCATCAATTCTACCACATCTGATTTGTTCATAGCACAATTGCACCAGCAATGTAAAATCGAACCGCTTCTTATACTCTACATTAGAGAGAGTATTGGACATATTGTCTGGTATCTTGCTGATATGTTGAATATACTTTTTTCTGCTATCTGCCGCTTTGCAATAATCACCATCAATATCAAAGATTTTTGCTTGAGTGTATAATAAATTTGCAGTCTTAATAAATGGGCTTGATTCATTATCAAGCTCTTTTACCAATTTCCACGTTTCCTCGGATTCTACGATTAGTCCTGCTCTTCGGTATGAATTTATAAGTGAATATAATATCGTTATTCGATTTTGGACAGAGTCGCTCTTCTTCATAAGAGAATCTGCTTTTTGCAAAATTGTTACAGATCCCAAATAATTTCCTTGTCCATACAGGCAATCACCCAAATTAGAGTAAGCAAGAGCCTTTTCATAGTCATTCTGTGCGTATTTAAGCATATTTTTTGCTCTTATCAGCAGTTTATCCGGACTATATGATTTATCATCGTATTGTTGATAGAATAATTTTCTCTTATTTACATCAATTTTAGCCTGAGAAGAGACTTGTATAAAAAGGAAAAGAGTACTAAAAATTAATAAAAACCTTATCATTTTATATTTAACCTTATATGTTATTTGCATACTCCACATAAATTATTGAAAATGTTCTTATTACCATTATATTCTTATTGTTTAAGCTATGTTTTTTTTAATATCAGCTGACCAAAACTAATATTTAAAAACCAGATTTCAAAGTATAAAGGATGATATAATAGTGGAGGTATTTTAAAATATTAATAGAGGTAAAATTAATAAACACAGTAGATAAAAATTATTAATCAAACTGGTATACATTTGTTGGTGAAGCAAAAGTTTTCGCAAAGATCAATTATATACATAAATATCCAAATGAAAGCAATAATTCTTGTTTAATTTGACTCAAACGAACTAAATCATCTATAAAAGTGTTTGAAGATACGCTCGTCTTGTCACTTAAGGAGACAACTATTTGATAGTTGTCTCTCTTTTTTTACGCATAAAATACTCTATATCAAACTTTTACAGCCTGATATTTTATGGTTTGAATTTTTTGATCTGTGAAGTGAAATCCCTAGGCCATCTGAAACAGACAATCTAAAGTGCTCTATCAGAGATTTCATCGGTATTGAAGCGTAATTTGAAATCCCATCATTGGGAGACAAACTTTTACCTTCGTAAAGACCTTGTATGGCTTCTGCCTTGAAACGTTCAAAGTCGAATGGGATCTTTTTCTTTCATAACCGTGTCGTTTGAATAATTGAATATAAATAATCTTATTGAATTATTCCTCTGACACAGTTCAGGCTACAGTCTCATATATTTGCCATTTTTAAGTACCTTATTTTTCAATTCTTAATAGATTTCATATCAATAACAAAGCGATAACGAACATCTCCTTTTTCCATTCTTTCGAAGGCTTCATTTACATTTTGGATATTGATCACCTCAATGTCTGATACAATTCCTGTTTTGCCACAGAAATCCAATAATTCCTGAGTTTCTGCAATGCCTCCGATAACAGATCCCACTACAGAACGTCTCATATATAAAGGAAGGGTGCTGAATTTCTTTTCAAAATCACCAAAATATCCTACCAATACCAATGTTCCATCAGTTGCTAACGTGTGCATATAGGGCGTTATATCATGATCATAAGGAACAGTATCAATAATCAGGTCAAATTTTCCGGCAACAGATTTCATCTCCGTATCACTGGTAGATATAACCACATGATCTGCTCCAAGTCTTGTAGCATCGGCAGCTTTCTCAGCACTTCTTGAGAACAAAGTAACTTCTACTCCAAGCCCTTTTGCCAGCTTAATTCCCATGTGTCCCAATCCTCCAAGACCAATGATGGCTACTCTTGATCCTTCTCCTACTTTCCAGTGTCTTAGTGGTGACCAGACCGTGATTCCTGCACAAAGAACAGGTGCGATAGCAGCTGCATCTACGTTTTCGGGTACTTTCAGAACAAAATCTTCATCTACCACAATCTTTTCTGCATATCCACCATACGTTGAACCTCCTAAATGTTTATCAGCACCACCATAAGTTACAGTAAAACCATTTAGGCAATATTGCTCCAAATCTTTCTGGCAATTCGGGCATGTTCTGCATGAATCCACCAGGCATCCTACGGCAACCAGATCGCCAATACTATATTTAAAAGCTTCCTTACCTACTTTTGTTACCCTTCCGACAATTTCGTGCCCCGGAACAACCGGATAGGTTGAACCTCCCCAATCATTTCTTGATTTATGAAGATCTGTATGGCAAACTCCACAATATAAGATCTCAATTTCTACATCCTTGGGCTGCACTTCACGACGCTGAATATGCATTTCTCCCAAAGGAATATCCTGTGCTGCCGTACCATATGCTTTTACTGTAAATGAATCCATATTTTTGTTTTTTAAATTATTCTGATGTCAAAGACATCTTTATTTATACTGATGCAAAGCTAAAAGCACCAGCTTTCTGAATTAGAATACAAATCACTTTTATATAGAAACATTTTACTGATGCAAAACAATATTGTATGGGGTATGCTCATTATAATCCTGTAAATTGTTTCATTCTTACTGTAATAAGTTTCATTCCTCTATTAAGTATTTCCTTATTTTTGAATAAATAATGCAATGGCGAAATCCTATAACATACCATCCTTTTTAAAGTATATTAATGTACAAGGCTCCAATAGTGATGCTATCCAGGTGATACATTATGATGAGCATGAGAATTTACTTTTAAAATCTCCAAATGTAGAACTTGAATTCTATGTAATTGCCATCAAGAACAATATTGCAGTGCAACCACCTGTTGAAGAAATGTCAAGCTCATGTCTTTTTCTGGATAAACCGGGAAATAATATGGAATGGGATCTGGAGCATCCTTTTATAGGATATGGAATTTTTGTCAATCCAAAACTTCTGGATAAGTTTGCAAAAGATTACACCTTTACAGGGTATACGCGCCATGAAGCCCTATTTCTGACAGATCGAGAGAGTAAAGTACTGTATGACCTTTTTATAAAAGCTTATGAAGAATATCAGCGGGAAGATTTCTCTCAGGATATTTTGGTTTCGTATGCTGTTCTCATTCTTTCCTATACCCAAAACTTTTACGAACGTCAGTTTGAATCAAGAAGCAAAGTTTACAATAAAGTAGTTGCTGATTTTTATAAGGATCTGGATTGGTATTTCGGAAAAGACAATGATATAGATACCTTTCCCACGGTTGCTTATTTTGCAGATAGAACCCACCTTTCTGTTAATTATTTTGGAGATGTAATTAAACACTTTACAGGACAGTCGCCAATAGAACATATTCATCAGTATATTATACAGTCTGCAAAGGCTAAACTCAGAGATACAAAGCTTAGTATTAATGAAATAGCCTATAGTTTAGGTTTTGAATACCCAACCTATTTTACCCGGTTCTTTCGTAAAAAAACAGGAATTTCACCCAAGGTATTCAGAAATCAGTAAAATGTTTCTGTTTTAAAGTATTTTGTTTTCAAATATAGCATCAACCTCATCATAACTTTGTCTTATCAAAATGAACAAACATTTAATAAGATACAATATGAAACCAGAATCAAGATACTTTAAGAATAAAGAATTGAGTATAGCCGCTAATATCTATACTCCGGAAAATTTTGATGCCACAAAAAAATATCCTGCTATTGTAGTAGGTCACCCTGCCGGAGGAGTAAAAGAACAAACCGCAGGAATCTATGCCGAAAAAATGGCAGCTAAAGGATTTGTCACCCTTGCTTTTGACGCTTCTTACCAAGGAGATAGCGAAGGAACACCACGCCATCAGGAAAATCCACAATTCAGAGTAGCAGATATAAGTGCTGCAGTGGATTATCTAACAACTTTACCATACGTGGATGCTGATCAAATAGCAGGAATCGGAATCTGCGCCAGTGGTGGATACTTTGTAGCTGCAACGAAACAAGATCATCGTATTAAAGCTTTAGCAATCGTTAGCGCAGTGGATATCGGTGAGATGTACCATAAAGGATGGAATGGACAGGGAGGAACAGTAAATATTTCTGAAACATTAGCTTCCGCCAATAACCAAAGAACAGCAGAAGCCAATGGAGCCGACCCAATCTATTTAAACTGGGTGGGAGAAAGAAATGAAGCCTGGGGAAAAGAAGCCACAGATGGATATGACTATTACAAAACGCCAAGAGCACAGCATCCTAATTCTACAGGAGAATATCTGTTAACAGATTTACCGGGTCTTATTGCGTTTCATGCTTTTGATCGTGTAGATACTCTTCTTACACAACCTTTACTTATTATAGCCGGCAGCAATGCTCTTTCAAAATGGAACAGTGATTTTCTGTATGAAAGAACTGCCAGCAAAACAAAAGAACTTTTTATAATAGATGGAGCCAACCATTTTGATCTGTATGACGTATCCACTTATGTAGATCAAGCCGTTGACAGAATCAACACCTTTTTTGAAACTACTCTAAAAAGCAATTCATAAAACAAACAAATTTTATAACAATAAAAATATTAAAAAATGAAAAAGTCAGTAAAATTCAAAGCAATGTATTGGGATATAGCAGCAGATCTATTATTCCCGCCAGATTTCGATGAAAACAAAAAATATCCTACTATTATCAGCACCCACCCTATCGGAAGCTGTAAGGAACAGACTTCAGGAAATGTGTATGGACAGGCATTTGCTGATGCAGGATTTGTCGTATTAGTTCCAGACGCTTCTTTCCAGGGAGGAAGTGGTGGTGAGCCTAGGTTTTTAGAAGATCCATCATTCCGTGTAGAAGATTACAGTTATGCCTGTGATTATCTGGTGACTCTTCCGTTCGTAGATGAAAAGAGAATCGGAGTTTTAGGAATTTGTGGTGCCGGAGGTTACTCTATCAATGCTACAATGAAAGAACGTCGTATCAAAGCTGTTGCCACAGTAACCGGAGCTAATTATGGCCGTGTAATGCGTGAATTCGGTGATCCGATTGCTAATCTTGAAGCGATTGCGGAACAGAGAACAGCAGAAGCAAGAGGAGCTGCTTTAAGAGTGGATCAAGGTCTTTATCCTACTTATGAAATGGCTAAAGCTGATAATAATGCAGACATTGATCTTCTGGAAGCGACTGAGTATTACCGTACTTCCCGTGGTGAGAGCGCCAACGGGGTAAACAAAACATTATTCTCTCATAATGCAGCGGCCCTAACCTGGGATGCTTATAATCTTGCTGAAAAATTACTAACCCAACCGTTATTAGTCATTGTGGGACGTAAACCAGGAGCATTCGGAGCATACAGAGATGGATTTGAAATCATCCGCCGTGCTGCTTCTCAAAAGAAAGAATTGGTAGTGGTTGATGGCTGGTCACATTATGATCTTTATGACAAACCGGAACCGGTAAAAATTGCATTGGATAAACTTATCCCTTTTTACAAGGAAAATTTATAATTAAATAACAAATGAGGTCAGATGAGTTCTGACCTCATTGTTTAAAACAACATAAAAAATGGAAACAACAAAAGTTTTGGTATTGGGTGCAGGCGGAGCTATTGCTCAACATGTCATTGAATTCCTTATTCCCAATAAAAATATTTCATTAACATTATTGGCTAGAAATGCAGATCACGTGAAAGAGTCTACCTCATCTTCAAACATCATTCTTGGTGATGTCCTGAATCAGGATGTCCTTACGGTAGCCATAAAGGAAAGTGATATTGTATATGCCAATCTTGCAGGACAAGTAGATAAAATGGCTTCAGCAATTGTCAATACAATGGAAGCTAATGCTAAAAAAAGGCTCATTTTCGTAACCTCTCTTGGTATCTATGATGAGGTTGCTGGTAAGTTTGGAGAATGGAACAACAGGATTATTGGTTCTGAGCTGGTAAGATATAGTAAAGCGGCTCAGATTATTGAGAAATCCAGTCTTGATTATACCATTGTCCGCCCTTCATGGTTAACGGATAAAAATGAGACCGATTATGAAACAACACAAAAGGGAGAACCTTTTATTGGAACTGAAGTTGCCCGAAAAGCAGTAGCGGCTTATATCGCTAATATTATACAGCATCCTGAAAAAGATGTTCAGGCCAGTGTAGGTATCAATAAGCCTGGTGTTTATGGTGACAAACCGTCATTTTATTAAAATAGTAATCTCAATCCCCGTACTAAGGGTTGAGATTTTTTTTCAATTATACCAATAACAAAACACCATCATTCAAAATGACTTTATGTATTCCTACTATTTCATGTTAATTAAAATTAAGAACTAACTCAACAGGATTCAAACTAAAATAATCAATTTACAATATCATAATTATCAACCACATACATCTAAAACATATTCCAAATCTTTTAAAAATTGGTTCGATGTTCCCACCAGCAAGTTCACTTAAGGAGACAACTATTTGATAGTTGTCTCTCTTTTTTCATACATAAAAGTCTATATATCAAACTTTTGCAGCCTGATATTTTGGATCAGGTACAAAACTTGGGGATGATTACAAAAACCCCCTCCTATGTAACTGAGCGTAAAAATATAACGCAAACAACTATATCCATGTAAGACAATTACTGTTAGTTTATTAGTGTTTAAGTAACTGTAAAAAATTAATTGAATTGAGCTCTATACTGCTGTGGACTTTGATTTGTTTTTAATTTAAATAATCTACTAAAGGACTGAGGCTGTTCAAAACCTAATTCAAATGCAATTTCGGAAATACTTAGAGCTGTAGTAGATAACTTATTTTTAGCACGGTAAATCATTTTATCATGAATAATCTGTTGCGTGTTTTGCCCTGTAAGATTTCTTAATAAATCACTTAAATAACTTGCTGACATATGTAGCTGACCAGCTAAATAATGAACGGTTGGGACTCCGGTATTCAGGACCTTATCACTATTAAAATAATCCTCCAACAACTGATCGATACGATCGGTAAGACTGGGATAGTTTTGTTTTCTGGTAAGAAATTGCCTGTTATAAAAACGCTGTGCATAGTTTAATAATAATTCAATTTGAGATATGATCACATTATGGCTCATGTCGTCTATTCGATTTTCAAGCTCTTCTTCTATATCTCTGAATAACGACAAAATGGTTTCTTTTTCTTTCGCAGAAAGGTGCAGCGCTTCATTAGCAGCATAAGAGAAAAAGTGATACTGGTGGATCTTTTGTGCCAATGGGTATTGCAGTAAAAAATCAGGATCTATAAGTAATGTGATCTGTGGACTCAGTATTTTTTGCACTTCAGTTTCCTCTTTATCGTTATCATCTATCGAGGATAGAATTTGTTTTGGAGCCACAAAAAACAAACCTCCCTCTTTAAAATCAAATTTAGTCTGACCATACATTAACTCTCCTCCGGCATCCGGTTTAAAAGCTATTTTATAATAATTCAGTACGTGTGATTTATTAGGAGCACGACCTTTAAGTGGTTTATCTACACCGTTTAGCAAAACAATTAAAGGATGCTTTGGAGGTAGAAAACCCGATACCTTCATTACTTCAGCCAGCGTATTAAATCTTTTTACGGAATGATTCGTTTTTTTTGAAGCCATGTTATAAAAATTCTAGATTACAAGGTAAGCAATATTCGCTTTTCCACACTAAAAAGAAAAGCGAATAGAACGGAAAGTTTGCTAAAGGCAGCATAGATCATTAGCCTTGGGCCGCTTCAGATATCGGTTTCCAAGTTTCCCATTCCTGGATACGTTCTGAATAGATTTGTTGGATATGTGGCAAATCGTTTTTACCCAGAAGTAATCTCAACGGCGGATTTTCAGTATCGACGACAGCAAATATAGCGTCGGGAGTGGCAATAGGATTTCCACGTTCCAGTTTTTGTAAATTTTCCATCAGACTGCTTTTTAAATCATCATAATCCGCTAGTCTTTTGCTAGCTATTTTCAGCGATTCAGCACTACCAAATTCAGTACTATATGCCCCCGGTTCAATCAGCGTTACTTTGATTCCAAATCCTGCAACTTCTTTAGATAAGCTATCGTAAATCGCTTCAAACGCAAATTTTGAAGAACAATAATACCCGATAAGAGGATTACTATAGATGCCAACGGCGCTGGATGTCCCCAAAATATGGCCATGCCCCTGGACCCGCAGTATTGGTAATGCTGCCTGAATTACATGGATAGGTCCTATAATATTGGTTTCGTACATGGCTTTAACCTCATCAGTACTGCTCTCTTCTATGGTTCCCACTAAAGAATATCCGGCATTATTAAATACAATATCTAATCTTCCAAAATATTGGTTAGCCTTGCTCATAGCGTTTTGCACCTGTGAGGCATTGGTTACATCTACTTCAAGTACCAAGACCTGATCGCCATACTTTTCTTTTAAGGCAGCAATACTATTGATATTACGTGCTGTAGCAGCTACTTTATCTCCACGTTTCAAAGCAGCTTCTGTCCATATTTTTCCAAATCCTCTTGAAGATCCTGTAATGAACCAAACTTTTTCTTTTTGTCTATTTTCCATTTTTTAATTGTATTAATATTAATGCAAAGTTGCTTCTAAACAGATATATTTGCGTTGCCGGAATGAGGATTATCCTAACCAAAACAAAGAAAAACGAACAACTGATTTTAGGAACTGTTTTGTTCGTCTTATTATTTACATCTAAATAGGTAGGTCCAATTTTAAACTGTTTGATTTTATTAGGACACTTGCTCTATTTTTATACAATCACATGCTCTTTTGAACAAAGTTAATTAGGCCTTTTGAACAAAACAAAATAGGTTAAGCTTCTCTAATTTTGTTTCATAACAATTAAACGTATTCAAAATGGAAAAGAATAATTATCAGGGAGCTCAACAACAACCTATCGGTTCAGGCTTCAATGCAGTTTCAACAGCCAATGATGTCATTCAAAACATCAATCTTACCGGAAAAGTCACCATAGTTACAGGTGGCAATACTGGAATTGGACTGGAAACCACAAAAGCTATCGCAGCAGCAGGAGCTACAGTAATCGTAGCTGCACGTGATATTGAAAAGGCAAAGAAGAATCTGGAAGGAATGGAAAATATTGAAATTGCAGCAATGGATTTGATGTCTCCCACCTCTATTGATTCCTTCGCGGAAAACTTTATCGCGTCAGGAAGACCTTTGCATTTACTAATCAACAATGCGGGCATTATGTGGGTACCACTTCGCAGAGATGAACGAGGTATAGAATCTCAGCTGGCAACCAATTATTTAGCTGCGTTTCAGCTTACCTCCGGATTATGGCCTGCACTTAAGAAAGCCAACGGATCACGAGTCATTAATGTTTCTTCTCACGGTCATCATTTTGCGTCTTTTAATTTTGATGATCCTAATTTCCTGCATAGAGAATATGAAACTTTACAAGGCTATGGACAATCCAAAACAGCCGTCAATCTTTTTTCGATGGAACTGGATGTGCGAGGACAATCTTCCCATATCAGAAGCTATGCGGTTCATCCCGGTTCTATTGGCGGAACAGAATTAGGCAGGGAAGCTCCATTGGAATTATTTCAAAAAATGGGTTTCATGGATGCAGAGGGCAATATATTACCTGCAGTAGCGGCATCCTTAAAAACTGTTCCCCAAGGAGCTGCTACAACAGTTTGGTGTGCTACCAGCCCTTTACTTGATGATATAGGTGGAGTCTATTGTGAGGACGGGGACATCGCTGTACTCTCATCAGATATTACCGATCAGAAAGGAGTAAATCCTTATTCACTGGATGAAAACAATGCTAAGAAACTATGGAAACTGACGGAAGAGATGACGGGTATCCGTTTCAATCCATAAATCCTGATAATTTTCTGAATGTTTTATTGAACTTATTCTATTAGCTCTGTAAGGCCAGGCCAGAAATCATGGACAAAATCGCGTTAAATGAAGAACTGGAAAACCATCTGATACAAAGCATTCAATGGGAAAGGCAGAAGTCGCTGATATGATCCATTATTTAATAAGTGAAAACGCAGGCTTTCTAACCGGAGCCAAGTTTCTGGTGGATGGCAGACAATCTATTTAGAATTAATTACAATCATAAAAGAGAGGCAAGATAGCCATTTTGCTTCTCTTACATGAACTTTTAAACAAAGTAAATGATGTTATTTCTTATATTTACCTTATTGATTTCCTTCTTAAAAAAGCAAAAATCATGGAATACCAAGCCCGATACATTACCGAAGATATAAAGCTTTCAAGCTACGAAGACAAGTTTTTCAAATCGGATATTATGTTTGAAGAGCATATGCTGGTCTGGTTTCTTTCAGGAGAAACCAAAATTGTACAGGCTGATGCTACTTATACATTTGGAAAGGGGGATATTTTTCTAATTCCCAGAAATCAGCTGGCTACTATTATTAACTACCCTAAAGACGGAGAACCCCACAAAACTGTGGTCATGCATTTATCATTAGAAACATTAAAGAATTTTTATGCAGACAAGAATATAAATCCTCAACCCAAAAATTCACCGAAGATTTTTTGTTTCAATAATCACCCTCTGCTGGAAAGCTGCCTGGTATCACTTATTCCCTATTTTGACATGAAGGAAATCCCTGTGGATATTGCTTCCATTAAAATCACCGAAGCCATCAGTATTCTCAGAACCCTGAACCAAGAAATTGATCATGTACTTGCTAATTTTGAAAAACCCGGAAAAATCAATCTTGTCGACTATATGGAAAAAAATTTTATGTTCAATCTTCCGCTGGAAAAGTTTGGTTACCTCACAGGCAGAAGCCTTACAACATTTAAGCGGGATTTTAAAAAGGATTTTACCATGACTCCACAACGGTGGTTAACACATAAACGTTTAGAACTTGCTTATTATCAAATTACTGAAAAGAAAAAAAAGCCATTGGAAGTTTGCTATGAGGTAGGATTTGAAAACCTCTCCCATTTTTCATTTGCTTTCAAAAAGCAATTCGGGATTTCACCAAGCTCTTTAGTGCCTTAAATTTTTATAGTAAATCTTCTATCAGTCAATTTCTATAGCTCCATCTTACATGGTTATAAGCATGAGCTGGCTCGATGGTACAACGGAGGATGTACTTAATTGTATACTGGATCTATGAAAATGAAAGAACTAAATTTAGCCATTGATTTGTAGATAGTAAAAAGTACATTACTTAGACATTCATAAACCTATCAGCGTATATTTCTCTCGGTTAAAAGATGATTAGCTGATAAGATTGGTATGGCCTTAAATTACCTTGAAAAATTCCGTTGGTTGTTTAGCTGTAATATTTCTTTTTTAGCCAAAGACTTGCTTTAACCAGTAATATGAGTACCGGAACTTCTACAAGTGGACCTATAACCCCTACAAAAGCTTGTGGTGAGCTAATACCGAATACTGCAATAGCTACCGCAATAGCTAGTTCAAAATTGTTTCCAGTTGCTGTAAAAGCTATAGAAGCATTTTTGTCGTAAGGAACTTTCAACGATTTGTTTACAAAGAAACTTACAAAGAACATAAGAACAAAATAAAGTACTAATGGAATAGCTACTTTTAACACATCCATGGGTACTGCTACTATTTTTTCACCTTTAAGACTAAACATCAGGACAATTGTGAATAATAATGCGTACAATGTTATTGGTGAAATTTTCGGCACAAATTTTCGGTTATACCATTCTATACCCTGGGATTTTACTAAAAAGTATCGGCTTAAAAAACCAGCCAGAAAAGGTATACCAAGATAAATAAGTACACTTTCCGTAACATCCTTCATAGATACACTTACATTGAAATTGGCAAAACCTAATTTACCCGGAAGTATATTGATGAACAACCATACAAAAAAGCTGTAGGTGAATACCTGAAAAATACTGTTTAAAGCGATCAAAAGTGCGGCATATTCTCTATTTCCTTTTGCTAAATCATTCCATACAATTACCATGGCAATACATCTGGCCAAACCAATTAGTATTAATCCAATCATATAATCAGGTTCATTTCTCAAAAACACAATAGCGAGAACAAACATTAAAATAGGTCCTATTATCCAATTTAGCAATAATGATATACTGATTACCTTTTTATCTTTAAATGCTATTCGTAAGAGGGAATAATCTACTTTAGCCAATGGCGGATACATCATTAAGATTAATCCAATTGCCAATGGGATATTGGTTGTACCTACCGATAGAGAATCTGTGACCTTTGAAATGTTCGGAAAGAAAAATCCTAAACCTATTCCAATCGCCATAGCAAGAAATATCCATAAAGTGAGGTATCTATCAAGAAATTTTAATTTTGGTTGCATAATCTTTTAATTTATTCCTATTATTTTGCTTCTATCAACACTGCGATCACTGACCACTGTTAATGCAGCCCGCCCTACCATAATATTGTCAATGACAGCAGCTATCCGAATATCTTTTAATTTACTTTTGTCCCAATCTTCCCAAGTTGGTACTATGGTCTCAAAAGTAGCATTACCTGTTTCAAGACCTTGTCTATATATTTCTGCAATTTCTAAAAATACCTCTTGATCAATTGTAGTTATCTGCATGCTATTTTTTTATAAGTGAAAAAACATAAAACATTTCTGCAGCTATCTGTAAACTTCTGTTTCTGTAGACTTGCGTCTGTTCTGCAGTGTTATCAGAAGCTTTAGGATCTTCATATTTTATAGGAAATCTGGCTTCTGCCCCAAAAACTAAGGGGCATCCTTCATCAGCATTGTTGCAGGTCATTATAGCAGCAAATTCATTTTTAGGATTGAATTCATTATTATATTCTTTGGAAAAACAGATGATAGCTGATTCATTTTGTGCATACTTTACAGCATAAACTGGATTTTCTGTTTCGCTGAGTTTTTGGATCTGAAAACCTTGGTTATTCAATGTTTCTACTACTTTTGGAAACATGGCAGTTGCTTCTGTACCTCCTGAATAGCAATATAAATTCTTAATGCCAAAATGATAAGCCATTGTTTGTGCCCAGATCTGTGACAAATGGCTTCTTCGACTATTATGCGTGCAGATGAAATTCAACCGGACGCTCTGATTCGTTTCTACTTTGCTTTGTATGTAATTTATCAGTGGCTGTAAAACATTTTTTCTTTCCTCTGAAATAGTATCAATAGAAACCTCATTAATACTTTCTACAATTTTTTTGTTCATTTTTAGTTGTTTGATTGGGAATTCTCTAATGTGATTATCTATATTTAGTTGATAATATGTGGGTTATTAGCAGCATCCACCGCCTGGTGTACAAGAATTGTTTTGGTTTACAGCAAGTTCGGAAAGATTTTTCTTTTGTTTTTCAGAAGGTATTCCACATGTATCTTGAGCCAAACATGTTGTGGTTTTAGTTTTCAGGACAAATGTTTTTCCATTGAACTCAAGATCATACTTACCAATCGTATCACTTTGATATTCCACCTCGATCTCAGAGTCTTCAATTCCTAATTTTTCCTCAGAAAGTCTGATAATGTTCAGTAATTTTCCAGGCTTTAAACGGTGCTCATAATCGTCGGCATTCCATAGCTGAAAGTTTACAGCTTTTTCATCACGGATTACTCCACCACAATCAATGAACTTTTTATTGATCTGCCCCACTTCGGTAATATGAAAGTGTTCCGGTACAAAGGTTCCATTCTCTAATTGAAATTCAACATTTTCTAATGTTGGAAGGATTTCTTTAATTTCTGATAATTTCATTGTTTTTACTTTATAGTTATAATGCAATATTGCGATATTTTAATCAAATTGATTCTATTGTATTTAGATTCATTACTATGAATGGAAAGGCATGAAAGTTTTAATTTGTTGACCTTTCTTCTAAGTTATTTCCAACCGATCACTAATTTTGATGACCAGTAGGACAGCAATAGCTTCAAATGGAAACTGTTCACAACACGATATACGATATATTCCCATCCCGGTAAGTCCCATTAATAGATCTACTAACTTATTTAACGTATAGATCCATGTAATGATCTCGCCTTCTATCAAAATGCAACCCACAGAAACAAACTGCTGTTTTCAACATTCATACATAATGAGATAAGGATACCTGTAAATAAAATAGGCCGGACATTATTTGTAAGATCTTCAAAACGGTTTTCTTTATGTTTATAAGGCAATATTATACGAGTGAAAATATGCCATTAATACTGATAGCAACGAATAAGAGATCAACAATACAAAGATGTTATGAAAGCCGTTTTTCATATTGTTAACAGCATTTCTGGCTGGTTACCGTGAATATAATTTTTGAAAAGTATTCTTTCATAATATCGAATGTATTTTCGTCAATACAGTAGCAGACTGAATTACCTTCAATACTCCCTTTTATTAATCCTGCATTTTTTAGCTCCTTTAAATGCTGTGATACTGTTGGCTGCGCTAGTGGTAGTTCATTGACAATATCTCCGGTTATACACGTGTTGACTTTTAATAAGTATTCTATAATAGCCACTCTTGCCGGATGTCCCAAAGCTTTAGCAATAGTCGCAATTTGGTTCTGACTGTCTGTAAAATGATCTGTTTTTGTAGCTCCCATAAATAATTATTATATTGCAATATTACGATATTAAAAATAAATTGAAAAATTTTCCAAGATTTTTTTCAATTTTTATTTGGATATAAATTAGGATGTTTAGCTAAAGTCCTGTAAAATAAATAGTCTCCGTTTGAAAAGATAGCGTACTGGCTACATCTAAGGAGTTTTTACACACTATATCATACCTGACCGTATTCAAATCTGAATGGATTTTTTAAAACCCTTCATAAATCAGGCAAAAAACTTCTAAATCCACAAAAAAAGGTTCGATGCTCCAACCAATGAATTCACAAATATTCAAATGGCGCCAACTGTTTTTAGTTGACGCCATTGTTATTAAATAATACCCTCCCGTGAATTAAAAAGATGAGAGTAAAGTTATTTTTTCACTTCCGCTATAGCATCTTTAATTCCGCTACCTGCAACTTCAAAGAATGATGGCCCTGCCAAAAGATATACTTTTTCTAATTTCTTTGTTTTGGAAAGATCATGTTCCTTCAAATAAGTTTCGGAGCGGTTTGCATTCACTATTCCTTTCACTACATTTCCAGCCACCAGAGCCGTTGGAGAGTCAATGCCGGCATCTTTTAAGTCGCTTGCAAAAGCAAAATTGCTTACCCCTAATCTCATCGCTTCACGAGCCGCGACTTCTCCCACTGAAGTCATTAATTCTGGAGTAAATGTATTCCTGTCTCCTAAACCAATCAGCAAAAGTTTTTGGGCAGACATAGCCCCTTTAGGTGGAGCAATCAATACTGTTTCCAAAGAATGTCCCTTGAAGTAACCTCCTTTTCTGATTTTTGTCAATTCTCCTTTCAAAGCTTCATCCAAATGTACCAACCCGTTCAGATTTGCGGGTAATGCCTGAGCGCTATGGATGTCATTATCCGTATATTCGAAAACACAGGCAACTTGTAATTGAGCATCTGCAGAAGAGGGTCCCTGAACCAAGCCTATCATCGAAATCCCATCTACGGAACCCCAGTTTTTTGACGTTCCTATTGTTGCTGGAGTCGGAGATGAATTGGCTGTTGCCGTTTGAGAAAAAATTAAAGTCGAGAAAGATAATCCTGCAATTAATAATGTTCTGCTTAAGGTATTTTTTATTGTATTTTTCATAATAATTTGTTTAAAGTTTAATTCTTGTTTTAAGGTTTATCAAAGGTAGCTTTAGAAATAAATTTCAACGTTGATGTGAGATAATTAATGAAATTCAACCATTTAAAATTTGAATACGATTCTTGAATTAATAAAAAGTCCGTCTTTGTCATTTTCGATGATATCATCTACGAATCCACCGGTTTTGAAATACTGTATTCCTGTATTGAAGGTGAAAAATTTATTGATTTTATAATTAAAACTTCCTAAAAAAGCCGTTCCTATATATCTTTTTTTAGAATTCATTGATGCCAGATTCAATGAACCACTGGGTCTGTAAACGCCGTCCTGTAAAGAATATCTCCAATTGAAAACCACATCTGCCTGAACTGTTATCTTACTATTCAAATCGATGGTTGCATAAGGATGAATATCAATCAGATTCACGGGTCCGATTTGTGGATTGAATCCAAAATAACCACCTTTTGGATAGAGCGGGTTAAAAGTACCCAATCTTCCATCACCTTTGTTTTTATCTCCTGAGATATAATCGTTGCGAAGATTGATGGTTGGCTTTCCTTTTATATTCTCGAACATATATCCTATATCTGCAGAAGCTGTCCATGCACTGATTGTTCCTTTATCAAAATTTCCGAACTGATAAGCCGCTTCAAAGTTGTAAATAAAACCGCCGCCATATTTCCAGAATCTTCCACCTAAAGTATGTCTTGTCTCATCCCCTGTTCCGTCTTCAAAACGGGATTCTTTTCTGTGTATTCCCAGATAATACCATTCTAAATTTCCACTTTTAGGAAGAATCAAGGTGTTGTAACTCCCCCAAAGGCTAATAGATTTTGAAAGCTTATTATCAAATGCTCCGGTATTGATTTCGCTTGCCATCATCACAAAAGCATCCGATTTGAAGTTTCCTCTTTGATACATTACTTTTAATCCATCGAAATAAAGTCTCAAGTTCGGGCCTTCACGAACTGAAATCAACCTTCCGCTTCCATAATCCAGTTCTTGCCTTCCAGCACGAACCGTTAATTTTTCTTTTTCATTTTTAATCACATCCATGTCTATGAAGAGATTCTGAATATTCAAATGGTCTTCATCAATCGGCCTTGGCCCATTCTTTCTTCCGTTTTCCCATGCACTTCTCAACTGTCCGAAAACTCTTACTCTTGAACCTAAATGCATATCAGCATGAATCGTATATCTCTGGATGAAAAACGGATTGCTTCCGATTCCCAATCTTCCCCAGTCCTCATTATTAAACTCTACAAATTCCGCTCTCGCTTCTCCGCCTAAGGATAAATATGTGCTGTTATTATTTTCGGAAAGCGGAATATATTTCAGTGAATTATAAAATGTTTTTGTTGAATCCTGATACACTCCATAGCTTTCATCAAATCTCATGAGCTTAAATTGTGCTGAAACCACTATCGGCAGGACAATCTGAACAATCAATAATATTTTAATCAGCTTCTTCATTTTATTTTTCACCTATATAATTATCGATTGAATATTTTCCTGAGCCTACAAAAAGCAGGAACAAATAACATAAACTATACATAAATGGTGTATCTTTTATCAGTAAAGCATCGTTCCAGTGGAGGACAAAATATCCCGTCAACGTTACCGCTAATATTGGTAAAACTGCAACTCTTGTAAATAATCCTATGATGACAAACACAGGAAAAACCAAGTTAGCTGCATCAGCAAAAAGGCTATTGAAGGCTTCCGGAAGATGCAATGGATTGGGAATCTGTTCTGCTTCCGCAACACCTACTCCGAGCTTTTTCAGCCCGTGAGCAATGATTAATTCTAATGATAATGCAATTCTGAAAATAAATAATGCCACGTGAATTAATTCGCCTTCTAGATTAGTGTTCGTAATGATTTGAATAAGCTTTTTCATTGTCTTCGGTTAAAATTTTCAAGAGTTTGATGATGAATTATTTTGCCTGATACCCTCCGTAATATTTTACAGGTGACCATTCAGGAATTACAGGAAGTGAAGCTGGAGCAATATTTTTATATGTTTCATCACCATACACTACTTTTCCGTCAACAATGGTTAGCTTTGAAGTGATTTCCTTGATTTCTTCTTCATTAACACTGAAATAATCTCTATCCAAAATTGTAAGGTCTGCAAAATATCCTTTCTTGATTCTTCCTTTTTCATAATCCTTTATCAGTTCGTATCCTCCAAAAGTAGAAAGCGATAAAGCAGTTTTCCTGTCCAGACCATTTTCTTTTGCCATGATCTGTGTTCCACCCACCGTTTTTCCGGAAGTAATCCAATATAAAGCAATCCAAGGATTATAGCTGGCCACTCTCGTTCCGTCTGTTCCCAATCCTACAGGAATTCCCATTTCCAGCATTTTCTTTACTGGTGGTGAAGCCAAAGCTGCTTTTTTCCCGTATCGGTGGATGAAGCTTTCTCCTTGATACGCCATTCTGTGTTGCACTGCAATTCCACCGTTTAGAGCTTTGATTCTTTTCATATTATCTTCTGAAACCGTTTCTGCATGGTCAAAAAACCAGACCAATCCGTTTAAAGGTGTTTCTTTATTTACCTCTTCTATTACATTTAAAAATCTTGTGATGCTTTCATTATATGTTGCATGAATTCTGAATGGCCATCTTTTTTTCACCAAAAGACTTACAACTTCTTTCATACTTTTTTCCATGGTTGCCGGTAATTCAGGTCGTGGAAAAAGGAAGTTTTCAAAATCAGCACCATCTGAAACCAAATTCTCTCCGCCCCCATTCACATGGTAATCAATTTCATTATGGTCATTGTGACCGTGGTTATCGATGTCTACCATCCCTGTCCATTTTGTATAATCTGATAATTCAGAGCCTTTCTTTTGAGCAAATAAGTAATATGGTAGTCTAACTGTAATTTTTCCTTGTTTATTCAATTCATCTGTAGTTCCGTAGTCGTCCGGGAAATTCTGGAAACCGCCGCCTGCATCCATCACAGCAGTTACGCCAAGACGATTAAGTTCAGTCATATATTGCAATGTTGAATTTTCTTTTTCAGCCTCAGACAATTCAGGTAATTTTGCCAAAGTTGAGTATAGAATAAATGCATTGGGTTCTGCAACCAATAAACCGGTTGGATCGCCGTTGTTATCCTTTTCAATCAAACCCTGAGCAGGATTTGGTGTGTTACCGGTGATATTTAATGTCTTTAAACCAGCCTTATTCAGCCACGCTTTTCCGTAGAGATACATTACAAAAGCCGGAACATCCCCTGTTGCTTCATTGATCTCCATCAAAGTTGGCAATCTTTTTTCTTCAAACTGGTATTCGTTCCACCCTCCAATTACTCTTACCCATTGGCCTTTTGGTGCTCTCTGGGCCTGCTCTTTCAACATTTCCAAAGCTCTTTTCAAAGTCTTTACACCGTCCCAACGAAGTTCCGTGTTGTAAAATCTTCCGCCACGAATCACGTGCAAGTGACTGTCAAATAACCCAGGAATCACCCTGTTTCCTTTAGCATCTATAACCTTAGTATTGCTGCCTTTTAATTTTAGAATCTGAGCACTGGTTCCTGTCTGGAAAATTTTATTGTCTTTGATTGCAACTGCCTGAACTTCCGGATTTTTATCATCCATCGTCGTGATTTTTCCATTCGTTACGATTAAGTCGGCTTTCTGAGCATTGAGCAATCCTGCACCTAAGACAATTGAGAATAGAATTTTATGTAGTAGTTTCATACTTTACTTTTTAATGGTTTGAAGAAAAAAGCAGGTCGGGTTTCAACCTGCCGTTGTTGAAATTTGATTAGTGTTTAAGCATATCTTGAGCATACTGGATTCCCAATCCGTAGGCACCACCATATTTTTTCATCAAATCGTTAACCGGCTTGTATGTTTCCTTTCTAGACCAATCTCTCTGCAATTCAAGAACATACTGAACAGAAGTAATAGGACGTGCACCTGCCTGAACCATTCTCGTAACTGCCTGATCATGGGCTTCTTTTGAAATATCACCAGAAGCATCTGTGATAATGTAAACCTCATAACCTTCATCAATGGCAGACAAAGCCGGGCCTACAACACAAACGCTCGTCCACAAACCTGCAAGAACCAGTTTCTTTTTGTTTTTTCCTGTAATCGCTTTATGAGCGTTCAAATCTTCCCAAGTATTCATTGTTGTTCTGTCCACATATCCACTTGTGGCTTCAGGATAAATTGTTGAGATTTCCGGGAAAACCGGTCCTGCGAAGGATTTTTCTGCAACGGTTGTCACCACTGTTGGAACATTGAAAATTTTTGAACCTCCCGAGATTAATGCGACATTGTTTCTCAGTTCTTCCATACTGATGCTTTTTGTTGCGAAAGCCATTTGTCCTTCGTGGTCAATTAGAACCAAAGCGTGATTGGTTGGGTTTAGCATTGTTTTCCCTGCATTTTGAGCGAATGCCGATACTGATAATATTACTGTTGCAAATGTTAAGATTAATTTTTTCATAATGTTTAATTTTTTAATGTTATTTATTCAGAATATTGTTTTGAATTTCAAAATCTCATTGATTATTTCTTTGATTTTGATATGACAAATTTAGGGCGATCAGAAAGCCTGCACATTTAACTAGTTTAATAAATTAGTTTTCATAAAAAAAGTTGATGCTTTTTTCAACCTTGTTATATCAAATAATTTCAGACTTATCTTAAAACAACACAAACACCTACTATACAAATATTTACATATTAAAACAATCAAGACATCAATTTAATTTCAGCAAAAAAATAGGCTTAGATATTAAATCCAAGCCTAAATATTTTAAAATATTTCACTTAAAAAAAAGTGATTGTTTAATTTTTCACCTACATCATCATCGGAACTTCCATCAATAAAATCTCTGTATTTTCTGAAGTTGATTTGATGTTCAAATCGGAAATATTCCAAACTCCGAAGCCATCTCTTTTTTCCAGTTTTTGGCCTTCAATTTCTGCACTTCCTTTCAGAATAAAAGCATAAACACCATTTGCATTTTTCTTAATCTGATAATTGGTGTCAATATTATTTTCAAAACTCCCTAAATGAAACCAGGCATCCTGATGAATCCAAACCCCTTCGTCATCAGCATTTGGAGAAAGAATCTGTTGAAATCTGTTCTTACCTTTTGTTTTATCTAACGTAATCTGATCATATCTTGGCGTTACATTTCTTTTGTTGGGATAAATCCAGATTTGAAGAAACTTTACCAGACTGTCATTATTTTTATTGAATTCACTGTGCATAATACCTTTTCCTGCGCTCATTACCTGGATATCTCCACTTTTGATAATAGCTGAATTTCCCATACTGTCTTTATGCTCCAAATCACCTTCCAACGGGATACTGATAATTTCCATATTGTCATGAGGATGCGTTCCGAAACCTCTTCCTGCCTCTACTTTATCGTCATTTAGTACTCTTAAAACTCCGAAATGCATCCTTTCAGGATTGTGGTAATTTGCAAAACTGAATGTATGATTACTCACCAACCAGCCGTGGTCAGCTTTCCCTCTGGAATCTGCTTTGTGGAACACAGAATTGTCTTTAATCTTTGAATCTGTATTTGGGAGATGATTGTATCCGATTGGTTCTAAGGGTTCAATTTCATCAATCTCATTTTTCATTGTATTGCCAAGTGAGGCCGATGCTACAAACATTCCTGTTCCCAATAATCCTTTCTTTAAAAAATCTTTTCTATCCATATCTGGTGTTATTTTTCTTTTTGATACAGCAAATTTAGAGCACTGAAAGATCTTGTACATTTAACTAGTTTAATAAATCAGTATCTGCAAAAATTAAAATATAAACTTATTCGGTTGCAATAATTTTAATTTCAACAAGCTGTCCGGGCAATGCAAGTCCGCTCACGCCAACCATCGTACTTGCTACAGCTTTAGGATTATTGTAAAATTCTGTTTTGAAGTTTTTTCTTGCTTCAAATGCCGTTGCCATATCCATTGCATAGATAACTTCTTCTACAACGTTTTCCATCGTCATATCAAATCTTGCTAGTAAGTCTTTGATATTCCTATAAGTTTGTTTCATCTGTGCATCCATTCCAGTAACTAAATCACCTTTTTCATTGTGTCCCAACTGGCCTGAAATCCAAACTGTGTTTCCTTTTTTTATTGCTTGTGAGTATCCGTAAATATCTTCCCAAGGCATTCCGAAGCCTTCTGCTATTTTATTTTGCTTTAACATTTTTCTTTGATTTAAATTAATAAAAACAAAAGTATCGCAATGAAGATTACTGCACATTTAACTAGTTTAATAAATTACTTGCAGCAAAAAAAAATGCCCAATATTTTCATATTCGGCATATTATAATTTTATATGGATTTATTTATTTCTGCTTATTCGCTAAACGTTTCCTAATTGTACTTACAAACTCCTTTGAAACACCAAGATAAGATGCAATATAATATTGCGCTACCCGCTGCGGAATTGTAGGATAGACTCTTATAAATTCCAAATAACGATCTGTTGCAGGTTGGGAAATTGTATTCACCAAACGGTTTTGAAGTGTTACCACATAACGCTGCATCATCAGTCGGAAAGCTCTTTCAAACTTGGGAACTTTTTGCAGCAGTTCCTCTTTTGTTTCCGGAGTCAGCATATAGATTTCGGTATCTTCTAGGGTTTCAATAAAAATCTTCGAAGGCGTTTTGTTATTAAAAGAATCAATATCAGTAATCCACCAATCTTCAACAGCGAACAGAAGTGTTACTTCAAAACCATTTTCATCGAGATAATACGTTCGTACACAACCTTCTTTAATAAAACCCTCGAACTGGCAAATTTCTCCTACGCGCAGAAGATGTGTTTTCTTCGGGAACTTTTGAAGTATTAGTAAATCTTCATAAATCTTTTCCTCTTCAGGTGTTAAAATTACAAATCGTGAGATGTTTTTGATGATATTTTGAAACATAAATTTATTTTACGGCTGCAAATTAGGAAAAAGTGTGTAAACTTCATTCTTCAGAAGCCCGCTTCCTCCGCCGTAGTGGTCTATTACTTTCACATCCTTATCCAGATTTTTACAAAAAATTTTGATTTCATTTTCAAATTCTTCCTCCAATCCTGAGCTTAGCAAAACAATATCTACCTCATTTTCTTTGATATAATCTGGGCAAATGGTTTCGTCACTTCTGATTTCCGCTTTCCAACCCGCATTATTTTCGATGATCCTTTTTAATGTTTCAAGAATTTCCTGATTTTTTCCAATCACTAAAAAATTTAATGTTTTCATCTTTTAATTGTTGTATAGAATTTATTTTTTAGGAGCTCAATCCCGCTATTCACTATATCTTTTTTCCACCCACATATTCATCTGCAAAAAAAGGATGTCGTTACTATCGGGGCTAGATATATTACCTATATTACAAATGTTTGTTACCTGTAATCTTTAGTTCATTCAGATCCAATTGGGATTCTGCCTTTCTGATTTCATCATCACTGAATTCTTTTTCACGCTTAATTTTAAACAATTCTTTTCGTTGCAAGGCAAAAATATCAAGCATAATTTCGTGATACTCATTAAGGTCGTTACGCCTGTTAGTACACATTTCCAATGATTCCAGATGACTTTGCTGCTGTATAATATCGTTTTCAATTGTATTTTTAAAATTCTCTACCAAACTATTTGTTTCCAGGTTAGACTGATATTTTTCGTTCAATCTGGACACGGCAAGATTATCCAATCTGATTTGAATACTCGCCTGTTGTTCGTGAGGTGGAAGTACAGGATCAATTTCACCGATTTTTGTCAGTTTAATAATCAAGGGAAGCGTTAAACCCTGAAAAACCAATGTCACAAAAATAACCACAAATGTTATAAAAATAATAAGATTCCTCATGGGAAAAGCCGTCTCACTATTCATCATTACAGGAATCGATAAAGCTGTTGCTAATGAAACCACACCACGCATTCCTGCCCAACCGATAATCAGAGGATTTTTCCATCCCGGACTTGGGTCTTTCCTCACATTTTTACTCAGCCATCTCGGAACGTGTGCGACAGGATAAATCCATAAAAGGCGTACTACAATGACAATTAAACTGATGATTAAACCATATTTAATGCCTTCCATTACAGAAGTTTCGCCAAGACCATTTATGATATCAGGAAGCTCCAAACCAATCAATACAAAAACCAGCGCATTCATTACGAAAATCAAAGTATTCCAAACCCCTGTCATATTGATTCTCGTCATTCCTGTTTTGAAAATTTCGTGCGAACGGAATGACATAAATAACCCACCACTCACTACAGCCATCACTCCAGAATAGTGAAAATGTTCTGCAGCCAGAAATAAGACATAAGGTGTGACCACCGTCAATGCCGCATCAATCGCCGGAGTTGTAGGCAGAAACCGATGAATAGCATAGAAAACATGTGCTCCTGCAATTCCTACCACAACACCCATTCCTGCTACTAAAAAGAACTGCCCCGTTGCTTCCTGCATGGAAAAAACTCCCGTCATTACGGCTGCCAAAGCAAATCTGAAAACGATAAGTGATGATGCATCGTTGATCAGACTTTCGCCTTCCAGCATTGCAATGGTACGTTTTGGAACTTTCAGACCTTTTAAAACTGTTGTTGCCGCAATGGCGTCGGGAGGAGAAACAATTCCACCTAATAAAAAGCCCATTGCTAATGTAAAACCAGGAATTAAAGCCTGCGATGCAAACGCTACTACAATAGAGGTAAGAAAAACCAAACCGAAAGCTAATAATCCGATAGTACGTTTCCATTTCCAGAAATCGTTCCATGAGGTATACCAAGCAGCTTCGTACAATAACGGCGGCAGGAAAATCAAGAAAATAATATCGGGATCCAGTTTTAAAACGGGAACTCCCGGAATCAAACTAATTCCCAAACCTGCCAATACCAAAAATATAGGATAAGCAATTCTGATGCGCTGTGCCAGCATCACCAGAAGCATTACGACAATTAAAAGTCCGAGAATTAAAAGGAGTTGTTCGTGCATAGTTTTTATTTGTTGGATGTCAGATGCTAGATGCTAGATGCTAGATGCTAGATGCTAGATGCTAGATGCTAGATGCTAGATGCTAGATGCTAGATGCTAGATGCTAGATGCTAGATGCTAGATGCTAGATGCTAGATGCTAGATGCTAGATGCTTAGCAAAATTACTTTTTACTTTTTACAAATGAATAAAAATTGAAGTTCTTTCCTTGCTTTCAAGATTTTTGGTTTTGTGGCCTTTTCCTAAAATATCTTCTACCAAAAGAATTTCTCCGGTTTGAAACTGTCGAATATCCCCTAACGAAGTTTCAATCTGTACTCCTCCGTCCAACAAAACAATATACTGTTTCTGAGGAGCGTGATGAAAATCGTAATCATAATCGGCAGCAACTTTTCTGAATTGTAATTTTTTAACAGAAATATCGTCTGATAAAAATCCAATTTCGCCCTTATTGAATAAAGGAATTTCGATATCTTCAAAGTGAGATTCGCCGATTTGGTCACTAAAGATTCTTGTAACTTTCATTGTCTCTAAGTTTTGGCTAAAGCCCGTTTCTACTGAATTCAAATAGTGTTTATTGTGAAAATATTGATGACTATTTGTATTTAAAAATTATTTGAAAACAATCGAATTTGCCCATTCAATTTCTTCCTGGTTGATAGAATGTCCGAAATTAGCATATACTTTTTCAGTTACATCAGCATTCATTTCCTTTAAAATATTGGCTGTTGCATATACTCTTTCAACCGGAACGTGGAAATCAGGATTGCTGGTTCCCAGGAAAACCGGCGTTTGTGCAAAATCGCCCTTGTAATTTTCACGATTGATTGTATCACCAATGACGCCTCCGATAATGGCAACTGCTCCACCAAACTTCTGAGCATTTCTTGCTAAAAACTCTAATGTCAAACAAGCACCCTGTGAAAATCCGAAAAAATAAATATTTTCAGCTTTAATTCCTGCATCCAAAGCAGTTTGAACTGTATTGTCGACAATATCAATCGCTGATGACAACCAAGGTTCGTTTTGTTCAGTTGGCGCAATAAATGAAAAAGGATACCAAGTTCCGTTCGTAGCCTGTGGCGCTAATAAGGCATAAGCTTCTACATTCAAATGTTGTGACAGGCTCAAAATATCCTGCGCACTTCCGCCTCTTCCATGGATCATTATTAAAACCTTTTCAGCTTCATTCAATGATTTCCCACTTGTTTTTATATCTAAAATATGACTCATTTTTTATATGTATTTTTCTGTCGGATAATTAAACTGAGGTAAAACCTCAACCAAATGTTCTCTTTGCTCTTCAAACTGTGACGGTAAACTCAAATGTTCTCCCAAAGATATCCATTCCTCATCCACATCAAACCCGGGACCTGAAGTTGCGATTTCAAATAAAACACCACCCGGTTCTTTGAAATAGACGGAAGTGAAGTATTTCCTGTCTTTCACTTCAGTATGTTCCAATCCGAATTGATTTAATTTTTCAATCATTTCAAGCTGAGTTTCGGCATTAGGTGTTGCAAAAGCCACGTGATGCACCGTTCCCCTTCCTGCAAGACCTTTCAGAGCGTTTGGTGTGCACAGCAAATCTATATATTTCCCGGGCTTATCTTCTGTTCCGAATCTGAATCTATCTGAACTTTCAGCAATTAATTGATGGTCCATCTGAGTGGTTAGAAGAGCTGCCGTTCTTTCATAGGCATCCAGCCAGATTTCGACATGATGGATTCCTTTGATGGCATAATCTTTTGGAATAAATCCATTATCATAACCTTTTCTGTCATCTTTATCATTGAAAACCAGTTCCAGACCCAATCCGTCAAAATCTTCCAGATAAATAAAGGCTTCCCCCGAGAATCTTTGTTGAGGCTGTTTGAAAGGGATATTAAACTGCTCCAAACGGTTCGTCCAATACTCCAATGCATCCATCGAAATTGAAAAAGCTGTCGTATTCAACATTCCTTTGCCATGTCTCCCGTTCACGAGCCCTTTTCCATAGGGAAAAGTCGTCATAATGGTTCCCGGAGTTCCGAATTCGTCTCCGAAGTAGAAATGGTAAACCTCAGAATAATCAAAGTTAACGGTCGTTTTTACCAATCGAAGTCCCAAAACCCCGGTATAAAAATCTATATTTTCCTGAGTTTCGCCTGTGATGGCTGTAACGTGATGAAGTCCTGTGATAAGTGACATAATTGTTGATTTTGTTGTTGTTTGAATTGCTGGTTATTGGTTTTTAAACTTCTTCCTTAAACCAAACATCGTTATATTCTTCCGGATGACGTTTGAACTGCGCATGAACATACGGACATAGTGGAACGATTTTCAGATCATTTTCTCTGGCATAAGAAACCAATTGATTTAATAATAATTTTGCAAAACCGTTTCCTGCATATTCATCATCCACTTCGGTATGATACACCGTTAGTTTATTTTTAATGACTGAAATATCCATTTTACCTGCTTTTTTATCGTCTGAGAAAAGCTGAATTTCTCCTCTTACATTTCCCAGAACTACTTTTGTTGTTTCCATACTATTATTGCTTATTGCTTATTGCTTATTGCTTATTGCTTATTGCTTATTGCTTATTGCTTATTGCTTATTGCTTATTGCTTATTGCTTATTGCTAAATTATGAAGGCTGTGACACTTGGGTAATGATCTATGATAACTTCGGCAACACTTCTTCTATTCTTTCACGTATTGGCTCATGCTGTTTTGGAAGTTTCAAATTGGTTCCCAATTCGTTCAAAGGTTCATCCACAGTGAATCCAGGATTATCAGTTGCAATTTCAAATAAAACACCCCCAGGTTCGCGGAAATACAATGAGTAAAAATAATCTCTATCAATTTTCGGAGTGATATTCAACCCTGCAGACATTACTTTCTCACGAAATTCCATTAAAATCTGGTCATTTTTCACCCTGAAAGCAACGTGATGGTTGGTTCCTGCCGCATTTTTTCCTGTCTGGATCTTATCATTTTCCATAATATCAACAAGATTAGCTGTTTCAATGGCATCAGTTGCCAATCTATATCTCGCGCCTTCTTGTTTTTGTAAATCGTATCCGAAAATATCCGTCAATACTTTAATAGTAGGATCTGCTTTCTTCAACGTTAGAGTGATGTTATGGAAACCTTTCAAAGCATTTTCATCTTTGATATCATCAGTTGTCCAAACTCTTCTGTCATCCGGCGTTGAAGATTCTATGAACTGCAATTGTAAACCATCCGGATCCTGAAATGAAATCAATTTTTCTCCAAAAATTTCACCTTCTTCAACATTCACATTAAATTGTTGCAATCTGTTTTTCCAGAACTCTAAACTTCCTTTTGGGACTGAATATCCGATATGTGTTGCCAAACCTGATCCGTTGCTTCCTTTTCCAATTCCTTCCCAAGGAAAGAAAGTCAGAATCGTTCCTGGTGTTCCTGTTTCATTTCCAAAATAAAAGTGATAGGTTCCGGGATCATCAAAGTTTACTGTTTTCTTTACCAATCTTAATCCTAAAACCTGAGTATAAAAAGCTAAATTTCTATTTGCATTGTCTGCAATCGCAGTAATATGGTGCAGTCCTAATATTCTATTTTCCATTTTGTTGATTGTTTGATTTTGATATGACAAATTTATAGCGACGAAAAATGCTGGACATTTAACTAGTTTAATAAATGCGTTTTTAATCAGATCCGGATAAAATTCCCTCAATACCGAATTCAATGATTCAAAAACTGATTGAAAAGCCAGTCCACTCTTTCGAAAAAATGATAATTATAAAATATAATCTGGCTTTATTTCCCTATGTGTCATTTATCCTTTGTCATCATTGATTCCGTTGGTACTTCTACCTCTTTTAAGACTTTTGTTTCCTGCTCTATCTTTACAATGAATAATAATAAAATGAGAAGAAAGAGTCTAAAACCCACGCAATTTATTTATTGCTTTTGTGGATAGGATTTTTGTCTGATATTGCAATAGATTCTCTCTTAATTAATGTATTGGTAAACTGGATTTTGATTTTGCATGCCATTTTATTGTTAACTTGTAGTAGATTAATTTCCAGTTCAATAACCTAAAACATTAAATATTATGTTACAAAAAGACACTGTTGCTCCCGATTTTACATTGTTTGCAACGCCAGATCAGAAAATCACTTTATCTGAATTTAAAGGCAGAAATGTAATCTTAGCTTTTTATCCCGCAGACTGGAGTCCGGTTTGCAGTGACCAAATGGCGTTGTACAATGAAACGCTAAAATTCTTCAAAAAATATGATGCAGAAATATTCGGAATCTCCGTGGACAGCAAATGGTGTCATCTTGCCTTTACACAAAACCGAAACTTACACTTTCCATTGCTGGCAGATTTTGAACCTAAAGGAGAAGTCTCTAAAAAATATGGTGTTTATGATGATGAAGAAGGAGAATGCAAAAGGGCTTTGTTTGTCATCAATAAAGAAGGCATCATAGAATGGAGTTATCTATCCCCTACTGCCATCAATCCAGGAGCAGATGGAATATTAGAGGCTTTAGAAACACTTAATACAAAATAATATGTCATTAAAACCAACAGTCAATAAAAATGATCACATCCAGGGTAATGATAATGCCAACCTTGTGATTGTAGAATATGGTGATTATCAATGTCCGTATTGCGGAGCAGCTTATCCCGTTTTGAAAGAATTAATGCGGGAATTCGGAGGTGGGGTAAAGTTTGTTTTCAGGAACTTTCCTTTATCGGAAATGCATCAATATGCAAGACCTTCTGCCATTGCAGCAGAAGCCGCCAATCTCCAGGGGAAATTCTGGGAAATGCATGATGCTATTTATGAAAATCAACAACATCTCAATGAGAGCTTTCTGATGACTTTGGCTGAACAATTGAGACTGAATATCCCGCAGTTTGAAAAAGATTTAAGAAATCCGGACTTAGCTGATAAGGTTGATTTGGATTTTGAAAGCGGGGTAATGAGTGGAGTAAATGGAACCCCTTCATTTTTTGTGAACGGAAATAAGTTCGACGGTAGTGCAGAAGATTTGCTTGAGCTGCTAAAGGAGAACATAAAATGATTGGTATAGAAAGAAGTATATTCTATCCAAATAAAAAATTTCATCAAAATGTACGAAATTAAACTAGATTAATTTCTATCCGGATTTACTGCCCTACATTTGCTAAAGAATTAAGACAACAACTATTAAACAATAAATAAATTTAAAAAAATATTATTATGAGTACATTAAAATTAAAAGACGGAACAGAGATTTTTTACAAAGACCAAGGAGAAGGACCAGTATTGATGTTCCACCACGGTTGGCCGTTATCATCAGACGATTGGGATGCACAGGTCATCTTTTTTCTTCAAAGAGGTTACAGAGTGATTTCGCATGACAGAAGGGGCCACGGTCGTTCCAGCCAGAATATTTATAACCACACTATTGAGCAATATGCTTCTGATGCAGCAGAGCTGGTTGAATTCCTGGATTTGAAAGACGTAGTTCACATCGGTCATTCAACAGGAGGTGGTGAAGTTATCCGCTATGTTAACAAATATTCTAACGGAAGAGCGAAAAAAGCAGTTTTAATCAGTGCCGTTCCACCAGTAATGGTAAAAAGTGAAAATAATCCTGATGGGGTTCCAATGGAAGTTTTCGATAACATCAGAGAGCAGACGCTGAACAATAGAAACCAGTTCTATTTTGATTTAACTTTCCCTTTCTACGGTTATAACAGAGAAGGTGCCAATGTAAAAGACGGTGTACAAAGAAACTGGTGGAGACAAGGAATGATGGGTGGTATTGTAGCTCATTATGACGGAATCAAAGCATTTTCTGAAACGGATTTCACTGAAGATCTGAAAGCGGTGGATATTCCTGTTCTGGTTCTTCACGGTGAAGATGATCAGATTGTTCCGATCGAAAATTCTGCTATAAAATCTGCGAAACTTTTGAAAAACGGAAAACTAATTACCTATCCAGGTTTTCCTCACGGAATGCCTACTACGGAGCACGAAACGATTAATAAAGATCTTTTGGAGTTTATTGAGGCTTAATAAAGGAATACGAAAAAGGGGAATCGAAAACGATTCCCCTTTTTTATGAGACAAAATAATCTATTCGATGTTGGGAGAAGCTTATTATACCAATCAGCAATATGATTGAGCATTGGATGGTTATCAAAAAGCAATAAGTATTGATGGAACGAAACGGGGAAGTAAAACAGGTGCAAAATGTAATAATATCCTTTTCTTAACTGTCTTATTAAATACAAATCAATTAATATTTCTAAATGAAAAAAATACATCTCATCCTACTACTTTCTTTATCATTGAATGTCTTTGCCCAAGATGTTAAGAATAAAATAAAATCATTGGAAAACAATCTGCTCAGTTGGGATACATCGAAAACAAAAAAATGGACGCTAAAAGAAAGAATGGCTTTCTACAATATGAATGCGGTAAGCATTGCAGTCATAAAAGATTATAAGATAGAATGGACAAAAGCTTATGGCTATGCGGATGTTGCTGAAAACAGAAAAGCAACCCAGAAAACACTATTTCAGGCCGCATCTATCAGCAAGTCTATCAACAGTCTCGGTCTTTTACAATTAGTTGAACAAGGAAAATTAGGTTTGGACGATGATATCAATAATTATTTAAAGACCTGGAAATTCCCATACGATTCAGTTTCAAAAGGTAAAAAAATTTCTCTTGCAAATCTGTTGAGCCATAAAGCAGGTTTGTCTGTTCATGGTTTCGGAGGCTATCAAAAAGGGAAAGAATTACCTACCATAATACAAATTCTCAATGGACAAAAACCAGCCAATTCTCCTGCGGTTCGGTCTGTGTTTGAGCCTAGTCTTAAATTTCAGTATTCAGGTGGCGGAACAACCATTTCACAATTAATTCTTGAAAATACTACAGGAGAAAAGTATGAAGATTATATGTTGAGAAATATTTTGACACCATTAGGAATGAGCGAAAGCTCTTATAATCAACCGCCTTCTTCAGATAAGGGAAAATTACTTGCAACGGCTTATAATAACGGAAAAGAAGTAAAAGGTAAATATCATATTTATCCTGAAAAAGCAGCAGCCGGTTTATGGACCAACCCAAATGATCTTTCAAAATATATCATCGAAACCCAGTTGTCATTAGCAGGTAAATCGAATAAAGTTTTATCAAAGGAAATGTCTGTAAAGAGAATTGAAAATAATTACGGTGTGTTTCTGAATGATTTCAAAGGCACAAAATATTTCGGACATAGTGGTGGGAATGAAGGTTTTGTATGTTATTATATTGGAAGTATCGAAGACGGAAACGGTCTGGTTGTAATGACTAACGGTAATAATTTTAAACTCATTGATGAAATTCTTCTGAGTATTGCCAGTTTGAACCAATGGAAAAATTATCCTATTGAGCCTCAAAAAGAATCCATTGCCTTAACCATTAGAAAAGAATGTTTAAAAAATATTGACAAAGGACTTGCATTGTACCAGGAACTCAAAAAGAGTAATCCCAATGACTACAACTTCTCCAATGAAAATGAACTCAACGAACTGGGCTACGAGTTTCTAAGAGATAATCAATCAGATCCAGCACTTAAGATTTTTAACTTAAATGTCAGTGAGTTTCCAACGTCAGGGAATGTGTATGATAGTCGTGGTGAAGCTTATTTTAACAAAAAAGAATATGTATTATCAAAAAGAGATTATCAGAAATCATTAGAACTTGATCCCACGAATCAGAATGCGAAGGAAATGATTTTGAAAATAAACCAGCTTTTGGCTACTCAAAAATAAATTATACTTTTTACTATTTAGTTGAAAAATATTCTTGATAAATATCAGAATTATAAACAAAAAAAATCCCGGTTAAGCCGGGATTTTCTATTTTATTTTATCTCTACAGGAACTGAGATTTTATCCCAATCCATTGTGAATCCATTGCTGTTTATTTTATACACTAAAGTTTCCTGTGTTGCTGGTAAAGCTTTTGTTTTTACATCTACACGTAAGGCAT
Organism: Chryseobacterium sp. II3a; assembly: GCF_057815135.1. Lineage (NCBI taxonomy): Bacteria > Pseudomonadati > Bacteroidota > Flavobacteriia > Flavobacteriales > Weeksellaceae > Chryseobacterium > Chryseobacterium sp. II3a. The sequence goes on along the minus strand of NZ_JBYPZJ010000001.1, from coordinate 853,815 downwards.
CTTTAGCTTCTTCGTATTTATAGGCACCCCATTGTTTTGGTTCTTTGTTAAAAATCGCAGTCCATGTTCCGCTTTCTTTAGGAATTAAGAAAAAGCTATATTTACCTTTAGCCAATTTTTTCCCCTGAACGGTAATGTCTTTATCTGTTTCAAAAGTGGTTGCTTCATTAGCTCCTGCACGCCAAACTTTATCATAAGCTTCTAAACCTCCCCAGATGGTACGTCCTTTAACAGATGGGCTGCTATAAGCAATGGTAATGGTTGCATCTTTAATTTTTCCCGTTGCAGTAGCCGGAGGGCTGGCAGGTTTTTTAGCCTCCTGAGCAAAAGCATTTACGGAAATGGTCATGGCAGCCATCACTACGGTAACAGATTTAATCATTGTTTTCATACTATTTTTATTTATTTGTTTTTATTATTGTTCGTTTACGAATTTACTTCTTTCGGCTTATAAAACAATACACCAATTGCAGAAAATATAATAACTGCTGCCGCCCCTATAACATTAAGCCATAGGAAAGAAACAATATCAAACTGATAAACCGCAATCACTGTAATTTCTGATAAAATGGCCGCAATAAATACATTGGACCCGTTGATTTTCTTATAGTAAAATGCAACAAGAAAAATCCCCAATATTGGACCATAGAAAAGGGACCCTAATACATTCACGGCTTCAATAAGAGACCCCATCTGCGTGGCAAACATGGCAACACCAATTGAGAAAATCCCCCAGGCTAAAGTATGCAGACGGCTATATTTCAATTCAGTGGCATCATCCGGAATTTCTTTTTTAAATATCAGATGAACATCTTTTAGTGAGCATGCAGCAAGGGAATTCAGTGCTGCAGAAATGGAACCCCAGCTGGCCAGAAAAATGACAGCAAACAGTAACCCGATCATTCCTACAGGCAGAGTATTTTTTACGAAATACAAGAAAATGTAATTGGTATCCGTTTTCTCCGCATTATAGTTTGAATTATTAATCGCATCCTCTACCCTGCTGTGAAGTGCTTTTACCTCGGTTTGTGTATTCTTAAAATCCTGAATTGTTTTATTAAGCTCGGGAGAATCAGTTTCTTTTAATTTTAAAATTTCTTTTGATTCTGCATTAAATTTGAGTTGTAAATCCTCGTGTTCTTTTTCAAAAGTCGCTGCCTGTTCAGGTTTTGTTTCTTTTAAATGCTGATAAGAACGTTCGTTAAAATAAATTGGAGCTGGTTTTAGAGAAAAGAAAGCGAAAAGTAAAGCACCAATCAGGAGAATCGCAAACTGCATCGGAATCTTAACCAATCCATTCAGCAGCAGCCCCATTTTTGCATTGGTATTGTCTTTCGCAGTAATATATCTCCCCACCTGGCTCTGGTCTGTACCAAAGTAAGACAATGCCAGAAAAAAACCACCGATTAATCCGCTCCAGATATTGTATTTGTCTTTCCAATCAAATTCTGTGGTGATGACATTCAGCTTTCCTGATTTTCCTGCCAGGTAAAGTGCATCGGTAAAACCAATTCCATTCGGCATATTCTGAATTAATAAATATCCTGCAAAAGCCATTGTTCCAAGAATAATAAGAAACTGCAGCTTTTGGGTATGAGCGATTGCTTTGGCACCGCCAACATAGGTGTAGATCAAAAGAATTCCCCCTGTTAAGACATTCGTTAAATAAATATTCCAGTTTAAAACGCTTGATAAAATAATACTCGGAGCGTAAATACTGATCCCTGTTGATAATCCTCTGGAAAAAAGAAAAAGCAGCGAAGTAAGCACTCTTGTTTTCTTATCAAAACGATTTTCTAAATATTCATAGGCCGTGTAAACATTTAAGCGCTGAAAAATCGGAATGAAAGTAATACAGATCACAATCATCGCCAAAGGCAGGCCAAAATAATACTGCACGAAACGCATTCCGTCCGTATACGCCTGGCCCGGTGCTGAAAGAAATGTAATGGCACTAGCCTGGGTAGCCATTATCCCTAAAAGAACAATGTACCAGGGCATTTTATTATCTGCTTTCAGGTAGGATTCGTTGCTTTTTTGGCCACGACCGATCAATACACCATAAACCACCACTACAACAAGTGTAAAAATCAAAACTATCCAATCTATAGTACTCATGCCCAGAATTTAGTAAACCAATAATAAAATACGATCTGCAATACTAATGCAACGGCTAATAGTATGTACCAGATATTCCAATTTTTAAGTTGCTTGTTCATCAGTTTTTTTGTGCAGATAAAAAGTTTAAAAATAAACGTGCCGCGCCAACATTTCCTGCAGGCAGCTGCCTGAAAAACGACAACGGAGTATAAATAAAATTACCCTTTCCGTATTTGGCATATAAAGTTGATCCCTTCAAAGGTTCTTCATCCGTATCGTGCATTTCAAAAAGCGGTTCATACGCGGCATCCCATTGAGCAGGGAAATAAGCACCACGCTCCTGTACCCAGCCTTTAAAATCATCTGTTGTAATTTTGTTCGGAAAGTTCAGTAGTTTATGATTTGGATTTAACAATGTAACCGCAGCATTTTCTTCAGTAACCCTTTTATTGGCAATGCTGAAATTGTACATTCCCAATTGATCAACGGTGGTATCCTGATTGGTGTTGTATTGCATTACCAGATTACCACCAGCTTTTGTATAAGACCACAAGAAAGGCATCCAGCGACCCAACTTCTTCTCTGTGTTATTGGCACGAACACCAAGTATGATGGCATCATATTGTGATAGCTTATTTTGGCTGCCATTTCCTCCAGATTCATTTAGGTTTCCATAAAAGTCCTCATCTTTCAGGACATCTACCTGAATACCTGCAATGCGTAAAAACTCAGGAATGAAATCGCCCGCACCTTCTATATACCCCACTTTTTTAACCTTCGTCTGAATATCCCCCTTCATTACAGTTACTGTTGCAGGTGTAAAATATTGTAGGGAAGGCAAATGCGGATACTGAATTAGTATTTGTTTTTTATTATAAGTGATCCCATCCGCCACAAAATTGGCATCCAACTGCAAACGAGACGAGTGTATTCCGGCAAGCTTAGTTTTTGTAATAACGTAATCGATGGTAGTATCTTTTCCATTGAGGGAATTTACATCAGTACCATCTAATCGCTCTCCATTATACATAAGATTTAGAACTCCTTTATTGAACTTCTTGTTAGAATTAGCTTTAATATTAAAACTCAAATGTAAATCTTCATTTTCTTTAGCCACATACAATGGTTGTGTAAATTTTAGTTCCAATGCAGGAACAATACGTAAGGCTTCTACTACATCACCACGCACCGGATCTAATTTCTTGAAAGATAAAGGAAGTTTAACCTGAAAATCTTCCGAACCGATTTTTAAACCAACCCAAACATTCAGTGGGGATTCTGCTTCAGGCAAACCGACTAAAGCCTCATCCGGAACCGAAAAAATGGCTGCATTCTTTGCTGGTCTTGCCAGCCAGTAAGGCTCTGTGAGTGCTGCATCTTCAGGAATCTGAATTGTATGTTCAATGGTAATTAAAGAGTCTTTTGATAATTTTCTATTAAAGCTTTCTGACTGACCTAGCCATTTTACATTGTTTAATACAACAGAACTTTCAGCTCTTGAAACCAGATTTAACCTGAAATTGTATCGCTCCCCGGCAACGGCTTCAGGTTGATTGGTAACTACCTCGCCCATAAATCCTGCACAGCTTAAAATAATTTGATCAAGAGATTGAAGTTTATCCTTTTTTTGATCTCCATCTTTCAGCGTCACCATTTTTTTTCGCAAATCAAGCAAAGCAGGCAAACTAAGGTCCGGATTATTGAAATTGAAAGTTGAAATAATTGTATCTAATGACTGGTCAATGTCTGCATTTCCTTGAGAAGTCCAGGTTTTAGTGACTCCATCAAAAAGTGTTGTTTTTGCAGGCTCGCCAATAACGTGGGCAAAATATTCAGTTCTGATTCCGGCTACAGACTGCGTTCCCGCACCCTGGCTTTTATGTAAACTTCTGCTTAATCCTGCCAGTTCACCATAGCCCATTCCCAATTGTGCATCATATTGCCCAACGGTCACTTTCAGTTGATTTTCAGCCGTTGTATTAACTCCTCCAAAGCGGAAAGTATTCCACAATACACGTTTTGGCTGCCATACATTGACAAATTTTAATTGTTCCGGAAAAGCATTTTTATCGCCTGCCAGCTTAAACGCTTTTTCCGCAACCACAGCCGAAGCTGCATGTTGTCCGTGGCCTGCCGCCGCATTAGGAGGAAAACGACAAATGATCACATCAGGACGGAATTTCCGGATGACCCAAACTACATCTGCTGTGATGCTGTCTGCATTCCATTGTTTAAAAGTATCGGTCGTATTTTTAGAGAACCCGAAATCAATCGCACGGGTAAAAAACTGTTGAGCTCCATCCAACTTTCTTGCTTCTAAAAGCTCGTGTGTTCTGATTAACCCCAATGCAGCACCCTGCTCTGTACCTAATAAATTCTGACCACCGTCACCTCTCGTTAAAGACAAATAACCCGTTTCTACATTTTGGTTATTGATTAACCATGACAGTAATCCCGTATTTTCATCATCGGGATGAGCTGCAAGGTACAAAACTTTAGGCAGCTGTTTAAGGGTTTTGAGTTCGCGGTAAATTTCAGATGATTTTGAAGGCCGGACCTGCTGGGCCGAACAAAAAACCGTATAAAATCCTAGGATAAATACAGTGCTTACTTTTTTGAACATTTAATTTTACTTTGCAGGACAAATATAAGTAAATCATCTTTCTTTCAATAGTAAAAGAATTAAACTGTGAATTTCATAAAAATGCTGTTTAATTTTTGTTAACCACAAAAGACACAAAAGTTTTTAGACACTTTAGTTTATTTAAGTAACAAGCATTGCGCAGATAAGTGGACTAAAGTGTTTAAAAAATAAAAACTTTTGTGGTGAAATTCAAACAGACTTTATGTATGAATTAGAGTTTCAAAGAAAATAAAAGCTCCTTATTTTTTTCTAATTATATCCCGTGTAAGATAGATATAATTAAACATGCAAAATGTGGCTATCACCCCAAAGGTATGCCATAAAAAGTGGGTCCCGAAGTCCAACCATTCCCATTGATCAATAATGCGGGAAGTAAGTGCAAGAATAAACGACAATAAAGCAAAACCTACCCATTTGCCAGCTTTCCATTTAGTATAAACCAGATAACTTAATACCGATAAAAGTACAAATGAAGCCATAATTGCATAATTTATGTTGATAAAGAGAGAAGTGTTATCTGCCAAAATCCAATTTCTCAAACCCAATGTAAGGACCAGATATACAAGAACCATTACAACGGCATAGTACCATTTGATGCTTTGTGCTAAAAAATAAAATCCTGCAGAAAAGCACAATATCATAATGGGCAGCCAATCCATCATGATAAATATGGGCCATTGTCTGAATGCATGATAAATGGTTCCTCCTAAGGCTCCAATATATAATAAAACCAGGCAGTAGGTTAAAAAAGGATATTCTTTAAAACTACCCTTCATTTTAAGCGTCCAAAAAATGGCTAAGGCTAAAAAAAATGCAGCAGTTATTGCATTTAACGGCTCAGGAAAAAAATGAGCCATATCTGTTTCTTTATATAACATACCTCCATCCAGAGGTAATTGATTTATTGGCATTGTCCTTTTTATATGGGTTCATAGGAAGGCTGTTGAACGCAAAATGCAAACACAAGCCATTTTTCTAAATATGAGTAATATACATCGTCTAAATATAGAGAAAATTATAGCATCCTATATCTGGATTTGCCTCATTATATTTTATAAAATTATTAATTCCTGCAACTTCGACTATTTCTTTTATTAGCAGATGATATCCAATCCTTCAATGTCTTGAAAGACTTGAAAATGTATGAATGTCCAGCTTTCAGCTTAACGAAAACTTAATACAAATGATATGTGTTGCATTTCAGCTGGTCCAAAATAGCCATTACTAGCTTTTATTTTAATACATTTTTAAGCTCCACAACTTCAAAGTTATCATTGTTTTCTAAAAAATGCTTTAAAATAGGAATGTGTCCCTGCCCAAAAATTAAAACAACATATTTGTCTGAAGGTTCGACCTGATCGAGAATATTTGAATAAATAGCAAGGTTTCTTAAATACCAGTCTGATACATATTCTGCTCCTGCAAAGTTTTTACCTGCTCCTACCTTTGCAATATAATTCAGATAAATTGATAAATTTCTTTTTAATTCTTCAGGTCTGTTGATGTATTGTAAAACATCAGTTATGGTACCATTTTTCAGTTTATTATCAAAATCACTGATCATTGCTTTTGCATGCACCTGTAAATCCTTCAGTAAATAAAGTTGATTATTTTCTTTTGCAGTCGCGGCCATTAAACTATCGTGTGTCATTCCATAAAATTTGTCTATGCAGTTTACACGATTTAATTTTAATTTTTTAGCTAATCTAAAGCCTATTTGCTCTCTTTCTGAAACGGTAATTTTATAATGATCTTTTAAATACAAACTGTACAAACTGTCGGTAGATCGTTGTTTGTGAATCGGCCTTTCAATCATTACTTTAGTAGCTTTTGTCTGAGACAGGGCATTCGTTAAGTTTTCTAATTCACTTTGTCGTTTTGCGCTTAGAAAATCGTCTACTTTTAATTCAAACTGATCAGTATGCGGGGTTTCAAAATGAATAGTTCCGATAAGTAAAATCTTTGTTTTCTGAGTTTGTCCGGATACGATAATCCCAAAAGCTAAAGCAAGAAATAGCATTATTACTTTCATGTTTTTTATATTGTTTTCATTGTTAAATAGTTTCTGTGGTATCATAACCGTAAACGTCTTGTCACTGCAAGACGTTATGAGCTAAAGATGCGAGTTTTTTCCATGAACCACAAATTTTTTAAATACAGTTCACAAACAATTAAAAAGCACGACTTTAAAAGTGGTATTTTCTCAGTATTGATACCTGATTCCTATTTTTTAAAATTTACATTTTTCTTTATGTCCATTTAATTCAATTTACTTATTAAATTTGCTTAACTAATGATTAATTTGCATCAATGGATCTACAGCAGCTCAAATATTTTCTGGCATTGGCAAAAGAACTTCATTTCTGGAATACCTCCGCGAAAATGAATATTACTCAATCTGCTTTGAGCCGAAATATTCAGTCTTTAGAGAGTGAACTGGGCGTTCAGCTGTTTTATCGTGATAAACGAAATGTAAAACTTACCCCAGCAGGAAAATTTTTGCAGGAAAAATGGGGTGACGAGCTTAGTCAAATGGAGGCTTTTCATCAGTTGGCCAGACAAATTCATTTAGGCGAACATGGAACAATAAGAATTGCGCATCCCGATTCTATTTCTTCTTCAGTTTTACCCGATTTTGTGAAAAAGGTTTCGGCTGCTTTTCCCACTCTTCATCTGGAATTGTTTCAGCTGACTAATGAAATTCAGGAGGAATATCTTAAAAATTACAAGATAGATCTGGCATTTTCCCGCGATATCAATACCTATTCAGGAATTAATGAAAAGAAATTATGCCAGGAAAATCTTTCTTTGGTGGTTCCTGAAAATCACCATTTCACAACCTTATCTGATATTTCTGAAGAAACATTGAAAACGCAGAAATTTCTTTTAACTACAGGAGATGACGGCAGCAGTTACAATTTGCTGGTCCAGGAAGTTCTCGGTTTTTACAAGATCAATCTTGATTCTTATATTCGATGTGAGTTTGGATCTACCATTATTTCATTAATTAAAAACGGATTAGGCATTTCGATTCTGCCACATTCTTATCATCTTCACCAAAATACCGGAATCCGTTTTATCCCTCTTCCTTTTGTTACCGATTTATACATCCAATGGCGGAAAGATGATCCTAACCCAATTCTTAAAAATATTCTGGAATTAGTTTAACACCATTTCTATGTGCGGAATTCCGTCTTCATCGTAAGGATTTCCTACTTCTTTAAAGCCCAGCGCATTGTAAAAGTTCAGCAGGTACAATTGTGCACTGATTCTAATTTTTGATTCCTTGAGAATATCCTGACAACCTTTGATTGAATTTTCCATCAGCTGCTTTCCCAGTCCCAATCCTCTATAATCTGACCCGATCACAACACGGCCAATTGAAGCGTCTTCGTAGGTTAAACCATGCGGAACAATTCTGGTATACCCTGCCAGTTTTCCGTCCACTAAACACATCAGATGATGGCATTTTAAATCTTTATCATCAATATCCTGATACACACAATTCTGTTCTATAATAAATATTTCACTTCTTAATTTTAATATGTTGTAGAGTTCGATAGTGGATAATTCTTCGAATGATTTTATAAAAAATTCAATTTTCATTTTATTGTTTTTCAAATCTAGTTTCATCATAATATCCGTCTGCTCTTCATTTCCGAGTCTGAACATATGTTTATCAAACTCTTTAAATCCATTTTTCCTGTAAAAGCTGATAGCCCGCCAATTGTTTTCCCAAACACCCAGCCAAACGTAATCTGCATTTTTTTCTGCAGCAACGGCCATCGCTTTGTCATAAAGAGCCTGCCCTACTTTCTTTCCGTGAAACTCTTTAGAAACATATATCCTTTCAATTTCAAGCGCATGATCTCCTTTCATTTCAGTTTGTGATAAACCCGTGTTGAGTTTTAAATATCCAATGACTTTATGATCCAGCTTTGCAAAGTAGAATTCAGAGTTTCTGTCGCTGAGTTCGGCACGAAGCTTTTCTGCCGCAAAACTCGTTTCAAGATATTGTGCCATGCTTTCTTCCGAATTATCCTTAGAGAATGTTTCGGAGAACGTTTTTTTACTGATCTCCTGTAGTTCTGCTATATCGTTTTCTGTAATTTTTGTGATGATCATTTCCATGTTCTATACAGTCCATTCGTAGTTCAACCAATCTTTATTTTCTTTTGCCCCAAGGCGTTCATAGAAGTTTTGCCCGGACTTGTTCCAGGGTGCAACCGCCCATTTTATTTGGGAACAATTGTTTTTTACAGCCTCCATTTTCAAAGCGTTCATTAGCTGTTCTCCAATTTTCTGACCCCGGTAATTTTCTTCTACATACAACTCTTTTATATATATTACAGGTTTGTTTTGTGCTGTGTAAGGAAGAAAATAATAGACCAGCATTCCTGCCATTTGATCTTCATTTTCTGCAATCAAACAATAAAAGTCCGGCGGGCTTTTTCTAAAACCGGATTCCTTCACTATTTCAGGGGTAATTTCAAAAGTGTCAATATATTTTTCAAAAACCGCCAGTTTCTCCATCAAAACCCAAAGTTTTTCACTGTCTGATTCTATTGCTTTTCTGATGCTCATATCTGTATTCAAATCCATGTATTTATTGCAGCAAAATTAGCGCATAGAATAATGCAGAAAAATGCTATTTTTTGATTATTTGATCTGATTTTTGCATTAAAACAGGAACGAAAAGTTTATTGATAATCCGGCCTTATTTACGTAGGCAAGTGATGCAGCTTTGTCGATGATGAAAATATTCATTTTTGTGGTCTATTTTAAGATCACCATTTCTGAACCCAGCTAAATATTATTCTTATTATTAAACATCACATTTAATCTTTGGCTTGTGAAACCCTGAGAACATTATCGATAGTAAGATCCATAGCAGTGTCTGATTTTACCTTAAAACTATAGCCGCTTCCTATGGATGTAGCATCAGCAACTGCTACAAAATAAAACACTAAACTTCCTGTTGTGGTACCATTAGGAGCAATTGCTGTTTGATCCATAGAAAGTGTTCCTGTAGCATTCGTCATATTAACTGTTACAAATCCTACAGATCCGTTATTTTTATTATCAAATTTAGCAATAACTCTCCATGTATGCACCTGGCCAGGCACCGAATTATCCAGAAACCTTCCGGTCGCCTGGTTATAAATATTTGCGGCTGACGGGGAAGCTATATTTTCCGGCCAACTGGTTGTGGGTGCTGCCGCTACATCGGTTAAAAGATTGATGGTCTGATAAACAATATTCTGGAAAGCATTAAGAGGAATTCCCCCTGAAGTTTTAAATGAAAAGAAAGGCTTTACTCCTGATCCACTGTTAATTCTTACCACACCTTCATTGGCAGAGGTAAGTGTTGCAGAAGAAAGAACAGAGCTCCATTGCGTTCCGTTATAATAACGCAATGTTTTATTTGCAGTATCATAAATCACCATTCCTGCAATAGGTGTAGTGATGTTTCCCCCCGGATTGGCATTTCTTGGCATAATAATCCCTGAATTAGCTGATGATACATCAAGAATTCCCTGCGGAGTGGCAGTACCTATTCCAAGATTCCCATTCATATCTATCCTGATCCTTTCCACATTATTTGTTTTCAAAACAAGTGGAGAAGAATTAGTAGTTCCAATTTCGTCTTTAGAAGTTAAAAGCTTGGTCCATGTCGTACCGTTACTCACGTAAGCTCCGGGGCTTACGTCTTCTGATGTTATCGTATTGTATACAAGCATCCCAGCGTTAAAAACTCCGGTCGTGGTATTGGCAAGCGCTACCCGATTCAGCAAAAGCCCTTTGTTTTCTGAACCTAGCGTTAAATCAGAATTCAGATCAGGCTCTGAAGTATTAATACCTATCTGTGCAAAAACCATCGTAGAGGTTGCAAATAAAATGAAAAAAGAAATTGTTTTCATAATAATTAGTTTTGGTTACCACAAAGTTAAAAAAATACACTATGTAGTGATATATAATTAATAAACTCCGCATTTATTAAGAAAACATAAAAAAACAACTACAACACATAAGTAATCTACCAGATATATTACAATCAAAATAATCATATTCAAAATGCGAGTTACAGGAAATTACAGGTTCTCATTAGATAGGGCACTGAACTATTTTTAATAAAGCCTGCAATCCAAAAAATTTTGAATATGATCTCGTCAGGTTTTCTAATTCCCCAAAAGGTATTTATGATTTAGAATTCTAGCCAGAAAATTCTGCTGGTCTATTTAGACTATGGACAATTTATCATATTTAATGATAACTATTTATATTTAGCTGTACTATAATTGGTCACATCTTCACATTATCAAAACTGCTTGAAATACAACAATAAGCTCAAACACATGTATGTTAAACAAAAAACAACTTTTTTTAGGAAAAAATAGAATTTAATATAAATAGATTCAATTAACATAAAATACTGAAATTAAAATCATTACAAACCCACTTATAATTCCTATACTTCAATATAATATTAAGTATTAATTAATTTTATTCAATTATAAATGTATTTTTTTATTTTTTTATTAAAAAAAAGGTATATTTGACTTACCCAAAATAACACCTTAACATGAAAACAAAATTTACACTATTCAGTGCTATTCTTATTACTGGATCCGCATGTGCCCAAGTAGGCTTCAATACAACTTTACCGAAAACAACAATGGATGTCTCTGCTAAAAGAGATGGTTCCGGAGTGATTACGGATAATACACAAACATTCGGGTTACAGGCTCCAAGGCTTACAAGAGCTGAACTTACCGCCAACACGGCTTCCTATGGCAGCGACCAAAGAGGAGCATTAATTTATATTACGGATGTTACCGGTGGCGATGCTACAGGACAACGTATTAATGTTACTGCTATGGGTTATTATTATTTTGATGGAGCAGTATGGCAAAGGCTTACCCAGGCAACCAATACAATCGCTCCGGCAATTTCAGCATTACAATGTACTACAGCCTATTTAAATCCCTCTACTTATACTGCCGGCACTCCTTTCAACGGAAACCTGAGAGTTACTTATAATCAGGGAAACGGTGGCGCGTATAATTCAGGTGCTCCTTTTACAGTGAATGGATTAACCTTCCAGCTAAGACCCGGAACATTAGAGTTTGGGGATGGTGAATTGGTATTCTCAGTGACAGGAACTCCTACCACGGGTAATAATATGACTCTTCCTTTGAACAGCACAGCAATTCCTTTCTTAACGGCAGCCCAAAACTGTACTGCGACAGTAGGAAATACCAGCCGTGCAGATATTTCTGATCTCGCCGTGATGGGATATCCTACCCTCACAACCGATCCTAATGGGAAACAGGCCTATACTTTACCTCTTGCTACTCCAGACGGTAAGTATTCAATCAGGGTAATATTCGATACCACAAGTGGTACCACCACTGCTGTTCCGAATGTACAATTGTTTAATAATACAGGTTCTACCGTTAATCTATATTGGAATTATAACACCGAATATGGCGGATATATTGGTTCAGCTGTAACAACTACCGGTATTACTTCAGGAGTATGGGGCGGTATGAATGATTCATCAACTAGCTGGTTTCCTCAAGGTATAGGAGCAGTAGGATCTGCATACTGGGGAAATATAGGGATTATAGATGGAGCAGGAGGCGGACCTGAGCATAGAAGATATACCTGGATAGACAGTAATGCTTCTTCAAAAACGGCTTACACTGCAACCATTATGGTAGGAGCGCCTACTTCAGGCAGCGCCCAACCTAACCTTTCTAAAGTATACATCAAGATAGAGCAAGTAAAAGCACCATAATAGAATGCCCCTGAAAAAGGGGCATTTTTTATTGATCTACGGTATTTATTGTAAATGTACGGATGTAGAATCATATTTTAAATTATTTGGTAAACGCAAAGTATATAAGTAATTCTGCTTTATTGTAAGGAGGCAAAGTAATGCGACGTTGTCGCTGATGAAGCTTTATGGTTATTCACACGCTTCGACGAATCAACAAAGTTGATTCTATCCTTTGCTCCCTAAAAATACACATAACGAAGCTAGAACTTTGCGTTTAAAAAAAACACATCATCAATACGTTAATCATCTGAATCAATAGTTTATACACAACCCTCCTATCCTGGATGAGTATCAGCCATCTTCTTTTCTCTCTTTCTTTGAACAATAAGGTATGCAGCATCCAGCATTTTAACGGTATGGATGTAAGGCATCACGATATTTCTTTCCGGTAGATTTTCATAGACACCCATGGAGAAATAGACGATTCCGGACATAAAATAATCAAATTCTTTGAGGGTGTATGCTCCGAATGCTTTTTTGAAAACCAGCAGCGGATTCCGGTATTCCTTCTCCGAAAGCAAGCCAAGAACCCACGGGGAAATCTTTTCCGGCTGGGTATCTACCGTCCATTTTCTTTCCTTCAGCATCATGAGATACCCTGCCCGGATCAACGACCTCATCGACTGATGAAACTGGAAGATCAGCGCCGGATCTTCATGGACCCAGCTATTTCTCTTTACCGCATAGTTCACTAAGTTGCTGAGCATTTCTTTGGAATCATCCAGCTCATTGAAGTGGAAGAAAGTTTCCATCAGCTGTAGCCCGGAGTGCTTGCTGTCTGCCCGAAAGCGGGTATCGAAATGTGTTTTTATCTTTTTCATTGGTTGTATTTTTTTATAAATGTAAGAAAAAAACAAATAAAACACATATATGTGTTGATGAAAAATTTTAGAAAGCTCAACCTTTACTAAATGTATAAATGGGAAATAGAAGAATTAAAATTTCAAATTGGAAAGCTTATTCAGTTACATAGGCTCAAAAGAGAACTTTCACAATTACAACTTGGAAATGAGCTCAATATCTCAAGTAACCATGTTGGTAGAATTGAAAGGGCTGAAACTAATCCAACTATTGAAAGTCTTATTACATTCTGTAATTTTCTAGAAATTGATCTATTACATTTATTTACAAAGCTTAATGAAAAGGAATTAAAGAAGATTGAAAGTGAAATCAATCAACTGCAAAAAGAATTTAAAAATCAAAATAAGAGAAAATCCTGACGAAAGTTGGGACTTTTACTTTACGGAAAACCGTAAGGATATGATTTTAAGCTCATTTACCTTTGCTCTTATTAACCCTAAAAATTATTTATTATGAGCGATGACTTAAGCAAAAAAAGGCCACAAGATGCAACCAAAGTGAATGTAAACGAAAGTTGGGAGCTAGAATATTGGTCAAAAAAGTTTGGTGTTACCAAAGAACAATTAAAAGATGCAGTTAAAGCTGTTGGAGTTTCTGCCGCTGCCGTTCAAAATTATCTTGGAAAGTAATGGAAGTTTTTCAATAGGAAAATTTTATTTTAGTAATAAATCCTGACGAGAGTTAGGATTTGCTTTTTACAATCATTGTATAATTGATAATTAAGAGTTTTTATATTAACTTACATAATATTTTTCAAACAAAACACCATGACTCATATTGAAAGAAAGAAAGAAATTGCTATTGGAATTCTCCCTAAAAAGGAAACAGAAAATTATAATACAGTAATTAAGCATCTAGAAAAAAACAGCACATCACAACATACTGAATTTGCAAAGAAAAATTGGGAAAAAGCAAATTTATCATTACAAGCACAGTACTCATCGAGTTGTAACCTTACTACAGAAAAAAATTTACGCCATTTTTTACTAGAATTTAATTCAAGAGCATGGCATACTGGCTTATGGTCTATGCCTACTATGTTTAATATAATGGAAAGTTTTTTTAATTATAAAAAACCAGAAATTTATTTTGAACTAATCGAAGAAGAAAACTATTATGTTGCATTGTTTGATTTTCTAGAATTTGTTACATCGGATAAATTTGTATTGGATAAAATTATTCTAGAAAATACTATTAGTGAAAATATAATCTACAATTTTGAGTTTAATAAGGATTTCGAAAAAATAACATTTAAAAATTCTAACGATCAGATTTTTATAATTAAAGGAGTTTCAATGATTCGAAGAGAAAGTGAAATTACCTTATCATTAATTACTGGAAAAAGGAAAACAGAAACAGACTTTATAGATAAAAATATTTACAAAGATTTCAGACCAGCAAATCCTGAAAAAGTTAAGATTGTTGAAAAAATTAGAAATGATTTTAAAAATAATGAATTAGAATTTGAGTATTTAGATAAAGATAAATGCTATATTAAAACAATAATTGCAATTAGATTAGATCTTGAAACACTAACCATCGACTCAAGATATGTTGGAGAAGAGACAAATATGATGTTTAATATCACAACTGATGATTTAACCATTTTTATTGATAATAATGGCAATTTTCTTAGTAAGGAACATGAAGAGTTATTTAAAAATAATATTGAAGAAATTTTTAAATATGATGCCATATATGATTTAATAAATTATTTGATATATCTACCTCATTATTTTAATATAAATGAAAATTATATTAAAGATGAAGATATTGATACAGAATATAAAAAATTAATTAAAAACCCTCTTAAAAAAAGAAAGTTTAAAAATACTCTTGGATACAAAACTCCAATTAAAAATATATTTTACTTGGATAAGAAAGATATTTTATCTCCTAGCAAAATAATACTTAGAGATGATCTTTTTAAAGTACAGAAATCTGGATATTGGAAAACCTTATTGCCAGAAGAGATTGGATTAGATAAAAAAGGTAAAACAATTCATGGCAGAACGTGGGTAAGCCAAAGTTCTTCTTGGTTTGAAGCATCCGAAAACGATTTAATAATAGAAGAAGAACAAACTATTTTAGAAGGGCCAAATACTGGATATATCTATATTTTACGTAATCCTGTTATGGGAAAAAATATTTTTAAAATTGGACTTACTAGGAATGAAGTAAATTATAGAGTCGAGCAGTTATCAAAAACTAGTATTCCAGATAAATTTTATAAAGCCCAAGAATGGTTAGTAAAAGATTGTATATTGGCAGAAAAAAGAATACATAAAACTTTACAAGATTATAGAATAGACCCTAGAAGAGAATTTTTTGATGTAAGTTATAATAAAGCAATTGATATAATTACAAAAACTGTCAAAGAGATAAATGAAATATAAATTCCTTTAAACTATCTCAAATTAAAGAGACTTTGTACAGTAAAAACACCCTTCTAATCTAAATAATTTATTGAGCCATTCTAAATTTATAAATTTTTGATAATAGCCAATTACAAATGTTCAGGATATGGAAATAACATTTTACTATTCTTTCAAAGAATTTGAAAAAAATTATAATATTGATTTTAAAAACTGGGGTGATACCTATCCTGATGCTGATGAAATTGATTATTTGAATGAACTAAAGAATAAATACCAATTATTTTTTTATGAAAATAATTCTGATTTTATAATAAACTCAAATTGGATTTATAATGAATATCCTGAATATGAGGAATTATCAATCATAGCATACCATGAGTTTATGCAAGGGAAACTAATAGATTATTTATATAGTAATGGATTTTCAAATTTTGACGGAGATTTTTTAGAAATTCCCTCCGCTACCGCACGAATCCTTTCGTGTGGTTTTTAAACTTACAAATCAAAACATTCTAAAAACAACAATATTATCCAAAAGCCCTTTTTCATCAGAATAATCTATTGCACTACTGTATATATAATCTTCCGCATTGAAAACTAAACCTGCTTCTACAGGATTTTGATGTACATAATTAATCTTTGTCCATTTATGCTTCTGAAAACTAAATGTACATGGCTTGACATGCATGTATTTCATTCCTCTATTCTTTTTGCAAAATCTTAAACTTTCTGAAAGAATTTCTTTGTATTCATTTCTAATGAAGACATCCAGCCAACCTACGACAGCGAAACTTATGAAATATAATCCTTCAGGATTATGGAATTTATAATTACGACTCATCAAGAATGTTTTTATAAAGATAAAAACTTTATGAGAAAATGATTGAAATAAAAACCACACGATGCAATCGTGCGGTAGCGAGGGAAAATATTTGATCTTACTTAATATTTAATTGCGTTTCAAACAATACGGTTTTCCGTAATGTATAGGTTTTAAATTACTCTAAATTTAGTATGTTAAATAAATTCATTATGGAAACAATTAAAGCAATTAAGCCTGGCCCAAAGCCTAGCAAACCTGATGGAACTCCAGATAGAAGACGAAGAGTTACACCAGAAGTAAGACCAAAACACCCAGAATTAAAACCTCACAAGCACAAACCTGGAGATTCAAAATAATCTTAATTATTACAAATGTCTCTTAAAGTCTCAGCGCTGCTGGGATTTTTTAATTACCGAGAACAATAAGTTTAGTAATAATTTACGATAGAGTTATAAGAGAAATATTGAAATCAAGTAATAAAAAGTCAACCTATAAATTCATGACACTTAAAGAAATTGAAAAAGCTAAACTAGAAAATCAAAAACTTTATAAGGAAAAGATCATTAGTAAAAATGAGTATATTGAAAAATTATTTGAACTATTAAAGGAATTAGATGAACATAAATATAGATTAGAAAACATTCATCTAGAGTTTTTTAAAAATATAAAGAATTGGTTTAGAAAAAAAATCAACAAAAGAGAATAATCTGCTCTTCAGAAATAAATCAAAAAAATCCCAACTTTCTTTGGGATTTTTAAGTAAAGAGCATCTAATGCTATATTATTACAGAATTTACCTTATTTTTTCACCAGCTCTGCTCTACGGTTTTGCGCCTTCGCTTGTTCAGAACTATTATCTGCAATAGGATTTTTGCTGCCGAATACATCTAATGTTTTTTTATTTAAACAAAACATCAAACTCGTTATCAAAAACCATTGTTTTTTTGCTTACAAAAAATGATATAGAAAGATGACATCTCCTGTATAAGCAGGTTTACCCTGATCTTTTATCAGAAGCTTTGCTTCAACCACTACTTTTACGGTTCCTCTGAGATCGGTAACCGATTTTACGGTTGCCTGGAGCTTTACATCGCTGTCTACCGTTACAGCCTGACCAAATTTGAGATTCTCAATCCCATAATTGATTTCCATTTTTACGTTTCTTACATCGGCAATTTGTTTCCAGAGATAAGGAATCAGTGATAACAGTAAATAGCCATGGGCAATGGTAGATTGAAAGGGACCTTCTTTTTCAGCCCTTTCCTTATCAATATGAATCCACTGATCATCTAAAGTAGCTTCAGCAAATTTGTTGATTTGCTTTTGATCTATGGTGTGCCAGTCAGAAAACCCAACCAGTTGGCCTTCCAAAGCTTTATATTCAATAAAATTGTTGATGATAATCATTCTATTCCTTTGTTTTATAATAAGCCGGCTCATATTCTTTTCCTAAAAAACCTCTCACATAACGTGTGAGAGGCCAATGAACATAATGAAAATAAAAAGTAATCTAATTTGCATCCATGTTCTTTCAAACAATAGGTCCGGAAACCAAAGATTCCTGGACTTTGCATTGATAAAAATATAAAAATATGATACTGAAATTGAAAATAATATTATTTCAAACAGATGATATTAAAGGGTAACTTATGCCAGTTTTACATTAACAGCATTTAAACCCTTATCACTTTTTTGTACCTCGAAAACGACTTTATCATTTTCACGGATTTCTCTTGTGGACAATCCTGATGAATGTACAAATATGTCCTTACTCCCGTCTGAAGGAGAAATAAATCCGAAGCCTTTTGCTTCATTGAAAAATTTTACGGTGCCTTGTTGCATTGTAATGAGTATTAAAATTATATATTATCTTCTGTAAACTCTACAGATTTTATTTGTAAAATGATCTGACCGGCATTGTGAATCCTATCAGTTTTTGAATATTCTTAAGGTCTAAACGCTCATCGGCATCGCAAAATGAAATGGCGGTACCTTCCGTTCCTGCCCTTCCGGTTCTGCCGATCCGGTGAACATAAGTTTCCGGAATATTGGGAAGCTCATAGTTGACCACATGCGGAAGGTCATCAATATCGATTCCCCTGGCTGCAATATCTGTAGCGACCAATACTTTAATCTTGCTGCTCTTAAAATCATCAAGAGCATTCTGTCTTGCTGTCTGAGATTTATTCCCATGAATCGCTGCCGCAAAAATCCCTACACCTTCCAATTGCTGAACCAGCTTATTCGCTACATGTTTAGTACGGGTAAAAACTAATGAACGTCTCATATTTTCGTTTTGCAACAAATCAATCAGTAAACCTGTTTTATCTCTTTTTTCCACAAAATAAACAGATTGCTTCACCGTTTGTGCAGTAGAAGAAACCGGAGATACAGTAACCTCTACAGGTTTATTCAGAATCGTTTCTGCAAATTTCCTTATCGATGCGGGCATCGTGGCTGAAAAAAACAATGTCTGCTTTTTCTGAGGAATGAGTTTCAAAACCTTTTTTACATCATTGATAAACCCCAGATCGAGCATTCTGTCTGCTTCATCCAAAACAAATATTTCTATTTTAGAAAGATCAATATGTCTCTGATTGACCAGATCCAACAATCTGCCCGGTGTAGCCACCAGAATATCTACCCTTTTTCTAAGAGCAGCAAGCTGATTACCTACCGGAACCCCTCCAAAAACAGAGAGCTGTGATAAAGGCAAATATTTGCTGTAAACAGCAAAATTTTCTTCTATCTGTATCGCCAATTCGCGGGTTGGGGTAAGTATTAATGTTCTTATCTCTTTATGTTCAGGAGTATATTTTTTTAGAAGCTGCAGGATAGGCATCGCAAATGCTGCCGTTTTTCCCGTACCTGTCTGGGCACATCCAATGATATCTTTTCCGGTAAGAATATGGGGTATTGCATTATACTGTATTTCAGTAGGTTTGGAATACCCTGCTTCTGTAACAGCACGGATAATTGGATTGATTAAATTTAAATTTTTGAAACTCATCATAATTTTCGGTTCCGATATTTTGTAAGCAAACTCACTTCCTGGAATTTGAATTGGTGTATGATTAGGATGAACAAAGAACTTTTTTCTATTCATCATTTTACTTGCTTACCTTCTGATACATTATTATATAATATTCATGAGTTGCAATAACGTACCATTCTAGGATGAAAAGACCTACATATCATTTTCACATTTGAACCCCGATTGATAATTGGGTAGCTGAAAAAGCAAAGACTGAAAGAAAAAATTGTGATTTTAAACTATTACAGAATGGCAAAGGCAGAAACCTGTTTTATAAATGTTCTGCAAATGTACAACAAAATAACTGAGCAATAATTAATTTAATTAATTGATTATCAAAAATATATTCGTAGCTTACGCCCACAACTGAATTGTTTGCCAACGCGGATGATTTTTAAAATTGAATCCTATGCAAACGTCATTTCCCTCCACTCATCCCCATCTACAGGCTTCAGAACAATCTGCGACTCCACAGGTTAGAATTGCCTATTTTATTATGATACATCATAGATCTGATGTGTTTAAAGCAATGTTCCAGAAGATTTACACAAGGGATCAATTCTACCTTATCCATATTGACAGAAAAGCTACGGCAGAACTCACCGAAGAAATACAACTATACCTGGTACATTTTCCGAATGTCTATATTTTGGAAAGTATGAATATTGTAGCCGGAGGCTTTAGTATGATCCAAGCAGAGCTTAATGCAATGGAATACCTGTTGAATGCAAGCCGTGAATGGGATTATTTCATCAATTTAAGCGGTGAAGATTATCCTCTGAAATCACAAAATATTATTCGTGATTTTCTGACAGTTAATAATGGCAAAAATTATCTTTTCTATTATGACCAGAAATTTTACAGGCCAGACACTCTTCAACGAATACAAAATCATTTTACAGAGCTTACCCATAAAATCTCATCACTCATTTATAAAAGAGAATTTATGAAAGGAGTCATCCCTTATATTGGCGGGAAATGGCTTATTCTTACAAGAGATACCTGTTTCTTTTTGACCAATAATAAAAGAGTAATGGACTTTGAAGACTATTACCTACATACCCTTTTACCAGCTGAGTCATTTTTCCAGACGGTTCTTCTCAATACAGCATTTAATGATATTATTGTAAATGATGATAAAAGAGCAATTATCGAAAAAACAATTTTTAATAAAGAACTGTATGCTGATAACTTCATTGAAACCCTAAAATCCAGCAATCATCTTTTTATTAGAAAAGTAAATCATAAGACAAGTAAAGATATTCTACAATACATAAGTGATACTTATCTTATCCCTTTAGCTGAAATTGATGAAATTGAAAGAGAGCTGCGCAGGGATAATACACAAAATAATTGATAATTCATCTTTTACGAGGCTTCCCTACTTCCAAAGTTCCCTTACTCCGGAACAATTTTAAAGAAAATCATCTTAAGATCAAAGTTTTATGACATCACACACAAGCATTCAAAACAAAAAATCCCAGCTTTAGTTGGGATTTGTAAGTAAAGAATATTTAATCTAATATTCTTATAATTTTATATTATTTTTTCACCAGCTCTACTCTACGGTTTTGCGCCTTCCCTTCTTCAGAACTGTTATCTGCCATCGGATTTTTGCTGTCCACCTGCTAATACCTGTGAAACATTCAAGCAGCTGTGGTCACTTTATGCCTTCATATGTTTTAATATCCAGTTTAAACATTCTTTAGAATCCATGATACTCCATGAATGAGGATGTCTTGTACCGTCCGGACGAATTCCACGATCATTGGTGATGACAAGATCAGCATTTTTGTGGCCTTTTAGCCGTAACAGATTAATCATAGCCGTAATATCTGCCACATTAAGATCGTAAATATCCCTTCCTCTGTTTTCCATCTGCCATATAATCCCCGGTTCTGTATAAATCAGAACAGGAATATTGAGAAGATATTTGGCATTGCCTCCATCTTTTTCACGATAAGAAAACATAGATTCTCTTAGGTAATTGGCTCTGTTTTTATCGGGTGTACCAATGGCTTCAACCATTTCAGCAGTTAGATATTTTGCTTCATTAGTTCCAATATCAGAATAGTCTCTTTCTATCTCTCTCTGCAGCCTGTAATACATATTCTCGTAATCTAACGGTGCATCAAGAGCGAATACAGAATTGGGGATAAAATAGGTATTTTTGTCCCTGATTGCTCTTTCAGCATAGGTAACAGCCAGCATACCTCCGCCGGAAAGTCCGCCAATTGATATTTTATCTTTAGAAACTTTATGCTTTTCTACTGTATCCTTTACCATTCTGTCTAAAAACTTCTGCTCTATATGAAATCCGAAATCCCCGTCTTCCCAGGTTGGAAGTAATACGATGAGATTCTTTTCCAATGCCAGATCATCCAGCTTAATCTGATTCATTACTTTTTCGCCATTTTCACCTCCTCCGTGTAAAATAACAAGTATTCCTTCAGCTTTATCCTTCGGAACCAATTTCAGATAATGGTTTTGAGTATCTTTAAAAGTGATTTTTTCAGGAGTCTGTCCAAAAAGGCCTGCTCCAACCATTCCCAATAAAAGGGTAAAATATCTGATTTTCCTCATTAAATAGTTTATTACGAGTTTACATTATTTTTTCACCAGCTCTACTCTACGGTTTTGCGCCTTCCCTTGTTCAGAATTATTATCCGCTATCGGGTTTTTACTGCCGTAGCCTTCTGCTGAAAGTCTTGCTTTATCGATGCCTGAAGTAGTGATGGCATTCAATACAGCTGTTGCGCGGTCTTTTGAAAGCTGGAGATTATGGGCATCATTTCCGCTGTTATCAGTATATCCGTTGATAGCCAATTTTAGGCTGCTGTCGTTTTTCAGAACTTTTGTGATTTCATCTACGGCTGTTTTGCCATCGGGTTGTAAGCTCGCTTTGTCGGTATCAAAATTAATATGCAATACCGCCTTGCCTTTTGCGTCTAATTCTTTTTTTATTTCATCAGATTTTAGGATTGAAATCGTTTGTTTAAACGGGGTTTTTTGTAGAATTTGTATGGCTCCGGTAGAAGTATTTCCATACAGCTGAATATAAATATCATCGCCATTGGTCCTTCTGATGACATATACTTTTACAGGTTCATTCCAATAATCTATAGAGCCTTCTTCACCAAAGTATTTGGCGTCTTCTTTTATTCTGTCAAGCTCCTGCTGGGAAACTTTACCATCAAATATTTTTACTCCGCCCACTTTTGTAATAGCGTCATCATAGCTTTTCAAAAAATAAGGCAACGACCATTCTTCTGTATTGCTTTTCTCGTTGACAACATATGTTTTCCAAACTTTTCCTTCTATTGGGGTCATTACGCCATTAAGTGGGAAAAACAGCATATCATAACTTCTTTGTACCGGTTTGTTTTGAAATGCCAGTCCTTTGGGAAAACTGAAAAAGGGAAGATCACCCAATTCAGTGGTAGAAACCGGTATGGAGTTGATATCAAAACTATTGGTTCCACCTGAAGATTTTTCAGCTGCTCTAGGATTTTCTATGGCTACAGTATCGTGTGCTGTATCTGTTTTTTGTTCAGCCTTTTTGTTACAGGCAGCAAGCAAAACGCCTATGGATAGAATAATCAATGTCTTCTTCATGTTAATAAATTTTAGGTTTATGGTGTATCATTTCTTTTAAAATAGTGAAGGATAAAACAACTCGAATCTTTCTGAATCAAAATCGTTCGATATATTTTACCGTACTATTTTTTGCGGCACTAACTTACAAATAAAATGCTAATGGGAAACTACCTAGATTTAAGGATTTTAGTGATTAAAAAGATCATGTACGGATGATAGCAAAGATTTTATTTGAAACTGTTGATTGTGAGAGAGCAAAGATAGAATCCACTTTAATGATTCGTCGAAGCTTACGGATAAAAATATACCACATCATGAAATAATATTGTAACAAGAGTGAAAAATGCCTATTCTGCCCATCTGATGCAAAAGCTTGTTAGCAGTGGCTATTTAGTTCTTTTTATAACTTCTTTTACCCCGCCTTTTGTCAAAATGATAGAATTGTAAAAACCCGCACTGTCCGGAATAAATTCTATGGTCCTGTCATGATTATCCGCTCTGAAAAATTTGGTTTTTGACTCCGGAATGAGTTCCATTTCTACGTTGTTGAAATAAAGTTTACCATCCATTTTCAATATGTTAATTTTATCATATTGCCCGACATATTCATCGTATAAACTTGGGTCTATTTCAATTCGATGGTGTTTGTAAGGAAGTTCAACCTCTTTTCCGAATGCAATAGCAGCAAGTCCATAACTTATGATATGAGAAAATGATTCGTTATTAGAAAGTACAGTCACAAAAAGCTTATCATCCGTAAATCGGTCAAAAGAAGTCATGGTACCAAAAAAACCTCCGTCATGAGCAATCAACTGATGCCCGTGATTGTAAAACGGATTGATAATAAAGCCATATCCCCAGTTTTCAGTGCCATAGGGCGTAAACATAAGTTTTTTCATCTTATCGGAAAGAATACTTGTTCCATATAGAGCGTTGTCCCATAAAGCCAGGTCTTCAATGGTAGAATAAACGCCATCATGGCCAACATTAATTTCCCAATTGATATAAGGATTATGAATAAGCCCGTTTTCTGTCTGGCAATAAGCCTTTGCTTTTTTTTCAACTACAGATTCATTATTACTGACGCCTGTATTCTTCATTCCTGCTTTTTCAAATATATTCTTCTTTAAGAAAACAGCATACTTCTCACCTGATACTTTTTCAATGATCTTAGCCAGTAAATAATAGCCAATATTACTGTATCCGCTTTTAGTGCCTGGAGAGAATTCATAAGGCATTTTCTTTATTTTGGCATAGGCAGAATCCTTATCCATGGTACTTAAGGCTATTTCTTTAAAGCCCATAGCCAGCCCTGAAGTATGTGATAACAGCATATGAATTGTAACACTATCAGCCTTGGGATAATCCGGAAAAAATTTACTCAGTTTATCATCAAGAGACAGTTTCCCTTTTTCAACCAATAGAAGGATAGCTGCAGCGGTAAATTGTTTGGTTACTGAGGCCAGCTGAAATTTAGTATCTATGGTGTTTTTAATATTCCACTCGTAATCTGCACAACCATATGCTTTTTTTAGTAACACCCGACCGTCTTTTGTCACAAGGACAGTACCACTAAAATGATTCACTTCAACCTGGGCCTGCATATATTTTGCGAGCTTAGCTTCCATATTTTTCTGCCCGAAAATAAGAGTGGGGAATAACAGTATGATTAGGATTAGCTTCATAAACTATTGAATGATATTATTAGATCACAATGTTACTACTTAATCAATAACCATCATTGTATTTTTGTAAACCCACTAAATAAACATCCATTTTATAAGACCTTTTTCAAGCGTTGTTGTTTTCGAAAAAAACACTTTGGGAGTAAAACCTGTTAGCTTTTTAAAATCTCTTATCATGTGTGACTGGTCAAAATAATCCACGGTATAAGGCATTCCTACTCTATTTTTGTCATCCAACCGGCTTTGAATGGCAGCTCTGAATCTGATAATCTTTTTGAATTCAGAGGGCGTTTTACAAATATGCTGATCAAAATGCTTATTTATTGTTGTTCGTGACCGGCCCGTTGTATAAGACCACCGGGCCATAGATTGATCTGTGTTATTGGTATCCAGCATTTCGGTCAAGATCTCTGTCAATAAGGCATTCTCAAACGGACGAAATTTTGAAAGCCAATACAATTCTATCGCACGGATCTTTTCAGACGGATCTTTTATGGAAAGAATGGCGGTCATGGTTTCTTTATAATCCTCATATGGACTAAAATCAGGAAAGCTTCCTTCCGAGTACTCTTTTAAATTATTCGGTATAAATGAATTGATTCCCAATGGCTTGAAGTAAGTCGTAACTTCATTAATTCTGCCTTCATAGCTGACCAGTACCGGCTCATTAAAATTACTTACCAGGTTGGTTTCAATAGGTTTGGATGGACAGTATCTAGTCGTTATTTTGTTTTTGGTGGCCAGAGTTTCTGTGTTTTCACTAATGGTGACAATAGTATAGATGCTTGGAAAAGTAAAATAAATAGCAGGGGATTCATCTGAAGTTTGTTCTAAAATATAAAAGCATTCAATATATTTTTTTAATAAGGGATCTTCAGGTTTATAGATTTTTATGGTCATCTTTTTTAGCTATAAAATTTATATGAATCTAGTTCAAGTAACAATATTCTAGTTACTAAATTAAAAAGAAAAGTACAAAACAAAAGACACAAGTGAATTGAAAAAAAACAGTAAAAATAATTGTCAATCACCTATGTTCTGCAATATAAGTAATGCCTGCCCTACTCTGGAAAACACTTTTTCATAAAATGCAGTATTTATACGTAATGATAAAACTGAAAATTGAAATATGTTTGTGCATCTGATTGACGATATATAATAGGCCTTTTATTTATCACAAATTAATGAAATAAATCATTTATTTAAAAAAATCATAAAAACTACAAACTAATAACCGATAACATGAAAGCTAAGAAATTTTATTCTTTTATCGCTTTGTGTGCAACAGCTGCAACCACATTTGCACAGATAGGGATTAATACCGACACTCCCCATGCAACATTAGATGTTACAGGAAGTACAAGCCCTCATATGAAAGATGGTCTTCTACCACCAAGAGTTTCTAAGCAGCAATTAGCTGCAAAAGATTTCGGAACGTATGGAAGCGACCAGATAGGTGCCATTGTTTATATCACAGACATTATTACCCCAGCCGGGTTTGCCCCCAGTATCGCACAGGTAGGCAGCATTCATAACACAGGATATCACTATTTCACAGGATTTCAATGGATAGCAATCACAACAAATATTTACAATACTGACGGAAATCTTACCGGAAACAGAGTCGTAACACAGGATGCCAATACATTAGCCTTTACCTCTACCGCTATTAATGGTTTTTCTGTTGACGGAACTACTTTTTCAGTAGATGCAGCCAATCACAGAATTGGGTTGGGAACAGCGTCTCCTGAAACACGTTTACATGTAGTTTCCACCACTCCATCCTCCAACAGATATAATTTGATTGATGCTGCAGCCGGAACCAACCCATATGGAATTTTATCATTAAGAAATACTTCTGCTTTAGCTACGGGAAATTACTCATTACTGGGTTTTACCAACAGCGGTCCTTCTTCAGGTGGTGCCAACTGGGCTTTAGGGTCCGTTCGTTCGGGTTCCACATTAATCAACGGTTCAGAAGAAGATTTCTATATCGGAAACTCTGTAGGCGGAGGGTTGATTGAAAGAATGAGAATCAATCCAATCACAGGAAATATAGGTGTAGGAACTTCCTCTGCAACTAATAAACTTCACATCAACGCTACAAACCCTTTAAGACTGGAAGGATTGCAGGGTGCATCAAGTCCTGTAGGAAGTTTAGCTGTAAACAGTACTGGTGTTGTACAATTACGCACTTCATCGAACGTAAGTGCAGCAAGAGGAACCGGCACAGCAATAATAACCTTAAATAACACATTTACCAATGCAGTAACTTCTGCAAAGACTTTTGATAATCTGAGCGAAATGTCAGGAAATACTTTTACAGCCAATGCAGCCGGATTATATAAGGTAGATTTTATAATTAATTACCCTCAAAGAGATTCAAGCGAAGACGATGGAGATGGATATACAGGATATGCTCAAATCAGCTTAAACGGAATTCAGCAGTCATTTACAAGTACCAAAGTTCCGCTCCCTGAAAAAAACGGAGCCCCATCATTTATTACCTGTACAAACTCTACGTTGTTAAAAATGAACGCAGGCCAGGTTCTATCATTCCAGGCACTTTCTTTTGGATCAACCCCGAGTTCCACAAATATTGCAGCTCCCTTCATTATTAATGTAGTGCGATTAGAATAGTAATACAAGAGCTAAAAGCCCTCATTTACATTTATCAGGCAAAGTTTCTATTAACACAAAAAAAATCACCGTTTTATATAAAGTGGTGATTTTATTATTCTTTCAAGACAATGAATAGTATTTAAAGAAACCCTACACTTCAATGGATCAACCTTTTTTAAACTCATGAATAGTTAAATGAATAGCCAGCATGAATTATATCAATGTATTTCCATTGTTTATAAGCTTTTCAGTTGATGATAACTACCACAGCGATTGAAAGAAAATTTCATATATTTTTTTTACTGCTGTGCATTTCCGTAAATTTGACTTGTAAAAATAAAATAAATCTTAAAATAAGATAAGAATGGAAAAGTACAATTACGGGGTCATCGGTCTCGGAGTCATGGGAAGAAACCTGCTTTACAATATTGCCGATAACGGTTTTTCTACAGCAGGATTCGATTTGGATGAGGAAAAAGTAAAAGAACTTCATCAGGGAGCAACTCCAGGAACTTCAGTGAAGGGAACAGCTTCTCTGGAAGAGTTTATCTCCGTTTTGGAGAGTCCGAGAAAAATTATTTTAATGGTTCCAGCAGGAAAACCTGTAGATGCTGTTCTGGAAAGCATTACACCGCTTCTCAGCCCGAAAGACATTGTAGTTGACGCGGGGAATTCTTATTTCAAAGATACTGAAAGACGCATTGCTGATTTAGCATCCAAAAACCTGCATTTTATGGGAATGGGCGTTTCAGGAGGCGAGCAAGGAGCAAGAAGAGGACCTAGCATTATGCCTGGTGGTGATTTGGAAGCCTTTAACCTGTTAAAACCTATGTTAGAATTAATTGCAGCAAAAGTTAACGGTGAAGCCTGTACCGCTTACATGGGCAAAAGTTCTGCAGGAAACTATGTAAAGATGGTTCACAATGGGATTGAGTATGCCATCATGCAGTTGATCAGTGAGGCTTACGATTTGTTGAGAAAAGGAGCCAACCTGAACAACGATCAGCTTTATGAAGTGTTCAAAACATGGAATGAGGGGGAAATGAATTCTTTCCTTGTTGAAATCACAAGAGATATTTTCCAGCAAAAAGATGATCTAACAGATGGTTTTCTTGTGGATCAAATTTTAGACAAAGCCGGTGCAAAAGGAACAGGGAAATGGACTTCTGAGCAGGCTATGGAAATTGGTGTTTCTATCCCGACCATTGATGTTGCGGTAACTTCCAGAATTATATCAGCATATAAAGAAGAGAGAGTAAAAGCTTCTCAATTATATCCAAAAGAAGAAATAACCACTCCGGAAAATACAGAATTGTTCATCAAAGAAGTGGGTGACGCGCTTTATTTAGCAACTTTAATCAGTTATGCTCAAGGGTTGGCATTATTGGTAAAGGCCTCTGAAGAATATCAGTTTGAAATTCCTTTAAAAGATGTTGTTAAAATATGGAGAGGTGGATGTATCATCCGTTCCGTTTTATTAGAAAAATTCTATTCTGCATATTCTAAAGATCAGAATTTATCTAATATTCTATTAGACCAGGGAATTTCAGAAATCGTAAAAGAAAAAATTTCTTCATTAAGAAAAATAGCTTCTTTTGCTGCATCAAACGGAATTCCAAGCATAGGAACCCAAGCTGCTTTAGGATATTTTGAAGCCTATACCACAGAATCATTACCTATAAACCTACTTCAGGCTCAGCGTGATTATTTTGGAGCACACACCTACCAAAGAACAGATAGAGAAGGAGTTTTTCACACTTCATGGCAAAACCTAAATAAATAAATCCGGAAAATGAGTGACAATACAATCCTGCACCCAACCACAATTGTTATTTTTGGTGCAACAGGAGATTTGGCAAAAAGAAAGCTCTTTCCTGCATTTTACAATTTATATATTGATGGCAGAATGCCCAAAGGCTTTAATATTTTAGCGTTGGGAAGAGCTGAAAATACGGATGAAAAATTCAGAGCTTATATTAAAGAAAACCTGGAAAGCTTTTCAAGAAAAACGGTAACCAAAGAAGATTGGGCAGGTTTTCAGGCGCACATCAGCTACTTTCAGCATCAGCTGGATGAAGAAGATTCTTATCAAAATCTGTATCATAAATTAGAAAATTTCGACAAAGTTTACGGAATGAGAGGGAATAGATTATTTTATCTTTCCATTGCACCGAACTTTGTATCTGTCATTTCAAATCATATTAAGAATACTTCTATCGCTTCAGATCCTTCAAAAGATCGAATTATTATTGAAAAACCTTTTGGCCACAATAAAGAATCTGCCATAGAACTTAATACTCTTCTTTCACAAACCTTCCAGGAAGAACAAATTTACCGTATCGACCACTATCTGGGAAAAGAAACGGTTCAGAATATTTTAGCATTCAGATTCGGAAATTCAATTTTTGAACCTTTATGGAATCACAGGCATATAGAGTCGGTTCAGATTACCGTTGCAGAAGAAGTAGGGGTAGAAACAAGAGCCAGCTTTTATGAGCAGACAGGAGCTTTGCGTGATATGATTCAGAACCACCTTCTCCAAATCCTCTGTATGGTAGCCATGGAACCACCGGTTTCATTGGAGTCTGGAGAGATCAGAGATCGTAAAGTGGATGTTTTAAAATCAATCCGCAGAATTTCATCAGATAAAGTAGATCATTATGCAGTTCGGGGTCAGTATGGAAAAGGAAAAGTAAACGGAGCCAAAGTAAACGGCTACCGTCAGGAAGAGGGAATTGCCGCTGATTCCAATACAGAAACATTCGTTGCTATAAAGTTTTATCTGGATAACCATCGATGGGAAAACGTTCCTTTCTATGTACGTACCGGAAAGAGAATGAAAGAGAAGCATTCTTATATTACCATTCAGTTTAAACCTCTTCCTCATTCTACATTTTCAGAAAGCTCATCCCCTTTATCCGCTAACCGACTGATTATTAACATTCAGCCACAAATGGATATAAGGTTACAGTTTATGTCTAAAAAGCCGGGACTTTCATTAGAATTGAAGCCGGTAGAAATGATTTTTGATAATTTTGCCTGTCAGACAGATACTCCTGAAGCTTATGAAACCCTCTTGTTAGAGGCACTTGCAGGTGATCTTACCTTGTTTATGCGTTCTGATCAGGTAGAAGAAGCCTGGGATGTTGTCAAAACGATTCAGGAAACCTGGGAAACAACCAAAGATCCTTCTTTCCCTAATTACGATGCAGGAAGCTGGGGACCTGACGACAGCAATGCTTTGGTGGAAAGACAAGGGCATGAGTGGATTTAGAATTTAACGAAGAAATAAAAATGGATATCACAATATTTAATACACTAGATACTTTATATCAAAAAGCGGCAGATACATTTGTTGAGCTTTCAGAACAATCTATTCAAAAACATGGAAAGTTTGTAGCAGCCGTAAGCGGCGGCTCTTCACCAAAAGCCATTTTCAGTTTATTGGCCACTTCGCAATATGCAGATAAAATAGATTGGAGCAAGGTCTATATTTTCTGGGTAGATGAAAGATGGGTTTCGCTGGATGATGAAAAAAGTAATTTCAAAATGACCCTGGAAACACTTTTAGATAAAGTACCAGTGAATAAAGATCAGATTTTCCCAATGTATAAAGATGGAATTGAACCTGAAGATTATGCTAAAGAATATGAAGCAAAAATCAGAAACGTATTAGGTGAAGAAGGTGTTTTTGATTTTATCCTTTTAGGAATGGGTGATGATGGCCATACAGCGTCTTTATTTCCGGGAGAAGCAATTCTGGATGAAAAAGAAAAATGGGTGGCTGCTTATTATCTGAAACCTCAGGAAATGTTCAGAATTACTTTGACAGAGCCTATCATCAACAAAGCTGACAATATTTTGATTGTTACATTCGGTACTTCTAAAAAGCATGCTCTGAACGAAGTTTTAAACGGAGAATACAATCCGAAACTATACCCGCTTCAGTTAATTGAAAAGAAAGCCGGCGTCAAGATTTTCACTGACGAAGAAGCAGGCGCTTAACCTTATCCATTTCATTAAAACTGATTAAGGTCATACAGCCTTGGCCAAACAAAATACCATATCACCACTTTAAATAAGTGGTGATATTTTATGTATACACTAATCATTAGAAAAAAGCCCTACTTTTTCAAAACGAATTTTCACCATTCCTTCAAAATAATGCACAAAAGAGCTTAAATAATTTAAAATACTGAAAAAAATCAATATAAATATTAGGACAAACTTTTGTATTTTTATAAAAGAAAATACATTTCTGCCTCCATGGCTATGAAAACCAAACACTATCATTCGTGAAAAAATTAAACCCAAGTTATTTCGAGTTCTTCTTTTACAGGTATGGAGTGATTATTATTTTCGTTCATATAGTAACAACAGCCTGTTATTTTTTAAGTACACAAGAAGAAGATCCTATCACCTTAATTTTTCCTACTATTCTTTGTTTCATTTTTTTCCCACTTATCTGTTTATCAGAATATCGGATGCTGGAAAAAAATCTTCCTCCTGCCAATGTCTTTCTAACAGATAATGGCCTTATCATCAATAAAATTTCTTATCCTGCTGAGCAAATAAAAGAAATTACCTATATGCCTGTAAGAAATACGCTGAATAAATTTTCGGATGATTTTTTCGAAATTGAAACCAATGATGGTGCTGTTTTTTATTTTCTGGATAAAAGGCCAAACTGGAAATTTGAATCACCTACCATGAAACTATTGAACAACCACCCTCTTTTCTCTTTAAAAACAAAGAAAAGAGAGGAGTCATCAGATGGTTTTTCAGTGTTTAAAAAGCAAAAACAGTCGTAACCATCAACAAATATTATTTTATAATCCCATATTACAACCTTAAATTTTCTCAATCATGAAGTTAGAATTATATCAAATAGATGCGTTTACAGAAGAGATCTTCCATGGAAATCCTGCATGTGTTGTCCCATTGAAAAACTGGCTGCCCGATGAAGTCCTTTTAAAGATAGCCCGAGAAAATGCTGTAGCAGAAACTGCTTTCTTTATTGATAATGGTGAAAAGATTCACCTAAGATGGTTTACTCCCGAAATAGAGATGGACTTATGCGGACATGCTACCCTTGCCACTGCTCATTGCCTGGCTTCCATCTTAGGTTATCCGAATAGCAGAATCGTTTTTGAAACCAAAAGCGGTGAATTAACCGTGGATGTAAAAGACGGATTTTATTATATGGATTTCCCGTCAAGAATGCCTGAACCCTCTGCACTTCCGGATAATATCATTCAATCTCTCAATATTCAGCCTAAAGAAGTCTTTAAATCAAGAGACTATATTCTTGTGTACGAGTCTGAGGAAGATATCAAAAAGATCACCGTCGAAAGATCTGTTTTCGATCTTCTCAACCTGGATCCAGGTGGAGTTGCGGTGACAGCAGCAGGTACAGATAGTGATTTTGTTTCCAGGTACTTTACTCCGCAGTCATCCATTCTTGAAGACCCTGTAACCGGCTCAGCACACTGCTCACTTATTCCGTTCTGGTCATCAAGATTGGGAAAAGATAAGCTTTTTGCCCGTCAGCTCTCAGAAAGAGGCGGCCAGCTTTTTTGTGAAAACAAAAATGAAAGAGTGATTGTGGCAGGGAAAGCCAAAACCTATTCGATGGGGCATCTATGGATAGAATAACGCTATTTTATTTATAAGGTATAGAGCTCCTTGGAGCCCAAAAAGCACTGATTATATTGGTGCTTTTATTTTTTAAAAACATTCATACCAACCATTTTTAATATCTTTAAAGAAAGGTTTTATGTTTTCATTTATAAGATGATAAAAGAAAAACTAATGATCAAATTAAGTGAAATATGAGAATTGCAATATTCGGTGCTCACAACGTTGGCAAAACCACTCTCGCTGAAGAACTCCTGGAGCATCTTCCAGGTTATACCCTTGAGACAGAGCCTTATTATCAATTGGAATCATGTGGTTATGAATTTTCAGAAACTCCTGATGCTGAAGATTTTGTTGAACAATTCAATTATTCGTCAAAACTGATATATCAAAGCGGAGACAATGTAGTATTTGACAGATGTGTCCTTGATATTTTGGCCTACCTTCATATTCTTGACCCCAGTAGAAATATCCAAATGCTCTTTGAAAAAATGCAGGCAGTCATTGCTGAAATTGACCTTTTTGTATTGGTTCCCATTGAAGAACCGGATGTAATCCCGATTCACCAGATAGAGCTTCCGAAACTCAGAAATCAGGTCAATGATTTACTCTATGATTGGATCAGTGACTTTGGAATAGACATCATTAAAGTAAACGGAACATTATCTCATCGCAGAGACCAGGTACTCGCTGGAATGATATCATAAATATTTTATTCACCCCTGACACATAGCTGTCATTGATACTGCTAATTTTGTTGTATTAAAGTAAACAAAATCCTTATCACGCATGATAGTGTTTCATGTAAACTCTACCTGTCATATGGCATAGATTAGTGAATTTAAAAAAAATAAAAGCAAAATAACAGCACAATGAAAATAGATTTAGAAAAAAATACCATTACAATAAATACAAGACAGGAATGGCGTGAATGGCTAATGCAAAACCATCGTTCAGTTCAGAATATATGGCTGATCTGCAATACTAAAAAATCAGGTCTTCCTACCGTCAGCTGGAGTGAGCTTGTGGATGAGGCGCTTTGTTTCGGGTGGATTGACAGTACAAGAAAAACTGTGAATTCCCACTCATTTATGCAATTGTATAGCAAACGTAAAATCAAAAGCATCTGGTCTAAAATCAATAAAGAAAAAGTTCAGAAACTTATAGATGAAGGATTGATGCAGGCCGCCGGATTCGAAAGTATTGAGACTGCCAAACAAAATGGCTCTTGGACCAGCCTGGATAGTGTTGAAGAACTCCTCATCCCCAATGATCTGGAACACGCTTTTACAGCCCATGCAGGTTCAAAAGACTATTTTTTATCTCTCAGCAAAACAGTAAAAAAAATGATGCTGCACTGGGTAACATTTGCTAAACGGCCGGAAACCCGTAAAAAACGCATTAATGAGCTGGTGGAACATGCGGCAAAAAAGCAAAGACCGGAACGATTTCGATGATCTTCCCTTTTTAATACAACCGGAAATATTCAAAACTTCACCTACTGATGCATTTCTGTAACTCAAACTATAAAAAAAAACAGATTAAGAAATCATATTCAAAGGAATATTATCCATCTGATGTTTTTCTTTTAAAATAAGAGGATAAATATCAGTTTCTGAAGTCTTAATTGATTAAATTAGCCATGAATTAAAATGCGTTAAGATTTCTATGAAAAATATATTCGGTGTATTGCTTCTTTCCATGGTGCAGCCTATACTGGCACAAACTAAACTGGAAAAGGCACTTACAAGTCTTGAGGATAATTACGAACAGGAAAAAGTATACTTACTTACCGATAAAACCCAATATGCAGCTGGTGACAAAATCTGGTTTAAAAGCTTTGTATTCGACGGATACAACCGTTCTGCATTATCTACTACTCTATTTGTAGAATTATATAATTCTGATAAAAAATTAATCGACTGGAGAACCGTTCTTCTTACTAATGGTGAGGGCAGCGGTGATTTCCAACTGAAAGAAGACCTTCCTGAACAGGTGTATTTTGTAAGAGCTTATACGCCTTACATGACCAACTTTAGTGAAGATTTTCAAATCGTTAAAACACTTCCGGTTTACAATCCCAATTCCACAGAATCATTAACAATTGCTAAAAGTTCCGATTGGTCTGCAAAAGCATTTCCGGAAGGCGGAAATTTCATTAACGGTACTCCCACAAAGTTTGCCGTAAGAGTATCAAGCAGTACTTCTTTACCGGAAAACTGGACCGGAAAAGTAATTGATGCACAAAACCCTACTGTTTCTATTGCCTCCTTTAAGTCTTTTGATAAAAATGTTGCCTCTTTTACCATCACTCCTGCTTCAGGAAAAAAATACCAGGCCATCATTCAGGATAATACAGGAAAAAGTAAAACAATAGACCTTCCCCAGGTTGCAGACAGCGGTCTCCATTTAGAAGTTAACAGCTCTAAAGAAGGAATTAAATATACCTTAAAAGGCGTTAATCTAAAACAACAGATTCAAAATTATAAGGTGGTAGGAACCATCAATAACCATCTTGCGTATAAAGCCAATATTAAACAATTAACGAATGAAGCTTCAAGCCTTATTCCTACTAAAGTAAGCAATGGAGCAAACGGGGTTTTCCAATTAGCGATTTTTGATGATCAGGATAATCTGGTTGCTCAAAGACTATGCTTCATAAAACCGAATGATTTAAAACTTGCAAAAGCAGAAATTATAGGCCAGAGCATAAAACAGACTCCAAGATCTTTTAACAGCATTGATCTTTCTCCTGAATCCTATTTTAAGAACTATACGGTTTTGGTAAGTGAGGATG
Organism: Chryseobacterium sp. II3a; assembly: GCF_057815135.1. Taxonomy (NCBI): domain Bacteria; kingdom Pseudomonadati; phylum Bacteroidota; class Flavobacteriia; order Flavobacteriales; family Weeksellaceae; genus Chryseobacterium; species Chryseobacterium sp. II3a. The sequence goes on along the minus strand of NZ_JBYPZJ010000001.1, from coordinate 817,794 downwards.
ACGGCAGCAATAAGCCTGAAGAAGAAAATATACTGAGCAGCCTTTGGCTAACAGGAGATTTCACAACAAAAATCGACAATCCGGCACAGTATTTTACTAAAAATGCCAATAGTGAAGCTTTGGATGCCCTGCTTATTTCTGAAAAATGGAAAAGATTTGACTGGAATTCCGTGCTTAGCGGATCCGTGCCCGCCATTAAAACCAAGTCACCAAAATATCTTTCTTATAGGGTAAAGCCTATTAAAAACAATGCACTGATTATCAATTCCAGTGTGATTCTACTATTGAAGTCAGGTAAAAACGAACCCGTTATCAGCCCGTTTCAAACCGATCAAAGCGGATATGTTTATCTGAATAACCTCAGCAATGATGAACCTTTGAGTGTTTCCTTATTTGCCAATTCAGGAAATGATAAAGAATCAAGTGCTGATAATTTATTCGTAACGGCAGAACCTTTAGTAAATCCTACACCCTTTAGCGGGACTTTCCCGGAGACAAAATATAAACTTGTAAAATCCACCGGAAATAAAACCCTTCCACCAGCTATTTCCAGAGCAATCAACACTCAGAAAAACAATAAAAAGATAGAAGGTGCTGAAGTACAGGAAATAAAAGAAGTAGAATTAACCGGAAAAAAGAAAGATCCAAAAGAAGAGTTGGATAAGCAGCTTTCCACAGGAATGTTCAATTCTCTGAACTCTACAATATTCGATTTTGTGAATGAAGATCAGCATGCCGAAGGATCAATCAATATATTAGAATGGTTACAGGGAAGAGCTGCCGGTTTAACGTTCCAAAGAAATAGTTCAGGGATCAATGTTCCTTATATTCGAGGCCAGCAAGCGAAGCTGTATTTAGATGAGATTGCAACAGACCCTTCTATGATTTCCACACTGCCTATCAACAATATTGCTATGGTAAAAATCATTAAAGGAGCAGGGTTAATAGGTGATGCGGTAGCCATCTACACAATGAAAGGTGATATGAAACCTAAAAACAAAGGAAAAGAAGCTCCAAAAAACAATTCATCTGTTGTCAAAGGCTATGATAAACCTTCAGAGTTCCTTGTTGAAATGCTGGATGAGAATGCAAAAATTGAAAACGATACCCGCGAAACCCTTTACTGGAATCCTAATTTATTTGACAGTGATTATGTTCCGCCAAGAATCAAGTTTTTCAATAACGACAGTGCGAAACAGTATAAAGTTACCATCATAAGTTTTGATGAAGACGACAATCTTCTTTATGACCAGCAAATTTTTAAATAATAGATCTTAATATTAAAAGCCTTTCAGTTCTCCTGAAAGGCTTTTTCTTTAAGCTATTCCGTACATAAAGCTATCAATATAAAATATCAGGAATATAATAAATAATGAAGTTGAAATTATAAGTTATTGCAGTCATAAAGATCAAAAAACACAGTCAAAGAGTTGCCCTTCTCTCAAAAAAACAGGATCTTTCAAAAGAAAATATCAAATATTCCGTTTAATTCTTAAATTTGGCCAATGCGAAAGAATCTTTATCTCATCTTCATATTATGTTCTCTTACCAGCTGCTATACTTATCAGGTAAAAAAAACAGCGGCTCCTGCCACTGACAATAAGCAGGAATCTAAAAAAGGAACAGCTGTTGCTAATAGTATGGTTGCCACAATGAAAACAGCTCAACCCCAGAACAACAACACACAACAAACACCTGCCCCTGCTCCAGTCAACATTCAGGAGAAACTAGCTCCTAATAAAAATGTTAAAATTGATGTTGACGGCAAGAGCTATAAAATAATTGTTGACCGATGGGAAAGCGACAGTCTGGTTGCTCATCCGGCTAATAATCCTAAAAAAATCCTGAAATTCCATAAGAACCAGATCAATGGTGATAAAATTGCAGAAAAAAGATTTTCAAAACCCATAGCTGATATTATTACAGTTACAGCTTATGCTGGAATTGCAGCCGCAATCTGGTATCTTCTCCGGTAGAATATTGTAAAAAAGCATCAATAAAAAGCATCCTTGTCAAGGTTTTAAACCTTGACAAGGATATCAACCAAATTCTCTTCACACAAAAGCCTTTTTACATCAGAATAATCTATAGCTCTGCTATATCTACTAAGATTTTCTATTTCTAATAATTAATTCTAGGTTCATTATTAGAAAATGAAGAAAAACTCCTATACCTATACAATAAATAACAACATAATGAATAGTATATAATATATTAGCCATTGGTGTCAAAGGAGACCCCCGCTACCGCACGATTGCATCGTGTGGTTTATATATTACAAATCAAACATTCTGAAAACAACAATATCATCTAAAGCCTTTTTTCGTCGGAATAATCTATAGCACTGCTGTATCTATAATCTTCCGCACGAAAAACTAGACCTGCTCTCCGAAGTCTCCCCCGCTACCGCACGATTGCATCGTGTGGTTTATATACTACAAATCAAACATTCTGAAAACAACAATATCATCTAAAAGTCCTTTTTCGTCGGAATAATCTATAGCACTACTGTATCTATAATCTTCCGCACGAAAAACCAGACCTGCTTCCACAGGGTTTTGATGTATATAGTTAATCTTCTGATTAATCACTCTATTGCTCCACAACTCAATAGGTTTGTTATCATGTCTCCAAAATTGATATTGACTTACATTTGAAGTTTTTGCACCTTCTTTAACGAAGAAATCTAATAAGAATTCTTTTCTGCTTTCTGTAGGATTTTCTTTGATTGCTGCCACAATTGCCTTGCTTGTAAATCTTTTCAAATCACCAATTAGAGCTTCAGGCTTTTGCCCGTTTATACTTCTGAAAACTAAATGTACATGGCTTGACATAATACACCATGCATGTATTTCCATTCCTTTACTCTGTTGGCAAAATCTTAAACTTTCTAATAGAATTTCTTTGTATTCATTTCTAATAAAAACATCCAACCAACCTACCACAGCAAAACTTATAAAATATAATCCTTGAGGATTGTGAAATTTGTAATTACGACTCATCAATTATGTTTTTATAAAGATAAAACTTTGTGAGACAATGGTTGAGATAAAACCACACGATACAATCGTGCGATAGCGAGGGCTATTATCTAATATTTTTACAGCTTTAAAAATTTTCTTTTCAAAAAGCAAGAGTCAACCCGCTCTCCGAAGTCTCCCCACGTTGAAGATTTTATTTCAATCAAACCTTAAACAATACTTCAAAACCTACTTTCCGAACCAGAACTCCATCAATCCTAAGAATTTATACAAACGTCTAATTTAAAGTCATTTAAATAAACCAATCGTAGTTTTACTACAATTTTTCAGATTTAACAAAAATTTACATTTTGTACTATTTTTTTTATCTAACTTCGGTGACATAAGATCCAAAAAAACGCACCAAATATTATGAAAAACACCTCAAATTCTGAGAAAGTTTCAGAAAACCACATTTCGGGGATCAACCGGGTGGTAAAACTGGAAATTGTGGTTGAGGGCAAAACAATCAATCACTTTAAACACTTTCGTTTGCAGCAGAGTGCAAGAAAGCACCATGATTTTGAACTGGTATTGGCTCATGATTCTTTAGGAGAGGTACAAAACCACAACCTTCAGCAGGCCCAAAAGTTTTTAGGAAAAAGAATCACCATTGTTTTTAAATATAAAGATTACGAAAATGAAACTCCAGAGAGAACATTTGTGGGTATCATTACCAAAGTAGCCTTCAGTCAGGAAAAAATGAGTCTGGGAAATATTATCTTAAAAGGAATGAGCCCTACGATTCTGATGGATGCGGCTCCCCATACCCAAAGCTTCGGCGGCACCCAGTCTGTGAATACCAATATTATTGCAGACCGGATTATCAAGGAAACTTTAGGGACAAGCAAATTTGATTTCAGGGTAGACACCCAGAACAAAAGTTATATCAGCTACAGCGCACAATACAACGAAACGCATTACAATTACCTGACAAGGATTGCAGAAGCTTATGGTGAACAGTTTTATTATGATGGAGAAATCCTTCATTTCGGAAAGCTCCCTCCTTCTGAGAAACCTATCCTATTGGTATATGGAAGCAATGTCATTGATGTGAACGTTGAACTAAGAGCTGTTCACACCAAACCCGAATACTTTGGTTATAACAGCAGCAGACATACAAAAATGGTGGGTACTGATGACCGGATCAACCATTTAGGAGAATTATCTTCTAAGGCATATGAGCTGAATGAGACTATATTCACCACCCGCTCATTAACCCCTACTCCTATCAATCCCAATGTATTTCTTGATGTGGATGATTCCCAGAAAAGCGCAAGGGGAAGTAAGGCGGTAGAAGTTTTTACCGTTTCGGGAAAGACTACCGTTCCGTTCCTTTATATTGGCTGTGTGGCAGATCTGGCGATGAGAAAGGAAGACAGTAATGAAACCTCTCATTTTACAACACTGATGATTACAGAAGTAAGCCATGAAGTAGATGCAAGAGGCTATTATAAAGGAAGCTTTGAAGCCATCGCCGAAGGAACCGGTTTTATGCCAAAACCTGATTTTGAAATGCCAAAAGCAGAACCGCAGGTAGCCACTGTGATCTCCAATGTAGATCCATTGAATCAGGGAAGAATACAGGTAAGGTTTGACTGGCAGTTAAATGATACTACCCACTTTATCAGAATGATGAGTCCTGACGCCGGAGGAACAGATGCGATCACTCAAAACAGGGGTTTTGTGGCTGTTCCTGAAATTGGCGATCAGGTCATGGTAGGGTTTGAATACCATAACCCCGATTTTCCATTTGCCATGGGAGGAATGTTTCATGGGCAGGTAGGTTTGGGCGGAGGCCTGGACAATCATCTGAAGTCTATACAAACCAGAAGCGGAATTAGGGTTTTAATGAATGATGCTGATAGAAGTGTTACCATTAAAGACCCAAGTGGAAATACTTATTTTATGGATGGCCAAGGGAATATCAATGTTACCGCACCGAAAAATATGACTTTCACCGCAGGGGAAGATATGCATATTTCAGTGGGAAGGAATATGACCACAAAAATTGGGCAGGACAGCACCCTGAATATAGGAAATGATCATACCGAATCGATTACAAAAAGATATACTCAGACCTCTGAAAATAAAATTGTTACCGTAAAGCAGGATCAGACAGAAAGTACAGGAAGTAAATTTAAAAGTATTTCCGGAGAAGCCGATATACAGACCTCAAAAGGCGATTTAAAACTGAGAGGAACCTCATTGGCCGTATTCCAGGGCGGAAAAGACGTTAAAGTAAGTAAGGGATAAACTATCCGAGGGATGAAAGTCAGTTTTTCATTGGCAGCCCACGAATAGAACAACCACCTCACCATTGAATCCCATCCAAAATAGTAACACATGGAAGATCAGAAAACTTCAACACACGATCAAAAGCTTTCTGAAAAAAGAGCAGAACAACAGAAAAAATCCAGCGAACCTTCTCCTACCGAAAAAAGAGAAATGGTAATGAATGGAGCTACACTGAAATGCCCTTATGCTCAGGGGCCTGGAGAGCTGAAAGTGACCTCCAATGAAATCAACCTTCAGGATCAGCCGTTTGCGACAATAGGCGATGGAAACAATATGGTCAACCTTCAGTTCAAAGGAACCTGCGGACATCCCAAATGGCCGGCAAGAAACATGTCTCCCCCACCCTGCATGAGCGTTATCAAATTAACGCCATGGGAAAACCCGGGAACGACTCAAATACAGGAGCAAACCGTTTTGGTAAAAGAATCTTATATCGATTGTGATCCTGAATTTAATTCTGCTTCTCCATCACCCATTCCTAAAGTGGATAGAGTTTTAACACCGGAAGAGCCAAAAACTGAAATTGATTATAAATTTTTAATCAATTTTAGAAGAGGAAATTCTTACAAAGGAGAATATGGTTTTGATTGGTTAAGAGAAGAATATATTGCACCAGTGGAAAAAGTTTTGTATAATAATAGTAATCCTCCTACTCCTATAAAAACTAAATCTAACGGAAAAGCTGAAGCTACAAAAACACCTCTTTGTGAAAATTTTGAAGAGTTAAAAACTCAATATAGCCCATTTGTTAGATTTCAGAAAGACTATTATTGTACCTGGTTATCTATATTTCCGATAGATTATCCAAACTCTCCTCATATAAACGGAATTAAATTGGACATTGAAGTATTTGAAGATTTTAAAGAAAATGAAAAAATAAAAAAACCTGCTGAAATAGAAATTCACTTTGAATGCAAAAATACTGATATTGAAATTACGCCTAAAATTGCAAAAAGTATAAAAGAAGCAAAAAAAGGGATAACAGTAAAATGTAACAAGGCAATATCAAAAGACACAGAAATTATAGTAAAAGCAGTTTTAAAAGATGGAGATCAAGAAAAAACGAATGAACAGATTGGAAAGTTGTTCATCTATGCTAATAATGAAATTAAAAATATAGATATAACAATTGTAGATTGTTTAATCAATAATGAAAGTTCAAGGGTGTTAAAAAGAAAAAGAGGCAGCGATTTAGAAACTTATTTAAATACAAAAGTTTTAAATCAAGCTCTGATTCAATGCAAAATAAAAACACCTGAAGATTTTGATTTGCGACTATATAAAGAAAGTGGAAAAACATTGATAGAAAAATATGGTTTAGAAAAGACTTCAATAATGAAAGAATTAGAAATCTCTCCCAAAAAAGCGTCTACAAGAATTGCTGAAAATGAGATAGAAGATTTAGAAATTTTCAGAAATGATTTAATGAGTTTATATGAAAAAAATGGAGCAAATAAAAACCCAGTAAGAAACATAAACGATAAAAATAAATTTATGTTTTTTGCAAATATTTTTGTTCAAATGGGAAAGAAAGAAGAAAGATTTTTTATTACAAAAGATCCCGCAGGCAATGAGTCTTTTTCTATTAGAGTAATAAATGTGGATGCTTTTGCCTATTTAAAAACGGCACAACCGATTGGAAACACTGTTGTTTTTTTTACCGAACAAGCATTAGACAACCCTACAATTGCTCACGAGTTTGGTCATAATTTAGGGTTGTGGCACTTATTTGACAATAGTCCATATAGATTTTATAAAGGACATACAGATAACTTTATGGATTATTCAGAAAGAGTAAGAGTTGATGTAGAAGACTCTACAGATAAGAATAAGAATACACGATTAGCATATTACAAATGGCAGTGGGATGAAATGCGAAGAGGAATATAAAATATAAAATATGAAAAACATACTTTTTTTAGGACTAATTATTTTTTCTACGTTTTATAATGCTCAAAGGCATTATAACGTTGATATTTTAGGAGAAGGACATTTCTATTATGATACCAAAACTCCTTTTAAGGATTTCATCCAAAACTTTAGCAAGAATGAATTTATAAAATCATCAAAAGTTAATATCATAGATTCAACAAAGATAAGTTCAGATAAACTGAAAAATTACCATACAATGATTTTAGATAATATTCCTAAGAATAACATAAACCATATCTGGATCCTTTTTGGATATAATAAAGGCAACTATTATTCTAAATATTTTTTGGGAGAAAAATTGACTAAAAATGAAAATAATTTTTTTGCCCAATTAAATTATTTTGTCAATAAAAAAAGTAACCTGATTGATAGTATTAGTATTTGCATTCCCAAAAATGGATGCAAGGAAATAAAAAAATATAAGCCAATTAATTCAATAAAAGCTTTTCAATCTATAGAAATACAAAAAAATAATTTCCCTGTTGACAATAGCTATAATTTAAAAAAATTTGAAGAGGATAGAAAGAAATTTGAAGAAGATAAAAAAGCTATTTGGACAATAAATGAAAAATAAAAAATTGTTAATAAAAGATTAGTAATATGAATGAAAAAATATGTTTTAATACTAATTCTGCTGATTTCCTGTGTAAGAAATCAACCTAAAAATATCTCAAACAATGAAGATATCAATATAGCAAGAATTGATTCTACAGAGGTTGAAGGTAAAATACGATCTCCCGTGCCTTCCAAGAAACAAAGTTCACAAAAAAATATAGATACATTGGGAGTACCATTAAAGTATATGGTAACCATTCCTCTGAAAGCAAATAACAAAAAGATAGACATTCGATTGCTGCTCTCTAGGTCTGAAGATCTGTTAAGAGGAAAACATTATACGATTCCTGAAGTAGAAAAAGGTACGAGCTTTTTACCTAAGTCTGCATATGAATGTATAGAAGGAACTGTTGAATTTCAACATTCGCAAGTTATCAATTACAATTCATATTATTATACTTATAATTATTATAAGAATAGCGGATTTATAGAAAATGATTATATCGGTTATGATAAAGTTGATTTCAGGAATGGTCATCTGAATTTTATAACAGTTATGGATATTGATGAAGACGGGTATGAAGATCTTCTTATTCTGGATTTTGCAAGCTCTATGAGAGACAATGATATGTATCAATTTTACAGATGGTCTGAAAAAGAAAGCAAGTTTATTTTCGAGCCTGATTTTTTTGATAAAGCAGCATTCTACGGCTGGGACAAAACAGGAAAATATCTTATAACAGGAGTGAGTGATACCAGAGAAAGAAAGCTTTATAAAAATAAAATTGTTAAGGGTAAATTAAAGACAGTTGATCAATGTACAGAATATGCAGTATCAGATAAATTCTGTTGGTAGATGAATGTTTTCAAATATTAAAAAAATGAAAAGCTTGGTTACTAGTTTAATATTATTTTTCTTCATTCCTGTGTTCGGGCAAAAGCCTGTGCATGACAGTTTGAAAGTATACTATCAGGATTCATTGATGATCAGTAAAGATTTTAAAGACGGAACGGTGTCCAATAAGCTTACTGTAAAAGTCATAAACCCTTGTAATGCTGAAAAAAACAGGTTTGATGGTGCGGTAACCCTTATCAATGCCACTGTTCAAAATAAACATTATACAGATAATGTAACTTACAATTATCCGTATGCACAATCTGGTTTAATCAATTTAAAAACAAATAATATATCCAATTTTACAATAGATAAACATCAGGCAGTATTAATTCCTTTTACGTATTGCGGAAACATGGATAATGATACACAGGTCTCATACATTCTATTTTATAAGCATAAAAAGTACCTGCATCATATCAGATATTATTGTGGAGAAGACAATACATGTACAATCAATGAAGATCTGAATGTGACCTTAAAAGATCTGCCTTCCCAATTAAAACTGAAAGTGATCAAAGACCTGGAAACAAAGTATAAGAACTCAAAGGATTTTTACTAATCTGCTCAAAATACAGCGATATGAGTGACGAACAAGAAAAAGACAGCTATACAGCAAATCCCCGTCAAATAGCTTATGATCAGCAAAGTCAGAAGGATCATGAGGTACATGTGGTGAAAATTTATTTTGCTAAGAAGGTTCCTAAAATGACCTGGGGATCCAAAGAAGAAATGTATCCTGTAAAAAAAGGCGGGCTGGTATCTGATGTTAAAAAGAAATATGAACAAAAAGGAAGAAGAAACATTCAGGCTGATAAAGAAGATTCTGTAAAATTAAAGGCCCAAGAATCGGTAAAAATTACCTGGGAAGAAGAAGTACAGGAAATGAAGGATGGTCAACCTGTTTTTAATTTTGAAAAACTTGATAAAAGTGTTATTAAAAAGAAAGTCTGGGTAGTCGCAGAATGTCAGGGATTCACTGGAAAACTCTCTGTGGAAATCCATGAAAATAAATTAACGAATCCGGAAAACGTATATGATAATCCCGTAAAATTTTTGGATGGTGATACGGAAAAAACCACTATTGAATTCCCGATCAACGGCACTCTGGAATATTCTAAAGAAATAACGCTGCGTCCCAAAAGCGATCAGGATGTAAAGAAACTGGTAGAAAAGTTTGAGAAAAGAACAGATGTAAATGCTTTTGTATATTTTAAAGCGGAAGTAAAAGATACACAGGATACCATCATATTTCCGGATGATACCCATGAGTTTTTAAACAAAGACGGCGAAAGATTTGAAATTGCTGGAACTCCTTGTTACTGCAACAGAGACATCACTGTGGATGAAATGATTGATTTAATTTATCATTTAAGAGATAAGCAGAATTACAAATCGAAAAGAGACGCATTTTTTAATGGCGGTAAAGAAAAAATAACAGCTATTAGTATTACCAGCGGAAAAATCTCTGAAAACAGGGATAAGATAAAACTGTTTACTGATGAAATGAATGCCATGTTTAAGAAGTTCAGCATTAAAACCTGCAGAAGAAAAATTCATTTCCTGGGGCAGATGTATTTAGAAACCATAAGCTTCACCTACACCTATGAAAGTAGAGATTCTGTTCCTGCCAATTATAAAGGCGGTGTGCCTTTCCAGGGAAGAGGAATGAAACAAATCACCCATGACTATAATTACCTGGCCTATTATGACTACGTTAATAAAACGACCCATTATGACACGTATATCAAGTTCAGGTCCGGCTATGAAGGCGTTGGCGAATGTATAACAAACAGACCCAAAGCTCGGGAAAAAGGTCTTGATGAAGCCTTTTATGAAGAACTAAAAACCTATGCTAAAAACATTTCTGAAAACTTATTTCATGCTTTTAATTCTGCCGGCTGGTTTTCTACCATCCATAAAACCGATACTATTACTGCGATGGATAACGGATTGGCAGACTCTGATGTTGAAAAGGTAACACAAGCTATTAATGGAGGCCAAACCAATATAGCAGAAAGAAAAGATTACACCAAGTGGACTAAAGAATTTTTTAAATATGATACAGAATGCGTAAACAAATAATATACCTCTTTTTCCTCCTTTTTTATTCACTGAACAGCTGCCAGAGTACTTCAGTAAGTAATGATCATATTGCGGTTTTACAGAATAAGAAAAAAGTAGGATCGATCAACCAGGCAACTGAGATGAAGTGTGACAGCTGTTATGCTTTAAGAATAGTACAAATAGACGGCAGGAATTTTACCTTCAAAGTACCTGTTTCTTTAAATAATATTGATAACAAGAACATTTTTCAGGAGGATTATGAACTTATAGCAGATCAGTCGGCCAAAGACCTGTCGATCAAATACAACAGTCTTATTACTTCTGATGCCTATGTTTTTAAGATTAAAAAAATTAAAAACAATGTTGTTATTACCGGGGTAAGCAAAGTAAGTTCTGCAGTTCATCATCATAAAATAGCCAAAGATGATTATGCGGATTATCCAGCTACTTCAATATGTGAAAAAGATACCCATCATGTACTGTTGCCAAGCCGGGAAATTAATCTGAATTCTTATTTCATCAACTCTGATAAGAATTGCTTTTTATGTCCCACAAAATATAGTGTACAAGAGTGTTTAGAAAAGAAAAAAACGAATACCAAGTTCAATTGGCAATAGCAAGAGTGAAAAATTATGGAACCAGTGTTTCCCATACATGTTAAATTAAACCTTCAGGAAGGAAAGAAATTTTACCGCTACACCTATAATGAATATACCACTATCTATGGAGAAACTCATAGAAGTGAGCTGAACAAGGTTTTTCATGTTACGCTGAAGCGTTTAGAAACAGAAAGATTTGAATACCATATTGAAATTTTCGACAGAGTTCATCGAGATAAAGAACTTTCGTCAGCAGAAAAGAATTTTTTAGACAGGATTGCAGAGATCAATAACAATGTAAAGCTCATAACAGATGAATATGGAAGGTTAAAAAACATACAGGACCTGTCTGCTCTTCAGGAGAAAGTGGAAAAAACAGTAGAAAAGCTTTCCCGAACTTATGTTGGGAAACAAGCAGACGATTTTTATCAGTTTTTAAAAACATTGTATCAGAGTGAACATCTGGTGGCTAAAGATCTTTTAAAGAATATTCATTTCGGAATGATCCTCCATCCATTTTATGGAAGATTTGATGAGAAAGATGACCAGGTAAGGCATGGTGTACGTTATCGTAATTTTATGACCAACGCCATCATAGATATTGACGAAAGTATACAACCAGAGGCCATTCGTTATGATGATGAGTTATTATTGCTACAATATACCGGCAATATCCCCTCAGATAAAAACTGGGAGATGTTTTATGGAGAAATGCAGCGAAAGGAAATCGCCCATCATAAGGAGACCGATTTCCCCAAACTGGACAAATATAAAGGACAGATTTTATTGGATTTTGTCACCAAAGAAGTATTGGAACATAAACTTACCATAGAATTTTCTCTTGGAGACAACTACCAAAAGAGAATCATCTATCATATAAAAGAAATAAGCCATGAAGAACTATAGCAAAATACCATGGATGGAAGAGATACAAATCCTTCGGATGGAAAATTCAGCAAAAGGCTGTCCTATTATGGCTGTGTGCTTTTAGTATCAAAAAAAACCGTATTAAAAAAGTAAAAATTTTAAAATGGCGACACGTATTACCATAACAGATTCCGGGCAGACGCAAGTCTTAAATGGTCCGTTGGCTCCGGATACTCCCGATAACTCATTACAGCGGATCACTGATGTTTATTTCGCCAAGAAAGTGACAACAGACGATGGAACAAGAGTCAGTTTTACCAAAATTGATTCTGCCCATGTGCAGCGGGATGATCAGAATCAGGAAATTCCATACGATTCCATATTAGGAAAAACGGTATACCTGGTCATAGAAACCAGTAATATGACAAACTTGAGCATAGATGTGGTGATAAGACCTTCTGCCAATACGATGACGGAAAGTACAGATACCTTACAATTAATGCGTTTCGTATCTCCCAACCGATATGAAGCCCAAAGATTATTTACGGTGGCAGTAGGCAACTTTGATGCGCTCAACAACAGACAAGGGACCCATGATCATTATTGTAACTTAGAGGCCGACCATATTAATAAAGCGATTATTAAACTGCAACTAAGACCGGATGGTAGAGCTATTTTTGATGAGTGGACCGAAAGACTCGCAGATGCCAGCATTAATCTGGAAATAGCGGTAGAAAGAACAGACAATAAACCTTGTGCTTACGGAGATAGCCAGGAAGAGGTAAACGGAGCCGGTATTTTCTTGAATGATGACAGAGGCCGCTTCCGGGTGGTGGGTAAAACGATATACAATATTCATCATGGCAGTAATACATACAACACTTTACAGGTGATCACTCAGAATCCGGAAAGAAGAAGAAGGATTCAGAAGGTTTTGAATAACCATTCTAATGACATTGTTTATTTTTATTACGATCAAAATGATAATGAACACAGGATCTGTTCCAGAACTAAAGTAAGTGTCACCAGAAAAAGAAGAGTCAATACCGTTCCACCGTTAGCTCAAAGAGGAAATCTTTCGCAGACCATAGATTTTACTGCCAATAGAGCAGCCGGCGAACAGATCGATGCTCATCAATTATTGGTGTATGCTAACGGAACTCTTGGTGATGGAGCTACTGATAAATGGTATGCCAATCAGCAAGGAAATGTTGATCTGGTGGATATGGATATTTTAGCGAATGCTGGTGTAGGTCCGCAGATTTTTGAAGCATTTAATTATAATCAGAATGGGGTCATCATTCGTTATGGATTCCAGCATACCAGAAGGAGAAGTATTCAGCCGGATTTATTTGCCGGTTTCTTAGGATCATTAGCACAATTCAGACAGCAAGGACACACGCATTATATCGTATCTCAAGGTTTTTCTTACTCAGATGCGTCATGTTATCCCAGTGCAGAACACGTGAATGGAGAAGCAGGAGATTTGAATTTATTAACGACTCAGGAAAATGGAGTCAATACCGTCCTTAGTGCTGCCAATTTTGATTATGAAAACCAGGTGATTCTTCGAAATATTCTTTATGATTTTGGATTTGAATCAGGCCGATCAGAGAATTTCTCCAACACCTCCAATGCCAGCACTGGTGATGATGTTACAACACGGTTACCACACACCACCCATACCGCTACTCCAAGACATAACAACCACCTGCATGTTCATGGTTTCACCCCAATATCAGATATCTATGCCTAAAATTAATATCATTTACTTCGCTGCTTTATTTTTCCTTTTTTCCTGCTATTCTAAAGCTCAAACGGAAAATAAGACCATCAGCGCAGAAACGCGTTCAACAGATAAAGGATCAGCTGTCTTTAACACCAATAAAGCAGATTGTATAAGTCTGCCCTTTGGATATTCAGATCTTTCAAAACAAACAACAGCTGATGCAGTATTGCCTGTCATACAGGATGAAAATAAACTAAAGGAACTTAAGGCATTACGATTTGAAACAGCAATACCCAAAGATTTTGTCCTGCTTCCAGAAGAATATGATGCTCTTTTACCATTCAGTAAAAATGTCAATGAAAAATCTTATCAGATTAAGATGGCCTCTAAATTTTTGTGTTATGGAAAATATTCCCTGTACTTTATGGCCGTGTACAATACCGTTCGATATGCAGAACCCTTTATTGAAAAAATATATTTAGTGTCAACAAAAGACAATAAGCCGATTGATATGAAGAGAATCTATCTTCATCATGAGGGAGAAATGGGGTTTGCCAACTATACCTTATTCAATATTGACAAAAATTATATCATTTCTCTACAGGATTATGAATTTAGTGAAAACCCTTTTACCATAAAACCTTTACAAAAATACCAAATCCTTCCTTCCGGAAAATTTGCCCGATACTTCGATAAAGAAGGTTCATACCAAAATACCGAAGAACAAGGTATGGTAAAAAATCACACCAAAGATGGAAAATGGATAGAATACAAATCAAACAGTTCTATAGATTTACAAAAATATCCTGAGTTTACAGATCCTTATACGTATCTGGAAGCGGAATACAAAAATGGATCACCTACTGGAACATGGAAGTTTTATAAATTACTGCAAAATTATAATGAAGAAACAGGAGAACCTATCATCAATACAAGAAAAAAAGGACAATTGATTTATACTGAAGTGTATAAAGACGGGATGTTGGAAAAAAGGGAATTGAAGTAGTAGTATCTTTATTTTCTGCATTTAAAAGGCCTTTTCATTCATGAATGAGTGGCAATCAGCACATATTCAATGGTGTATCAGATAAAATCGATGCACTTCGCTACCCTATTTTTGAATGAAATTCTATCCAATTAAGATCCTTGTCAAGGATGCCACACAAACTACCTTTACATGATACTTAGACGATATTGTTAACCACCTATTCAATTAAATTCATAGACTTGTTCTTCATTCAAAAACCTCAAAACGAAGCTCATGCAAGGCTATTAAAGCAAGCTATTCTTACTTTTCCTTCCCCTTTTCCCCTTTATTTTTAACACTCCCTATACTCTGTTGAACTGAATGTTTCCGCTGTAATCTTTTTTTGCTTATTTTTACATAAAATAAATAAAAATAAGACATGAAAAGAATCGTATTAGCCGGGCTAATAACTATGGGAGGGCTTCTAACTGCAAAAGCACAGTGTAAAACCGTATCTACTCTTGTAGAAAATTTTGATACATGGAAAGATATTGATAAATGCTGGACTGCTCAGCCAGGGAAAGCAATGCTGTATGCGAGTGACAAAAAAATTATATTTTATTCTATGAACAGCCCGGGAGAAAATATGTATTTAGAGACTCCAGAAATTAAAGCCGGAAACTATACTCTTACCCTTGACATTTCAGATAACGGAGGAGAGACCACACTGGAAATTTTCTCAGTCAACAAAACTTCCGATGCCAAATCATATGTTTCAATCGCTAAACCTTCCAAAATAACAGGGGATAAAAAAACATACAATATTTCTATAAAAAAAGACACCCACTTAGGCATGAAAGTTTTGCTGAATGGCGTTCATCAAGCTGTTTATATAGATAACTTTTCATTGAAACAAAAATAATATATCCCAAAAAATATTAATCTTTTAAAAGGTATTTAAAGACACTCATACAAGTTCATCCAATCTCCGGAGTCAGACAACTTCGGAGATTTTTATTTCAAACAAATAATAAAAAACTTTACTTATTCACTGACTTTTGACAAGCTGGAAAAAATCAATACTATAAATATTTAATTTAAAAGAAATAAAGTGTAAGGACAGCCTAAAATTTTATACTCCAATGTAATACTATCCTTTTCTCAGGTGTTTTACTATTAGTGTAAACCATAAAATAACCATAGAATATTTCTTTACCTATGAAGGAAATCAAAAATCATTCAATGCATTTGATTGTTTACTGAAGGTCATCTTAGCTAATTAACTAATGAAATGATCAAAAATCGCTTGAATGAAATCTTGAAAACATCATTACAAAAATTAAAATAAAATGAGAAATAAATACCTATTCGTATGGATAACAATCTTCTTTATCAACATTCTTTCCGGGCAAGGGTTGAAAGAATTGTTTTCAACGCTTTATGAGAAAAAAATTTTTAATGGAAGTGTCGTTACCTCCAACCCTGGAGATGCTATTTTTTCTAATAGGTATGGATTTTCAAATATAGAGAAGAATGAAAAGATGAGTGATACGTCTCAGTTCCCCATTGCTTCAATCACAAAAACGTTTACCTCAACCGCTGTTTTGCAGCTTCAACAGAAAGGAAAGCTTAGGATAGAAGACCCTGTTCAAAAATATCTGCCAGATTTCCCTTATTCTAATATCAGTATCAAACAACTCCTTAGCAACACTTCAGGATTGGCACAAGAGTATCATTTATTTGATACGGTTATCAAAGAAAATCCGGAAAAAATAATTTCTAATCAGGATATTATTCCAGTACTCCTTCGCTTTAAAACTCCCCTTTCATTTCTACCAGGAAGCAAATGGGAATACAATAACGTTAACTTTTGTATTGCCGCAATGATCATAGAGAAGGTTTCCGGAATGAGCTATGGCCGGTATCTGGATGAGAATATTTTTAAACCTGCCAAAATGAAAGATTCATTGGTCCCTGTTAACAGGAAAATTAAAAGTCAAAATCAGGTAGAATTATACACTTATCCTAATTTATATTCAACCCATCTTGTGAATGTCAATACCCTTAAAGATCCTTTTCTGATACAGGAAAAAAGTAATTTTTATGGAAACGGAGGTATTCTAAGTACGGCATCAGACCTTAAAAAGTATCAAAACGCATTGTTTGCCCATCAAATAGTAGGAAAGAAAGAACTGCTGGATGCTTTAACTCCCACTACACTCAGTGATGGGAAAAAAGTAACTTTTATGATAGACGGAAAAGAAGCCAGCTATGGCTTAGGATGGGCAATGTATACGGACGAAACTGATGGAAAGATAGTTTTTCACGATGGGGCAATCAATGGTCTCACCAGTATTTTACTGCATAATATGGCTAAAAACCAAACCGTTATTCTTCTTTCGAATAGTGGAAATACTCCTGTTTTTGCTATATCCAATACTGTTTTAAATATAATGAATAACAAACCGCATACGGTTCCAGAACAAAATTTTTCAAGAACCTATGGAAGCTTACTTGAAAGTGGAAACAATGAAAAAGCAGATCAGCTGATTCAGGAATATCTGAAAAATCCACGCAGTTCTGAAACCTCTGAAAGAGATTTTAATAAGCTGGGATACCAGTTTCTCAGACTTCCGCAATGTGATCACGCCTTGAAAACCTTCCATTCAGCAACACTATTATTTCCGATGAGTTGGAACGTGTATGACAGCTATGGAGAAGCGTTGCTACAATGTGGTAAAAAGGAAGATGCTGTTACCATGTATCAGAAATCCATTGCATTAAACCCTGATAATAACAATGCGAAAGAAATGCTTTTGAAAATTGAAAAAGAGAGTATAAAATAATGATGGTCTCCGAAATATTCTCCGTAAAGATTTTTCACAATATACGGCAATATCTCCTGAGATGTAATATATTTAACGATCAGACTCTTATATTGATAAATAATAGAACTAACTCCATGAAAAACCTAATTGTTTGCTTACTTCTTCTTGTTTCCGGTTATTTTTTTTCACAAACCATTCCTGTTGAAAAATTGGATAATTATCTGAGCTATATTGAAAACAATAATATAGGAGTTGGAAGCTTGTCGGTTTTTAAAAATGGTAAGGAAGTCTATGCTAAAAATTTTGGACAAAAAAACATTCCTGAATTAACGTATAATAAAAATACCAGATACCAGGTGGGCTCTGTTACCAAAATGATGACTGCTGTTTTAATTTTTAAATTAATTGAAGAAAATAAGCTCGAATTAAATGATAAACTTTCAGCGTTTTATCCGGAGATTCCCAATTCCAATACAATAACCATTAAAAATTTATTAGAGCACACCAGTGGATTGGGAAGCTATGTGGTAAAAGATGGTGAAGTCTGGGTTACCGAAAAAGTAAGTGACCGGGAGATTATGGACCTGATCATTAAACAGGGGAAAAGTTTTGAGCCAGGTGAAAAGGTTGCCTATTCAAATTCAGCATACTATCTCCTGACAAAAATTCTTGAAAAAAAATACCAGAGACCATTTCACGAAATACTGTATTCTGAAATCATAAAACCTTTGGGCTTAAAAAATATAGCCTCTTTCAAATCTGACAAAAAAAATGTATTCCTGCCTTACCGATATGAAAACGGATCCTGGAAGGTTCTGAAAAAGGAAATAGACTTTCTCAATGTAATTGGTGTAGGCGATATTTCTGCGACTCCTTATGATCTGAATATTTTCATTAATAGTTTATTCCATAACAGAGTTTTAAAAGAAAAAACATTAAAATTGATGGAACCTGTATTAGGCAAAGAAGATTGGGGAAGAGGGATCGCTATCTGGGATTTTGATCATCATATATTTTATGGGCACGGCGGGGATACTTTAGGATCTCACGCAATTCTCATTTATAATAAAGAGGCAGACCTATCCATTGCTTATGAGACGAACGGAGAAATAATAAAAAAGGAAGATTTTATAAAAAACATAGTTTATCTGCTTTATAACAAAGAAATTAAACTTCCTGAGATCAAAGGTAAAGAGTAATACATCTTTTCCTATTTAAATCAACAAATATAAACCACAACCAATACTTATGAAAATCATCAATTACACAAAAATTTTCAGAGAAGACTGCATCAAAATCTTCAAAAGCAATTTGCCAAAGTTTTTTGCTATGGAAGAATTATCTTTCTTTGAAGACTTTTTAGATCAATATACTAAAGAGAATTACTTCGTGGTTAAAATGGATGGTCATATCATAGCATGTGGAGGTTTCTTCTTAGATACAAAGAATAATACGGCGGGATTATCATGGGGAATGGTTCATGCTGACTATCATGGAAAAGGAATTGGAAAAGCCCTTACTCAATACCGAATTGATTTGTTAAAAAAGACCTATCGATCCATGCCTTACAAAATTGAAACCTCACAGCATACTGCTGAGTTTTATAAAAAGAACGGATTCCGAACAGTAGAGATTGTACCGGATGGATTTAGTAAAGGAATTGATAAATACATCATGATCATGGAAGCACATGAGCGCTAATGTACTCCTTCACTCACGAAATTCTTCCGATTTATATCATTCTCACACTATGAACCTGATTTTTAACTGTCATATTTAATTATATTTGAAAATCAACCAATGCACCCTTTAAAATGGAAGATCATATATAAGAAATAAAACTCAGACCCACAATAGTTGATGATTTAGAAATCCTTTTCCAATTTCAGCTTGATGATGAAGCCAGACACCTTGCTGCATTTACTTCAGAGGATTCTAAAAATAGAGAAGCCTATCTGGCTAAATACACTCAATTATTGGATAATCCGACCGTCAACAACCAGACCATTATGGTAGGTTCTGTTATTGCAGGCAGTATTGCCAAATTTGTTATGGAAGGCGATGCAGAAATCACCTATTGGCTCGATAAAAATTTCTGGGAAAAAGGTATTGCTACTGCAGCGTTGAAAGATTTTCTTACCATCGAAATGACAAGGCCCATTTTTGGACGGGTCGCTTTTGACAACCTTGGTTCACAAAAAGTTCTGGAAAACTGCGGCTTTATTAAAATCGGTACTGACAAAGGTTTTGCCAATGCCAGGCAAACGGAAATCGAGGAATTTATTTACAGACTTGATATTTAGCTCTAACAAAAAGTTCAGCTGTGTGGTATTAAACTTATATTTTGATGAAGTATTTTTTAAGCTTCCTGATTTTGAAAATTAATTGCTAACCAACCTAGCGTTAAAGACTTAACAAAGGCGCTATTTCCTATATATTGTATAGTTTTTTCTTGGCAGTGGTAAATTCATCAATAAGGACCATTAACTTTTCATGAAGCGAAATTATATTCATGAATTTTCGCACATAAAACACTATAAAAACAACATCAAAAAGACTTAATTTAATTAAAAATTTTCATTGCCACTTCAATTCGTTTGGTTATTTTTAACTTTTAACACTATCAATTATATTTTGTATTCAAAAAAACAAATGATGCTATGAAAAATGAGTATTATGACACTTTAGATCTTAAGCCTAATGGGAACATTTTGGAAATGTACAGAAACCGTAAACGTTATGTTCCGGATGCTCAGGATGCCATAATTGATATATTGAAAAAAAGAGGCTTATATGAAAAAGCTCTTGAAGAAGAAGAAAAAGAGGAGATAGAGCAGGAAAAGATAGAAAAAGAAACTATTAAGGACTTTGAAAGAAAGGTCTTTGGTGATGACTCATCAAATATTGAATTTGCTCAAAAATCCTTGCATGGTAATGAATACTTTAAGGCAGTGTTTTCTACTGTACAAAAGAGTTTTCATTTTAGCAGTCTTGCTTTAATTATAGGTATACTTGGAGTGGCAAGTCTATTTATTTTTTTTATAACCAATGAATATAAAATAGACTTAATACTGTATTGGGCCCTTCCTTCATTACTTTCATCGCTGTTTTTAATCATTGGAATTAAGGGACAAAAGTCTGCCCAGTCAATAGTCACATTGCATAGAAAAAACAATCAGCAAATTGATTTGACAATACAGATGAAAGAAAATGAAATTACAATTAATTACCCGTTCAAATACGAATACTATTGGACCTACATACAAAATATTAAACCAAGGCTTAAACAGGTTACCTTATTCATTTTAATATATAAACATGATGAAATGCTAATTTGTTTAAACGAAACATTGGATGCATCCAAGAACCCGCCCCCTCACTGGAATTATCTTCAAAATGAAAAAATCATAAAAGGATCAAAATTTTTATTTACTAATTATGGCTTTCAAAGTCCAAATCTGTATAAACTGCAAAAAATATTAGATGGAATAAAAGAACAGCATTAAACTGAACATTTTTCTATCCATCTCTTTCATATTTAAGTAGGTTTACATTTCTATATAGTAAAGACTGCATTTAATTCTTTTAGAGCATTTTTTCTGCTTCTTCCCTATTGTATATGATTCTATTATCCACTTTTATTAAAGAGCTAAAAACATCCGCATATTCATTAAATATATTTTTCTCATAGTGAACCATAACCGGAAATAACTGGCTGGCCTGATAGAACCTTTTATTATGTAAGGCACTTTGCATAGCTTCTTCTATATCTGTTACTAGAGGTCTGCAGTTTTTCTTTAAAAGGAAATTCTTTAGATTCGATTCAAAGAACTTATCTCCATAACTGTTTAAAAACTGCTTGATATAAGGATATAATTCCTGTTCGCTTTTCCCGTTAAATGTCGCAATATATAATGCATTGGTAATTACATCGTACACATTGTCTTCATGATAGATTCTGTGCGGTTCAAAATTTTCTTTTTCATCCCATTTTTGATGGATGAAGCGATCAAGCATTTCAAATCCTTCGGGTATTGACCACGCCAGTAAAATAAGCATAGCCTGATATGCAATATACTGATGGTCACTATAAAGCAGCAGTTTTAGTTTTTCTATCCTGTCAATATCTATTTTTTCAAGGAGCTGTACTTCACTCAGATCATATCCTTCTTCTCCTTCTTGGTTATAGTAATAAAGGAGTTCATTGAGTTCTTTATTCATTTTTACAATCATTTGATTATAATTTATGGGGTATTCTGGATAAGTTTCAAATATCTCAGCATCCAATAATATCCATGCTCCTTACAATAAGGACCGGACTTGATAAAACCGATATTTTGAGAATCAGTTTCATCCCAGGCTTTATTGATTAGTCTAATTTAAAAAAGAAATATACTACCGCCGCCCATTCTTTTTTAACACCTTTAGCATATCCAATAGTACTTCGGCTGCTATTTTCCACCGTTCCGTCATCTTTAATATATCCAAGGGTTGAACGGCTGTTACTTTCTACGGTGCCATCTTTTTTAACGTACCCTACCGTTGAGCGATTTTGATTTTCTATGGTTCCATCGCTTTTGATATAGCCAATAGTGCTGCGGTTTTTATTTTCAATATAACCTGTTGTGCTGCGGCTTTCAGATTCAATGATTTGTGCATTTACAGAGAAAATACTGAACAGAAGAAAGCTAATGAGCAATGTTTTTTTCATGATTTTAAAATTGTTGTGAATTGTTTTGAATTGATCTGCTACTCTATTCAAGCTCAAAATCCCATTCTTTACTGAACATTTGGGTATCTTCATTGATGACTTCAAATAGATTGTTTACTTTTTCTTTGCCATGAATATTTTCTAATTCCAGCCATTCTGATTTTGATAATGGTAAAAAGGCTAAAGTATCAGAACCATCGCTCCCTTTGCAAAATCTGATTTCATAGTCGGATTGTAATACCCTGTTTAAGAAAATGAGTGTAGGATCCCGGTCAATAATTTTTTCTGTAAAGGTATTGCCTTTGTAATCGATGGTAAGGAGGAGCTCATCTCCATTGTAAACTATTTCAGCATTCAGAGTACCTGTATTAAGACATTTCTCACAATATTCTACAATGGCATCATCCTCTTCCCGCCAATCTACCCAGAAGATCAGTTGACTGTTAAGTGCATTCAATTCTTCAAAACTTTCTGTTTCAATATATTTTTTCAGGGTATCAGCTTTGTTCATTCCGTAATTTTAAAGATTAAATATACAATTTATATGAATCTCAAACTCTATAAAAAAATAGCGCCACTTAAAAATAAGTGACGCTATCTATTCAGAAAAGATTTAGGTTACCAAGCTTTTAAGCCTTACTATCGATAACCATTAAATTTATCGTTTGATAACTTTTACTGTTTTTACAAAGTCGTTTATGGCATTTATTTTAACCAAATAAACTCCTGATACAAATTCGGAAGCATCAATGGTTCCTTTTGTATCATTAATTGCTTTAGTAAGGATCAGCTGTCCTGATGCATTGTAAACCGTTACAAAAAGAATTTTCTGATCGTATGAGATCGTAAGGATATCCTGTACCGGATTTGGATAGACTTTCAGCTTATCTTCTTTTGCTGAAACTTCTGCAACCGCTAAATTACTTGTAGGGCAAGCAACAGGTACAAAAATTGGTTTGTCAATATTGGTACCATCTCCTAGCTGGCCAAAATCATTGCGGCCTGTTGCTGATAAAAATCCATTGGTATTTATAGTAAGCCTAGTATAATATCCTGCTGCAATCATTTTTGTATCAGTAGCTGTACCTATTTGTGTAGGAACAAGTCTGTCGACTTTTGTACCATCACCTAGCTGTCCGAAAGTATTTCTACCCCATGCCCAATGGGTTCCATCTGTTTTAATTCCTACAGAAGAATTAAAATGGTTAGTAGCTACACTTTTCCAGTCTGTTGCAGTTCCAATTTTCGTTGGAGTACTTCTAAGTATTTTGGTTGCATCTCCTAATTGACCATCGAAATTTTCTCCCCAAGCCCATAATGTTCCATCTGTTTTAAGTCCTATTGAATGAGAATATCCTGCACTCACGGCTTTCCAATCTGTATCGGTTCCGATTTGAGTAGGGATTAATTTTAAAACTGATGTTGCACTTGAATTTCCATCGCCTAATCGTCCAAAACTGTTGCTTCCCCAACCCCATAATGTTCCGTTTGTTTTGATAGCAAGAGTATGACTTGTTCCTGCTTCAATTACTTTCCAATCATTTGCAGTGCCAATTTGTACAGGGACTGTTTTACGGATGGTGGTACCATCTCCCAATACTCCACTAATATTATATCCCCAACCCCATAGTGTCCCATTGGATTTTATTCCAAATGTATAATTATCCCCGGCAGCAATACTTACCCAGTCTGTTTCTGTTCCTACTTGCTCAGGAGTATTTATCTTGGTTGTAGTTCCATTACCTAATTGTCCATTTTGATTATCTCCCCACGTCCATAGTGTTCCATCTGTTTTAAGTCCTACGGAATGAGTATATCCAGTCGCTATTTTCAGCCAATTATTTCCAGCTCCGATTTGTGTTGGAGTATTTTTTGAAATATTAGTTCCGTCACCTAATTGTCCAGATAAATTGTTTCCCCATCCCCATAATGTACCATCTGTTTTTATCCCTAACGAATGAACATCCCATATACTCACAGTTTCCCAACAGCCTGTTTCATAAGTAGGAAGTGTAGTAAAAGAGCCAGCCAACACCCAATTACCCTGGCTGTTTCCACAATTAGATGCTACCCACCAATAATAAACAGTGTTAGGTAATAAATTGGTCAAATTTACTGTTTGGGAAGAAGTCGTTCCCTGTATACCTCCAATAATTGGACTTGTACTATATAAGTAATAGTAACCCGCATTAGGAGCTGGATTAGATCCTGTCCAGTTAATAGTAGCCGTTCCAGAAGTGATATTAGTTGTTAAAAATTGTGCAGGAGGAAGACAATTTAAAGGGCAACTCAAAGAGACGAGAGTACTTTTCGAATTATTTGTTCCATCTCCTAACTGTCCATAACTGTTATCTCCACACACTTTTAAAACTCCATCAATGTTTTTTACAAGAGTATGATACCCCCCGGCAGACATCAATATATTATCTGAAGAAGAACCCACTTGTGTAGGAGATAGTACTGATCCACTTGTTATACTACCTAATTGACCAAATTGATTGGCTCCCCACGACCAAAGTGTTCCATCAGTTTTGTTAGCAAAAGTAGAATTATAACTAGCGCTGATACTTTGCCAATTGTTTCCTATTCCTATTTGGGTTGGAATATTTTTAACAATAGTAGATCCATTACCTAATTGCCCATTGCCATTAGTACCCCAGCTCCATAATGTTCCATCCAGCTTTATTCCCAGAGAATGAGATGTTCCAACATCAATATCTCTCCAATTTGTAGCGGTTCCGATTTGGGTAGGAACGTTCTTTGCAGTTGTTGTTCCATCCCCAAGCTGCCCACTGTAATTGGATCCCCATGCCCATAGTGTTCCATTTGTTTTGATGGCAAGATTATGTTGATAGCCTGCGGCAATACTTTGCCAGTCTGTTGCTGTTCCGATTTGGGTAGGAGTAATTTTTTCAACAATCGTTCCATCACCTAATTGTCCGTAGATATTATATCCCCAGCTCCATAATGTTCCATCTATTTTTAACCCCATAGAATGATAACTTCCTGCACTTACGCTTTTCCAACCTGCAGTAGTTCCTATTTGAGTTGGAGTAACTTTATCCGCTTTGGTACCGTCTCCCAACTGTCCATAGTCATTATTTCCCCAAGCCCATAACGTGCCATCTGTCTTGATGGCAAGGGTATAATTCTCTCCGGTTGCTATTCTCAGCCAATTATTGTCTGTTCCTATTTGAATAGGAGCATTTCTGTCAATTGTAGTTCCATCTCCGAGTTGACCATTGGAATTACGTCCCCAGGCCCACAGGGTTCCATCTGATTTTACTCCAACCGAATGCTGGTTTCCTGCACTAATACTTTCCCAACAATCTGAGGAAGTCGGTATTTTTACATTAATAACATTTCTAAAAACAGGGCCCCAAACACCCATATTGTCTTTGATACGTACGTTAAATACATGTAAACCATTAGAAGGCAAATTAATTCCTGTCTTGGTCAGTTCTTCATAAGTGCTGTTAAAATTTCCATCGGCAGCCAGTACCGGGGTTCCACTGCCTTCTCCCGGATCGGTATCCCAGAAATATTCGGCCTGGGAAAGAGAAATCACATTTGACGTTACAGGTTGTTGAACATCAATAACATTGCTAAAAGCTGGTCCCCAAACCCCTGTATTATCTTTGATACGGACAGAGAATTTGTGTAAGCCATTACCTGGCGTAACAATATCTGTTTTAATCAGTTGCTCGAAAACACTGTTGAAACTTCCATCCGCAGCCAATACCGGAGTACCATTTCCAGCTCCAGGATCTGTATCCCAGAAATATTCAGCTTGGGAAAGAGAGATCACATTTGACGTTACAGGCTGCTGAACATCAATAACGTTGGTAAAAACAGGTCCCCAAACCCCTGTATTATCTTTGATACGGACAGAGAATTTGTGTAAGCCATTACCTGGTGTAGCAATATCTGTTTTAATTAATTGTTCAAAAACACTGTTGAAACTTCCATCCACGGCCAGTACCGGAGTGCCGTTTCCTGTTCCGGGATCAGTATCCCAAAAATATTCTGCCTGACTTACGAATACTTGTGCCGGGCACAGTATTACCATAAGCAAAGCAATGATACTATAGATATAATTCTTCATATTTTGTTATATCGTTAGTCATTATTTAGAAAAACCTGATGCATTGATATTCAGCGTACCTCCTACCATCGTTCTTGGAGTAAGCAAATAATTTATCTGAGGTTTATTACCAACATTGGCAGGCCAGTAATTAGCCCAGCTGTTAGAACCTCCATAGTGACCTGCATCGTTTCTTGTTAAATCTAAATCTGTATATTTTACATCAGGGCTTCCGGCATTGACATTCATCCCTGTTAAAGTATAGGTTGTATTGTTAAAATTCATATTAACAGAGCCTGAATTGTTACTTTGGGTCATCGTTCCATCGGTTACAAATGGATTGGTAGATAGATTGTAACTGGCAGTTATATTCACATTAGCACTACCGTTTGAAATACAGGAATTAGTCTGCCCTATCACAAAAGAGATCGCATTGTTCATAATGGCAATATTTCCCGTACCTGCAGTACTACTGTTCAAGCTAATCCACAACGGAGCTACATCACCTGCACTCGTGCTATAGAGTGTATTATTAGTAATTTCATTAGAGCCTCCTGCCTTAATCCCATGCACAGATATACGGCCGCAAAAATTATTATAAAATTTAAAATCATAAAAAGGCTGCGTATAGGATAATACATCATCAACAATATTTCCATACACCTCAACATCAGACGGGGCTATAGAAGATTCCTGAAGGTTAGAACTAGAGCGGACAGTAATAAATTGTGCTTTATTAGCCGTAGCTCTCCCGTGGGAAAAGCTAAGAGAACCCCTAACGACACAACCAGAAATGTTTGTGGTAATATTAGATTGGTTAGTAAACACATTATTCAAATCACAATTCAAAAGATTGATGGTTGTTCTTCCTCCAGTTGTTGGTCCATTCACTGTCACATCATTGATGGTATAATTCCCTGAAGTCAGATTACTGATAGTTACCACTCTTCCTGCAGCCGAATTGATTGTAATGGTTCCTTTAATGAAATACCTGCTATAATTGGTTTCGGAAACAAAAGCAAGTGATTTGTTGATGATCAGGTTTTCTGTATAAGCCTCTCCGTTAGCTTTAGGCTGAATGATGATACGGTCACCTTCTGAAGCAGCTGTGATAGCCGCGCTTACGGTAGAATAAGCTCCACCGGTTCCACCATTTCTAACATAAAGATCGGCTGCAAAGGCCATAGTACCTGATAAGCCAAGGAAGGCCATGGTTAGTAGTTTTTTTCTCATAATAGTAAAAATTTATTGGTTAAATATTAAATTATATTTTTTATAGTTCTCTATAGATGTTCTTCTATTTCCTTTATTGTTAAAAGCAAAGGTTATGGCATAAGAATTTCGATCAATGAATAAACATAGATTTAAAAAATTTCTTTGATTAAATAATAGAGCATCATCATCTACACCACAAAGCTTTATAAGAGTATCATCTACCCGGGCTTTAACGGAATATCTAATAATCCTTTCTCCGGTTCCTTTATGTGATTTAATAGGAAATCATTAAATCAATAATTCAGGAAAATAACATATAACTCTAAGAAATTTTGAGGATTTACTGTTGTTTTAAATGGTTTGAAACAACAAATTTTGATGTATTAAAGGTAAATACAGAGTAGTTGTATTCATTTTTATAGTTTTAATTAGTTTTCAGGTTTAGTTTTAGTTTTTCAAACAGCAACATAATCAACTATAATAGCTTGATGGTGTTTACTGCAAAAGTAGATTTTTATTATGACTCATGAAATAGGTGATGAAAAATTAATTATAATTCATACCCTATCTAAATATTCTTGCATTTTAGAACTTAAGATGGAAATAATAAAGAAAAGCGGCCTCCCATTTTGATCATAAATATAATTTCAAAAAAATAACAAACACCAAAGATATTTGCCATTTTTTAGTATTAAAGATGAACCCGAACACACTTTATGTACTTCTCAGTTCACAGATTTCTTTTACCAATTTCGGGTACAGCTTCTGAAGGTCAGCTCCGTTTTTGGGTTCACGGTTCATGTGACGATCCATGCTGTCATAATGATGATCCGGATACCATTCATTAACAGCATCCCTTATTTCTGATTCATCTTCATTCTCATGATTTTCAGAATAGGCTTCATCTGATACATACAACAACCCTTCTGCCCAGCAGTCCCCAATATTGAAGCTATATTTGCCGCTGACAAATGTCTGTATATCTTTTTTAATATCATCAAAAAATGCTCTGCCTTTCAATAATAACCAGCAGCGGAAATAAATAAATCCGTCATCGGAAAGATAACCATCAAAAATATAATTTTTATTTTCAGTCCTGAAATCACATTCAAGGATGATGGAAAGTTCGGCAATTTCAGCAGTGTAGAGTTCACTCAGCTTTTCCTGAAGGGTCTTTTCAAAAAGGATCAGCCTTTCTTTTCCAAATCTGGAAAGATAGACCATCAGGTGTTCCAGGTGTTCATCAATATCATATTCACTCCATTGGGCATTTTTATGTTTATTGGTTTTTTCAATTGCTTCCCAGAAATAAATATCAGCTTTTTCAGCTTCAGAAAGTTCTGTTTTCTGTGGGATTTTATCATCTTCAAGGATTTCCGTATACCCTTTTTTAAGCTTTTGTGCGATCAGTTTTTCAGATTCTTTGGAACACTCCATTTCATTTTCAAAATCTTTAATGGTTTCGCGGCCTTTGGTCCCCGTTTTTCCAAACACAATTTTTTGTGTATTTCCTTCATATTCAATATTCCAAAATTTATCTGAGATTCCATTTTGATTGATAAAATTCCTTTTCATAAGTATATAAAATGTGATTGATAAATTAACGGAATTAAACTACGAAAAAATAAAGAAACTCAGTCCTTCTTCGTCTTTATATGTTATCCTTGTGAATGCATATCTATAAAACATTGGAGAGCCTTTGATTGTGGCCCGTCTTTCCTGAAAATAAGAACGGTATTCATCGTACCCAATTGCTTATTTAAACCATAAGTTTTGATAGCTCTTCCGCCGTAATATGCAGTCACAATTTCTTCCGGCAATATACTGATTCCCAAACCTGCTTCTACAAAGTTGATAATCCCTTCAAAAGAATTCAAAACAGTACTTTTATAGTTCATCACCCCTTTATGGCTCAGCCAGGATTCGAATCGCTCTCTAAAAATACAGCCATCATCAAATACCACAATTTTCAAAGGGGACTTTTCAAGCAATGTTTTTAATTGGGGACCTTTGGAAGAGGTTAGAATAACAAGCTGCTCATCTTTAATATTAATCTTTTCAAGTCCGTTGGCAATAATAGGAGCAGAAACAAATGCGGCGTCCAAGCTGTAATCCAAAACTCCCGCTATCAGAGAGTCCCTTGTATCTGATTTAAATTCCAACTCAATATCCGGATATTTTTCTTCAAAGGTTTTAAGGATTTCCGGAGCTTTTAAAACCATGGTTGTTTCAATACAGCCAATTTTCAGACATCCTCTGACATTCTCGCCACTTCTGATATTATGTTTGGCTTCTTCCACCAGGTGCTGAATCTGTTTACAATACTGCATCAGGACCATTCCTTCGGATGTAAGTTCTACTTTTCGGGAAGTGCGCGAAAATAGCTTGGCATCAAATTCCTCTTCCAGACTTTTTATTCTTGCTGTTACATTAGACTGAACTGTAAACATTAAGGAAGCTGCCTTTGTAAAGCTGCCGGTTTCCGCAACGGCTTCAAATATTTTTAAATCGTTTGTATTCATTTTACAATCATTAAAAGTGATTATATTGATTATAATTAATCGTTTTTAATAATCAAATATCCGTATTAATTTTGGAATCTCAAAAAGAATTCAATGGAAATAACATTCAGACAACTCATCACAGGTCTTTCAATTGGTTTATTCACCAATACCCTAGTAATGGGCCAATCTACCCAAAAATCAATTTTAAATCATCACATTATGAAAAACCAGTCAATACATTACCGTACGACTCAAGTTAACGGCTTACAACTATTTTACAGAGAAGCTGGTCCTGCCAATGCTCCCACTATTCTTCTGCTGCATGGATATCCTACATCATCCCATATGTTCAGAAATCTAATTCCGATACTGAGTACAAAATACCATGTTATCGCTCCTGATTTACCCGGATTTGGCTATTCGGATGCTCCGGATCATCAACAGTTCAACTATACATTTGATAATCTTGCCAATACAATACAGATATTGGTTGACAAACTAGAAATGAAACGTTTTGCAGTCTATATTTTTGATTATGGAGCACCGGTAGGACTGCGCCTGGCGATGAACAACCCGGAAAAAATAACCGGAATTATTTCTCAAAACGGAAATGCTTATGAAGAAGGACTAAGCAAAGAATGGAATCCTATACAAAAATACTGGAAAGATCCATCAGAAGCTAACCGCCTCTCCCTTAAAGATTTTGTTTCTAAAGAAGCTACTTATTTCCAATACCATCACGGAGTATCAGATAGTTCTCTCATTGCTCCTGAATCATATACATTAGATCAGAAATTTCTGGACAGACCAGGCAATATAGAGATACAGCTCGATCTTGTGAAAGATTACAGAACCAATGTGGCTTTGTATCCCAAATTTCATGAATATTTCAGAAAACATCAGCCAAAACTTTTATTAGTCTGGGGGAATAAAGATCCCTACTTTCTGCCTGAAGGTGCTGAAGCTTATAAAAAAGACCTTCCGGATGCCCGCCTCAAGTTTTATAACACAGGACATTTTGCACTGGAAACCCACGTTACGGAAATTGGTACTGAGATCCTTGATTTTATGAAAACCTTACCTCAATAATAACTACTAGCTTAACGAATATCTTATTATGAAAGCAATTGTAATCAAAAATTATGGTGGGCCGGAAGTTCTCCAACTCGAAGAAGCCCCCATTCCATCTATAACAGAGTCTTCTCAAGTGCTGGTAAAAGTAAAAGCCACCTCTGTCAATCCATTGGATTACCAGATAAGGCGGGGTGATTATGCCTCATTATTTGATTTACCTATGATAACAGGTCATGATATTGCTGGTGACGTTATCGCAGTAGGTGATGCTGTCAAAAACTGGAAACCCGGTGATAAGGTTTACTATTCACCTCGTTTTGGCAGTACCGGAAGCTATGCAGAATATCATGTCACTGAAGAATCATCATTGTCAAGAATGCCTTCAAATATCACTTATGAGGAAGCCGCTTCCATTCCTCTCATCGGTGGAACAGTCTGGGAGATGTTAGTAGTAAGGGCACAAGTGAAAAAAGGAGAGACCATTCTTATTCTTGGCGGGGCCGGAGGTGTTGGAACACTGGCCATTCAGGTTGCAAAATCGCTTGGCGCTTTTGTCTATACTACCGGGCAAAGTATTTTACATGAAAGACTCCAGAATCTGGGAGCAGATGTTGTTATTGATCATCATCACAAAAACTATATTGAAGAAATACAGATACACACTAAAGGTAAAGGAGTCGATATAATTATCGATACTGTGGGAGGCAGTACGTTATCAGACAGTCCGCTTGCCTTAGCAGATTATGGCAGAGTGGTAACATTGGTTGATATTCCACAGCCCCAAAACCTTATTCATGCCTGGGAAAAGAATGCCACCTATCATTTTGTTTTTACCAGACAAAGCAGAGACGAAGTTCATTCTATCACCCAGTTAATTGAAAGCGGGCATATTAAACCGGTTATAGACAGTGTATTTCCTCTGGAAGAAATTCAGAGTGCCCATCAAAGAATACAAGATACGAAACGAGTCAAACCCTTGTTTGGTAAAATTGTTCTGACATTGTAGACAACACTGCAAAAATATTGACTTTTATGAATTATAATTTTTAATCCTCTCAACATATGTAAACGTTTTGAAAAATCATTGAGCCTACCTTTGTCTCATCCATGAAAACACCTCATAGTTCGATATTTAAAATTTTATAAGTCATGATTCATTCTAAAAACATTGCACATCAGGGAAAGCTTCTTCTGGCTTCATTCATTCTTATCTTAGCGTTTGAAAGCTGTTTACAGACTAACAACGATACAACCCACACAAAAAAAAATATGACAAGTATTGAGTATAAAAATCCAGAAACTCTATTTGATCCGACTCCATTTGCATTTTCACACGCAACCAATGGTGTAGGGAACGGAAAATATGTATTTATATCTGGACAAAGTGGTGGTGAAGACCTACATCACAACCTCTCGGAAGATTTTAGGAAGCAAGTACAATTCGCTTTGAAAAACCTGGAAACAGTGCTTAAAGAATATAATCTAAAGTCTGATGACGTCCTTAAAATCACAGTACTCATCGTTGATCACGATCAGGAAAAACTCAAGATCTGGACAGAAGAAATGCACAAAGTATGGAAAAACAACAAGTTTCCAGCAAGTACTTTAATTCCTGTTCCCAAATTAGCATTGGATGGCATGATGATAGAAGTAGATGCCGTAGCTTTTATGCCTTTATAAAAACTAATCACATAAGGCCATTCTTTCACAAAGCATGCTGATTGTGGGAGTTTAAAATAAAGTAATCGAGTTTCATTGAGAAAATAGCAATCCCTGCTCTCCAAACTAAGAAGAGCAGGGATTGATGTATAAACTTGTCTTCAGTTCCATTATACTTTTTATACTTTAAAAGTGTAAGTCAAAGCGAAATACAACATAAAAAGGCAGATTAATGTATAAATCCCATTAACTACCATCAATACAGCTCCCATTTTAGTTTTTCTTGATGCAATACCTAATATAAAGGCTACAATTACAATCCCAACAATCAAGAGCATAACAGCATTCTCCCAATCATGGGTAAACAATACCTCATCATATTTCATTAAGATCACAGATAAAAGAATATGA
Organism: Chryseobacterium sp. II3a; assembly: GCF_057815135.1. Classification (NCBI taxonomy): domain Bacteria; kingdom Pseudomonadati; phylum Bacteroidota; class Flavobacteriia; order Flavobacteriales; family Weeksellaceae; genus Chryseobacterium; species Chryseobacterium sp. II3a. Next base: position 784,379 of record NZ_JBYPZJ010000001.1, on the reverse strand, counting down.
GCAATGGTAGCCAACAGGCTTAATTTTGATGTAGACATATGTATATTTTGTAAGCAAAGAAAGTGACAGTTCCGTTTTTCATGGTCAGAATATCAAATATAATACATTCTGTTTCAACAGACATATTTCTAGGGAGTATTACTTATATAATTCATTATACTTGTCTACAATATCACGGATGCTTTTCCATGCAGGGTCGTCATAAGCATTCATTTTGGAAATATCACCAGCAGTTGTTGTGACGATAATACGGGTATCAATACCGTCTATAGGCTGTACGCTGTGTCCTTCCTTTGCGGATCCAAACATCTTCTGATCAATGGCATCAATCAGATTTTTCCAGTCTTCAGGTTTTATTTTTCTGCTGTATGAAAGGTTATTGGCTTCATTAGCTGCCATTTTCCGATTGTAATGAATAGAATCTTTATCTATCAAAGTAGTGGAAGAAAATCCAAGCTGCCCACCGGCAGAGGTCATTTTCACAGATTGCACCTGCTCAGTATGTATCGTATTAATCTGGTCTGTTTTGCTCTTATTTTCTTTACAGGAGATGAATATCATCAATAACAAAATCATTAAATGCTCTAAAATTTTACGCCTTGTTTTCATCTCTGATGGTATCATTTTTTTCATATTTCTTTAAAAGTATCATTAAAAATACAGAACGACAAGTAAATAAGCGGTTATAAAAAAAATTGAGCACTAAAAGGTGCCCAATACGTGGTGTAGTATATATAGATTGTTATTAGTTCTGCTGTTCCCTGTTAAGTTTCTTTCTGAAAAGTAACAGTAGTGAGCTGAAGAATGTCAGATAAGCAATATTGAATATAGCACCCCCAACCCATCCTGAATATGGCAATGGTAAAAGACCTTTAATCGGAATGATAAACAGAGTCAGGACAAATGGAGTCAATAAAGCCATCCATCTTGGCAACAGTGTTTTATTTAAAAGAATACACACGGCAAATGAAATCCATCCAATGGCTAATACTCCAATAGCCGCTCCCCAGGCTATGTTAAGCATTTTCATAAAACCCCGGCCTGTTTCCAAAAGATATGAATGAGCCACCGGATCTGTATGATAGATTGCTTTATAGATTTCGCCTACATAGAAGAAACCTGCATGGCCTAAAGGAGACAAAACCGCCCCAACCAATAAGATCCAGTAAACAGCTACCGAATACCATTTCCCGGTATCTTTAAAAAACTGGAAAACCAGCCATGTTGCCGGAAGCAGCAAAGGTCCTGTGAGTGCTCCGATTAAAGCTCCAAACATTAATCCTGGTGTTGAGCCTTCCAGCATCAAAGTAGCAAATTCAACATTCACCTGATCGGCATAGGTCTTTGAGAATAATGGATAATCAGCAGGATTCGGGTCAAATCCGGCTACGAAAACATCACCGATAATCCAACATATAGATACCATAATGGCTGCTGCAAAACACCAATTTACTTTACTTGAATATTTCATAATTTAAAATCATTTTTTACGTTCACTTTCTTCATTATCTCTATTTTTCATGCTTTTGCATATGGCAAAATGAACATTATTAAGAACCATTCTAAATAATTATTTATATTTGTGCAAATCTAATCGGTAATACAGCTCATACAGGTATGTAGAAGGGAGTAAAAAGTCCGTAAAAAGGAGATTTCTAATTAAAATAAAAGCATAATGACAGTAAGAATCTATGATGATAAGATTGGAGGTACCCTCATTGAAAGAAAGTATCCTGATGTTTTTTTTCTGAATGACGGGGAAATCACAGAGTGTATTACGTCTCTGAAACCTCCTTATGGAAATGGTTTTCATCATGAAATCTGCTTTGAGAATGTTCACATTGGCTTCGGAAATGTTTCCCTTGAAAATAAAGTATTACTCTATTTTGAAGCTGACTTTGAGAGCGTTGAAATGCATTTTTCATTAAAAGGAAAAAGCGCTGCCCTTTCAGAAAATTTCAACAATAAAGTGTGTTTTGAAAGCTATCAGCACAATATCATTTATGCCCATCAGATGTCTGGCCAGATGGAATTCGACGGACATGAAATGCAGATCCTGGAAGTCAATTTAGCGCCCGCTTTTTTTAAAAAATTTCTTCCTGAAGACTCTGACCTGTTCAATACTTTCAGAAATGCTATTGAAAAACAACACTCATGTCTTATCAATCCGGACCATTGCAGGATCAACCTGGAAATGTATCAGGTACTAAACGACATCATCCATTGCGACAGAAAAGGGATTTTTAAAAGGATTTATCTTGAAGCTAAGGTTGCTGAACTCCTTCTGTTACAACTGGAACAGCTTTTTAAAAACGAATCTTTCCCCTCATCTCTTCCTAAAAAAGATGAAGATAAAATATATGCTGTGAGAGATTTTATTGTCAATAATCTCAGCACAACCTGTTCATTAATTGATCTTGCCCATCAGGTAGGTACGAATGAATTTACATTGAAAAAGGGCTTTAAAGAGCTATTTGGAACTACTGTTTTCAATTTCTGGAACGACATGAAAATGGAAGAAGCGAAAAAAATGTTGCTTGAAGGACACTTGAACATCAATGAAATTTCCGATATTATCGGATATAAAAACCCAAGGCATTTTTCTTCAGCATTTAAGAGAAAATACAATTTAATTCCAAGTAAACTTAAAAACACTAATAGAATAAGCCATTAAATTTATGGATAATCCCAACCCATATCTACTAATTCTCACCTCATCAAAATTTAAAATTTTCACCCTAGATCATATAGGCTGAATTGCTCTATTTTTAAATAACGAAAATTACTATAAAAACACACCCTTTATTTTATTTCATTTAACATTTAGGTACATTTGTTAATGATTTGGTAATAACAAAACACTGTAAAAAGATTGATTTTTATCATATCGCCAAAAAATAAACACCTACAAACAAAACATTATCAACTCATTACTGAAAATTAATTATTGTTTGCATAAAATATTTTGCCGTTCTCATAAAATGTCTATATTTACCACCAAGGAGTTCTTAACACCTTCTTTATCAACCGAAATTGGTAACACTTAGCTGTGTATTAAAAGGGAATCGTGTGCAAATCACGAACTGTCGCGCAACTGTAAGTAACAACAAAAAGGTTTTTATCAAATTCATATCCACTGTATGCTGCGGTATATGGGAAGGATGATAAAAACTGTTACAAGTCAGGAGACCTGCCTATTTCGAATTGACGATGCTTTCGCGGTTTGGAGCTTATAGTCAGGTATGATACGGTATGGATAATGATATGATAACATAGTTTATCAACTTGTATTATTTTTTGAGATAGAGAGTAGCAGAACAGCAGGTTCTTCTATGGATCTACAGCTCACCCGTGTCCCCTTTCCATAATTTTTCTTTCTCACAAAAAACATCGTGAAGTTTACAAGAGCTTTTTATAGGGTTTAATCTATGTAAAAAGTTTAAAAATGTACCAAGCCAATCACAATTATGTATCCATGAGCAACAGATTTATGACCGTAGAAGTCTCGTTCTGTGAAGTTTCGAAAAATCCTCTGCTTTCATGCTCATCAACAACTTATCTGATTTCTTCTGATCATTTTCTTTTTATCTCCCAACAGCAGCTTAGCAGCCCTTCTTTCTTATCACACAAACTTCAACTAAACCATAAATATTACAATGACTAAAAATGAAAACTGGAAGTCTCCTGGTGCACAATTCCGAGAGGCCATGCAAAAAGAAAGTCCTCTTCAGATTGTCGGGGCCATCAATGCCAACCATGCATTATTGGCTAAACAAGCCGGCTTTAATGCTATTTATCTTTCAGGAGGCGGGGTTGCTGCCGGATCTTTAGGAGTTCCGGATTTAGGAATCACTACACTGGAGGATGTGCTGATTGATATTCAAAGAATCACCAACGTTTGTGATCTACCTTTATTGGTAGATGTGGACACAGGATTTGGTCCGTCAGCATTCAACGTCGCAAGAACAGTAAAATCATTGATCAAAGCAGGTGCAGCAGCACTGCATATTGAAGATCAGGTAGGGGCAAAACGCTGCGGACACCGCCCGGGAAAAGAAATCGTAAGCAAAGGGGAAATGGTAGACCGATTAAAGGCTGCAGCTGATGCTCGTACTGACGAAAACTTCGTAATCGGAGCCAGAACGGATGCCTTTGCCAATGAAGGATTGGAAAAGACCTTAGAAAGAGCTGCCGCTTACAAAGAAGCTGGTGCTGATTTCATCTTCGCAGAAGCAGTTCATGACCTAAGCTTTTATCAAAAATTTGTAGATGCTACAGGAATTCCTGTGCTAGCCAATATCACCGAGTTTGGAATGATTGATTTGTATACTATTGATGAGCTAAAAGCCGCAGGTGTAGGATTGATCCTCTACCCTCTTTCAGCATTCCGTGCTGCGAATAAAGCAGCTTTGAATGTCTATGAACATATTCGTAAAGATGGAACTCAGGCCCATGTATTAGACACCATGCAGACCAGAGAAGAACTCTACCAAAGCATTGGATATCATGATTATGAACAAAAATTAGATAACCTTTTTAAACAAAATATTAGTAATGTCAACGAATAGCGAACCAACATTTAAGCCAAAGAAAAGCGTAGCTCTTTCAGGAGTAGCAGCAGGGAATACAGCCCTTTGCAGTGTAGGAAAAAGTGGAAATGATCTCCACTACAGAGGATATGACATCCTGGATCTGGCTGAAAAAGCAGAATTTGAAGAAGTAGCTTATCTTTTAATCTACGGTCAGCTGCCTACCGGAGCTCAGTTGAAGAACTATAAAGCTAAATTAAAGTCTTTAAGAGGATTGCCGCATTCTGTAAGAAATATTTTAAAAAGTATTCCGGCCGCGGCTCATCCTATGGACGTGATGAGGTCTATGGTATCCGCTATTGGCAGTATTCAGCCTGAAAAAGATGATCACAATGTAGCCGGAGCAAGGGATATTGCAGATAAATTATTAGCTTCATTCAGTTCCGGACTTTTGTACTGGTACCACTATACCCACAATGGTAAAGAAATCAATGTAGAAACAGACGACGATACTATTGGCGGACATTTCCTTCATCTGTTACATGGAAAAAAAGCTCCGGATTCCTGGGTAAAAGCAATGGAAATATCTCTTAACCTGTATGCTGAACATGAATTTAATGCTTCTACATTCACGGCTCGTGTTATTGCCGGAACTTCTTCAGATTTTTATTCATGCATCACAGGAGCCATTGGAGCTTTAAGAGGTCCAAAACACGGTGGTGCCAATGAAGTGGCATTCGAAATTCAGAGCCGTTACAATTCACCTGATGAAGCTGAAGCAGATATCCGTCAGCGTATTGCCACTAAGGAAGTGATTATCGGATTCGGACATCCGGTTTACACAATTTCAGATCCTAGAAACGTAGTGATTAAAAAAGTAGCTAAGCAACTTTCTGAGGAAGCAGGAGATATGCTGTTGTATAATATTGCTGAAAGACTGGAAACCATTATGTGGGAAGAAAAGAAAATGTTCCCGAATCTGGATTGGTTCTCTGCAGTATCTTATCATCTAATGGGAGTACCTACCCTTATGTTTACTCCATTATTCGTTATTTCCAGAGTTACAGGATGGAGTGCTCACATTATTGAACAGAGACAGGATGGAAAAATCATCCGCCCAAGTGCCAATTATACAGGCCCTGAAAATAAGGAATACGTTTCTCTACAAGACAGAAAATAAACAAATTATCATTAATAATAAAACTATAAAACAAAGATGTCATCACACATTTCAAATGAAAGACCCCAACCGGATAAAGTATTAACAGATATTGCAGATTATGTATTGAACTTTGAGATCAAAAACGATCTGGCCTGGAAAACAGCACATTATTGTCTTTTGGACACCATCGGATGTGGATTGGAAGCTTTAACCTACCCAGCGTGTACAAAACTTTTAGGTCCTGTCGTAAAGGGAACAGTGGTTCCTAACGGAGCAAAGGTTCCGGGTACACAGTTCCAGCTGGATCCTATTCAGGCTGCATTCAATATCGGAGCTATTATCCGTTGGCTAGACTTTAATGATACCTGGCTGGCGGCTGAATGGGGACATCCATCAGATAACCTTGGCGGAATTTTAGCCACAGCAGACTGGTTATCAAGAACCAATATTGCAGAAGGAAAATCGCCTTTAAAAATGAAGCAGGTATTGGAAGCCATGATTATGGCCCATGAGATTCAAGGGGTAATGGCATTGGAAAATTCTTTTAATAAGGTAGGTTTAGATCACGTATTATTGGTAAAACTAGCTTCCACAGCTGTTGTCGGAAAGTTGATCGGTTTAACGCGTGAAGAGATCATCAATGCTGTATCACTGGCTTTTGTAGACGGACAATCTTTAAGAACCTACCGTCACGCTCCCAATACAGGTTCCCGTAAATCCTGGGCTGCCGGAGATGCAACATCAAGAGCAGTACGTTTAGCATTGATCGCTAAAACAGGAGAAATGGGCTATCCATCTGTATTAACAGCAAAAACATGGGGATTCTATGATGTCTCTTTCAGAGGAAATGAATTCAAATTCCAGAGAGATTATGGTTCTTATGTCATGGAAAATGTATTGTTCAAAATCTCATTCCCAGCAGAGTTCCACTCTCAAACCGCTGTAGAAGCAGCAATGACACTGCACAATACTTTAAAAGGCCTTGGAAAAACAACAGATGATATCAAAAAAGTGACCATCCGCACCCACGAAGCTGCCATTCGTATTATTGATAAAAAAGGACCTTTGAACAACCCGGCAGACCGTGATCACTGTATCCAATATATGGTAGCTGTACCATTGATCTACGGAAGATTAACTGCTGCAGACTATGAAGATAATATTGCTTCAGACCCAAGAATTGATATTCTCCGTGATAAAATTGAATGTATTGAAGATGTTCAGTTTACAACAGATTATCATGATCCGGAAAAACGTTCCATTGCCAATGCGATGACCATAGAACTGAATGACGGAACTATTCTTGATGAAATTGTTGTAGAATATCCTATCGGGCATAAACGAAGAAGAGAGGAAGGAATTCCTGAGCTTATCAAGAAATACAAAGTGAACTTAGCCCGTATTTTTCCTGAAAAACAACAAAAAACAGTACTGGAAAACTCATTGGAATACGAAACATTGATCAATCTTAACGTCAATGAATTCGTTGATCTACTCGTAATATAACCCAATTAAAAGTTGAAAGTAAGCAACACCACTTACTTTCAACTTTCCTTCTCAACTTTTCAACTTATAAAACGATGTCACAAAAAGTAAAAATATTAATTAATGGAGCGTTTATTGAAAGTAAAACTCAAGAATACCTTCCTGTAGAAAATCCTGCTTCCCAAGAAATTCTTGCTGAAGTACCTTTAACATTAGTATCAGAAATCGATCAGGCTATTGAAGCGGCTACAGAAGCTTTCAAAATATGGAAAGAGGTGGCTACGCCTGAAAGAGCAAGGTTATTTTTAAAATACCAGCACCTTTTAAAAAAACACCAAAAAGAAATTGCGGAAATTCTTTCCAAAGAAAACGGAAAAACCTTTGCGGATGCTATGGGCGATGTATGGCGCGGTATTGAAGTGGTAGAACACGCATGCAATATTCCAACCCTAATGATGGGAGAAACCGTAGAAAATGTAGCCCGTGGCGTAGATACCTACAGCTACATCCAACCTCTTGGAGTTTGTGCTGGAATTACTCCCTTCAACTTCCCTGCGATGATTCCTTTATGGATGTTCCCAATGGCAATTGCCTGTGGAAATACTTTTATCCTAAAACCTTCTGAACAAACTCCAATGACCTCCATGAAAATGGCAGAATTATTCTTAGAAGCCGGTTTTCCAAAAGGAGTCCTGAATATTGTTCACGGTTCTAAAGACCAGGTGAATCATATTCTGAATCATCCTGAAATCAAAGCCATTTCATTTGTAGGTTCGGTACCTGTTGCAGAGCATGTTTACCGTACAGGAACAGATAATCTGAAAAGAGTTCAGGCATTTGGAGGCGCAAAAAACCACATGGTTGTGATGCCGGATGCCAACAAAGGACAAGTGATCAATAATTTAGTAGGTGCCTCTTGTGGGGCTGCCGGTCAACGCTGTATGGCTATCAGTGTAGCTGTGCTGGTAGGAGAAGCTCAACATTGGGTAGAAGAGATCAAAACAGCTTTAAGTACCATCAAACCTGGGGTATGGTCTGATGAATCTGCTGCTTTTGGCCCTTTAATCAATCAACAGTCTAAAGAGAAGGTGTTAAGGTTAATCAAAAGTGCCTACGATCAAGGTGCTGAAGTATTATTAGATGGAAGTAACTGTACCGTAGAAGGCTATGAAAACGGATATTTTGTAGGTCCTACTCTCTTCAGTAATGTATCTGTGGAAATGGATATTTACAAAGAAGAAATCTTTGGCCCTGCTTTACTTTTATTAAAAGCAGACACCTTGGATGAGGCTATTCAGATCATTAACAACAACCCTTATGGAAACGGAACTTCGATCTTTACCAATTCGGGAGCGGCTGCCAGAAAATTCCAGCACGAAATTGAAGTAGGACAGATTGGAATCAACCTTCCAATTCCTGTTCCATTACCATTTTTCTCATTTACAGGATGGAGAAAATCTTTCTTTGGTGATCTGCATTCTTATGGAAAACAAGGGGTAAAGTTTTATACCGAAACCAAAACCATTACTGCCCGTTGGTTTGAAGAAGATGTTCCCGGAGGAAATGTAAATATGACAATCAGTTTAAAATAATTGAAATGGAAAGCTGAAAAGTGGATATTCACTCATATTTACAGAAAGCCTTCCATTCTTAATGCTCAACTTTCAATTTAAAGACTATGGAATTTAACCTAAGTGATGAACAACTGGCATTTCAGGATGCCGCAAGAAAGTTTGCTGAAAAAGAGCTCGCTCCCTATGCCTCGGAATGGGATGCTAAAAAAATATTCCCAAGAGAAGCCATAGCCAAAGCCGGTGAATTGGGATTTTGTGGAGTTTATACAAGTGAAAATGCAGGAGGTTTGGGATTATCTAGACTTGATGCTGCTATTATATTTGAAGAATTGGCAGCAGCCTGCCCTTCCACTACTGCTTATATCACCATACACAATATGGTTTCCTGGATGATTGATGAATTTGGAAATGATGAGATCAGAAAAGAATTCTGTTCAAAACTGGCTTCCGGAGCGCTGCTTGGCTCTTACTGCCTTACGGAACCGGGATCAGGATCGGATGCAGCAGGGTTGAAAACGACGGCTATCAAAAAGGAAAATAAATATATCATTAATGGAACAAAAGCTTTCATTTCAGGAGCTGGCGAAAGTGATGTTCTTATTGTGATGGCGCGTACAGAAAACTCCGGAGCCAAAGGAATCAGTGCCTTTGTAGTCCCTGCTCAAACTCCGGGAATCAGCTTTGGTGAAAAAGAGAAAAAACTGGGATGGAATACCCAGCCTACCCGTTTTGTATTTCTTGATCATGTAGAAGTGGATGAGAAATATCTTTTAGGTACCTTAGGGGAAGGATTTAAAATTGCCCTAAAAGGATTAGACGGAGGCCGCATTAATATCGGAACCTGTTCTGTAGGAGCTGCCCAGGGAGCTATCAACCAGGCTCAACGCTATATGCACGAAAGACAGCAGTTTGGAAAATCACTGGCTCAGTTTCAGTCTTTGCAGTTTAAAATTGCAGATATGGCTACGGAATTGGTTGCTGCCCGTCAAATGGTTCAGCTGGCAGCCTTTAAGCTTGATTCTAAAGACCACAACGCCACGACTTACTGTGCTATGGCTAAGCGGCTGGCTACCGATATGTGCTTTAACATCTGTAATGAAGCATTGCAGATATTGGGAGGATATGGATGCACCCAGGATTTTCCTGTAGAACGTTTAATGCGTGATGCCAGAGTGCATCAGGTAGTAGAAGGTACTAATGAAATTATGAAGCTCGTTATTTCAAGAAAGATACTTGAAGAAGGAGCTACTTTACAGATTCGTTAATTCAAATAATTAAAAAATGAGCTTACTCCTTACAGAAATAAAAAATAAAGTCGGAATCATCACGCTTAATTCTGAAAAAACACTCAATTCTTTATCATTACCCATGATTGAAGAATTAAAAACGGTTTTGGAAGACTGGAAAAATTCCGATGAAGTAGCCTGTCTGTTTATTCAGGGGGCAGGTGAAAAAGCGCTGTGTGCGGGGGGAGATGTAAGACAATTACATGATGCCATCATTGCACAGAGAGCGATTAATCCTACCCAGGTACCACAGGATTGCTATGATTTCTTCTCAAAAGAATATCAGGTAGATTATACTATACATACCTATCCTAAACCTATCATCGTTTGGGGGCACGGAATTGTGATGGGAGGCGGAATCGGAATTATGGTCGGTGCATCCTACCGTATTGTAACGGAAAGAAGTAAACTCGCGATGCCGGAAATTACGATTGGCCTCTATCCGGATGTAGGCGGAACCTGGTTTTTAAATAAAATGCCCTCCGCTTATGGCTTGTATTTAGGATTAACAGGAGCCAGACTGGATGGAGCCGATTGCCAATTTTTAGGGCTGGCAGACTATTATGTAGCATCCTCTTCAAAAGCAACCATCCTCAACGAATTAGAGCTTGCTGACTGGAATAAAAATCCTCATAAAACCGTTTCTGACCTATTAAAGAGTGTTTCCAAAGACGTTTCTGTTCCGGAATCATCGGCAGCCTTGCATCAGAACTTTATTAAACAGTTTGAAAAGGCTGAAACATTGGATCAATTCAAAGAAATATTAATCAATTCTCCAGAAAAAGACGAGTGGATCAATGCTGGAATTAAAAGTTTCGAAGCAGGTTCTCCCAGTTCAGCTCACCTCATTTTCAGACAATTGAGACTGGGTAAGGATTTAAGTCTGGAAGAAGTTTTTCAGTCTGAACTGAATCTGTCTTGTCAATGTTGCATTCATCCCGATTTCGCGGAAGGAGTACGGGCATTATTAGTGGATAAAGATCAGTCTCCCAAATGGCATCCTGCCACCTTAGATGAGGTCACTCAGGAATGGGTAAACTCTTATTTTGAATGGATCATCGGAGAATGGAAAGTGAATAAAGAAGTAATGATTGGATCTTAAAATCACCTCGTTCTTTTTTAATTCAAATTAAATCATTTTTTAACCCTCAAAGAAATAATTATGTCCAATATAGCATTCATAGGATTAGGAAATATGGGCGGACCTATGGCCGCAAACTTAGTAAAAAACGGTCATTCTGTAACGGGATTTGATCTCTCCAATACGGCTTTAGAAGCCTTGGTTTCAGCAGGCGGACAAACTTCCGGTTCAGCTCTGGAAGCCGTTAAAAATGCAGATGTAGTCATCACGATGCTGCCTTCGGGGAAACACGTTGCCGAATTGTACTCTGAAGAATTTATCAACAGCTTACAGCCTAATACGTTATTGATTGACAGCAGCACCATAGATGCTGTAACAGCCCGTTCTGTAGCGAAACTTGCAGGATCTAAAGGCTGTAAAATGATAGATGCTCCTGTTTCCGGAGGTACCGCTGGAGCAAAAGCCGGAACATTAACGTTTATTGTAGGGGGTAAAACCGAAGACTACGAAAAAGCAAGACCTATTTTAAAATGTATGGGACAAAATATATTCCATGCAGGAGATTCCGGAGCAGGTCAGGTGGCCAAAATCTGTAATAATATGTTATTGGCTATTCATATGATCGGAACTTCCGAAGCCATTAATTTAGGCATCCGACATGGATTAGATCCTAAAATACTAAGTGAAATTATGCAGAAAAGTTCCGGTAAAAACTGGTCTTTAGAAGTCTATAATCCCTATCCGGGTGTAATGGAAAACGTTCCCGCATCAAGGGAATATTCAGGAGGATTTGCTGTAGATCTAATGACCAAAGACCTGGGACTGGCAGCGGAAGCAGGATTGGAAACCAAAACCGCTACTCCACTGGGAAATGCCGCTTTAAATCTATATAGAATGTGGAGTGAATCTGGAAATGGAGCCATAGATTTTTCAAGTATTATCCAATTTTTAAATGGGAAATTAAATGCAGAAAACGGAAAATAGCTCCACTTTATCCAAAATTATCCCATCAAATAAAATCAGATACAATGAATTTTGAAACCCTATTATACGAACAACACGGACCTATCGGAACACTGACTATTAACCGTCCACAAGCATTAAATGCATTGAATGAAGTTGTTTTAAAAGAACTAAAAATATTTGCCGATCAGATAAAAACCACCCCAGACATTCGCGTTCTGATCATCACAGGCTCCGGAGAAAAAGCTTTTGTTGCCGGTGCAGATATCAAATCCATGCAGGAAATGACTCCTCAGGAAGCTGAAGCCTTTTCCATCATGGCACAAACCGCATTTAATGCCATTGAAGAACTACCATTTGCGGTTATTGGAGCAGTTAACGGTTTTGCACTAGGTGGCGGCTGTGAACTTGCATTATCCTGCGACATTATTCTGGCCAGCGAGAAAGCTAAATTCGGACTTCCGGAAGTTACTTTAGGCTTATTGCCATGTTTTGGCGGAACACAGCGTCTTCCAAGAGCAATTGGCCTGTACAAAGCAAGAGAAATGGTTTTCTCAGGGGAATTTTATTCAGCAGCTGCCTGTAAAGAATTTGGTTTTGTCAATCGTGTTATTGCTCCTGAAGACCTATTGAATGAAGCTCAAAAACTGGCAGAAACCATTGCCTTAAGAGGTCCAATAGCTGTAGCCAAAGCAAAACAATCATTAAATACTGGTTTTGAACTGCATATTGCAGACGGGCTTAAACAAGAAGCCGCCTTATTTGGAGAATTATTTAATACTCAAGACCATAACGAAGGTATAGGCGCATTTATAGAAAAAAGAAATCCTGAATTTACAGGGAAATAATATTGAAAATAGAATGTTTCGCTAATAAAGCCCGGAAAGATGGTATATTTAAGTTCAAATAACTAAATGGAGCGAAGTTTTTCACAAGTTTAAAAAACTTTCCCTAATCCTTTCCGGGTTTATATTGATGTTTGTAAGAGTATATAAAACTATTTATCAAGCTGTTCCATAATAACCTGCGCCATTTCTTTTGAACTAAATGGATTTTGCCCTGTAATAAGATTTCCATCAACAACAACATGGGATGTCATGGGTATAAATGCTTTTTTCAGATCTGCCCCTCTTTCTTTAATAGCTGCTTCAAGATTGAATGGCACTACTTTTTTTCGTCTTGCAAGACTTTCTTCAAACCAATCGAAACCGGTCATAGATTTTCCTTTGATGAGATATTCATTATTGGAAAGCTTTACATTCAACAAGCCGCCAACTCCATGGCAAATGGCAGCCACCATTCTGCCACTTTCATATTGTTGCCTGATTATGGATTGCATCACAACATCATTCGGAAAATCATACATGGTTCCATGGCCGCCTGCTAAATACACCAAATCATACTTTTGATCAACTATTTCCGTTAAGTTGCGGCTGTTATTCAGCAATTCCCGAAAAGAAATATCATTCCAATATGTTTTGGAGACTTTATCAAGGGTAAAATATTTGAGACTTTCAGGATCTATCGGAACATTTCCTCCTTTTGGACTGGCAATGGTTATCTCATACCCTTTCTTCTTTGCTGCATGATAAATATGGGTCAGTTCGCTAAGCCATAAGCCGGTTTCCAGTTTTCCACTGGTATACATGCTGACATTGGTGACAATAATTAAGATCTTTAACGTATTCATACCATTAATTTTAGTATAACAAAGTTCAGAAGAAACGCTAAATCTAATGTAGCTCAATTCAGGAAAGTTGTAACCTAATCTCTGAGTATTTAATGATTACTTTAAGGTACTTTTCAAATACAAAAGCTTTTGTGATTCAAATAATTTAGTTAAAAGAAGCCCGAAATTCTAATGGTGAAAATGAGGTACGGTTTTTAAACAAACGGTGGAAAGACTGCGGATGTTCAAATCCCAGTTGATAAGCAATTTCCGAAACAGACATTTCTGTCGTTGAAAGCAGCTCTTTGCCCTTCTCGATCAATCGGTTCTGAATATGCTGCTGGGTAGTCTGCCCGGTTTGTACCCGGAGCATATCACTGAGATAATTGGCGCTCAGATTCAGCTTTTCAGCAACAAAATGAACGGTAGGAATGCCTTTCTCAATCAATTGTTCATCTTTAAAACATTCATCCAACAATGTTTCCAGCTTTGAAAGCAGATCGTTATTTACTTTTTTACGGGTTAAAAACTGACGGTTATAAAAACGGTCACAATATTTCAACAGCAGATCCAGGTTTGATACCAACAGATCCTGTGTGAAAGAATCCATATTGGCAGCAATTTCCTGTTCTATATTTTCTATAATATCTAAAATAGATTTTTCTTCTTTTTCAGAAAGAAACAGGGCTTCATTGGCTGTATAGGAAAAAAATCCATAGTCTTTAATGTTGGATGCCAGAGGATAACTTTGAAGAAAATCAGGATGTACGACCAATACAAACCCCTCCACTTCATTCAAAAGAACATCTTCAAATTGTAAGACCTGCTGCGGAGCAGTAAAATACATAATCCCTTCATCAAAATCATAATACTGCTGTCCATATTTAAATTTCCCTCCTGCACAATCTTTCTTAAGTGCTACAGCATAAAAGTCTGTTATCACTGCGCTAAGAATGGTCTCTGATTTCAGCTTTACATCATCAAAATTGAACACACTGATCAGAGGATTTGATGGCTTTTTCAATCCCAGGGCCTGATGCATCGCATTGATTGATGAAATTTTTATGGGTGTTTTCATTACTGATTTTCTAATTTATTTTTTTTACTACATAGATACATAGGCATTATAGGACACTAATAATTTCATGAAAATATTTTTGACATCCTAAATATTTTAGCATTTTTAGGTGCCTGTGTCTTTTAAAGCTAAACTTCATTTACAATTTTAAGAGCTTGGCAAAGCATTAAAATACTCATTTACAAAAGTTTTTTGCCCTTCCTTAAAAATGTTTGAACAATGAAAATTGATAAGTATCCCCTTTGGGCACTTTAATAGTTTCATATAAGTTAAAAGTTGTGCCTCATAAATTGGTATTAATTCCTGTACTGATTTCAATTCTACAACAATACTATTCTCTACGAATAAATCACATCTAAAATCAACATTCAAAGCTTTCCCTTTATAAATCACCGGAACTTTCATCTCTGTAAGAAAGTTGATTTTTTTATATAAAAATTCCTCTTTTAAACATTGATGGTAAACACTTTCCAATAATCCACCTCCCATAATCTTATGAACGTCAATAGCACTGCCTATTATTTCATAGGTCAAGTCATCTAAATATTTTTTTGTAATCATTATTTATGTGTTTTTTTATTTTTAAACCACATAGAGACATAGGATTTATAGGACGCTAATAATTTTATGAAAATACTTTTGATATCCTAAACATTTCGGCATTCTCTAAGTACCTATGTGGTTTAAAAAGATAACTCATACTAAATTACTATTTTATTATTTTTCAGAAAACTGTTCACTTTTAATCTGGTTGATCCCTTGTTTATAAGTGGTCACCTGAAATTCAGGAAATCGCATTCTGAACTTTGAATCACCAAATATATTATCATGTTCGTATCTCGGTAGTAATTCCAATAATTCCTTTACTTTTTTATTGAATAAAGCACCTATCTTAAAAACGAATTTAGGTACTGCAGAAAACTTCAAATCTTTACCATATATTCCGGAAGCTATTTTTATAAATTCACTATAAGTTGGATGGCTTTTATCCACCGGAAGATGCCAGGTTTGTCCGAATGCATCGGGTGTATTTCCGATTAAAGCTGTTGCACGGCTCGCATCCGGAGTCCAGATTAGACTTCTTTTCTTGCTTGTACTTAATGGAACTTTCAGTTTTTTCCCTTCTTTGATATTATTAAAGACCAATGTATTCGTAATACTCTGTGTTTTTCCTGGACCATAAAATTCAGGAGCACGGCAAATTACCACTTCCAATTCACCGGATTCTATTTCTCTCAATACCATTTCAGCCATTTTCCTTCTTACTCTTCCTTTTCTACCCACTGGATCAAACACTGTATTTTCAGTCAAAACGCGGTCATCTTGCGGATACATATACGTATTGTCGAAGAACACCAACTTTGTTCCATTGATTTTGCAGGCATCAATTACATTTTGAAGGATCAACGGAAATTGTTCTTCCCAAAGATCTGAGCTTATCGGAAGTCCTAATGTAAAATAAGCAATTTCACTTTCCTTTACCGCTTCAATAGCCTTCTCTCGGATAGATAAATCTGCTGAGAATACCTCATCAGTATCATTTACTTTTTGGGCATTTCTGCTGACAATACGAATATCTGAGGTATAATTTCTTTTTAATTCTCTTGCCAACTCTTCGCCAATTTGTCCGTTGGCTCCTAATATTGTTTGCATATTGCTGTACTTTTTCCGGTTAATATTATCTTTCGTTATTTTGGTAAGACAAAGTTCAGAAAAGCACATAAGATCTGAGTATCTCAATGAAGGTAAGTTGTAACAGAATCTCTGTTTTGAATACTTCTCTGGCTTTCAATTGATGTATACATTTTGACAAAATTTGTTTTTTTGTCAAAATTGTTTTAAATTTGTCATCACAAAATCGAAACTTATGTTTTCATCCATACAAAATGAACAGGATCAACTTTCAGAACAGATACTTACAGCTGCCTCTGAACTTTACCTGAAGTATGGTTTCAAAAAAGTAACGATGGATGATATTTCCAAGGCCATCGGAAAAAGCAGAACTTCTATTTATTATTATTTCAAAAACCGTGAAGAAGTCTTCCATGCTGTCTTGAATTCTTTAGTAAAAGAAGTCATTTTCGAAATCGGAAATGCAGTAAATCAACAGGAAACATTGGAAGAAAAAATAAGGGCATTCTGTCTGACAAAGATTAAAACGTCTGAAAGCAAGACTCCTTTTTTTACGGCTGTAGAAGCTGGAATGAATGCTGAAGAAAAATCAAGACACTCTCAGGTTATGGAAGTTGTACACCAACATTTGATGGACGGAGAAAAGATTATTCTTGAAAAAGCTATTTCCCCAAGTATTCATACAAAAGAAATCCGTCCTTTAACACCAGAGGAACTGGATACTATTATTTTTATTTTGCAGAGCAGCATTCGAGGAGTTAAACGTGAAATGCTTTTAAAAAATAGTTTTGACGGATTAAATACAACCGTAGAGGTTCTGACTTCTATGACTGTAAAATGGCTCGTATAAAATTTTTTATCCCAATTTTGACATTTTCACAACATATGTCAAATAGTTTATTTCAAATATGAAGAAATTAAGCAATATCAGTACATTCAGAGCTTTTCAGAGTAATAATTATACTTTGTATTTTTTTGGACGTTCTGTCTCACAATTTGGTACATGGATGCAGCGTACGGCGGTGGTTTGGGTGGTTTACAGTATGACTCATTCTGCATTTATGCTGGGGCTGACTATTTTCGCAGAACAGTTTCCTTCCTTTCTATTTTCTGCCCTTGGAGGCGTAGCCGCAGACCGCCACAACCGATATAAAATCATTCAGATCACCCAGATTGCTTCCTTGATACAATCGGTTTTATTGGCTGTTTTAGTGATGACAGGTCATCAGAACGTATGGCCCATCTTAGGATTAAGCGTTTTACTTGGGATTATCAATGCTTATGATGTCCCTGCAAGACAATCTTTGATTAATGAAGTGGTACATGATCCGGCAGATCTGCAAAGTGCTCTTTCTTTGACGGCTGCTATGGCGAGTCTTGCGAAACTACTTGGACCAGCGTTATCAGGGATTATTTTACATCAATTCGGAGCCGGTGTTTGTTTTATTTTAAATGCGGCAAGCTTTGCGGCTGTCATGATTTCTATTTCAATGATGAAAATTTCGAAGACGACACATAGCTCCAATAAAGCAAAGCAAGGTGTACTTAAAGAACTTGCAGAAGGTTTTATCTATATAAAGAAAGAGTCTTCTATTGGCTGGATTATCGTCATGCTGAGCATTACAGGATTATTTATTCTTCCTTATGATACGCTTATTCCCGTATATGCCAAAGAAATTTTCAAAGGGGATGCCCAAACGTTCGGTTATATATCCAGCTTCATTGGTGCAGGAGCGGTATTGGGAACCATTATTCTAGCTTCTTTAAAGGAAACCGTTTCAATGAGAAAAATATTAATTGGAAGTACGATTGTGTTAAGTGTTGGACTTATTTGCTTCTCCTACACTACCAATTTCATGCTCTCCATGTTCTTTGCTGCGGTTACCGGTTTTGGTGGTGTTGCTCAGTTTACGACCTGTAATATCATTGTACAATCTGAGGCAGCACCGGAAATGCGTTCCAGAGCGATCAGTATTTTGCTGACTGCGATATTTGGAATGCTGCCATTAGGAAGCCTGCTGATTGGAATTATTTCTGAAAAAATAGGAGCTCCCAAAACACTACTTTTCGAAGGAATAGCAGGAGTGATTATCGCATTTGCCTTTAGAAATATTTTAATTAAAAAGAGAAAAAACAGTCCACCGGATCAACAACTTCTGGAGGAATCTGAAGAACGATTCATCAATAAAACATAATACTCTAAAAATGGAAAAAGCAAAAAAAGTATTACTGGTTATGGACATGCAGTCATCTATTCTAAACTCATTACCTGATGCAACACTATTGATTTCCAATATGGCGCAAGCGATTAAAACTGCACGTGTAAACCAAATTCCGGTCATCTATATCGTTGTGGGATTCCGACAGGGAATGCCTGAAGTAAGTAAAAAAAACAAAGCTTTCTCAGCGATAAAACAGCATATGGCTAACGTTAATATGCAGGAGTGGATGACTATTCATCCTGACCTTTCTCCTCAGGAACAGGATATTGTCATCACTAAAAAACGATTCAGTGCTTTTACGGGAAGTGATCTGGAAATTGTGCTCAGAAGTCATGATATAGAACATCTGGTATTGGCAGGAATATCAACCAGCGGTGTGGTCCTTTCCACTTTAAGAGAAGCTGCAGACAAAGATTATAAGCTAACGGTTATAGAAGATTGTTGTGCAGAGGGCGATCTGGAAGTTCATCAGGTTTTGATGAATAAGGTATTTCCCAGACAGGCGGAGGTTGTTTATTTGCAGCAATGGACTTTATAAAAGACAAAAACCTTGCTTTTGCAAGGTTTTTTCATGTAGGTGTACAAAAGCTGTTGGTGATTTTGCCATCTTACTATCTGAATACTTTTTAGATATCTAATTCAGAAATAAACTGTTGAGCCTTTATTTATTATTTTATTCAATCTAATGTCCAAAGCCAAAATACACGCTAAGACAAATGATTAGTATGACAACAGTCGTGATTCCTACATATAATTTATCCTTTTCTAACGCGAAACTCACTAAGGATAGTATTACTCTTAAAAACGGGGTACAAAACAGGACCAATATGCCAATATAGATAATACTTGATCCATCAAGATTAACAGCTCCGGCAAAAATATCGCCAATAACTTTAAATATATTTTCCTCTTTCTCGGTAAAATGAGAATAATCTACTTTTTCAGTCGCATGGTTGGAAAGAAAGATCGCACCTCCGATAATTCCAATACATAAAACGGATCTTACACCGTATTTCAAGACATTCCCGACAAGATTTCTAATGGTTTTATCTGTGACTTCCATACTTTTAAATTTTTCCTTTAATTCCACTATAGATCATATTTGCTGCTAAAAAGAAGATGATAACGGCAAAAAAGGTTCTTAATTTTTTAGGATCTGTTGACATTAATATTTTGGAGCCGATGATCGCCCCTAAAAGAACCCCAACCATCACTGGTAAACAGATATCAGGAACGATATAGCCTTTTTGGATATAAATAACACAACTTGCCAAGGCAGTAACTCCCATCATAAAGTTGCTTGTAGTAGTTGAAACTTTAAAAGGAATCTTCATAATAGTATCCATAGCAATTACTTTGAATGCCCCTGATCCAATTCCGAGCATTCCTGATAACATTCCTGCAAGGCCCATCATTCCAAATCCACCTACAACATTCTTTGTGCCATAATTAATTTTTTCTCCTCTATTACTGGGATAATCAGAAGGCAGCTTTAAAGAGATGGCAAGCGGGCTGGACTGTTCCACCACTTGCTCTTCTTTTTTTCTCAAGGAGTTTCCGGCTGAAAAAATAAGCGCAAGACCAAATAGTACGGCAATAAAAGAACTTGGTGCAGCACTGGAAATAAGTGCTCCGGCAACCGCTCCTGCAGTTGTTGCAATTTCCAGAAACATTCCTAAACGCATATTGGCAATTCCTTCTTTCACGTAGGCTGCAGCAGATCCCGATGAAGTAGCAATTACAGAAACCAATGCGGCACCAATGGCATAATGGATATCAACCCCCAATACTATCGATAATAAAGGAATGACTACAATTCCACCGCCTAAACCCGATAAGGAACCGATAATTCCCGCTGCCACCGAGCCTAATAATACACAAATAGTAAATACTAGTACTGTCATAATTTTAAAAAATATATTTCAACTAACTTATAATCAATATACAAAATTTTCAGCTACCCCATCATTAGACAACTGCTTTCTCAACTCAATCAACTAATACGTATATTTATTTTCTTTTCCTTAAAGCATAATAAAACATGATGGAAATCGGGTCAATGATAGAATCTTACAGCTGATGAAATCGGCAGCCATCATATTGAAAAAGTGCCGGACCTTTTTGGAATTCAACGGAGTAAAAATACTTTTTCAAGGTTTTAATTTTAACGTTACAAAGTTATGCCTCCAACATTAGAGGAAGATTAGAGTTTGATTAGAATCAAATTACTGTTCTTTTTGGAGTGCAATAATTATTTGATTCCTGATCCCTGAAAATCAAACAGCTAAACAAAATATACTTTTTAAACATCAGAAAACAAATAGCACCATTCGAAATGGTGCTATGCTCTATTTACAAAACTGTTTATTAATTCAACTCCTGATTCGCTTTCTGAACAAAATCATTCCATTGTGTATTCAGGGATTCTACCGCTTGCTTTTTCTCATTTTTATTCAGGGAAGAATAATTAATAGAATTGAAAACTAATTTTTTCAAAGCTTTTACATCTAATTCCCAATTTACATAGGCAACCCAAAAATCATAACTCAGTCCCTCATAACCATACACGGCAGGGTCATCACTATTAATGGAACATTGCACTCCGTTGCTCAATAGTACTCTTGCAGGATGATTTCTTAAATCACTTACATATCCTAAGATTTGGTTACTGATAGGGCTTACTTCTACCAGCTTATTCTGTTTTTTAATCAGTTCCATTGATTTTGGAAAATAGATTAGATTGAGACCGTGTCCAATTCTCTGGTTATTCAATAAAGTAATATCCAGCACGTTTTTATTGAAAACAGAATTACTTTCTCCCGCATGAAGGAACAAAGGCATTTCTATCCCTGATTTTTTTGTGATTTCATTGAGTTTTACCCAGTTTTTCTGGAAAGAATTAATACTGTTTCCGGCTGCTTCATCCGCAACAAGGTCAAAACCAGAAATCATATCCGGAAATTGTTTCTTTAACTTAAAAGCAATTTCCAGTTGTTTTTCGATGCTGTCTGAGTCTAAAAACTTAAAGCTCGAATAAATCAGTTTCAGGCTGAACTGAGGGTCTAACTGACGCATTTGCTTTACAATATCCTGTAGATCTGTAATAGACTTTTCTAAGGGATATTTCCCATGCTGAAAATCATACAATTCATCGAATACATATCTGATCTCCACATGCTGCACATTGTCTTTTGCCAAGTCCTGGAACCCTTTCAGATAATATTCTTTAAAGAAAGGGCGGTAAGGCAATAGCAGATTAATACGTTGAAAACGTTTTTCAAACTCAATCCAATAATCTGTATAAGAACAAAGGTTATCCCGTTTTAAAAGGAGAAGTTCATGCAGTTCTTTTTCAAAACTTGGATCTGATTTCAGCTTTTGATCGAGATTGACAAATCCTGCCGGAACTTTTCCGTTTTCAAAGAAACCCAGCTGCCCTAAAATAAATTTATCATTGTCTTTTTGGTCATATACATAGCATTCTTTATATTTTCTTGCTGTGGCTACCAGCCAGTCAGCATTGGCAAGACCACCGCTGTGGGTATGCAGAAGGCCTCCTTTCGGCATTGTCTGTATCACCTTAAACAGCTTACTGGATTCTATCAGTGGTTTAATTTCATTAAAAGAACGGTTATATAGAGGAATATGCTGCTTTTCTGTTTCCATAAGGAATTGCTTCCTGATCTGGAATAGTTTTTTATCCAAAGTGATCTCCGCATCAGATAATTTTACATCCGCATCAAAGGCCATAGCTGCATTTTCTTTATCCAGCGATGTCCAATTCTCCTGGTAAGCAGCTTTTTCAGCCACTTTAGTTTGGGCTCCCACCAGAGGAAATCCCAACATTAAAATATAGGTAAGGTATTTTCTCATAATATAGTAACCTGCTACTGACAAAAAAGACTTTGCCAATACAGTAATCAAAAATATAATTATTTTTTTTTGTAAAATAGTTTCCATCTGAAAAAAAACAAATGATCCACTTTTTAACGACACATTTTTCATCTTCATCATCCTTCGCTAGCCCCGATAGAAACGGTTACCCCGCAACACATCTGAGCCTTAGCCCTGGCGTGAGGAGTATGAGTGGATAGCGGGATAAAGCTCCCTAAAGAAATCGGGCGTAAAATACATAAAAAGTCTACAAAAACAATAGACTTATGGTATTAAGTTTTATTCATCTGTAAAAATGAATTTATTTCAGAATTTCACGAGTATTCAAACAAAAAACACAACAACATATATTTCAAATAGTTACATCTAAAAAATAAAAATCTCAATACCTATTTTCATATTACCCTACTTAATTAGTAGATTAATATGATTTTTCTCATGTTCTCTTTTAACAAAATTTTATGAATTATTAAATACTTTTGACCCAGTTAAAAAAATAAAACTCTATTCTCATGAATAAGAATGACTTTAATTCTTACCTATGCACTATCATGGCTGCAGCTGCTGTTCAACATAAAGGTTGTACAGGCAATGCCCTTTCACAGCACAACATCACTTCTAAGAACATGTGCTTTGAATCTATGATGTGTAAAATGATGATGCCATAAATCCCAAAGAAATATGCACATTATTGTAGGAATTAAAGCCCGATAAGCTCAAGGTCTATTTAATCCGGGTACACCTCCTCTATTTTAACATTTTCTTTCTGACAACTCCTTACAACAAGGAGGTAGGGACTTATTTTTTCCTAACCGGGAAGATAAAACGTAATACACATATTCAATTTTTTAAACCTAAGATTAATATAATGAGAAAAAAACAATGCAAACTTGGTGTATTGGCCGTGCTTTTATTCGCTGAATATGGCTTTGCACAGAAAAAAGACAGCCTTTCGCAGGAGACTGCCATCAAAGAAGTGGTGGTGGTAGCATTCGGAAAGCAAAAAAAAGAAGAAATTACAGGATCTGTACAGTCTTTAAAGGCTAAAGATCTGGGCAACCTTCAAAACGGGAACGTTCTTCAGGGAATTGGGGGGAAAGTAGCAGGGGTACAAGTGATCTCCTCTGGCCAACCTGGCTCCCAGCCTACGATAAGAATGAGGGGAATTGGTTCTATCAACGCCTCCAGTGATCCTTTAATTGTATTGGACGGAATTCCTTATAGCGGTGACCTGAATAGTATTTCTTCAGCAGATATTGAAAGTATCTCCTTTCTGGAAGACGCTTCTTCCAATGCTTTATATGGTTCCAGAGGGGCTAATGGGGTCATTATTGTGAATACTAAAAGGGGTAAAAACAAGAAACTAAGCGTTGATTTTGATATAAAAACCGGAGTTAACTTCAGATCTATTGAGGATTATTCGGTATATACTTCACCTCAGGACTATTATACGGCTTATTATAACAGGGGCCGGATTGGAGAAATTGCAAGACAAACGCAGCCGGGAGCTGTTCCTTCTACCACTACTCCACATGCTGCAGGGCTTTCAGCGCTGAATGGACTGGGCTATAACGTGTATAATGTCCCGTTTAGTCAACTGATTGCTCCGGACGGTTCTTTTAATCCTAATGCTAAGCTGCTTTATCAGGATAACTGGAAAAAACTTCTTTTCAAACCTGCCTTAAGAAGGGAAGCTACGGTAGGTATTAATGCCAGCGGCGACCAGGTAAAGTCTTACACTTCCCTAAACTATCTGGATGATAAAGGCTATCTTATTGCTTCTGGTTTTGAAAGATTCGGGATCAGATCTAACGTAGACTATTCTATTACACCAAAGTTAAAATTAACAACAGCCCTTTCTTATACGTACAGTAAACAGAAATTCGGAGAAACGGGAGGTTTTTCCAATCCGTTTCAGTTTGCCAGAAATATAGCACCTTTCTATCCGGTTTTTCTTAGAAATAATAATTACCAGCAGCTTTACGATAACCATGGAAATGCTTTGTATGATTATGGAGACGGACAAGGTCCTAACGGTGCTACAAGATCTTATGCTGTATTTGAAAATCCGGTAGGAAATCTTCAGCAGGATAAATCACAAAGAGTCAGCAATATCAGCAACATCAATCTGGGGTTAAACTACGAAATCATTAAAGGCCTTGATTTCACTTACAATTTTGGGGCTTATCTTGAAAATTTACGAAATCTTCAGTTCGGAAATACCTTGGGAGGAACTTCATCTTCTGTAGGTGGGACTATTTCTCAGGAGTCTATTTTCAACTATACCCTGAATCATCAGCAATTGCTTACTTATCAAAAGAAATTCGATAAACATAACTTCAATATACTTGTTGGTCATGAATTGAATAAAACAAAGAATGAAGGATTCTCCGGAAACAAACAACAGCTTCTGCTTCCAGAGTCATGGGCTTTTGATAATGCTGTAAAAATCACCAACCTGTCAGGAAGTGGATATGAATATGCTGTAGAAGGATATTTCTCAAGGTTATTGTATAACTATGACAGTAAGTATTTCTTTAATGCGAATGTACGTAGGGACGGATCTTCAGTCTTCGCTCCGGAAAGCAGATGGGGTACATTTTATGGGTTAGGAGCAGCATGGAACGTTGCTAAGGAAGATTTCCTTAAAGATAATAAAGTCATTAATGCTTTGAAATTGAAAGTTTCTTATGGGCAGCAAGGAAATGATAACATCCTCCTGACTGCGGCCACCAGAGATTATTATGCTTACCAGGACATCTATGGAATTAATGATTTTGGGGATGGAAAACCCGTACTTTCTTTAGAGAAACAAGGAAACAGAGACCTAAAATGGGAAACTTCCAAAAACCTTAACGCCGGTTTTGAACTCTCCCTACTCGACAACAGGGTGAATCTAAATGCAGATTATTTTGAAAGAAAGGTATCGGATATGATTTATGCTCTTCCGTTAGCAATATCCAATTCAGGTTCCTATGTAAAGTATGGAAATATTGGAGATATGTACAATAAAGGGGTGCAGGCGAACATCAGTGTAGATATTATCAGAACACAAGATCTTCAGTGGAATTTCTATGCCAATGCAACGCATTATAAAAACAGAATTACCAGGTTACCCGATCAGCAAAAAGCGACAGGACTGGTTTCAGGATTGTTTGTACTTGCTGAGGGCGGAGACCGATATACTTATTATTTAAAAGAATTTGCCGGAGTAAACCCTGCAAACGGAGATGCATTGTGGTATAAAAATACAATTAACCCAACTACTCAACAGATAGAAAAAACGGTTACCAATAATTATAAAGAAGCCACTGACTATAATACCGGGAAATCAGCAATTCCGAAAATTTATGGTGGATTTGGGACAGATATTACTTATAAAAGAGTGAACCTTTCCGTTAACTTCGCTTACCAGTTTGGAGGATACGGATACGATGATATTTACAGATCCCTTTTCCATTCTGACACCTACGGCTCTAACTATACAACTGATCTTGATAAAACTTGGACCCCGGAAAACCCTACTGCTGCCTTACCGCGTGTAGATCTAACATCTACCAATCAGAATGGACATTCCACACTTTATCTAGTTAAGTCTGATTATATCAGTCTTCAGGATGTCACATTATCCTACCAGTTATCTGATGATTTTGCCAAGCAGATTGGTTTATCCACCTTAAAAATCTACGCAACAGGAAACAATCTCTACCTATGGTCCAAGAGAAAAGGATATGATCCGAGAGCTTCATTAACAGGAGTTTCGGATGCTTACAAATACTCTTTATTATCCAGCGTTTCACTAGGTTTTAAACTAACATTTTAAAAGAAATTATGAAAACAATAAAATACTTTATATCAGCTTTAGCCGTAGGTCTCATTACAACGGGTTGTGCTAATGATCTCAACACTTTGCCGGAGGGAAATATTTCCGGTGAACAGCTGAATGACGATCAATCAAAGCCGGAAAAAATTCTGGCCGGAATTTATCTTGATCTTCGCAGTAATGGTGCCGGAGGAAACGTTTCTTCTCACTCTGATTTCGGGATCATGGGAATAAAAGCAGGTGCAGATTTAATGTCCAATGATGTGATCCAGGCAAAAAATCAGCATTTGGGAATGTTTTATAATTATGAAGCGACCAATGCCAGCAATATTGCAGCAGAAATTGTATGGACGACCTTTTATGCAAGGATATTCATCATCAACAAACTGCTTAATGATTTAAAAGGAGATGCAAGCCCTAAAAATAAAGCAATCAAAGGACAGCTGCTTGCCCTGAGAGCTTATTCTTATTTTAACCTGGTCCGTTTTTATGCTAAAGATTATAAAGGACATCAATCTGATCTTGGGCTTCCATTAGTACTTACCAATGATAATCCAAGCCAGGGACTCCCAAGATCAACGGTAGCGGAAGTATACACGCAGATTGGTCAGGATATCGAGGAATCTATTGTTCTTTTGGAGGGTTTTGCCCGCCCATCCAGAGCTCAGATCGATCAAAGAACAGCTAAAGCCATCGCTGCAGACGTATTCCTGCAAACAGGAGACTTTGTGAAAGCCGGAAAATATGCTGCGGACAGTAAGCAAGGTATTGCCCTGATGACAGAAAACGATTATACTACAACAGGATTTTCCAATCTCAGCAATCCTGAGGTAATCTGGGGATTCCATAACACGATTTCTACCATGAGTACCGGAAACTATTATGCTTCTTTCTTCTCCATGTTTGATAATACCAATGAAGGGTATGCAGGAGCCGCTCAGATCTATAAGCTTATTGATAAGCGTTTGTATGAAGCAATTCCGGATACGGATTATCGTAAAAAAATCTTCAATGGCAGCCAGCCTTCCAAGTATACCTTTAATGGAAAGACTAAAAACTACCCTGCTTATGTAAGCTGGAAATTTAAAGATCCTAGTATGTTTGAAGGAGATTATATCTATATCAGAGCCTCTTCTTTATATTATATTGAAGCGGAAGCATTGGCAAAACAGGGAAGAGAAGCTGAAGCAAGGCAGGTATTATTTCAAATCACTTCCAAAAGAGACAGTACTTATACTCTATCGACCAAAACAGGA
This sequence comes from Chryseobacterium sp. II3a, assembly GCF_057815135.1. Lineage (NCBI taxonomy): Bacteria > Pseudomonadati > Bacteroidota > Flavobacteriia > Flavobacteriales > Weeksellaceae > Chryseobacterium > Chryseobacterium sp. II3a. Next base: position 756,725 of record NZ_JBYPZJ010000001.1, on the reverse strand, counting down.
GCTGATCTGATCAATGAAATTATCCTCCAAAAAAGAATTGAGCTTTGGGGCGAAGGCTATGCGTGGTTTGATATGAAGAGATTAAACACACCTTTAGAAAGAATATATACAGGTACAAACCACACTTTTGGAAGATTTAACCTGACAACAGATAAATTCATATTCCAGATCCCCAATAAAGAAATTAATAATAACCCACAAATCAAACAGAATTAGCAGATAAGACCGTAAACAAAACAATTTTAATATATTTCAAGCAAACCATCATTTTTTATAAATGATGGTTTTTTTATAAGTCATTAAAAATCATTGTATTTTTTAATCAAAATTAATAAACATTTGGTCAAAATTAAGGATCATGTTCACATCTAGCCGTCAACTTCTCCTTATTGATCATAGCTCATTACCATAATATAAAAACAGCACCATTTAAAGTAAATGATGCTATTCATACAAGTTGATTGTCAATAGAATTAATCTTCTCTTGTTATTTATTTTTTTTCAATTCTTACAGCGCTCTTTTTCAGCAGTTCAATTTCCCTGGTTCGGATCTCAGAATAGATTTTAGACTTTCCATTGTAATGCTTATGAATCTTAAACGGATTTTAGTTTTAAAAATTATGTAGGAAGGAATGAATATTTATATGCAATATCTTTATGAAACTCCAATAAAACAAAAAGCTACCCCTTTAAAAAGGATAGCTTTAACAATAGTCGCTATTTACATAAATGTAAAGAGTCTTTATTCCTTATCTATTCAGGAATCTAGTCCTTGAAAGAATACATAAAGATCCTGATCGCTCGGAACATTAAGTTTTTTCCTTAATCTGTACTTTTTCTGCTGCGCAGATTTATGAAGAATAGACATATAAGCAGCGATTTCTTTGGACCTGAAATTGAGTTTTATCATCGCACATAGATGCAGATCTGCCCCTGATAAGTCTTCATTTATATCCAATAATTTCTCTATAAAATCCGGATATACTTCCTGAAAACGGGTAAGAAAGGCCGAGTCGTTTCTTTTAGCAAGCTGAACAAGATCACTAAAACTTTCATTCACTTTACTGGCTAAAACTTCGGTTTCGTTCGTCAAAAGCTCTGTTTGAGTTTTTAAAATAGTAGTTTCCTCTTTCAGCTGACTCTTCTTATTCTTCATTTTTTTATACTTCAATGCAAAAACAATCACCAGAATTAATATCAATAGACTTGAACCCGCAAATAATTTTAGTTTAAAAACCTCCACATCATTTTCTTTTTCTGATAGCACTTTATCAATCAAAAGATTTACCGTTTCATTCTGATCATCAGACTGTTTAGCTTTCGCATCCAGGTATTTATTTTCAAATTCAACTTCCTTTTCCCTATTCCCCATTCCCTTATACGTCTCAGCTATAGACTGATAGATAAAAGGAACATTATATGCCCGTTTCGTATCTAAAAAAACATCAAGTGCCTTCTGATAAAAGGCTTGTGCTTCGGCATAATCACCCTGACTTTTATAATAATCTCCAGCTACTCTATATACCATTCCCTTTTGAGCGTCCAATTGTATGGTATCCTTTTTTATAAGCTCCAGTGACGTGTTCACATATAGTTTTGCAGAATCAACAATTTTTGTATAAAGTAAGTGATGCTTAGCAAGTAAGCAATTAACCAATGGGGTATTCATAACATCTTTTGCCCGGTGAAAATAGATGAGTGCAGAATCTTTTCTTCCTATTTCATACAAAAAGTCTCCCCTATTTAAAAGAACCCTGTTCAGAAAGTAACTTCTTTTGTCCTGAAGTGAACATTTCCTGGCATAATAGAGCGATTTTGAATTGAATTTCAATGCATTATTATATAAACCTGTCACCTTACTCAGCTGACCATATTCCTGAAAAAGTCTTGCTTTAAGAGCCTCATTTTTTGATTCCTGGAGAATCGCTTCTGCTTTTTTCAAAAACACAAGGCCTTTCTTGTAGTTTCCAATACTTACAGATATATTTGACATATTAATATAGCAAAGAGCCTCCCCATCACGATAACCATCTTTCTGAGCTTTTTGAAGATATTCTTCATTCAGCAGCATACATTTACCATAATTACCAGCAAGCCGCAATACTTCATTTTCATGGAGCAGCGGGTAATCAAAATTGTTCACAGACAGATTACCTCCCGTACAACTATTAAAAAGAAAGAAGCTGAATATACTTATTATAAAATATACACTTTTTAGGGAATCTAAACCTATCATAAATTAATTACAAATAAAAATTCAATCATAAAAATAATCTGATATTATATTTTGCTGGAAAAGTTTAACGAAAATAACAAAACAGATACATCCTACAGAAAAAATACATCCTACAAATATCCCTCACCACAAAATCAACAGAACAAAGAAAATGAAAATCAACTATTTAAAAAACAGTTTCAATTTAGAATAATCAAATAAATAAAACTCGAATAATACCTTGTAGTACCTGATTTTGTCTCTTCATAATCTGCAAAACAGATATTTTAACCTCAAAAAACACAGCCAAAATTCATTTTTCAACACCAATTCAAAGCTACAAATGAACTAAAGAAAAGGCTTATTTACATTTTTCCATTAAAAAATATTGAATAAAATAATACTCTTTACAACAGCTCTTCCATTGCGTTTTCAACTATTCAGCACCAATAAAATTTACAAATAACAGATTCATTTCAGATATCTCTTATCGATAATTTCTGATGGATAAAATTGTTGATCTCAAATTGAAAAAAAGATACGAGAAATACATATATTTGGAAACCCAAAACTTTTCAAATAACCATATAAAATGAAGTCAAAGAAAATCATTCTTACTCTATTTATCCTATTCCTATACCTCCCTCTGTTTTCGCAGAACAATACCAATCCGGCATTCAAAAAAATAATTGAAACCATTCTTGCTCATAAAAAAGCAGAGGTAGGAGTATCTATTTTAACAGCTGGAACTCCTAAAAAGGAAGTCACCCAAATCAATGGTAATAAACCACTTCCCATGCTAAGTACATTCAAATTTCCTGTAGCCTTAGCGGTTCTTCATAAAGTAGAGAAAGGTGAACTTTCTTTACAGCAGAAAATCTACATCAAAAAAGAAGAACTCCTTGAGGACACTTACAGTCCGTTTAAAGACAAATACCCGGAAGGAAACATAGAACTAAGCCTTGAAGACTGCCTTCACTGGATGGTTGTATACAGCGATAATAACTTAACAGATATCCTGCTAAGACTCATCGGAGGGCCTGAATATGTTCAGAATTTCATTAACAATAAAGATATTGTCATTAAAAATGATGAAGAAGGCATGCATAAGGATTGGGATTCACAATTTATCAATACCATTACTCCCAACGAAGCCATTAGACTCCTAGAAAGTTTCTACACTGGGAAAATACTGAACAAAGATCATACAAAATGGCTATATACAGCTATGCTGAACAATGCAACCGGAACTAAAAGACTTAAAGGTAAGTTACCTAAAGATGTTAAAGTAGCTCATCGTACCGGTACCTCATTCACTAATAAAGAAGGAATGACGGGAGCTATTAATGATTATGGGATTATTGAACTTTCAGATAAAAAAAGGATCTATATAGCTGTTTTTGTACATGATACTTATGAAACATTTGAAAATTCGGAGGCTATTATTGCAGATATTGCCAAAGCAGCGTATGACTATTATAAAAAATAAATCCATGCCCAGATTATTTCTTTTCCTTGCCATTTCAGTATTACTCTCTGTTCCTGCAAAGGCACAAAAAGCAGTTTCTTATTCGAAAAAAATTGACAGTATTATCACATCTTCTACCCCATTGAAGTTCAATGGAGTGGTTTTGGTCTCTCAAAATGGAAAAACAAAATACCTGAAGGCGAATGGATATAAGGATTTTGAGAAAAAGACAGCCTTAAAAACCGACGATCAGTTTGAAATTATGTCGAATTCTAAACAAGTCACCGCTGTTTTGATTGTACAGGCTGCTGAACAGGGTAAACTCGACCTGCAGACTCTGATAAAAAAATATCTCCCAACCCTCACCCAATCCTGGGCAGATACCATTACCATACACCATCTTTTGAACCATACTCATGGAATTACAGATCTAGAGAAACCAACCGTTTTTAAAGCCGGCTCACAGTTTAAATATGGGAATCTGTCTTATATGCTGTTAGGAAAAATCCTTCAAAATACAACCGGAAAAAGCTTCACAGAGCTTGCTAATTCTCTTTTTAAAAAAATAAAAATGGAGAAAACGTTTGTGTATAACAGTACAAATAATCAAGCACTGGTTCCAGGGTATCGAAGTGAAAATAATCAGTTTGAAAAGGTAGATAGTTCATTTTTAAATGATGATATTGCCCCTGCTGCCGGGATTGTTTCCACGGTGGAGGATCTTGCAAAATGGGATCAGGCATTATTTAAAGGAAAGCTTCTTTCCCCTCAGTTTCAAAAATTAATTCTGACTCCATCTACATTCTCTCAGCATAATGTCTTTGGAAAAGAAAGCATGGGATTCGGTTACAATATCAGATTCATTAAAGAGTATGGACTTAATTATTATGCAGTAACAGGGCTTGGTGATGGCTTCACCTGCCTTAATGTATACTTTCCTTCAACAGATACCAGTCTGATTATTCTTGAAAACCAGATGCCTCGAAACAGTGAACATTGGAGCTTTCAGGAAGCCGGTATTAAAAATGTGGTCCTAAAAAGTATGACTTCAAAATAGTTTTTGGGCTAACAGCATAGAAAAATATAAAACAGCAAAAAATGGGAATCCTTTTCATTGCTTTTATCATCATTGCACTGGTTATTTTCTTTATATCCAGATTAAAGATCCCAACACGTCAAAAAGTATTGTGGTCTGCAGCTATGATCATTATCGCTTTCATTCTGATTGTTTATTTGTTTATCGAGGGGTTTGAAAGAGGAAGAGATCCCCAATCTGCAACAGAAAAACTCCAATCATCTACACAATAAATACAAAGATTATTTTTCATTTTTTAAAATTCTATTTTTAATATCAGAAAAAGGGATTTCAATAAAGAATCTATATAATAAACCACCCATAAGACAACTAACCCCACAAATAATCAGACACAGCGCACCTGAACTTTCAAGATTAAATTGGTCAAAGAGTTTCTGAACCATATGAATAATCCCTTTGTGGGAGAGATAAACCGCATAAGATAAAGCAGCCAACTGAGCAGTAATATAGGATTTCTTTTTTGACAGGAATGATGATGCAGAAACAGCAGACAAAACGATCAAACCATAACTTATGGCCACCAGGGTAAAGCCAAATACAGACGCTGTTTTTGAGGCCTGCTCATTACAGATCCAAAATGCAATCCCCAAAAGTATTACCCCTACCATAAGAAGTTTGTTTCCATTTTGATGCACCCATCTTTTAAATCCTGAAGAATACTGCATGCAATAACTGATAAGAACACCTATTCCAAGACCATCTAATCTTGTATGAGTAGGATAATATATCTTCATATACCAATATCGCCAGAAATCCAGGGAATTATTATCGATTCCTGCTACAGACACATTCCAGGTTACAAGCCTTATAACAAGAGAAGAAATGATGAAAACGATCATCATAACAGCAAAATATTTAAACAGTTTTGAAGGTATCACAATCAAAAGAAATAAAGGTAAAACAAGATAAAACTGCTCTTCAATACATAAAGACCACGCATGTGAAAATGTTCCCTGATCAATCACATCCAATCCATAATTCTGCGTGAAAGTTATAAACTTCCATAAAGGCGGCAAAGCTTCACGCTCTCTGAAAAAAGGAAAAGTAAAGTACAGAAACAGCGTAAAAAAATAAGCGGGAATAATCCTAAAAAAACGTTTGATATAAAAAATCTTTAAATTTATTGCTCTCTTTGTATGCATGTCTTTAAATAATTGTCCTGAAATCAGGAAACCACTTAACACAAAAAAGAGATCCACTCCGGTCCAGCCAAATCTCCCAATAGTATCAATCCAATCCGGATGTTTAAATGCCCGATAGTGAAATAGCAAAACCAGCACAATAGCTAATGCACGTAAGTGATCTAATCCGTAAAGTCGTTCTGAGCGCTCTGTTGTCATATTTTTTTATGCAAATCTTGATAAAAACAAAAAACCTTTTCAACAGAACATTCAGAAAACCCAAATTTCGATGCGAATGGTAAAATAAGCTGTCTGCACTTTGAATACTGTCATTAATCTTTATTTTACTTGATTTCGCATTACTTCTGTCCACGATCTCTTAAGATTCTTTATTTTTGAGGATAATGAAAACCGGAGCCATCACTTATACCCGACAAAACTTATACTTCCAGCTATTATTCTGGATTGCTTTATTTTTGTTTGGAATAGCAAGAACCTATGACGATTACAATGGAGAAATGTTTAAACAGCTGTTGATATATAATTTTTGTCATTGGATTTTTCAGATTCTGGCTGCCAATTTTATTTACTACGCTCTCATCCGGCATTTTTTTGACCACAAAAGGTATATAGAATTCATATGTTACCTTATTCTAAGCTTATACTTTATTTCGGTAGCCAACAGAATTTTTATTGTCGATATTGCTGAACCCCTTTTTACTAATGAGTCTAAAGACAGCTTATTCAGCATTTTTACCGATATCCGATATCTCTTATTCCATTATACTTTTCCTATCATCAGCGGGGCTTTTATTTTTATTTCAATCATGTTTTTTATGCGGTATAAAGACGAAAAAGAAAATACCATCCAACTGGAAAAGCAGAAAACAGAACTGGAGCTAAAATCCCTGAAATCTCAGCTTAATCCACACTTTCTTTTTAATACTTTAAATAATATCTATTCGCTTTCCATCAGCCATTCAGATCAAACACCCCAATCCATCAGCCAGCTCTCAGATATCCTGGATTATATCCTGCATAAAGGACAGAAAAAATGGGTATCTGCTGCGGATGAACTCAGTATTATTGATGATTATATTGCTCTGGAAAGCCTGCGGTATTCCCAGGAAAGATTAAAAATAAACAGAAAGATAACATTAACTTCTGTCAATTTCATTCCACCGCTTCTGTATCTTACTCTAGTGGAAAACGTTTTTAAGCATGGTGCGGGAAAAAATTCTGAACCAACAGAAATAAAAATAGAATTGGAAACCAATACCCAGAATTCAATTTTCAGAATTAAAAATACGTATAGCATTAGTTCAGATCATAATGAAAAAGGAATTGGTCTTCAAAACATAAAACGACAGTTGGAGCATTATTATCAGGATCATTATACTTTCCATATTTCCCGGGAAAACAATATTTTTAGCGTTGAAATAATCACTCCTTCCCAATATGATTAACTGTATTATTGTAGATGACGAGCCTTTGGCGACCACTTTGCTGGAAAATCATATTTCCAAAATAGATCATTTGAAACTGACAGGAAAAGCAGAAAATGCCCTTGAAGCCTATAAACTCCTTCAGAACCAGCCTGTAGATCTGATGTTTCTGGATATCCAGATGCCTCATTTCAATGGGATTGATTTTTTAAAATCACTTTCTCAAAAACCTAAAACAATTTTTACCACAGCATACCGGGATTTTGCCATTGAAGGATTCGAACTGGAAGCTGTAGACTATCTTTTGAAACCCATCACTTTTGAGCGGTTTTTCAAATCTGTGGAGCGGGTGATGAGGAATATCCAGGATTCAAAAGATGATTTCATCATTCTTAAAACAGAGGGAATGCATCGAAAATTGCTTCTGAGAGATATCGTTTATATTGAAAGCCAGGGAAATGACGTTAAAATAATCTTATCTACAACCGAAAACTTTATTTCAAAGAATAAAATAACAGATCTGGAACTGCTTTTAGAGTCAAAAGGCTTTTTAAGAATTCATCGGTCATTTATGATCAATACAGAATTCGTTACCGCTTTTAATAATCATGAAATTCATCTTGGGTCTTATCAGATTCCTGTGGGAAGAAGCTACAGACAGGAATTTGATAATTTTATATCCAAGTTCTCAAAAAACAGGCTTTTATAGCTGTTTATTAACACCTTATAAGTAAAATCGCGATATATTTCTATCTCATTTTCACTTTCTGCCTATCATTTTAACATTTATTTTAAATATTTTTTGAAAATACTTCTTCAGATTAATTATTTTTATCCTGTTTTTCAACTCATTACAGGATTATCCTTGCTTGGTTATTTGATAAATATAAAGTAGAGATATTTTCGACAACAAACAAATAAACCACTGTATTACAACTAATTAAAACCAATCAAAAACCCCAGTCCCTAACTAGCTGTTTAAGACCAATATTAAAAAAAAATATTATTTTTGCCAAAAGGAATAAAATTGCTTTTTAGCCGTTTTATTCGTAAGTTTATGTGCACCAATATCTAAAACATTAAAATTTCATTCCATGAGAAAAATAATTCTACTTATTACATGTATGTTCGGTATTTCAGTTTTCTCTCAGATTAAAGTATTGAAAAATGAAAGTTTGGTGGAAATCGGCAAGGACAATTCTGTAGGTTTATATAAAAAAGAAGACAAATATACTGTCAATTATCAGGATCTGAACACCAGTAACCTGAATACAATCCGAGCTTTTTCATTCCAAAATCTGAATGGAGATGTTTCAGGGCTTTATAAACTCATTATGGACGGTTTTATTTCTGCCCCTGAAGAGAATATCGTGTTGGAACTTCCTAATGATATTATCGAACTTCATTATGAAAAAAACTATGGCCAGCCTACTGTACAGTTTATTCAATACATCAACAAGAATAGAAAATATGTGGGAAAATCACAATTTTTAACTCAAAAACAGGTTGATAAGGTTTTCGGAAGAACAAATGGTAAATATGCTATGTATGACAAAACCCCCGGTATCAATCAGGATGGAAAAAAAGGAGGTGCAAGTACCGCTTCTACCACTACTCCGGCTTCCGGTGCTAAGAAAAAAGCAAAAAAATAATTATTATTTATAAATATTGCGAAACTCATTCCATCGAATGAGTTTTTTTATTTTATTTTTGCAGAAAGACATTAAAAATTATGCCGCTTCAGATAAACAATTTAACTAAGAAATTTGGTGAACAGACTGCCTTAAACAATATCAACATTTCTATTGATAAAAATGAAATCATTGGTCTTCTGGGGCCTAATGGAGCCGGAAAATCTACTCTGATGAAATCTATTGTAGGAGCTCTGAAAATTGATGAAGGGGAAATTATTTTTAATGGCCTCAACATTACTCAACACGAAATTGAAAGCAAGAAAAAAATAGGATTTCTTCCGGAAAACAATCCGCTTTACCTGGAAATGTATGTAAAGGAATACCTTCAGTTTGTAGCAAATATTCACAAAATTCCTGAATCTAAGGTAGATGAAGTTATCGAATTAGTCGGAATTACTCCGGAAAAGACAAAAAGAATCGGTCAGCTTTCAAAAGGATATAAACAGCGTGTAGGATTGGCCCAGGCCATTATCCATCAACCTGATCTATTAATTCTGGATGAGCCTACCAACGGACTGGACCCTAACCAAATTCTGGAAATCAGAAATGTAATCAAAGAAATCGGACAACAGAAAACAGTTTTGCTTTCCACACATATTATGCAGGAGGTAGAAGCGCTTTGTTCCAGGGTTATCCTTATTCATAAAGGGAATATTCTTCAGGACTGCCCGATTGATGAATTTAAAGGGAAGTTTAACAGCTTAGAGGAAGCTTTCGCTAGTTATACTGCTGTTGAAAAAATTTAAAATTCTGATCCAAATTTCAAAAAATTAAAATATATCTCTGAGATTTCTACGAAATGATAAACATTGTTTTCACCCAGTTTTGTCATTTCGTAGGAATCTAATTCTTTTTAAATAATGTGGTGCAAGATTTCTTAAAAGCAAAATCAACAGCCTATTTTTTTACTCCCACAACAATGGCTTCATATTTGATGGAATTTGACATTAACCAATAACCATTGCAATATGATTAAGTACTTCTTATTGGGAGTTTTGTCTTTAGCTCAATTTTCTTTTGTTTCGGCTAAAGAAACTCCGGAATTTTTAAAAAGCAACACGATTAGCAACACTGTTTTACAGCAGGTTCCTAAAACAGTAATTATTAAGACTAAGAAATTTAAGATTAGAATTGATAAGCAGCCCAATGGTAAATACCTGTATCAATCCTGGAATGCCAATTCAAAAATTACAGCTAAGCCAAGCATGATTATCAGTGACGGAGAGCTGATTCCAGATGGCAGCGGAGGGAATTATTATTTCAATTTTAATAATCAGGGCCATAGCTATCAGGTTTGGAGAAACTATCTTACCAATTCCGCAAAGAAGGCTCCTTATACTTTGGTAGTTTACGATACGAATGATACTGAAGTTGTACGTCAGGACGCACAGGTAGTTAAAAATTAATATAAAGTTTAGTTCCGGCAGGAAGCTGGAAGAGAGAAGTTGAAAATTTTTAGGATATGAATTTTCAGAAATCTTACATCACTGAAATTTTGCAGAAGACTGAATTTTAGTTGCTGTAAGTTCAAACATCCCTCTTTCAGTGTTCCTGCCTTTTATTATTGAATTTATGTTCCGGCCTGTCTTAATTCTGTAAGAAAACGGCTATCGTCATAGCTTTCTTTAGCTGCGGTATAGCCAATATCAAAAATCTGTTCCAGACGGTCTTTTCCACGCTCGAAAGTTCCGTATGCGGATAGCTTTTGAGAAGAGATAAACCAATCACAATAATCAAACTTCACCTTTTCAATTCTATAGGAAAGAAGATCATAAGAGCGGGAAACAATGGCTTTAATAGAGTTCAAATCCTTGATTTTAGCATCATTCGGTGGTGAAACAAATACTCCGATAAGTTTATCACAATCATCTCTGATAATATCTGCCGGGAAATTGTTCAGGACTCCTCCATCACAATACATTTCATCTCCGATGATATAAGGTGTGGTTATTCCCGGAATAGAACACGAGGCAATGATAGCATCTACCACCTCAAAATCTTTATCAAAAATCTTTTGTGTACCTCCTACCAGTTCTGTGGCTACAATTTTCACTTCAATACCCAAATCTCCCAATTTCATATCATGGAAAATAGGTTTCAAATAGTTTCTGAAAATAATTGAAGAAACCAATCCGGGTTGATTGAATGCAAAGTGCTTCCAGTTAAAAAAATACACAGAATTGAAAAAATCCAGTATTTCTTCCGGAGTTTTTCCTATAGCATGAAGACATCCCACAATAGATCCTGCGCTGCAACAGGCAAGAATATCTATTTCTACATTTTTCTCCTTCAGGAATTTCAATACTCCTGCATGAGCAATGCCTTTGGTACCGCCACCTGACAAAACAAGTCCTACTTTCTCAAAATTCATAGAATAAATGTAAGAAAACGCCTTGATATAATCAGGTTAATTTTTATAAATATGATGATTTTAAAATTATTTTAACAGAAAAACACACTCTAACGGTTAATATTTTATAGCAACACCAAAATATAGGTAAATAAAAACCTAACAGGTTTCTGAACAAAGCTTCTAATATAAGCTCAGTAACAAACCTATTAGGTTTTTAGTAATAATTTATTTCAAACCATAAAAAAAACTCAGATTTCTCTGAGCTTTAAATATAATAAAATAATTGATTAAATGTGAATCACCTCACCGTAAGCTGCTGCTGCTGCCTCCATGATAGCTTCAGAAACAGTTGGGTGCGGGTGGATAGATTTAATGATTTCGTGACCTGTAGTTTCTAATTTTCTAGCAACTACTGCTTCAGCAACCATATCGGTTACTCCTTCACCAATCATGTGGCATCCTAACCACTCACCATATTTAGCATCAAAGATTACTTTGATAAATCCGTCTGTATTTCCGTTTGCAGTAGCTTTACCACTTGCAGAAAGAGGGAATTTACCAACTTTGATTTCGTATCCTTTTTCTTTAGCCTGCTTTTCAGTAAGACCTACAGAAGCTACTTCAGGGTGGCAGTAAGTACATCCAGGGATATTGCCATAGTCGATTTTCTCAACGTGCATTCCTTTGATTTTCTCAACACAAGTGATTCCTTCTGCGGAAGCAACGTGAGCTAATGCCTGAGTTGGAATAATATCACCGATTGCATAGTAACCTGGTACTGAAGTTTCATACCATTCGTTTACTAAAACTCTCCCTTTATCTGTCTGGATTCCTACTTCTTCTAAACCGATATTCTCGATGTTAGCAGCAATACCTACAGCAGATAATAGAACATCAGCTTCAAGAGTAATGTTTCCGTTAGCTGTTTTAACGTTAGCCTTTACTCCTTCTCCTGTTGTATCTACACTTTCTACAGAAGCGTTAGTCATGATTTCGATTCCTGATTTTTTCAGAGATTTCTCTAAGTGTTTAGAGATTTCTTCATCTTCTACAGGAACGATATTTGGCATAAATTCAACAACAGTTACTTTAGTTCCCATTGTGTTATAGAAGTCAGCAAATTCTACTCCGATAGCTCCAGAACCTACAACGATCATAGATTTTGGCTGCTCAGGAAGAGATAATGCCTGTCTGTATCCGATTACTTTTTTACCATCCTGCGGTAAGTTTGGTAATTCTCTTGAACGAGCTCCTGTAGCGATGATAATGTGGTTGGCAGTATATTCAACTACTTTACCTTCTTTATCGGTTACAGAAACTTTTTTACCTTTCTGTACTTTTGCAGTACCAAGAATTACGTCAATCTTGTTCTTTTTCATTAAGAACTCGATTCCTTTGCTCATTTTGCTGGCAACCCCACGGCTTCTCTGAATCACGTTCGGGAATTCAAAGCTTGCTTCTACTTTATTTAATCCGTAGTCTTCAGCATGGTTGATATAATGAAAAACCTGAGCAGATTTCAATAAAGCTTTGGTTGGAATACATCCCCAGTTAAGGCAGATTCCTCCTAAGTTTTCTTTTTCGATAATTGCGGTTTTGAAACCCAATTGTGCTGCTCTGATCGCAGTAACATATCCACCAGGACCACTTCCAATGACAATAATATCGTAATTCATTACTTTAAAAATTTTTATGCGAATTTAAGGAAAAATATTGGATGTTTCACGTTTCCGTCAATTGATCTTAAAATCCATCAATAAGCCATTTTCATTTAATTTTAAACAAGAAAAGAGAACACAAAAAGCATTCTCTTTCAACAAAAATTATTTTAAACTACAAACTTCGTAAAATTCTGGTTATAGAATTTTACACATCAAATTTTAATAAGTGCAAAAAATCTGTATTATTTCGCTTGTCTTAGCAATCGTTTTTCAGTTTGATATCTTTTATTTAAAGCTTTCATCTGATCTCTTTTCATCTGTTTGGTAGCCAGTGGATGATTGAGGATCAGTTTCTTTTCTAAATTGTATTTTTTATCCAGTTCCTGCTGCTTAATATTGATTAATTCATTTTTCGACGGATGCGGTGGAGCAGGTGGATGTTTTTGACCGAAAACATTCATCGATAAACCTAATAATAGCAGGGTTGAAATTAATGCCTTTTTCATAATACTTCTATTTTTAAATGAACTTAATAACTTACTAAATTCATTCTGGTTGATATTTTAAACCTGCATATATCATACCAATATTATTTATAAAAACACACTGTATCTACCTATTAGCACATTATTATTAATTATAAATATTCTAAATAAATAAACAAACCTTAGTATTTTATTAAAAATAAAGAATTAAACAACTATCATTAATAAAATACTCATTTTCAAATTAAAAAAAACACAACCATAACATTATATGATACTTACAATTAAAAAAACGCAATTTACTTCACAAATAATTCAAATCACATAATAGAGATTTATATTAAAATAATCTTAAATCTCATTAAAAAACACAAAACAACAATTATTTTTCTATATTTTTGCAAAAACATTTAAATAAAAACAATATGAGAAGATTTATTTCAATTTTCCTGTTTGGTGCAATCACCTTAAATGCACAAGTTGGTATTAATACCGCGACTCCCAATAGTACATTAGCTGTCAACGGATCCTTAAGAGCAGGTTACAAAGAAGTAACTGCCACACCTTATACTATTTTGGCCACTGATCACTATATTACGTATAATGGAGCTGCTAATGCAACATTTACCCTTCCAGTTATCGGAACAGGAACCACAAGCTATACGGGAAGAATTTACAAAATCAAAAACATCTCATCTTCTACCATTACGCTACAGGCTTCAAGTGGAAACACTCTTCGAATTGATAACACTCCTGTGGCCTCTTTTGTAATTCCTGTAGGGGCATATGCAGAAGTAGTAAACAACAGTAATACTTCTGGCGGTACATGGGATTTATCTTTTACAGTACTGCCTAAACCAAGTAATGTAGAAATCTATGGTGCACAACTTTCCATCCCCCCTCATGGAGGAGCTAGTCCGGGAGTTGCAGATTGGACCAACCATGCTAATGCATCTTTTGATACAGGAACAGGAGCTGATGCATGGTGGATTATCAGTAAAGCTTCCGTAACTTCATCTTTCGGATACACAAGTTCTAGTAGTGGTTTTACCAAAAGTAGTAGAATGACTCTTGTATATGAATACCAAGGACCTGCATTCAATGTAACCAATATGTACCCAATCCTTACAGCAGGAAATAATTCAAGTTATCCTGATGTATTTACGGCTTCTTTCGTAAGCCTTGCCAATGTAGGTGGGAAAACCAGACTTACAGTGTCTGTTGCCCGTGTAGACTTTATGGGAATTGAAAGTCCTAATAGCAGTAACTGGGCTGGTACCTTTCTGCTGAATGTATTGCTAGCAAGAAAATATTAAAAATATATACAGACAATCGTAACATAAGCGTTGTCTCCCGAAACTTATGCTCCTTCAATGATGATTGAGGGAGTTTTTGTTTGTGAACAAATCAATTTTAAGATATTTGTTGTGAAGTATTTTTATACCTTTATTTACTATTTAATCAACATTCATAAACATCTATGAAAAAAGACACACTAACTAAAGATAGCCTTTGGATGAAGGAACCTGAAGATCATGATTTCCCTGCGGCCTTAGATTATTTAGAGCTTCTTTTTACTCCTGATGAAGCCAAAAAAATTGTTGAAAGCTTAAAAGGAGCAAAAACCATTACTAAAAAATCTAAAGATATTCTTAGGGCCAGTAAGCTGGCTTTACTTCCAGAGACCAATATTCATGTAAAAGAGAATCTAAAAAAAGTAGAAAAGAATAAAAAGCTCTCTCCTATTCTACTGGTAAGAGGCCAGCATGAACTTATCATTGCTGACGGCTACCATCGTTTGTGTTGCAGCTATTATCTTACAGAAGATCTGGAGGTTCCCTGCAGATTAGTATAAATTATACTATTGCAAAAATTAAGATTTCAATAGTTTAAGAAGAGCCTCTTCAAAGGTTGGATAAGAAAATTGAAAACCACTATGAATAAGTCTTTCAGGATAAACATTTCGGCTCTTTAATAATAATTCGGTTTCGGTTTTCAGAAAAATAGAGGCAATTTCCAACTGCCATACCGGAGCATCCAATTCAAAAGGAGCATTGAATTGTTTCCTCAGTTTTTTCATCATCACTTCATTCGATAATGGAGCGGGAGCTGTTATATTTATTGCCCCATCAATATTGTTATTCTGAATAATCCAGTCTACAGCTCTGCAAAAATCATCAATATGGATCCAGCTTACCATTTGATTCCCTCTTCCCTGCTTTCCTCCTAATCCTAATTTTGTAATCATTTTCAGCTTGGGAAATGCCCCACCATTGTTTCCCAGTACAATAGAGGTACGGAGCGCCACTTTTCTTATTCCTTCATTTTGAGTCCTAAAAAACTCTTCTTCCCAGCTTTTACAAATATTCATAGAAAAATCATCTCCTATAATTCCATTTTCTTCTGTATTTAAATGTTTCTCAGAATGTACATAAATCGTTGCAGAACTTGCATTCAACCAAATTTTCGGGGCAGCAGTACAACCATCAACAGCTTGCTGCAATACTCTTGTACTGTCTATTCTTGATCTATAAATTTCAGCTTTATTCTTTTCATGGTAACGGCAATCCACAGACTTTCCTGTAAGGTTGATGAGTACATCTGCCCCTTCAAGCGTTTTTTTCCATTGTCCAACTGTTTTAGAGTCCCAGTAAATTTCATTTTTACGTTGAGGGTTGCGGGTTAGAATATAAACTTGCTCCCCTTTTTCTGTAAAGTATTTTTCCAAGTTCTTGCCGAGAAATCCAGTTCCGGCAGCGATGATTATTTTCATTTTTGTGAAGTTTAGAAAAGTGAGTTATTTGAGGTACGGTTTCTTGGGATCCGGATAAGATGTGAAGTATTTTAAATGATGTATTTTTTTGTTTTTACTTCTATTTCTGAACCTTCAGCCAGCATTACTGAAATGGGAATCTGATGATTAAGGGACTCAAAGTCTTTACCATAAATCTTATGAAAATCAATTTTCAGATGATAATCTTTTACCTGATAACATTCCCATTTTGGATGGCAGACTTCGTACTCTGAAGTTTTATTTTCTTTTTTGGTAAAACCATAATAATGCTCTGTAATAAATTCAAATTCTGAATTCTTTTCCATCTGTTGTTTTGAACTTTCTGCTGTAATCCGGATAGAATGCCAGCTTTTATCTTTCCATGAATATTGGATCAGCAATTCATCTTCCTGATAATGAATCAAATTTTTCATAGGTAAAGTATGGTAATTTTCTTTATAAACAGAATTAGCAACAAAACTCAAAGCTGGTTTAGGGACGATTTCTTTGATAAAAACTACTCCTCTTTTCCATTTTCCGTTTTCTTTTTTCTTTACATAAAATCTAAGATTCACTTCTTCAAAATTGCGGTGAAAAGGAATAGGCAAGCCTAATAATTTCGTGTTTAAAAACATGAATCCAACTAAACTTATATAACATTTACCTTTATAGAAATCGAGCTCTGTGCCTTCTGGTAGATATTTTAATAATGTTTCAGGATTGATTTCGTAATTGATGATGGCTAATTTTCTCCATTCTGCTTTTAAAAAATTCATGATGTGGGTGTTTATGGGTTGTTGTTTGTTGAATGATTGATAGAATTTCATTCTATCCTGGGATTAAATCGCCACTTCATCGCTGGGTTGTTATTTTAGTTGATCTTTTGATTGTGGGTATGGGGTTATTGATTCTGCAGTAGTTTTTATGAGTTGATTTCTTTCCAGCAGGAATTCTCTGAGATAATTTTTAAGGTATAGTCTGTTGAATATTTTTCCTATTATTCCAAATGGAGATTCAAAATCAAAGATGTCTATCATGAGTGTTCTCCCATCCGATCTTTTAAAAATATGCTGGTGGCGTAATGATTTGAAAGCCCCTTGCTGCATTTCGTCTGTAAACTGATTGGGTTTTTCCATACTGACAATTTTTGTAGTGAGGGTTTGATATACTCCCAAATGTTTGGCTCTCCATGTTACAGTTTCGTTTTCTTCAATCAGTCCAGATGTACGTCCTGCAATTGCTTTTTCGTGGGTTCGTGAGGTTGATTCTTGGTGTAAATCTATATTTCTTGCTAAATCAAAAACTATTTGAAGATCAGTGTTAATAAGGGTTTCTAAATAAATTCGGGACATATCAAAAGGTTTGTTTTTTATTTAATTGAGGTAATTTTTTGTCTATCCTGTCAGCAAGCTCCGGAAGCTTGATGGTTGGAACTGCAGGAAATAAATGATGCTCCATATGATAAAACATACTGAAAGTCAGCTTATTTTTCCAAAATCCGCGTTGTGTTCTTGCAATACATGGATTTTCATGGGTATCATGATGAACGGTCCAGACTGCAAAAAATGCCATCAGAAGCTCACCAAAGATCATCACTCCTGTATGATACATCAGAACATGAATCTGAAAATAAAAGATCATAATTACCATCACTCCTATAGATCCTAATTCAAGGAACATATTTTTTCGGTATGTTTTATTTGCCTTTTTAAAGGTGACCCAATGAATCAGAAACAGGTGCTTTGGTCCATACAGAATAGCTTCGTACCATTTCATAGAGGCTGATTTCCCTTCATAATCTTCTTCAGAAAGACAAAATTTGTGATGCCTGATATGGTTGAATTTTACAGCATGAACTGAAGTCAGCATCGTTAAACTGTTAAGATATAAAGACAGCCAGGTCATCAATTTTCCAGTACCTAACGAATTATGAAAACCATTATGCACCTGCCTGAGAGCGGTTAGAAAATAAAACCCGGAAAATGGTAATGCCAACCAGTAATATCCGTGATAAGCTAATGACAACGAAATAAAAAACCATGGCATGCTGATATTGTTTTCTATAAATATCTCCATCATAGAAAGTTTTTTAAGGTCTTTCCATTCTACATTTTTGATAAGTTCAATATGATTCATATAATTAATCTTTAAATGGTTGTCAAAATAATGATTCCCAGAGCGGTTAACCTGAACAGTATCCATGAGATGGTTGGAAGGTAATTCAGTTTTAAGATTCTGCATCTTCTCAAATGTTCTAAAAACATGATGAATACCACAATCCCGAAATAAACAAGATAAAAAACCGAAGTACCATCAATAAACA
The DNA here is from genome assembly GCF_057815135.1 of Chryseobacterium sp. II3a. Taxonomy (NCBI): domain Bacteria; kingdom Pseudomonadati; phylum Bacteroidota; class Flavobacteriia; order Flavobacteriales; family Weeksellaceae; genus Chryseobacterium; species Chryseobacterium sp. II3a. The sequence continues at coordinate 738,091 of NZ_JBYPZJ010000001.1, read as the reverse complement.
AAGCTGGAATCAAGAGCAAGGTTCCTATTAAAGAAACAGTCATCATATTTCCGAGGTAGTCCCAGATCTTATCTTTTAAATACCTTTTTAAAAATAGGCTTTGCCAAAAAATCTGCCCTAAACATACAGCGAGTTCTCTAAAAAAATTTGGTGTTAAATTGACTCCAAGTCTTCCTGAATATAAACTTAAAACATAAGCTGAAAACAATGCTACAAAAGCCATATAAGCCAATCGGTATTTCAGATTAAAGTCCGGGACACAGGATTGTTCTGTATTGTCTTTTTTAGATGGGATCATCTGCTTTCTGTTATACGAAATAAAGGAATACAATTTTTTAAAGAACCAATATAAAGGCTGTATCCTGGCTGCTCTTTCTAAGAATGGGAATGAATTTCCTATGATTAAAAGCAAACTATCTAAACCATACATCACTTTATTATTTCCATGGTCTATCAGGGCTATTTCGTTTTTTGCCCGTTGAAAATCTACCTGAGCTTTGCTTCTATCTGATATTTCCGTGAAGGCTTCTCTTCCATTTTCATCCAGCATTCCGCTTTTTATAAACCCTTTGGAATAAACAGCGCACATAGGACATTCATTGTCGTAGATCAGGGTGTGATTTTTAAGTGTTTTCATGACATTTATTTTAAAGATTAAGAAAATCTCCTCGGGTTCGCTTGTGTTTTGATCTGAAAGTAAGGTACATCCAGATCTTAAAGATCAATGTCTTCATTCCTGAATATTTTAAAAATATTATATTTTCAATAATTTTTGAAAGTTTAATCGAAATAAAAAAGGATTTTCATCCCTTTCTATTTTATTTCAACAGGTTGGTAATTTTGCCTACCAGCCAGTGATCATCACTTTTAATCGCCAAATCCATAATGTTATTGATTTTTCCGGTTACAGAGCTGAAATCATCCATCAACTTGATGAATTCTTTGGCTTCCTCTGAATCGCTATCTTCAATATTCCTTAACTCTTCCAAAAAGGAAATGACTGGCTCAATTTCTCTTTTCCTACGTTCTTTGGTAATCTGTTTAAAAAGATACCATACATCTTTTTCTGCTACAAAATATTCTTTTCGGTCTCCTTTTATAAATTCTTTTCTTACAATCCCCCAATCCATCAAAGCACGAAGATTCATATTGGCATTTCCTCTCGAAATTTCAAGCTGCTCCATCACCTCATCTGTTGATAATGGTTTGCCACTTGCCAAAAGTAATGCATGAACTTGTGCCATGGTACGGTTGATTCCCCAATTGGTGGCAAAAGTTCCCCAGGTCTGAATGTATTTTTCTTTGGCTTCTGAAAGTTGCATTGTTTTTTTACTTTAAATTTCTATTACAAATGTAATTATATTTTTTGAATTTTCAATAATTATTGAAAATAAAATATAAAACTACTATCATTTTGTAGCAAACAGTGTTACAATCTATTGCATTAAGACATGTTGATAGAAACACTTAAGCGAATTTAAAAGGTTAAAATACTATTTTTGAGATTTCTGTAATTACTAAATACAACCCGCTTCATACATGATGAAACGGGTTGTATAATCTCTGTTAAAGTTCTATGGTTCAATCTTAGTATATATACCTTCATTCCAATATTTTGATTCAGGCATATAATAAAGATAGGCATTGCTTGATTTTCCTGTATAAGATCCTGCAAATTCTACTTTCAGATCAAGATTGATAGTTTTTGTTTCTTCAGCCGCAAAATGTTCCCAGTACAATACCAGGTAATTGTCAAAGATCTCATAATAGGAAACTTGCTTTTTATCTAATAAATCTTTTAATAAAGATGTTTGCAGAGTTAATCCTGCAGGAATACCAATTTTAGCAACAGTCATGGGCAGCTGATTATTCACTTTGTTTTTAAGGGTGACTATCATTCTGTTGGTTTCTCCTACTCTGGAATTTTCGGACATTAATTTCGTATCCATGGTTAAAAGAATATTGGAGCTTTCCGGAGCCTTCAGAGTATAATATTGATATTCTAACTTATAAAGAAGCCCTGTCTCTGAAGGGTAATCTATAGTAATGGTATTGTTTCCGGTTTTGTAAGCGGATGAAATATTTAAGCCAGATGATACTAAAGCATTGTTTATTTTAATAGCAGGTCTATCAGTTCTAAACAGCTTTTCATTTTTTATAAAAAACTGAGACAACGCCTGTAGAGCCAAGCTTGTTGCCTGAGTTGATCCAAATCCATAGCCTCCATTGTACCTTAAAAGCTCATCTGCTGCTTTTGCTATCGTTTGTTGATTGAGTTTTTCATCTTTCTGAAGCGCTATCATATACAATGAAAGGGTTTCTGCATTGGCTGAATATCCACCGGAACCCGTAAAAGTTGTTTCAGCTTTAAGTTTTTGGGGTTCAAACTGTGTATTTAAAGCAAACATCAAATTATCGTAATCCTGATGCTTCCCCAGATTCGCCGCTGCATTGGCCAATAAAGCCAGTTGATAAGAATCTTTTTTCAACAAGGCTCTTTTCAGCATTACCAGGTAAGAATCTTCAATTTCAGTTGTAAAGCCTAACTGAGATAATGCATAGAGAACATACATATTTCTTGACCAATCGTATTCTGAGTAGGGTCCTGTTTGGGACTCATAATATTTTCGTACTCCAAAAAGTCCATTCCCTGCTTTTTTTGATAAAATAAATGATGATAGTCCTTGAATAATCTTTGGATCAATCGCAATATACCTTTTCAGATCTGTAAACTCAAGTAAAGCAAATGCAGAAAGAGAGACATCTGACTCCGCTGTATTAAAATATCCAACACCTCCGTCTTTATTTTTATAGCTTAGCATTTTTTGAAAGCCTTTTTTCAGATTTTTGATCACAAGACTTTCCGTGGAACCATCAATTTTTTTGCTTAATTTTAAATAATCCAGAATAAAAATATTAGGATATACTGTTGATGACAGCTGCTCAAAACATCCATGAGGCTCTCTTTTCAATCTTTCAAGATCATCAAACATTTTCAAAGCAGCATTTTCAAATACATAATAAGATGAAAACAGGCTGCCATTAATATATTCAGGAATCGTAATCTGAATTTTCTCCGTCTTGTTATCTATTACTGAAAACTGATGTAAAAATCCTTTCTCTTCTACCTTAAAAGGAAGAATCATTGTTTCCCTGAAATCTCCAGATCTTATAATAAACTGAATATTAGAATCCACTACCTCATCAGTCTGTATTTTAACAAATAATCTTCCGGATTCCAAAGGTTTTAAAGTAATCAGGCTGTCTGATGACATGAGTTTTACATGATTGGGAACAATAACATCCATTGCCATTTTTCTGGTTTCTCTGGAGTTGTTTTTGATCACCACAGGAATAAGCATTTCGTCCGTTCTAGTCAAATACTGTGGAATCTTAGCATCAATAGATATCAAACTTTGTGCGGCATAAGTGGTTTCATACCGTCCTATAAGTCCGGACGCTGAAATTCCTTCTGTCGTCGTTCTGAAAGTGGAATTGGCATCTGAGTTATAGAATTCTACTTTTGCTTTACCTTCTTTATTGGTTTCCACTACAGGATTCCAATAAATAGCTTCTCTGTAATCAAATCTATAAGAAGTATTTGTTGTTTTATATTCGGGATAGGCAAATTCCTTATTTACTGAATATTTGATAAGTTCCTCTGTAGGAATAGACAGGACTGCAAAATACGTTTTCGGGGTAATATCCAGCTTATTCTGAGCCAGACTATTAGAAAATGAATTAATAATGATAACTCCATTAACGGCTCTGCTTCCGTAAATGGCTGTTGCTGCTGCATCCTTCAAAACTGTAACGCTGTTGATATCGTTGGGATTGATTGCTGTATTAAAATTTTCTACCGGAACTCCATCTACTACAAATAATGGGCTTTTATTTGATATTGATGAAGCCCCTCTCACCACAAAATTCCCTCTTTGCTGCTCTCCAGCCGGAGTTACAGTGATCCCTGCAACTTTTCCCTGCAATAATGACCCAATATTAGAATCTTTAATTTCGGAATTGCCAATAATGCTTACTGAAGAGGTATTTGTTTTTTTACTCATCAAATTTCCATATCCTACCATCACAACTTCCTCAATATATTTTTCAGAAATAGAATCTTTTTTGGTGCTATTTGTTTTTGGTGATATTTGTTTAGGTTTTTCTTTGATTTCAGCCTCTTTTATAATCTCTTCTACATTTATGTTATTTAGCTTTTGCTTAACAAGCGGGTTTATCTCTAATTTATATGACAATACCCTTATTTTTACTGTATGCTTAGGCTGAATGGATTTAGCAATCAATTTATAAGAATCACTCCCTTCCATCCCTGAGAAATAAAACTGCCCGTTTTCTGTTGTCGTTTGTTTGAGAATCTGACCTCCATAAGATTCTACAAGAAAAACATTGGCTTTAATGGGTTTCTTATTTTCATCTTCTACGACTCCATATACAGTGCCTCTTTTTTCTGGGAAAAATTTGTATTTACCTGTTTTAACAATCTCCGGAATCAGTTCAAAATACCGGTATCCATTGGTGAGCATCACAAGATCCAGACTTTTCTCTGCTTTTCCTTCTTTTTTATCAAAATAAAACTGGGGCTTTTCAATTTTTCCTTTCAACTCAGAATCCATCAGAAGCCATGAACTGATATGATTTTGTTTATCATCGGCATAAGTCCAAAGCTTATCATCCACTACACTTATGGCAAGATTTGCCGGTATAGGTTGATTGTTTTTATCTGTAGTTTCAATATTCAGTACTACTTTTTCTCTTGGCTGGTAATATTCTTTTACAGGTTTTACCTTAATATTCAGCTGCTGATCTTTATTGGTAAAAACAATACGTTCTACAAGAGGAATATTATTTTCAAATATCGTAAAACGACAAATTCCAACTGGCAGGTCTTTTTCCGGGACCTCCAATACGTTGGTTCCGTTTTTTAAAGAAATCTCACGGCTGTATATTTCTTTTTCACGGAAAAGCCCTTTTAAAACAATAGCCTTTTCTTGTGTAGTCACCGTTTTCAATAAAAGTATTCCATTTTCTTTTTTGATATTCAATATCAAGCCATTATTTTTAGACTCAGGAAAATGATAAATCTGTGTAATATTTTCGGGTTTTACAACTTTTGCATAATATGTTTCTCCTATTTTCGGAGTAAAGAAGAAATTTCCCATCCCGAAATTATAAGTGGAAACCTCAGATATTTTTTCATGGTTCTGATTATAAATACCCAAAACGGCATCTACAGGTTTTTCATATTCATCTAATACTTTGAATGCAATATTCTGTTCTATTCCGTTGATTAAAGCACCTCCTTCAGGCAAAAGTTTCACATCCAGATTGTTCAATACAATAGGAATATTTCTTGAAATAGATTCTGTAAATCCATCAAAATTAACTTTAATATTTAAAAGTGCATCAGATGATTGTAAGGATTTGGGAAGCCTGAACTGCAATAGCTTTTTTCCTTCCTTATCTGTAATAAGCTTGCCTTCAGTAATCATTTCCCCGTTATGAGTTACCATATAATCCGCTTCGTAAAAAGGAATGGGCAAATTACCCAGACTCCGCATTGAAAAGTCTGCTGTGACTTCATCACCAGGGCCATATCCTTTCTTTGGAAAATCAAGCTTCATTAAAATCCTTGGAGATACTATTTTCTGTAAGGTAATTTCTTTTTCAAAAACATTTTTCCCTTCCTCATTCTGCATCCAGTTGGTATAGGCTCTAATCTTGTAAATACCACCCTTCATATCATCAGCGAAAGAGAAGTATCCGTTAGCATAGCCATTGTTAATTTTATATTTGGACTTTGCTAAAACACTTCCGGAAGGGTCAATGATTTCAAAATTGACCACCCTGCTGTCTCCTGTAGGAAGATTATTCTTTCCCTGCACTACGTATATTTTAAAATACATGTCCTCTCCCGGTTTATAGAAAACATGGTTGGTCTGGATATATGTCTTTTCTTTTTCAAAATCCTTAAATGAATTCTGTGCCTTCAAAAATATTGATGAAAACAATAGACTCAGTGATAGGATATGTGATATAAATTTGAAATTCATGGGTTAAAATTTGAATGAAACAATACAACCAAATGTTTTAAAAGAGGGAAGATTAAAGAAATCCAGTCCTCTTCCATTGTCCGTATCATAGAAATTCTGGTTGGGATCTACTCCTTTATTCGCCTGCCAGAGCATGATATTATCTACATACAATGTAATTTTCATAGATCGCTGGCTATTATTCAGAGGAAAATAGGTGGATAGCGAAATATTATTTATCCTTATATGATCTGCCTTCTGAATATAGTTTTCTGCCACACCCAGGTATCCATATCTGGACCATCTGTTTTCAAGAACATTTTGATGAGGATCATAAAAATCCACCGGAGTCTGGTTATGATTACCATTAGCCAATACTCCTTGAAAAACATAATTTTTGATGTTCCTTTCTTCTCCGGAATCATAAGAACGTCCGTAATAATCCATAACAGCCTGAGTACCGTTCCAGATCTGGCCTCCCTTTTTCCATTCCCAGTTGATATCCAAAATCCATCTTTTATAGACTAAATTATGATTGAATTTCATTACAAAATCAGGAGTTGGGTCAGCAATGATCTTCATTCCGGCAGCCTTTTCCGGAAATCCGGAATCATCAATAATGAGCTGTCCATCAGAAGTTCTTTCAAAATAACTTCCCATCACTGCACCCAATACCTCTCCTTCCGCAAGGGTCTTATAAATATCCTGAAATCCTGAAATAGCAGTATTGTTATAACTAGGTATTACGCGATCTACAATATCTTTATATTTGAAAAATGAAATTTTGTTTGTAGCAAAAAAATCATTGGCCAGAAAAAGCCTGTCATAAGCAAAATTAAATTCATACCCACTATACGTATGATCTGCCATATTTTTTAGTCTTAACTGATTGTTTTCAAATACCGGAAAAACGTCGCCTTCAGTTTTTCTGTTAAAATATTCCCCTTCAAGACTAATATTATATCCGAAATTGATCTTTCCACCTATTTTCCATTCTTTTGTATTGATATTGGATAACCCTTTGAAGCTTTCCACTTCTTGTACAGGAAAATAATGGTAATAATTTTCTGCTTTCAGTAAAGTGGAAGCATAAGAAGCATAGGACCTGGTAATCTCGGGTTCTGAGCTGAGATGGATATAGTTTCCCGAAATTTTAAATTCATAGTTGTACCAGTCAAAGATGTTTTTAAACCGCAGATAACCTGTCGCCTTTGGAAGCCAGTAATTGTTTTTATCTGAAGTATTAGAGATGTAAAAGGAATTTCCAAGATTAAAATCTGCTTCAAAATTACCGGACTTGACTTCCATGTTATAATTAAAAATATAGTCCTGAGAGGTTCTTTGATAATTATATTTTTTATCAATCAGACTATTGTAAACATCAGATTTAATATCATTCAGAATAAAATTAAGACTAAAAGCATTCTTAAAGTTATAGTGACCCAATTCATATTTCCCTTGTATATTGGAGTGATATAACCTGTTGTTTTGTTCTCTTTCATTACCTATTCCATTATTGAATCCGTAGGTAGATGGTTGATATTGATCCAGATTCCAAATAAAATTACTTTCATAAGATTGAATGATATTTAATTTAAAGTTACCAAAAGTTTTATCTGCATTAAGCACAAACTGTCTCTGACGGCTCTGATAGCGGTATTTTTGATCCTGCACAAAAAGAAATGCAGGATTATCAGCATCTTGGCTGTAGTTTCGTTGCTGTCCATTATCCAAAAAAGTCTGCTGGGCATTTGAAAACGAAATGGGAGTCAGTAAAGAATTTTGAAATACTCTATTGAAAAGTCCTATTCTGTTAGTATTTGTCGCCTTATTTTCTTCATAATTAAAGGAAAACTTCACCAAATAGCCTCCTAAATCTGTGTTCAGCTTTGTTTTAATAGAATTGCTCAGATTAAACTGATCAATAAAGTATAATTGATTTTTTTGCTGCGCCCAATCCAATGAAAGGCGAAACTTCTCCTTGTATCCTTGTTTTATAATTGTATTGATATTAAGTTGGTTGTTATATCCAACCATCGTTTTAAACAGGTTATTATTATAGATTATTGCCTGCTTATTTCCGTCAGCTAAAGGAACCAATCTGCCGTTCTGATCATACTGATACGGGATTCCATCAAAAGCCAATGTAGAAATATCAGGTCCAAAGCTAAACACTTCATTGGTCTCGGGTCCATTCCAGATCAAGTTTCCATTATTGGATCTTCCTTGTACATACCTATGCTGGGCTGCTGGAAGGGAATTATGACTTTTAACATCTAAAGAAGAGGTAAATCCGCCATTCAATAATAACGTCCATTTCTTTTGCTCTTTCAGAACATACAGACTGTCTCTTCTCTGCTTCAGCTTTCTTACACTGCTAAAATATCTATCGGAATTATTATTTAGAATTGTTGAAGCATTCTCAATACTGAACTTATCATGGTTTTTTTGTGAAACCAGACTGTCATATGTTTTACTGTAAATCTCCTGTACATTTTTTTTCTCTACCTGACTTTCAAGAATATTTTTCAATTCCCTTAGCTGATAAGACATAACAACCTGGGTACTTTTTCCTTGATTCCAGACTAAGGTATCATAGGGCTTGGCTGCAATGATTGCAAATCCTTCTTCATCAGTCAGTTCATATACACCACTGTTTTTATTGTAGACTTTTAAAAAGTTTTGTGGTTTATCTTTATGATTTAAAAATTTTCCTGAATAATATAAGGTTGAATTTTGTGCCTTCAATACCGTAATAGTAAACGGTAATAGCAACAGTAAATAGTTTTTTCTCATCTTCATGGTAATGTGTACTAAAATAAAGAAAAAGAAATTTCCGGGGAAATTTCTTTTCTCTTTTTCAAATTAATTTTTGATGACCTTAAAAGTCTCCCAGTTATTATTAGTCCGGACACGAACTAAATAAATTCCCTGAGGATATGAAGTCATATCGATTGTGTTTTTACCTTCTTCCAAGTTTTCTTTCCGCATGATTATTTTTCCAGCCAGATCATAGATGTATAATTCTTCAATCTTAGTCGCTGTTCTTATTTTGATCATACCCTTGGTTGGATTTGGAAAAATCACAGTTTTCGCATCCACCTGACGGGCTATTTCTGTTTCCATTTTCTTATTGATATTCCCGTTGGAGATACCGTCTGTACACTCAGGAAGTGTAGCTCTCTGGAGAATCAGCCTTAGCAGAAGACTGTTCAGTTTTTCGACTTCATAAGAATCTATGGTAGGTTTAATATGATTGTTTCCTATCCCGCTATCATTAGTAAGAAACGTGTAGGTTCCGTTGGTAAGTAATGCAAAAGTCCGCATTATATATTCGGTTTCTTTATTGGTATCACTTGCAGCCAATGGAATAATCGTTATCCCTTTTTGAGCAGCTTTTTTTATTTTGTCATATAACTTCTGAATATTTTCTTCAGACTGATGGGGCGGAGCATCCAAAATCAAGAACATAATTTTAGTAGAATTTCCTGAACTCCATTTCAGATCATCAATGGAAACCTGTAGTGCTTCTACAACCGCTTCAGGGGTATCACCTCCTCCAGCTGCTTTTTGTTGTTTGATGAACTGAATTAAATCTTCAGCTTTATCAGAGAAATCAAATTTTCTGGTGATATATTCATCTCCTTTATCCCTGTAAAATACGGAACCATATCTAATTTCAGAATTTTTTAAATTAGTTTCTACTTTTCTCAGAACATCCAGCAATTCAGACTGCAGATAAGTAATCTCATCTCCCATGGATCCTGTTGCATCCACAACAAAAGCAAGATCGAGTTTCCTTTTCTCCAGGCATGGCTTATTCAAAACAATCAGGTTCTGACCATTTTTAAATTCATTCACTTTATTACTGATGATCTGTCCGGAAGCATCGGACAAGTAATAATTTTTAGAATCTGAGCTTTCCCCTTCCATTGGACTGATCCATAATTCTGCATTCCCCAGGTTATCTGAAACAGCTTCCCAGATCACTTTTTTCTGATCATCCAGTAGTTTTACTTTTTCTCCAATGACTGGTTTTTTATTTTTGTTCGTCAACTGAACAGAAACTCTTCTGTCCGGGTAAAATTTCCAGGTATTTTTATATTCTTCAAGGCTTGGAGCAGCTATATCTTTCCAATATTCCCATTTAGAAAAATCATTCACTTCTCCTGCAGTGAGCTGCCCTGCTTTAGGAAGATCCTTTTCCTTATCTTCAGGCTTTTTATCCAATTCCTTTATACTTTTTGAGTACAATTCTTCCAATTTTTCCTTTTCAGCCTGTCGCAAACGTTTTGTTTTTACCACGACTACTCCATGTAAGGCTTTACTTCCATATAATGCTGCTGCCTCCTCAGGCTTAAGGACAGATACTTTTTTAATACGTTTAGGATTCATATCCTTCAAAGCATCCAATGTTGTAGGAATTCCATTAACAACTACCAATGGTCTTTCTGTGCTTCCATTGATGCTGCTCAGCCCTCTTATCTTTATATTGTTATTTTTTCCAGGAGTAGAAATAGATACCCCAGCAACGGTTCCACTTAACATTTCGGAAACCGTAGCTACACTTGAAGAGGAGTAAGTTTTATCTCTTTTAATACCATATCCAGTCACTACAACGTCATCAATACTTTTTACTACATCAGAAGTTTCCATATGGCGTTCTATAGTTGGCGGCGGTGAAGCTATAGACACAGGATTAGGAATTCTTAATGGCTCCGGAACATAATTGTTATATACTATTGCCTTCTCTACTTTAGGAGATATTTTATTCTTCTCTTTCTGAAGATTCTCTTTTGTGATATGATTTATTTTAGCAATATGAGTATCGGCTGCCGGTTCCGGGAAAATTTTGTGTTCTGCGATTGCCGATTTTACAGGTTGCTCTCTATCTTTTTTATTCAGGAAATATAGAGCACCTATTCCTATCATTAGGCTTGCCGCTATTCCATAAGGGAACCAGACAGGAATCATTTTCTTTTTTTCTTTTTTCTGATCTAATTTTTCTTCCACTTTGTCCCAAACTTTATCAAAACCAGGAAAAACAGTTGGTTCTTCTGAAAGTTTAGAAGCTTCATTGAATTGTTGATCGATATGATTATTTTCCATTGTAGTAAAAGTTTAAATGTTTTGATTCACCAAAAGTTCCTGTAGTTTTTTTCTCGCAAAATTGAGCTGGGACTTTGAAGTTCCCTCACTAATGGAAAGCATGGAAGCTATTTCCTTATGCGGATATCCTTCAATAGCAAAAAGATTAAAAATAGCTCTGCATCCTTCAGGGAGAAAGTTGAGCAGACTCAGAATATCTTTTTCAAAGGAAATATGCTCTGAAGATCCTTCCGAAGGTTCATTCAGATTTTCTTCCAGGGAAATAAATAAGGCTTTATTATTTCTTAATTTCTGGAGACATTCATTTACTGCAATTTTTTTTGCCCAGGCTTCAAAAGTATCCGGATTCTGAAGCTGGCTTATTTTCGTGAAAATCTTATAGAAGGCATCGGCCAATACTTCTTCTATATCTTCATCGTTTTTCAAATAACGTTTGCAGACTGAATGCAGCTTACCCGCCATTTTCTCGTAGACTTTCCGCTGTGCTTTGCGATCATTACGCTGGCATTCTATTAGTAATTCTCTTTCCATTGTCAGAAGTTATATTATAATAGATGCAGGAATTTTATCTGGGGTTGGAAACATGATCAACTTTTTTAAAACAAAAGACTGATTTTAAATTTACCGTATTTGTTTTTTTGAATAATATTTTAATTTCAAATTTAACTTTTCCCTTTGTAACAAATCTCTATTAATAACGACTATTAATGTAAATAATCTTTTTATAGTAATGAAAAATGCGAAAATGGCATCATTACTTTTTGTTTTGTCTGCAGGAAGTATGATGTTTGCCCAAGATGACTTAATCAACAAGTTAAAAAACAACCACTCACAAAATGCTAATTTTCAGTTCACAACGTTAAAAGACGTTGGGGCTACTTCTGTAAAGAACCAGGGTTCATCAGGAACTTGCTGGAGCTACTCAGGAAACTCTTTCCTTGAATCTGAAATGCAGAGAATGGGCAAAAAACCTGTAGATCTTGCTGAAATCTTTACCGCAAGAAATTCTTATCATGATAAAGCGAAGTTATATGTTTTAAATAACGGTGCTATCAGCTGGGGTGATGGAGGAGAACTTCACGATGTTGTCAATATGTATAAGAAGTATGGAGCGGTTCCACAGGATGTATATTCTGGATTAAAAGCTGGACAGACAACCAACAACTTCAAAGAAATGCAAGGAAAGTTAAAGCCTGTTCTTGACAGCCTTGTTCAAGCTTCTTCTAAAGGAAAACTTACTGACAACTGGATGGATTCTGTAGATGCTATTCTTGATGAATACTTAGGAAAAGTACCTGCTAACTTCACGTATGAGGGGAAAAACTATACGCCAAAGACTTTTGCTAAAGAAGTAGTAGGAATCAACCCCGAAGATTATGTAGAATTATCTTCTTATAAAGATTATCCTTACTACCAGAAGTTTGTAGTTCCAATTCCTGATAACTGGAGCCATGATTCTGACTGGAACGTTCCCATGAAAGATCTTACAGCGATCATCGATAATGCCGTAACTAAAGGGTATTCTGTAGGTTGGGCAACAGATGTTTCTGAGCCTTATTTCTCTTACAAAAACGGAGTGGCTTATGTTCCGGATATGGATTTAGATCAAATCAATGCAGAGAACAAGCAGACTTTATTTACAGAGCCTAAAAAGGATAAAACCATCACTGAGGATATGCGTCAAAAAGGCCTTAACAACCTTTCTACAACGGATGATCATGGGATGCATATCGTAGGATTGGCAAAAGATCAGACTGGGAAGGAATATTATATGGTGAAAAACTCTTGGGGAGTAACCAATGACTTCGCAGGATACCTTTACGTAACAAGACCTTATGTTGAATATAAGTCTACAGCTATTTTGGTTCACAAAAATGCGATTCCAAAGAATATCTTAAAGCAGTTGAAACCAACTAAGAACATTGGTTTATAAGAAATCACTTCTGTCATTTTAATGTGACAGTTTTAGATATTTAAATCTGTTAAAAAACGCGCTCCTACTATTACAGGAGCGCGTTTGTTTTATATATTCGGAGATTATTTTTCAGTTATATGATGATAATAATCTACCAGAGAGTATATCTCAGGTTTTGAACCTTGTTTATAATCAATAACCAGCCACTTATTTTCAGACTTATTTTTGTCAAACACATAGTTTTCTCTTGGAAAATCAATGATTCTATAACCAGTATAAATGGTTGCAGGAGTAGCTTCAAATATTTCTGCTGAATAATAGTTAGCATCATCAGCTATGGTATAGAAATTATCTTCGCACTGTTTCTTTTTGATTTCCTCTATCTCTTCATCATCAGGGCCTAACAGCAATGTGGTAGATTTTGTGATAACAGTATCAGCTTTTATCTTTTGAGAGGCAACCTGAAGCTCTTCTTTTGGGTGTTTCGGAACATTTTTAAAATGAGATTCTGTTTGCTTATTTTCTTTTTTACAGGAGAAAAATAATAATGGTATTATAAGGAATAGATATTTACCCGACATTTTATTTTGATCCTTTATTTTGTAAATTAATAGATTCACAAAGAAACGAAAAAAGCGGCCCACACCCTATTATTTTAATTTAATCACATCATTTTTATTAAAAGATTAAGAGATTAATAAAAAATACTACATTTGTAATATTAACCAAATCACCAAAACATGAAAAATCTAAAAAAGTTAGTAAAATCAGATCTCAAAAAAATCAATGGCGGTAATGCTCCGGAATGTCCAACAGGGACCCAGGCATGTTACTATACAGGTAAAGATGGATCTCAAAGATGGAGATGTATTTCTGAAACGGCGGAGTGCCCTTAATCTCTTAAAGTATTTATTCAATATTCGGAAATATTCATTAATACTAAAAATTATTACCTATGAAAAATTTAAAAAAATTAGCAACATCAGAACTCAAGAAAATTAATGGTGGAAATGCTCCGGTATGCGAACCTGGAGAAATAGCATGCAGATATCCTGCGGCAGATGGCTATCCTGCTTATTGGGATTGTGTACCTGCAGCATACGGATGCAGACGTTAAGAACAACTTCTGAGTCCAAAAAACGGTTTATTTTGAACCTAAAAGAAACTGTAAACAATTTTTATTTTTTTAAATCTGTAAAAAAATTAATACCAAAACCTATCATAATTATTAAACATGAAAAATCTAAAAAAATTAGTAAAATCAGAATTAAAGAAGATCAATGGTGGGAATGCCCCAGTATGTGAACCAGGAGCAAGAGCTTGCCGATACAAAGCAGAAAATGGACAACCAGCCTACTGGAACTGCGTGGCAGTAGAATATCCATGTTGATTTTAAGAAATACTAAAAAAAGCACTTTCAAAATTTTGAAAGTGTTTTTTTAACTTTAGATAAAACAAATACAAATTATATCACAATACTGTGCAAAGTATTGCAATATTTCAGAAAAAGATTACATTTGTCATTCAACAAACTAATATCAAAATTACTCAACATGAAAAATCTAAAAAATTAGCAAAGTCCCGATTAAAAGAAATTAATGGTGGAGCAACTCCTAATATCGTTTGCCGTCCCGGAACTATTGCTTGTCCTTACAAAGAACCAGGATTTCCCATGTACTGGATCTGTGAATCAGCTGCCACAGCATGTGGATACCAAGATAATCTTTAAAAATAAAAACCGGCTTTCAGAAAATTCTGAAAGCCGATTCTTTAATAAATAGGTGAAAATTAAATATAAAATAAAGTGAATTATGATCATTAATATGAATTGTAAAGGATCAATTTTACCTCGCAAGTGAATAAAATATGCTGTTAAAAAATTACCGCGAAGCTTATTAACCATTTACTCTCTCATATTTAAAATAATACGCTCATACTTTCTGCTGTAAAGTCCAGAATATCTTCTGTATTGCCGTCTTTGATCTTTTTTACCCATTGATAGTCCTGCAAAATAGCACGCCCTACCGCCACTAGGTCAAATTCCTCATTGTCTAATCTTCTTACCAATTCTGTAAGATCCGTTTTCTCTGTTCCCTGCCCTGCGAATGCATTCAAGAAATCGCCATTCAGTCCTACAGAACCTACAGTAATGGTTGGCTGGCCGGTAATTTTTTTAGCCCATCCTGCAAAATTTAAATCAGAACCTTCAAACTCCGCTTCCCAGAAACGACGTTGTGAACAATGGAAAATATCAACTCCGGCTTCTTTTAATGGTAATAACCAATCTTCCATTTCATTAGGAGTAAGAGCAAGCTTCGTTTTATAATCCTGCTGCTTCCATTGGGAAAGACGAATGATAATAGTAAAGTCCTCTCCTACTGCTGCTCTTATGGCTTTCACTACTTCAACAGCAAAACGGCTTCTTTCCTTTAAAGTTTTTCCGCCATATTCATCCGTTCTTGTATTGGTTATTTCCCAGAAAAACTGATCAATAAGATACCCATGTGCTCCATGAATTTCAAGACAGTCGAAGCCAAGATCCTTCGCAGATTTAGCTGAAGCAGCAAACTGTGCAATGGTATCCTGAATATCTTCAATAGTCATTGTAGAAGCTTTTTCCATTGGTAATAACGGATAATCTTCAGCCATTCTTGTATCGCCAACATGCCAGATCTGAGGTCCCATTTTTCCGCCATTCTGATGTACGGTATCAATTACGTTTTTCCAGCCGTTTAATGCTTCAGTTCCATAAAAATCCGGAATATTCTGCAGGTTTTTGGATGCAGGTCTGTTGATGACCGTTCCTTCTGAAAGGATCAATCCAACTTCTGAAGCGGCTCTTCTTCCATAGTAGTCTGCTATTTTCTGTGTTGGAACTCCATTATCAGATTGTGCTCTTGTCATAGGAGCCATTACAATTCTATTTTTAAGGTGTAGATTCTTGTATTGAAACGGTTTAAATAATGATGATGTGCTCATATTTAAGATAACATTTTATAATTGTTACACAAAGTAACTAATAATAGTTTGTTTTTGTATCTTTTATTAAAAAAATAGTGGTAACTTCGCAGTAACTTACATTAGTAACATTAAAGTAACATATGAAAAAGAATGAATTGATGCAATACAGCTGTCCTTTAGGAAAGGCAATGGCCGCCTTAGGAAGCAAATGGAAACCGATCATTGTATTAGTGATTAAAGACCGAAAATTACGTTTTGGAGAACTTGCTGTGCGCATTAATGTCATCTCCAGAAAGGTATTGACTGACCAACTTCGTGAAATGGAAACTGATGGCCTGGTCATCCGTGAAGAGTTTAAAGAGCTGCCTCCAAGAGTGGAATATTCTCTTACTGAAAAAGGGTTGGCATTATTGCCAATTTTGTATCTTTTGGAAGAATGGGAAGCGAAATATCAGGTGAAAGGAACTTATTCAGAAGATTGTATAGAATTGATAAAGGAAAAGCAAAAAGCTGCTAAAGTCTGATTTTATTGACCTCTTACTTAAAACAAATTCTAAAATTATTTTCAACTTTGGTTAGTGTATTTTTATATTTCCCTGGCCTCCATTTGGAATAATCGGTCAAAATTTTGTTTTTCGCAAGATTCTCCAGTTCATTCTTGTATTTTTCATTCCCCTTAAAACCACTTACCCAGTTTTCATTCTTTAAATTGCTGATAGTTCCCTCTTTTTCAACAATAAAACTGAGATCAAAAGGATAGGTATCTAACTCATGTTGCAAAGGAAGCCCTGTCTGAACAAGCAGAACATCCTCTTTCTTGGTAACCTTATTTTCTTGTATCAAATTGGGTTGCTCTTCTTCTGATAGGTCATAAACACTTAAGATTTTTGTTCCGGTTTTAATCTTTTCAATCATCAATTCTTCAGCTGCCTGTTCAATTTTCTTACGAAAATCTTTTCCGTGAATTTCCTACATTTTTAAATCAACCAAGGCTTTATAACATCCCTGAGTTTGCCCATCGATAACAACACAGCTATAGTCATTATTGATTACTTTAAAATGATTCTTTGTTGCATATTCTATTCTTTCATCTGCATAAGGAGGTGTTTTGCAGCCAAAACAAGATGTCGTTACATAAATATTTTTATATTTTTTCAAATCTTTCTTAGCCCTTTCAATATCATCTTCACACATTCTATCATTTAAACTTGGATTTTTCACATAGCTTCGCAGAAATTCCTCAGAGTTTAGAAGCGGTTCTTCAAAATCTGAAGGTTTCTTTTCCACAGGTTTTGTATGATCCTTACATCCTGACAGCAACAGTGCGAAAAAAGATAAGGGAGAATTTTCATGGTAATTTCTGATGTTCCTTGCTTCAAATATACAAATTCCAGTCCTGGTATTTTCATCACCTACTTTCAAAAAGGTTAGTATAGCACGAAAAAGTAAGTATATCATTTTACAACTATTTCTGACCCAAATTTGCAGAAAAAATTTTCATTATGAATTACAAAGAAATTGCAAAAGAAACTATTGGCCATCTGTATAAAGCCCATTACAGCATTCGAAAATCCGGTATTGATGAAAAAATGATTGCATTAGCAGAACTGCGGGTATCACAAATAAACGGATGTGCTTACTGCTGCAGTTATCACGCCAAAGAACTTCTTGATTTTGGTATTGAACAAGATGTGATCAACAGATTACCTGGATGGAAACACACCAATGCCTTTGATGTAAAACAAAAGCTTGTTTTGAGCTGGGTAGAAGCCGTAACTTATAACAATAATGATTCTCAGGAAATCAAGGAAAAATTACTACAGCATTTTACAGAAAGAGAGTTCGTGGAATTGACTGCAAGTATAACTCTGATGAGTACTTTGAATAAATTGCGGATTTCTTTGGCTGAAGAGGATTAATATTAAATGGGCTGTTGCATCAGACAGCCCGTTCCTAATCTGATATAAGTTATTCCAGTTCTATAGGGTTTAAATACTTTCTGTTCAGATCTAACTCTTTCTGCCTTTGATTGATCTTTTCCTGACCACCTAAAATGGTAGTGCCTGAACTGGCCAACACAGCTGCTATATTTTCATTATTGGCTTTTAGTGCCTGTTTAAATTTCGGTTGAGTAGTCTCAATACCTGAATATCGGGTTTTCTTTATATTAATTGACTTCCCTTCCAGTTCAGAAGTAGGTACAGATTTTACAAGTTCAAAATCATACTCATTTTTATCGTCTGCTATTTTGATAATTAACCCAGGTAAGCCGCTAAACTTATAAGGACCATAAGGCAGTGGAACTTCAGGTGAATACCAAGCAGTCCAATTTCTTCCTTTATAAGTAACTGTTGCTTTTTTGCAGTTCATTGTATTGATCATTTTTGTTTCATCTATAAGCTTCCAATTCCCTATTACAGGCTCTTTATAAGTAAGTACTGACATTCCGACCTGTTGAAAGTACTGCACTTTATCATTGGATTGTATGATGGTATAGGGAAATTTTGTTTTTGGTAGTGATGTACCATTTTTGAATCCCATGACTATGCTTCCATCGGGATTTTTGGTGGATACAATAGAGTTTGCCATCACTGTATCTTTTTTAAGAGATTGGGTACTCGCAAAAAAAGCGCGATTTTCACCAATGTACAAAGAGAAAAATTCTTCGTATACATCATCAGGGATCTGTGTATTGAGTTTAGCTTTTAACTGATAGGTAAAGTTCCCATGCAGAGCCTCTTTTTTGTCTGATTGAGAATAGAATAAAATACTGAAAAATAAGACAGATAATTGAAATAATTTTTTAATGTAATTCATGGATAGCGTTTTCACTATAAAAATGCACATATTTTTATAATTACAAAAACAAAATTGATTAATTCCCTATAAAAAAACCGCTTTCAATAGCTGAAAGCGGTTTATAATTTATTTTTAATCCCGATTAGAATATCGCAGGATATTTCTGAGGGTTAGTTTCGTTAAACATCGCGTAGATCTTTTCTACCATATCGTCTGCAGACGGCTTACTGAAATAGTCACCATCACTTGCATACGCTGGTCTGTGATCGTTAGCGGAGATCGTTAAAGGATCTGAATCAAGATATCTGAACGCTTTTTGCTTTTCTAAAATCTGTTGTAAGATGAATCCTGTTGTTCCTCCTTCCACATCTTCGTCAATTACAACCAATCTGTTCGTTTTCTTAACACTTTCAGCAATTTCGTGAGATAAATCGAAAGGAATTAACGACTGGATATCGATTACTTCCGCAGAAACACCCAATTTTTCCAACTCATTAGCTGCTTCTGTTACAATTCTCCATGTAGAACCATAAGTAACCAAAGTAACGTCTTTTCCTTCTTTTGTTACTTCAATCTTACCTACAGGAACTGTGAATTCTCCTAAGTTATCCGGTTGCTTCTCTTTCAATCTGTATCCGTTCAGACATTCTACGATGATCGCAGGTTCGTCAGCCTGAAGCATGGTGTTATAGAATCCGGCAGCTTTCGTAAGGTTTCTTGGCACCAGTACTAAAATACCTTTGGAAAGGTTAAGAATCCCCGCCATTGGAGAACCTGAGTGCCAGATACCTTCTAATCTGTGGCCTCTTGTTCTGATGATTAATGGAGCTTTCTGACCTCCTTTCGTTCTGTAATGTACAGTTGCAAGATCATCACTCATTCCCTGTAAACAGTAAAGAACGTAGTCTAGATACTGGATTTCAGCGATAGGTCTCAGCCCTCTCATCGCCATACCAATTCCCTGTCCAAGAATTGTAGCTTCACGAATTCCGGTATCAGCAATGCGTAATGCTCCGTATTTTTCCTGCATTCCTTCTAATCCCTGGTTTACGTCACCGATGTTTCCAGTATCTTCTCCAAAGATTAATGTTTCAGGATATTTTTCAAAGATTTTATCAAAGTTATTTCTGATCACTACTCTTCCGTCTACATCTTCAGAGCTGTCTGAATATACAGGCTTAATTTCCTGAATGTTTTCAGCTTTCCATTCAGACTGAGAGTATAAATGAGAAGAATAGTTATCTTTTTCGATTTCAAATACTTCATTGTACTTCTGCATCAATTGGCTTCTTTCCGCAGACTGGGTACCTCTCGTTGCCAATAAAGCTTTTCTTGCTAAGTGGAATACATCTTTCTTAGCTTTTGAAACCAATTTATTGAAGTGAGTAAGTGCTGCTTCTACTTCAGTATTCTGACCTTTAATATTTTCTACTAAAGGAACAATAGACTGAATTAATTCTTTAATAGCTCTTTGATAGTTTTCCCAAGCTGTTTTTTGTCCAGCTTTAGCTGTTTTTTTAGCTTCTTCATCAATGGCTTCCAATTCTTCAGCAGTAGCAATTACTTCTTCTTTTCCATCAATTTCAATAGAATAGTTCAGAATCCACTCTTTGAACTTCACCAATCCATCAAACTCAGCTTCCCAAGCTAAACGTGCTTCATTTTTATATCTTTCGTGAGATCCTGATGTAGAATGCCCTTGAGGCTGGGTAACATCTACCACGTGTACTACTACAGGGACACTTTCTGTTCTTGCAAAATGCTCTGCCTTCGCATAAGCATCCAATAATGCTGCATAATCCCAAGCTTTCACCTGGATGATTTCACAACCTTGATTCTCTCCTTCTTTTCTTTGGAAACCGCTTAGCATTTCACTGATATCAGCTTTTGCTCTCTGGTTTTTAGTAGGAACAGAAATTCCGTATCCGTCATCCCAGATCGATACAATCATAGGAACCTGAAGTGCACAAGCAGCATTCAATGTTTCCCAGAAGTGGCCTTCTGCTGTAGAAGCATCACCTATTGTTCCGAAAGCAATCTCATTTCCTTCTCTTGAAAACTTCTCAGAACCGTCAAATTTTACATTTTTATAGATAGTAGAAGCCTGAGCCAATCCTAATAATCTTGGCATCTGGCCTGCTGTAGGAGAAATATCGGAAGAAATGTTTTTCTGTGCCGTTAAATCTTTCCAGCTTCCGTCTTCATTTAAACTTCTTGTAGCAAAGTGCCCGTTCATTTGTCTTCCTGCTGAAGCCGGCTCTCTTTCTACACTTGTATCAGCATACATCTGTGCAAAGAAACTTTCTGCGGTTAAAGCATTAATGGCCAATGCAAAAGTCTGGTCTCTGTAATACCCTGAACGGAAGTCTCCATTTCTGAAAACTTTCGCCATTGCAAGCTGAGGAAGTTCCTTTCCATCCCCAAAAATTCCAAATTTAGCTTTTCCAGTAAGTACCTCTCTCCTTCCGAGATAAGACATTTCACGAGAAACTCTTCCTAGCCTGTAATCATCAAGTATTTGATTTTTAAAGTCCTGGAAGGATATTTGCTGTGTTTCAATATAGGTTGTTTGCATAGCTAAGTAAAAAAGTTTTTGTTCTTCAAGTATTCCGCTAATATACACTTTTTAAATTAATTTTAATTTTTAATAATCTTTTTTAAAAATTTGATAATAAAAAAAATTGTGCTTTATTTTGAAAAAAATTGTAAAGATGGAAAAAAAATCACCTCATATTCTGAATGCATCCAGCAATCTTTTAGGGTTTTCGTTGATTATTATCACCTCATTAAAAATCGCTAAGATCAGCCACAATACATATTTAGACGAATTTGCAGGACTGGCCTGTATTCTTTTTGCATGCAGCTGTTTCTTTTCATTTCTTGCGATCAGAACAGGAAATAAAAGGCGGGAATACTCATTTGAGAGCATTGCGGATTATTTATTTTTAATTGCTTTATTTTGTATAGTTCTAGCCGTTATTATTGTAACCCTGAAAATTATTTAATTTAAAATTTTCTCTCAATTACATAATCCAGCATAATGTGTAAAGACTTTCTTGCTTCAGATTCCGGGAATTCATTCAGGATATCTTTTGCCTTTTGTTGGAAATCTTTCATTACCGTAACAGCGTATTCCAATCCACCGGAATTTTTAACGAACTCTATCAGTTCTTTTACGCGTTTTGGATTGTTATTATAACGCTTAATGGTATCGAAATAGTATTTTCTGTCCTTTTCGCCGGCAATTTTAAGGGTATGAATTAAAGGCAGCGTCATTTTCTGTTCTTTAATATCAATTCCAACCGGCTTACCAATGACATTAGAACTTAAATAATCAAAAAGATCATCTTTGATCTGGAAAGCCATTCCTGTAAATGTTCCGAAGTCCATCATCTTCTTAGCAAGGGCTTCGTCTGCATTATTGGAAAGCACCCCTATCTCACAACAGGCAGCAATTAAAGTAGCCGTTTTCTGACGAATAATTTCATAATAAACATCTTCCGTAATATCCAGTTTTCTTGCTTTTTCTAACTGAAGAAGCTCTCCTTCAGACATTTCACGGATCGTTCTTGAAATCACCCCCAATAAATCGTAATCTTTATGGTCTGTAGATAATAATACGGATTTTGACAACAGATAATCTCCTACCAAAACAGCAATCTTATTCTTCCATAAAGCATTAATAGAAAAGAAATTACGACGTTTAAAACTTTCATCCACCACATCATCATGCACCAAAGTAGCAGTATGAATAAGCTCAATCATGGAGGCTCCACGATAGGTTTTTTCGGTAACATTTCCTGTCAGCTTGGCACAAAGAAAGACAAACATAGGACGCATCTGCTTCCCTTTGGTGGTAACAATAAAACGGGTTACTTTATCTAATAAAGCTACTTTACTCTGCATTGACTCATAAAACTTCTGTTCAAAAAGTTTCATTTCATCATTGATCGGTCGTTTAATTTCTTCTACTGTATTTGCCAAAATCTGCGAATGCTGGGTGAATAATCGTTAATTATCACAAAGATAATTTTTTTCGCTCAATTTTAAGAGAAAATTAATCCTTGAGTTGCTCTTTGGGGATAAAATAAAGGGAGGACTTTGTCTTTCCCAATGGAGATTTAAACTTTTCTCCTGAAATAGAAATTCCTGTTTCATCTACGGCAATCCCTTCAATCTGCCCTATCGACAGGGCACTTCCTAAATAATAATGTTTTGGTCTTTCTTTAAAAAATATTCCTGGTTCAGTTTCTGTAAAAACATCCATAAACACCTCTGTTTTCTTGCTATAACCTACCAAATAAAGCTTTTTATCAAAGTAAGCAGCATCGGTTACCATAAAGTTTGTTTTATAGGTTTCTGCCTTTACAGCATCCTGTTTTTCGTTCAGTTCAGGATCAATGACATAATGCACCGTTGATTTTGAAACCCATTCTTTGGTAAAAAGATGAAGTTTTCCATGGGCATACACCATAGCTTCTGCATCATAGTCGGTATTAAAATAACTTGATTTATAATCAGTTTGCTCCGGATAATGGAATTTAATTTCTTTTACCTGATTATTTAGCAGGCTATCTCCTTGAAAAGGAACTTTAAAAATAGTAAGATGTCTTCTGCTTCCGTCATTATTTCCGAAATCTCCAATATAAAAATTGTTGCCGTCATTTGTTAACGCTTCCCAATCGGTATTTTTAGCATTTACTTGTAGAGTTTTGATTATTTCTCCGGAAGTTTTATTGATTTCAAACAGTTCCGGAGCGTTTCCACTGTCATTAAAAGTATATAATTTTCCATTAAAAATAGTAAGTCCGGAGGTCTCCTGGATTTTATCATCCAAATGGTTGATTCTGTATCTCTTTATTTTCAGAAAATCGGTCTGTTGTGAAAATGCAGTTTGAAAGGCAAGAAAAGCCAATAGCAGAAATGTTCTTTTCATAATGTAAAAATAGGACTTTTAGTTTAAATGGAAGGTTGCTGAGCTGATGTGGGTTAGAATTTCTTGATGAGTTACAAGGGGTGTGATTCTATTTTGAAGTTTGGAAGTATAAGTATTACATACGAAAAGGAAGAAAAAAGAAAGACGAGCAAAAAGCCCGTCTTTCTTAGAGATTTTTATTGATTTTATTTTTAAAATTAAGCAGTTTTCTGTTGCTGCTGATTCTTTACCTGCTCTTTTTGTGCCTGCTTTGCAAAGTATTCTTTCTGGTATTGTCTTACTGTTTTTCCTGTTCCGTCATGTCTCCATCCCGGTGAGTTGAAAATATAGTTGATTCTATCAGTGAATTTTAATCCCGGTTGTTTCAGATCTTTCCAGATTTTTCTCCATTCATAAAAGAGTACTGTATCAGGTCTGTTGTCCGGCATTTTAGGATAGATTCCATATTTTACCGGAATATTCGGATCTTCTTTCTGGAAGGTTCCAAATATTTTATCCCAGATAATCAGACACATTCCCATGTTTTTATCCAGATACTTAATGTTACAGGCATGGTGTACTCGGTGATGGGAAGGAGTAACCAGAATATGCTCTAAGAATCCCATACTCTTTACCGTCTGTGTATGTACCCATGTTCCATATACCTGCCCGATAGCGTAAGCCACCATGATATGCCAAGGATTGAATCCTAAAAAGGCTAATGGTGAAAAGTATAAATATCTGTAAAGCGGCTGCAAAACCGGGCTTCTGAATCCAGTGGTAAGATTAAAGAACTCTGAACTATGGTGTGTAATATGAACAGCCCAGAATGCTCTGGAACGGTGATCTACATAATGCAATACATAGTAGGCAAAATCCGTGATTATAAAACAAGCAAGTAGATACCAGATACTAAGATCCCACGAAAAAAGTTTGTGGTTGTAAAAGAAAAACATCACCCCCATTGCAAACGCCTTCATAATCAGGTCAAGACCAAAGTTCATCAATGCAAGATAAACGTTTGTAGCAAGATCTTTTCCACTGTATAGTTTAGCCTCTGAAACGTGGCTGTAAATCATTTCTGCTAAAATAACTGTAGCATGCAAGGGAACAGCCCAGGCATATACATGTTCCAGCCCGTCCTCGCTCATAAGAAAATCCATCATCACAAAATAATTTTGTGCAAAGTTAGGTTTTTAGATGGTGCTTTAAGGGAATTTTAAGGTTTTTTTAAGGAAATTTTAATCAGCTGTTTTGTTCGCTAACTGTCCGCAAGCAGCGTCAATATCACCTCCCCGGCTTCTTCTGACCATTACAGTAACCCCTGCATTTTCAAGCTGACGGATATAATTCTCTTCAGCCTGCTTATTACACTGGTCATATTTCCCGTCTCCGATTGGGTTGTATTGAATAAGGTTCACTTTTGAAGGAACCTGCTTACAGTATTTGATTAAGGCTTTAATATCTTCATCACCATCATTAATTCCTTTCCATACACAGTATTCGAAAGTAATTACTGAACCTGTTTTCTGATACCAATATTGAAGAGCCTCCATAATATCCGTTAACGGGAATTTATCAGAGAAAGGCATTATTTCATTACGTTTTACTTCAATCGCCGAATGAAGAGAAAGTGCCAGTTTCACACGCAATTCATCATCAGCAAGCATTTTGATCATTTTTGGAATTCCTGAAGTAGAAACAGTGATTCTTCTTGGAGACATTCCTAATCCTTCCGGCTGAGTGATCTTTCTGATGGCTTCCACTACATTTTTGTAGTTCATCATCGGTTCTCCCATTCCCATGAATACGATATTGGAAAGTGGTCTGTCAAAATACATTCTGCTTTGGCTGTCAATTAAAGCAACCTGATCTACAATCTCCGCCACCTCAAGGTTTCTCATCCTTTTCAGTTTTGCGGTAGCACAGAATTCGCAGTTCAATGAGCAGCCTACCTGTGAAGATACACAAGCTGTTGTTCTTGTTTCTGTTGGAATAAGAACAGATTCTACCAATAACCCATCATGAAGTTTCACTCCATTTTTGATGGTTCCATCTGAACTTTTTTGAAGAAGATCTACAGAAACAGGATTAATGGTATATTCTTCGGAAATTCTTTCACGAAGAGGTTTCGAAAGATTCGTCATTTCATCGATCGAATGGAGGTTTTTACTCCATAGCCAGTCATAGACCTGCTTCGCGCGAAACGGCTTTTCTCCTAAAGATACGAAGTATTCTTTAAGCTGATCTAGTGATAATGTACGGATGTCTTTCATTGTAAGGTTGTAGATATTAGGTTGTAGGTTGCAGGTAACTTCTACCTGCAACCTATTACCTAATATCTTTTTTATAGAATTAACATTGCATCACCGTAAGAATAGAACTTATACTTTTCTTTTACGGCTTCTTCATAAGCATGCATAATGAAATCTCTTCCAGCAAATGCAGCAATCATCATAATCAATGTAGACTTCGGTGTGTGGAAGTTCGTGATCATTGAGTTAGCAACTCCAAAATCGTGAGGCGGATAAATGAATTTATTTGTCCAACCGTTGAAAGCAGAGATTTTTTTGTTTGAAGAAACAGAAGTTTCCAACGCTCTCATCGTAGTTGTTCCTACTGCACAAACTCTTCTGTGAGATTCTACTGCTTTATTAATAATCAAAGCATTTTTCTCATCAATGATGATCTCTTCAGATTCCATTTTGTGCTTAGAAAGATCTTCTACCTCAATTGGGTTGAAAGTTCCTAATCCTACGTGAAGGGTAACTTCAGCAAAATTGATTCCTTTGATCTCTAATCTCTTCATCAAATGCTTAGAGAAGTGAAGACCTGCTGTAGGGGCAGCTACTGCTCCTTCAACTTTAGCATAGATCGTCTGGTATCTTTCTGCATCTTCCGGCTCTACTGCTCTTTTGATATATTTTGGAAGTGGAGTTTCTCCTAATTCCTTTAGTTTTGATCTGAATTCGTCGTAAGAACCGTCGAATAAGAATCTTAATGTTCTTCCTCTTGAAGTAGTGTTATCGATAACCTCAGCTACCAAAGACTCATCTTCTGTGAAGAATAATTTGTTACCAATTCTGATTTTTCTTGCCGGATCTACCAAAACGTCCCATACTCTTGTTTCCTTATCAAGCTCTCTTAAAAGGAAAACTTCAATTTTAGCACCTGTTTTTTCTTTGTTTCCATAAAGACGTGCAGGGAAAACCTTAGTATTGTTGAAGATGAACAAATCGTCTTCGTCAAAATAATCCACTACATCTTTGAATAATTTGTGCTCGATAGTTTGTGTCTTTCTATCAAGAACCATTAATCTAGCTTCGTCTCTGTGCTCTGATGGGTGTTCTGCCAATAATTCCGCAGGAAGATCAAAATTAAAATCTGATGTTTTCATTTTTTAAATTACGGTTTAAAAATTATTGAAATTACAAGGTGTAATTTTCGGAGTGCAAATATACGACATTGAACACCCCTTTGTCAAGTATTATTTTCAATCAGATATAAAACCGTGATTTTACGGGGGAATTTTAAAGCCTAAAAAGAGTATTTTTGAAAAAATTGAATGATAACATGAAATCGGAAAATAAAATATACCTCACTGATAATCCGTACTCTGACAGACATAAAATTGAAGTTTCCAACTAGAGTCGGCATATTGATAAGTATAGATTGATCTGGGTTTGATTTTCATTTAAAAACTGAAGATTATTATGCCCATGTTGATGAAACAGTGAAGAAGAAGATGAAGAACGCCGCCAAAATTGTATGAGAAAAGCCACTGAAGTCTTCAAATCATAAATTACCAATTTTGAAGACTATGAATTTGTGGATATGAATCCTACAGTAACAAACGGGAGTATAAACTCGACAAACTAAAACACTAACATTATAAAACAACAAATTAAAAAAATTATAATTATGAGTAAATATTCAATTGAAGCATTTATCAACGAAACAAAAGAAAACCCGCAGCAAAGAGATTATTTTGAACTGGAAACCAAACATCTTTTAGAGATCAACCTTAATAATCAAGCGGTGTGGACTAAGAGAGGAAGCATGGTAAGCTATGTGGGCAACATCAACTTTGAAAGACAGGGAATGCTGGCAGGCGGCCTTGGAAACCTATTGAAAAAAGCGATCAGTGGCGAAGGAAGCAAATTGATGAAAGCTGAAGGTATAGGAAAACTGTATGTTGCTGACTCTGGTAAGAAAGTTCGTATCCTTTATCTGAACAATGAATCGGTTTGTGTGAATGGTAATGATGTACTGGCTCATGAACAAAGTGTAAATAGTGATATTACGATGCTGAAAAGTATCGCTGGAATGATGTCCGGTGGTCTTTTCCAGGTAAAACTTTCCGGAACAGGCCATATTGCCATTACGACCCATGGTGATCCTTTAACCCTGCTTGTAACGCCTGATACGCCGGTTTTCACAGACCCCAATGCTACTGTTGCCTGGTCTGGAAACCTCAGCCCGGAACTGAAAACCAATGTTTCTTTTAAGAGTCTTATCGGAAGAGGAAGCGGTGAAGAATTCCAGATGAAGTTCTCAGGACACGGATGGGTATTAATCCAGCCTTATGAAGAAGTGTATTTTATGGAAAAATAAAACAACTTACCCTTGGGCAATTTTTGTAATTTAGTACTAAATAAAATAAAAGCAGATGAATAGCCTGATCAAATTAGTTTTTGTACTGTTTATATTTCCTAATGCAATTGTTGCCCAAGTTTCAAAGAAAGCTTATCAATATAATATAGATCTTGTTCACCTCTCTGGTGACGATGTTAAAGTTTCTTTTACTCCACCCAAAAACAATCTTAAACAGGGAAAATTCATTATTCCCAAACTAGTTCCCGGCTTTTATCAGGCTATGAATTTTGGGCAGTATGTTTCAAATCTTGTTGCCATAGATAAGAACGGAAAAAAAACTACTACTAAGCGTTTGGATCAAAACAGCTGGGTGATAGACGATCTTAAGCATGTCAGCACAATATCATACCAGGTAGCTGATGGATGGGATTCTTTAGAAAAAGACAGTCATGAGGCTAAATCTGCCGGCAGTATGTTTAATAAAGACAGTGTTTTTGTGATCAACTATAATTCGTTAGTAGGATATTTTCAGGAGATGAAAGATATTCCTTATCAGATTAAAGTGACAAAAAATAAAGACTTTTATGCTTCTTCTGCGTTAGATTACAGACAAAAGGATCAAAATACAGATGTTGTCTGGGCAAAAGATTACCGCCAGTTGGTAGACTCTCCGGTTTTATATTGTATTCCCGATACAACATGGCTAAAAATAGGACATACTGAAGTTCTCGTATCATTTTACAATAAAAAAGAACGACATTATTCAAAAAAAATAGCTCTTGAAATTGAAAATATCCTGAAGAACCAGCAAATTTATCTGGGCGGAACTTTACCGGTAAACAAATATGCTTTTTTAATTTATTACGAAGATTCAAATGAAAAAGGATTCATGGGAGATGGCCTGGAACATTCACAATCAACAGTCTGCCTGTACCGTTCCGGAAATATGAATTACCTTCCCAATGCCTTAAACAGAGTAGCTTCCCACGAGTTTTTCCATATTGTTACCCCTCTTAATATTCACTCAGAAGAAATTCAGCATTATGATTTTCTGAATCCTTCAATGTCTCAACATCTGTGGCTTTATGAAGGGATGACAGAGTACGCCACCATTCATATGCCCATCAAACAAAAAATGATAAGCCTGGAGGATTTCGAAAAAAGCCTGGAGGAAAAGATAAAAGAAATGCAGGAATTTGATAATAAATTATCTTTTACAGAAATCAGCAAAAATGCGATGGAGAGGCAGGATCAGTATATGAACTTTTACCAAAAAGGTCCATTACTGGGAATGTGCCTGGATATAAGATTAAGAGAACTTTCCGGAGGAAAAACCGGCACTCAGAACCTGATGCTGGAACTGATGAAAAAATATGGATCCGGTAGATACTTTAATGATGATGATTTGTTTGATGAAATTACAAAATTGACTTTTCCAGAGATACGTACATTTTTCAGTGATTATATTGAAGGGGCTCAACCTGTTCCTTTGAAAGAATATCTGACAAAAGTGGGTTTTAGTTATGACGAAACTTCTGGAAAAATAAATCTTTTACCCAATCCTGATTCAAAGCAAATCGCCTTAAGGAAAGCCTGGATAGGACAGTAAACTTTGGATTGTAAAATAAATATTTATTGTATTAAAAACCGTACTATGAAAAAACGATTTTCAGGATTGTTATTGTTTGTAATCCATTTCGCCTATCCACAAATACAGAACGTTGAAAAAGTACTTGACTCTTGTGTGAAAAGAGATAATTTTAATGGTTCCGTTTTGCTGGCTAAGAATGGAAAAACTGAATTACTTACTTACAAAGGTTTATCTAACCGGCATTATAATCTCCCATTTTCAGATGAAACCCGGTTTCATATTTTCTCACTGACCAAAACATTTACAGCAGCACTGATTATGCAGCTTTATGAAAAAGGCCAAATAGATTTAGATGCCAGTATTTCTACCTATTATCCAGAATACAAAGGCGAAGCAGCGAAAAAAGCAACCATAAGAAATTTGCTGACCTACAGCAGCGGTAGAGAAAACAAAGATATCAGCTCCCCTGAACTTATCCATCAGGCCTATGATAACACGATCTGGAATCTTGATGATTTTATCACTACATTTCTTTCTGAAAAGCTGGTTGACACTCCCGGAACAAAATTCAGTTATAATAACGGAGATTTTATATTATTGGGAAAAATTATAGAAAAAATTTACCACAAATCTTTTGAGGAAGTATTAAAAGAACAGATATTGATTCCGCTCAAAATGCAGCATACAGGATTTCTTCACCATAATGATATCATCAAAAACATAGATGAAGGATATTCCGCGGATCCATCCGATCCATTTGCTCTTCATATGCCTACCAATACTTATATTGATAATTTCTATTCTGCCGGAGCCATGTATTCTACTCCTAAAGACCTTCTTATTTTTGACCAGGCCATATTTAATGCTGTATTGTTCTCAAAAAAGACTTTAGAGGTAATGCTTACAGCAGACAAAAAACTAGAGGATACTGCATTGGGTTTTTGGGTATATCCTAAAAAATTCGGAACGATCAATACCCTATTTGCAGAACGCCAGGGAGAAGGTTATGGCCATAGTGCCAATTGGGTCCATCTGGTTGATAAAAATCTTAGTGTTATCATTCTATCCAACACCAAAAACATTCAATATCTGAATAAAATGAGGGAAAGATTAATTAAGGCTTACTATGGGCAGTGATATTTTGTGAAATTTGATCTTAATGAAATGAGATTTGAAGATAATAGACGGATAAATGATAGATGAGAAATGTGAGATTAGGTATGAATAGTATATTTTTCTTCCCAAGTGAATTCTCAATTGCCATGGAAAGGTTGATCAATTCAAACCCTAAGCTTTAAACATTTAACTTCTTAAATCCACATCCCGAAACTCTCACAATCTCAAACTCTCCTACTCTCAAACCCCATTCCATCACAGTTTGCAAAAGTTTTAATATATTTAAGAAAAAAATAGATGGACAACAGCACTTCCCGCAGAAATTTTATCAAAACAGCAGCTTTGGCAAGTTTTGGGGCATTGGTTTTACCCAATTCTTTATTTGCCTATTCAAATGATTTTAAAACAGATAAGAAAGTCCGTGTTGGCTTTATTGGGGTAGGACTTCGTGGCCAGGAACATGTAAAGCTATTGGCTAAACGCAGTGATGTAGAGATTGTAGCATTTGCTGATCCTGACAAAAGAATGCTTGCTGCTTCTCAAAAGATATTAAAAGACAACAATAAATCTGCAGCTCAGGAGTTTTCCAATGGTGAATATGACTACCGAAACCTTTTAAAACTGAAAACGATAGATGCTGTAGTAATTGCTACTCCATGGGAATGGCATCTTCCACAAGGCATAGAAGCCATGCGTGCTAAGAAAATTGTAGGTATGGAAGTTTCCGGAGCTATAAAGCTTCAGGATTGCTGGGAGTTTGTGAAAGTATACGAGGAGACGAAAGTTCCTATTTTCATGATGGAAAACGTATGCTACCGAAGAGATGTTATGGCAATTCTGAATATGGTTCGTAAAGGAATGTTTGGAGAACTTGTTCACGGAAGAGGCGGCTATCAGCATGATTTAAGAGGTGTGCTTTTCAATGACGGAGTTACGCCTTACAATTCAGGAGCTGAATTTGGTGAAAAGGGATTCAGTGAGGCTAAATGGAGGACTGAACATTATGTAAAACGTAATGGAGAACTTTATCCTACCCATGGATTAGGTCCCATTGCCATGATGATGGATATCAATCGTGGAAACCGTTTAACAAGGCTTTCTTCATTCTCTTCCAAGTCTGTAGGACTCCATAAATATATTACGGAACATGCTAAAGGTGGACAAAATCACCCGAATGCCAAGGTAAAATTCAATCAGGGAGATATTGTAACCACACAAATTGCCTGCGAAAATGGAGAAACTATTCTATTAACTCATGATACCAGCTTACAGAGACCTTATGATCTTGGGTTCCGTGTACAGGGGACGGAAGGATTATGGCAGGATTTCGGTTGGGGAGACTTCAACCAGGGCCATATCTATTTTGAAAAAACAATGAATCACACACACCGTTGGGACAATACGGAAAAGTGGATGAAAGAATATGACCACCCGATGTGGAAGAGATTCGAAAGCACAGCTGCAGGAGCAGGACATGGCGGAATGGACTTCTTTGTGATGAATACCTTTATTGAATGTATTAAAAGAAATATAGAATTCCCGATGGATGTTTATGATCTTGCCTTATGGTATTCGATTACTCCATTGAGTGAAGAGTCTATTGCCAAGGGGGGCCAGGTTGTTGAAATTCCTGATTTTACCAATGGTCAATGGAAAACTCGTAAACCTGTATTCGGAATGACTGATGAATTCTAAGAAAACACTACTCATTCTGGCTGGTGGATTAGGCAGCCGGTACAAAGGTCTTAAGCAAGTGGATGGAATACTCGATAATGGCTCTCCTATTCTGGAGTATTCTATCTATGATGCTCTGGAAGCTGGCTTTTCTAAAGTAGTTATTATTGTTAATAAACTGATTCCTCAAAGTTATATTGAAAGACTGAATTCAATCTCTGAAAAAAAGGGTTTTGAACTGCACTGGGTATATCAGGAAATGAACAGCATTCCCCTGCATGGTTTTGATTATCCGGAGCGTGAGAAACCATGGGGAACAGCCCACGCTGTGTTATGTGCCAAATATGTGATACAGGAACCATTTATTATGATTAATGCTGATGATTTTTATGGAAAAGAAGCTTACCTTCTCGCTGCTGATGAAATTAACCACCATCATATTTCCGATTCTCAATTAGAGATGATTGCTTACCCTGTGAATACAACATTGAGTGGTCATGGAACGGTAGCAAGAGGAATTTGTACTTTGGATTCTGAAAACAATCTGATCCGGGTAGAGGAACAAACCTCTATTCAAAAGCTTAATGGTTTTATCATTTATACGGAAAACGGTGAGCATATAAAACTAGATCCCAATACGTTGATATCCATGAATTTTTTCATTTTTCATCCTCATATTTTTTGTTCTTTGGAGGCCTACTTCTATGATTTCATAGAGTCTTACCCAATGCCAACACAAGAATTCTACGTTCCCAACGCAGTCCAAAAAATGATAGATGAAAAGAAAGTAAAAGTCATGGTAAAATCTTCCCCTTCCCAGTGGATGGGGGTAACTTATGCTGATGATAAAAAGAATATTAAGGATTTTCTGATGTCAGAAATTCAAAAGAACAGATACCCAGCAGATTTATGGAAATAAATGATATTGTCTCTCAGTTTATCAATACCGATAATTATAAGCTTTCTCCTATCAATGATGGGCTGATCAATACAACTTATCTTTTGGAAGATCTGGATCACCAAAAAAAGTTTATTCTGCAAAAGATCAATCATCATGTCTTTAAGCAGCCGGAATTTATCGTCAACAATCATTTAATGATTAATGAACTTCTTCGGTCAAATAATTATCAATTTCAAATTATAGAGCCTATCCCATCTCTCGTCCATGAATTTCTGATAAAAGATGTAAATGATGAACCATGGCGAATGTTAAGCTTTGTAGAAAACAGCATTACCTTTCTTACTGCTCCTTCTTTACAAACTGCTTTTGAGGCTGCTAAAGCCTTCAGCTATTTCCTTAGTATCGTAAATACTGAAAAGCTACCCGCTATTAAAGACACGCTTCCTAATTTCCTCAATTTCGAAAAAAGAATTGCAGACTATAAAAAAGCCCTGGAAAATACGGTTCCTCATCTAAAGGAGAACGCAAAGACTGAAATAGAGGTCACCAACCAGCTTATTTCCTTACCTGATGAATGGATAGACATGGAGAAAAGCAATCAGATTCCCAAAAGAATCATCCATGCCGATGTAAAGATCAGCAATATTCTCTTTGATCAAAACCATAAGCCGCTGGCCGTCATCGATCTGGACACCATGATGATTTCTACTATTTTATATGATTTCGGAACAATGATTCAGTCCTACACCAATACAACTTATGAAGATGACGGAAAGGCTAAAAACAATTTCAATCCTGAAATGTATGAGATGGTAAAAAAAGGATTTCTTTTCCACCTAAAGGAAAAACTGACTCCAGAAGAGTATGCTCACCTTGATTATGCTGCACAAGTCGCTATTTATATTCAGGAAGTTCGTTTTTTAACTGATTATCTGAATGGAAGCGTTTATTATGCTACGAAATATCCGGAACATAATCTGGACAGAACAAAAAATCAACTGGAATTATTGAAGGGATTAAGAGCGTATTTAGGCTCTTGATTCTGTTGATGCTAAAAGATTTCTAGGGAATGATAAAGTGTATGAATAACTAAAACGCTCTGTTTGTCATTCCCTAGAAATTTATATTTTAAATCTTCTCTCATACCCATTATCCAGAATTTAAAACTCATCCCACTCTCATACTCTACCCCAATCAAACGCTATCACCTTAAAAACTCCAAAATTCTCTTCCATTCTTCAAATTTTCTTTCAAAGGAAATGGTATGGAGCGGGCTTGTGGAGGGTATTAGAAAAATAGGAAGCCTATAGTTCTTCCCTAAAAGTTTTTGCAAATTCTTATATGATTTTCCGCCATTACAAAAAATGGCTTTTACATTGGGATATTCTTCCAGTAGTTTTTCAATCTGATTGGCTTCTTCATTTCTAATCTCAGAATCCAGGCTTCCCTTTCTTTCACAGGAATCAATGACATCCCAAAGGGCAATGTGATGTTTCTTTAAGGTTTCAGTTCTTTTAGAATAATCTTCGGTAAATTCTTCATTCAGCAATTCAAGGATAATTTTCCAGAATTTGTTTTGTGGATGAGCATAATATTGCTGCATTTCCAAAGATTTCACTCCGGGAATAGAACCCAGGATTAAAATTTCAGACTGATCATCAATGAGTGGTGGGAAAGAAGAAATTCTGTTTTGCATATTCAAATATATACATTTTGGCAAAGCTGTTGAAACTAATCATTATGAATAAAGCGGATTAAAGCCCACTTTCTATTGAATTTTTCATCATGAAAATAGCCGGAAAACCGGCTATTAAATATTTTAACCCCTTTATTGAAGGAGATCTGCTTTTGCATTTCGTTTTACCGGTGGGGTTAGAAGACCTATAAATTGAACATCATCTTTCAGTTTATACTGTGGTCCTACAAAATAAGATTTGGCCTCGCCGTCATTATAGCCCATATATTTTAGCCATGCTACAGAAATACCTGCAAATTCATTCTTTGTAATATCCATGGTAGGACTGAAATGAGTAGCTGTAGTGGCTGTAGCCGACCAGGCTGGTACATTTTTAATCAGATTACTCTGCCAAAGATTCGGCCACGTATCTGCCGGAACTACAAAATCCAGTCTTCCTGTAAGCGTAAAAGTTGGCACTTTCACTGTTGATCCTATAGCTACAGGCCCCGGTTCAATAGGTAAAGCGGCTACAATTTTCAGATCAGGATCAATCAGTTTCATAGCTGTTTCTGAAATACTGGATGTTAAAAGAGTGGCTCCTCCTCCTGCAGAATGACCGGCAATAATCATTTTTGAAAGATCTGCTTTTCCAAAAAGGGGAGATTGTGGATCTTTGTTTAATTTGGCAACATTAGCCGCTCCCAAAATATGCATATCCGGCATGCTATTGATAAAATTAGAGGAGATCACAACAATAAAACCATAACTTGCCCATAATCTGACCATCTGATCATAATTCCCCTGACTGGAAAGAATACCGCCTACAAAATTGACCACAGGAACCCTATTCATATTTGCAATATCTGACGGATAATAAACAGCAGTAGAAATAGGACTTTCAAAACCATACGGAAAATTGTTACTGCATTTAATACTCTGATCCAATATCCCTATTGTCTGTAAGATAGGAATCACAAGGCCAGCAAGCTGATTACACTCTCCTACAACAGCATTCGTACTTACCTGATGAGGCCCAGGCTGTCCATATTGGAGATTGGCAGTGCCTTTGGAAGGGAAAAGAACAGATTTATCTGCTGAAACTTCAATGATCTTTCCAGCTGGATCACTGCTAAAAACTTCTTCTTCTCTTTGACAGGAAATCATAAGTAAAGAGATCAATACTGTGGTTACAATACTTTTTTTCATATTTCTTTGGATTTAAATTCAGTATATTGATTTTAAACACCAACGGAACAATCATTTCAAATATAAAGAAAAAACAAGCACATTATTTTTTATTTGTTATGGGTTTCATAATGAGTTCATCACTGTAATCATTTACCAATCAGGCATAAAAAAAACGGAACAAGTCCGTTTTTTTTTATTGAGAAATAATTCTGTATTACAAAGTTTCTTTTAACCAGTCAAAGAATTCTCTCTGCCATACCAATCCGTTTTGTGGATGAAGTACCCAGTGATTTTCATTCGGGAAATACACCAATTTAGATTTTAATCCTCTTAATTTCGCTGCCTGGAAGGCTTCCTGTCCCTGTTCGTAAGGTACACGGAAATCAATTCCTCCCTGAACGATCATAATTGGCTTGTTCCATTTTTCTACGAAGTTACTTGGGTTAAATTCTGTATAAGCTTTTGGCTGTGGTTTTTCCCATGGCGAACCAATATCCCAGTTGGCAAACCAAAGTTCTTCAGTTGTTAAATACCATGATTTCATATCGAATAATCCATCATGAGCAATGAAAGTTTTGAATCTGTTTTCGTGGATCCCAGCTAACATAAATACGCTGTATCCACCATAACTTGCTCCTACAGCGGCTACTCTGTCACCATCTACATAAGGTAATGTTTTTGCATAATCTGTTGCTGCAAGGTAGTCTCTCATTGGTTGTCCACCCCAGTCTTTTGAAATTTCTTCATTCCATTTTGTTCCCCAGCCTGGCATTCCTCTTCTGTTTGGAGCCACTACAATATAATCGTTGGCCGTCATTAGGGCAAAGTTCCATCTTACGCTGAAGTATTGTGTCAATGCAGATTGTGGTCCTCCCTGGCAATATACCAATGTTGGATATTTTTTATTAGGATCAAAATTCGGTGGATAGTGGAACCATACGCCCATTTCTTTGCCATCCGAAGTTTTTACCATTTTAAGTTCGGATTTTCCTTGTGCTAACTTAGCATAAGTATCTTTATTCGCTTCAGTAACCTGCTTCATTTCTCCATTTTTAAGGTTTACAGAGAATAATTCTGTAGCATGGTTTACATCTGTTCTTCCTACTAATACAGAAGTCTTGTTATCTGTAAAAATTTCATTCACGTCAAAGTTTCCTTTGGTGATCTGCTGTACTTTTGAAGATTTTGAATCTAAAGAGAAAAGTTGTTTTGTTCCTCTGTAAGCTGCCGTGAAATAGATTGTTTTTGAATCTGCCCCCCAAAGAACATCTCCGGAAACACTGTCGTCCCAACCTGCTGTAAGGTTAGTCGTCTTTCCAGAATTCCAATCCATGATTTTTACATCATTCTTATCAGCCTCATATCCATCTCTTGCCATACTCTGCCAGATCAAAGATTTTCCATCCGGGCTGAATTTTGGATTGACATCATATCCTTTGTTTGATTCTGTAAGGTTTTTAGTAGTTCCAGTCGCTAAATCATAAGCAAAGATATCGGTATTGGTACTCGTTGCGTATTCTTTACCGCTTTTTGGTTTGGTAACATATAAAAGCTGTGCAGAATCAGGGCTCCAAATAAAATCTTCAGCACCTCCAAATGGTCTTTGAGGAGAATCCCATGTTTTTCCTTCCAACAAATCTTTAGCGGCTTCTACTTTATCCGAAGTATTCACTACAAATACATGGTTGTATTTCCCTTCGTTGAAATAATCCCAGTGTCTGTGGTTTAGGTCTGTATAAACCTGAGCAGTAGTTTTAGGAGTATCACTGTATTTATCTTTCCCCATTAGCTTTTCTACCAACACCTGCTTGCTGAAAGCAATTCTTTTTCCATCAGGAGAAATAACGATATTGTCTGCTTCTCCAATTGTATAGAATTCTGACCATGTTTTTCCGGCATCTTTTGAAAGATAAATCTTATCTCCCTCCTGAGCATAGATCCCATTTTTATCCCATTGGATCAAAGCTTTTTTACCGAAATCAATTTTAGAAGCCTGGTGATTAAGAACATTCAGAAAATAGTTCTCATTTTTTGTTTTTTCTGTTTTCAGATCTACCTGTCCTACTTTATAAATAAGAGAAGCCTGATCCGGAGAAACTGCCTGCACTCCTACTTTTTTCAAAGTCCAAAGAATTTCAGGCGTCATTACTTGTTGTGCATTCATTAAAAGCGGAGCTGCCAAAGCCAGCAGACTGTACTTAAGTTTCATATGAAGATTATTATTTATTTTTCAAAGGTCATTTGCAATCGTATCATCTTCATTGGTATTTGTATTTGCAGATCATGACGATTTCATATGTTCATTCATTTTTAGCAGATCTGTAAAACCCTACTGATTTCATCAAACCCTTTCATTAAATTCAAAGATTGCCAAAGTTAATATTTAAAATAAAAATTACCGAAAGAATTAACATTAAAATTGGAGATATAAAGGAAAATATTGAAAAACAGAGAATATTTTCAACAAAATAAAGGGTATTTCACTCGAATACTTTCAAACATCTCTGTTCATCCCCCAATAAAAAAGCCCACTGGCAAAATACCAGCGGACTTTTTTATTTTTAATTTTTTATCTCTTAGTCTCCATCTGAGAACATTGAATTTGCAAGAGAAGTTACAATTGAAAGCAATATACTGAAGATAAAGGCCCACCAGAAGCCATCTACCACCATACTGTCGATGAAATAATCAGCAATCAGGATAATACCTGCATTAATAACCAATGCAAAGAACCCTAAAGTTAAAATGGTAAGGGGAAGTCCAAACAGACTAAGAATAGGCTTTACAAATATGTTTAAAATCCCAAGCACAATAGCAAATATAATTGCTGTTGAAAAACCTTCAAAATGCACCCCTGGTAAAATTTTAGTTAATAGGTATGCCACTATTGCTGTGACAAACAAACGGATAATTAAGTTCATTTCGTTATTTTTTAATAGTTATGGGATGTAAGGAGCAAAAGCCATTCCATTTCGGTGAAAAAAAATTCTTTAAATCCTTTATCTAAGGAAGATTTTGCTTAATTCTGTAAAAAAATAAGATTATTTTATCTTCATCATGGTGACTAGTGAGGTAGCTGCATGACTCTCTGAGCCAGAGTCTTCATTCTGAACATAGATTTCTACTCTGATAACACTAATCTTGGCGCCCCCTTTAATAACATAAGCTTTTGAAACCAAAGCATCTCCCATAGCTGG
The DNA here is from genome assembly GCF_057815135.1 of Chryseobacterium sp. II3a. NCBI lineage: Bacteria > Pseudomonadati > Bacteroidota > Flavobacteriia > Flavobacteriales > Weeksellaceae > Chryseobacterium > Chryseobacterium sp. II3a. The sequence goes on along the minus strand of NZ_JBYPZJ010000001.1, from coordinate 698,401 downwards.
ACGAAGATAGTTCACTTTTAATTCAACTGTTACCACATAACAGTCTTCCGGATAATGGCTCACCGCTGCATATCCTGCGGAAACATCTACCAAAGAAGCAATCATTGCCCCATTGAACATCCCAGCTTTCCTGGTCATCATTTCCATTTTGGGAATTTTAATCGAGACAAAATCAGTTTCTACTTCCAATAATTCTGCTTTATAGAATTTCAAGGTTTCCGAACGGCCGAAGCTGTCTGTCATGAGTTTCTTTTTCTCTGGGGTCATTATTTTTTAAAATTTAAATGTAAATTTAAAAAATTAATATTCATACCGGGTAATGATGAAATGGGAAAATAAGCAGTGCGTTTGACTGGCAGTCAAAAGGCCACAGGTTCGAATCCCGTATTCTCCACCAAATGGCAACATTTTTATTTACGCTTGTTACTCCTCTACTAATTTTATACCTTCACAAATAGTATAATCAAAATACCAGATTAAGGGATGCTATTAGATCAATCAATTATAGCAGATATTAAAGCCATTATTTCTCAATCAAAAGATAGGGCGACACGTGCTGTTGATCATCAGAGAACACTGATGTATTGGCACATTGGCAAACGTATTTTGGAAGAAGAACAAGGTGGAAAAGACCGAGCCGACTATGGCTCCTTTCTTATCAAATATCTCTCGGAACAACTCCAGCCTGAATTTGGGAGTGGTTTTTCAGTTAGACAGCTAAACTGGTACCGACAGTTTTATCGGACATTTCCAATTGTGTCTGCACTGCGGACACAATTAAGCTGGACTCAGTATAAGTTACTACTAAGTATTGATAATGAAGATAAAAGAGACTTTTATATTGCTGAAACAATAAAGAACAACTGGACTTCCCGACAATTGGAAAGACAGGTTTATAGTAGCTTATATGAGCGGCTTTTGCTGAGCAATGATAAGGAAAGCGTTTTGGCTGTTGCCAAAAAAGAAAAACAGCCTTCCGATGCAAAAGAAATTATTAAAGACCCTATGTTTTTGGAGTTTCTCGGATTAAAACGTGAGACATCATTCTACGAGAAGGATTTGGAAAGTGCTATTATCACACATTTACAAGAATTTTTATTGGAGTTAGGTAATGGCTTTTCATTTGTGGCAAGACAGAAAAGAATACATCTTGATGGAGATGAATTCTTTGTAGACTTGGTTTTCTACAATCGTATACTGCAATGCTTCGTCATTATAGAAATTAAAACAAGCAAGCTGACACATCAGGACATTGGACAGTTGCAGATGTATGTAAATTACTATGATCGCATAGAAAAACTTTCTCATGAAAACCCAACCATTGGAATATTACTTTGTGCACATAAGAATGATACTGTTGTAAAGTTTACACTTCCTGAGGGACAAAAGCAAATTATAGCCAGTCAATATGATCTATATTTACCAACTGAAAAGCAGTTATTAGAAGAAGTAAATAAAGAGTTGGAGAGCTTTAAGGATCAAAGAAATCTGTAATCTTGTAGCTCCCTTCGATTTTCATAATAGAGTTATCTAATTATTACGTTTCTTATTTCGAAAACATGAGGATATATTTGCTATTCGCTGAGAAAAAAATAACAATTCAGGATATATGCGGTATATCAATATGTTTTATATCATTTTCGTAGATATAAAATGAATGGTGGAACTTTTCAAAATTATCCACACAAAATTTATTTACTGACTACTGTAATGAAATTCAAAACCATTTAAAAGATGTTCGATTATCATCCACTTCATCTATTACATCCTAACAACACTTCCATCATTTTAAATCAGAAAAAATATTTTCCCTTACTTACTCTTAGTTATTTTCTACCCTTAAGAATGAAACTTTTGTAATCTTTATCAATCCTAATAAAAATCAGGTTTTCCTGATGAAATAAAGGTTCTCTTTGGGTAGAATTCTTACAAATAAAGTTATATTTGCAGTTCATTATTTTTAATAAGACTAAATAACAATAGAAAATGAAACAAGCTGGTAAGAAAAAATCTAAAGGGACCTTCAAAAAATATATTCTAAAAGCTCATTTATGGCTTGGACTGCTTTCCGGTATTATTGTTTTAATCGTTTCTTTATCAGGTGCTTTTTTCGTTTTCAATGAAGACATTACCGCTATCCTACGAAAGGAGGACATCTTCCACGGGGAAAAAGACATTCAGCATAAAAAGCCTATTCCTTTACGAAAGTTAAAAGATCTGGTGAATGCCCAACTGAAAAATGAAATTGTAAAAGCAGATGAAGTCACAATTCCTATAGATCCTTCCCGTTCTTATCAATTTGGATTAGTTAAAGGTAATCCTGATGGCTGGAATCACTTCAACAGCATTATTGTCTATAAAAATGTTTATGTCAACCAATATACCGGAAAGGTACTTGCCATATATGATGTCAAAAACAATCCTTTCTTTATCTGTATGGCCCTGCACCGCTCACTGCTGCTAAGTAACAGTGTAGGGGGTACCATCGTGGGAGTATCTACTATTATCTTCGTAATTATGCTGATTACCGGGATTATACTTTGGTGGCCGAAGAATAAAAAAATGCGTAAACAGCGTCTATGGTTCCAATGGGAAAAGGTAAAGGGCTGGCGGCGTAAGAACTACGACGTACACAATATCGTTGGTTTTTATGCTTCCTTTCTTGCCATTATTGTAGCTATTACCGGGATTATGTATTCGTTCCGCATTACTCAAATGTGGGTATATGTATTACTTAATGGTTTTTCCTCGGCTACGCCAGATTTCAGCCAATACAAAACAACGGCTCCGGAATCTGTTGAAATGGCAACAACTATCGACCGTGTTATAGAACAGGTAAAGATTCATTATCCGCAGGCTTATTCCTTTGGAGTCGATCTGGAAGATCATGCTGAAGCAGACCACAAACATGAAAATTTAAGCATCTGGATCAAGGAAAAGGAATTTACTTATGCAGAGTCTTCCATGATGATTTTTGACGAACATTCGGGGAAGCTTCTGTTTAACCGTTCACACGAAGAAAAACCTATGGCTGAAAGAGCTACAGATGCTACCTACGATTTGCATGTGGGAGCCTTCTTCGGGATGCCCGGAAAAATATTAGCATTTATCATGAGTCTGTTCTGCGCCTCGCTGCCCATAACCGGGTTTATGATTTGGTGGGGACGTAGAAATAAAAAGAAAACAACAACCTAAAATCTATTATCATGAAGAAGCATTATATGTGGCTCCCTTTAATGGCGAGCTTGAATGCCTACGGGCAAACAGAAAATCTGAACGATTCTTTGCAGACAGAAAAAATTTCAGAGATTAGCAGTGTTGTACTAAAAGGTAACAAAGCGGTCTTTCAGCAGAAAGCCGACAAAATGATTTTTAATGTAGAAAATAGTGTGTTGTCTGATGGAACTACTGTATTGGAAGTATTGGGCCAAACACCAGGTGTAGTCGTTTCACAGGACGGAGAACTCTCTTTACGTGGAAAGAAAGGAGTAAGTGTTATGATTAATGGGAAATTAAGTTCTCTATCCACCAAAGAATTGGCTAACTTACTTCGCTCTACCAACTCCACTTTAGTAAAAAATATTGAAATTATTGCCAACCCTTCTTCCAAATATGATGCTGCCGGAAATGCAGGCATCATCAACATTGTCCTTAAAAAAAGTTCACTGGAAGGAATGAGCGGTAACTATTACCTTAATGGCGGAAGAGGCCGTAAAAACAGAGTTAATACCGGACTTAGCCTCAACTATACCCACAAGAAACTATCCCTGCACGGAGATTACAGCTATACCTTCCGTGGGGAGGAGGAAAGACGAAACTTTAATCAGATTTTCTTTGATGAAAAACAACCTCAGCAAATCATTCGGACGACAGATCAAAACTCAACAACCAATGAGCCTTTAACCTCTAATAATTTTAAATTTGGTGCAGATTATGCATTGAGCGATAAAACCACGATAGGGGCTTTATTTGATGCGAAAATAGGCCGATATGAAGATTTCTCGAATGGCGAAAACAAAATATTTCAACCTGTAGACAATCTGTTTGTTCATGTACTTTCCGGTAATGCGAGCAAAGAAAACTGGTATGATTACACCTATAATGTAAAGGGTACACATCTCTTCGATGATAAAGGCTACAAGGTAGATCTGGATCTGGAATATGAAACATCCCGCTTCACTTCCCGCCAGAATCAGCTTTCGGATGCATTAGTGAATCAGGGAACAGAGAAATTTAACAATAGAAAAGGAAGTATTGCCTCCCGTCTGAAAGTCTTCAATGCTAAGGCTGACTTTACCTTGCCTTTTAGTGAGAAGCATAGCCTGGAAACAGGGTTGAAATCTACCATAAAGTCTAATAATAACCCTTCGGAGTATCTTGTACAGCAGGGTGAAGAATGGATCAATGATGATAAAGCAAGTAATGAATATGAATACAAAGAGCAGATACATGCATTGTATGCCAATTACAAGCTCAATCTAACAAAATGGACATTCCAGCTAGGATTAAGAACTGAAATGACCCATACGGACATCAACCAGAAAACATCCCGGGAACAGCGAAAAAGAGACTATACCAATCTGTTTCCAAGTGCCTCCGTAAAATACCAGGTGAATGATCAGCATGGATTTTATGCATCATACAGCAAAAGAATCAACAGGCCGAGTCATTTCGATCTGAATCCTTTCCGTTTCTACGATGATCCATTCAACTACTGGCAGGGAAACCCCAACCTGAATCCTGAATTTACCCATGCAACAGAATTGGGGTATACATGGGGGAAATACATTATAGCATCGGCCTATTTTAGTGTAACTAATGATATCATGACAGAAGTCTACAACTACCAGCCGGACACAGGAATTCTGGTAAAGACTCAGGACAACCTGAACAAATCTTATGTATATGGCGCTAATATCACCGCTACAACAAAGCTTTTCAGCTTTTGGTCGCTTACTTCCATGTTTAATATATTCAACAATGAATATAAAGGGAATTATCAGAATTATTCGGTAAACAGTTCACAGCTGTCATTTACCCTGAATGCACAAAACAGTTTCAGTATTATGAAAGGGCTAAAAGCAGAGGCTAATGCCCAATATTTTTCAAAATCAAACATTGGTCTGTATATCCGTGATGCTTATTTTGACCTGACATTGGGTGTTTCAAAAACATTATGGAAGGATAAAGCAACTTTAAAATTGGCAGTGACAGATTTATTAAAAACGAATAATTACCGTGTTACCGGAAATAACTTCAGTTCTACTATCCGACAAAAATACAACCTGGACAGCCGGGTGGTAACATTGTCTTTCAATTACAAACTTTAGTCTTACTTACAGCCTTGTCAAGGTTTATAACCTTGACAAGGCTCCAAAAAAAGCAGTTCTCAATAATTTTGAGAACTGCTTTTTTATCAAATCTAATGATCTATTACTATGCTATAATTAATCATAAAATTTATCAAACCTTGCAAAACCGGAAATATTATCAGGAAGCTTCATTCCTTTAGTTATTTTATCCGTCTGCAGATCATAGATCCATACATAGTTTCCTCCTTTGCTGGCATTTACAGCAATGTACATTTTTTTATCCTGAACAAACATACCTTGTTCATAAGGTTCATCACCCGGTAGTTCATCCAATACACGGACTAACTGTTTGGTCTGAAGATCTACAATAGCATAACGTCCATTGTAAGCATTTCCTAATGCCGGATCGCGGTACAGAACAACCATCTTATTATTACCGATATAATCGATCATTGTTTCCAGCGGATTACCTCCCACAAGATCTGTAAGGTTGATATCAAATCCTGCATCAGGCGAAGCAGCTCCCTTAAGAATCCTGAAAAGATGAATTTTACTTGTTCCGGCTCCCACACGTAGATAACACGCGTAATAAAAGGCTTCATTATCTTTTCTGAAAGAGGTTTTAAAATAAGGAGAACCGTTAGCTGTCCCGGAACTTCGGATATCCTTTACCGAATTTTTTACTTTGAAGGTATTATAATCTATTACAGCAAAGTTATAATAGTCCGGTGTAATCCATTTTCCGTTACGGAAACTATACTGCATATAGATATATCCATCCATATAAGTTATAGCACCTAGAGTATAGAAATTATAATCATTAGGGAAAGGTTCAAATCCTTCAATCTCTCCCTGGCGGATAATGCTAAGATCTGAAGCATTGAAAACACTATAGCGGACATGCTGACCATCACCAGTTTCCCCTACAACAACTAAAGTATTATCATCTACCCATACATAACTGGAAATATCACTGATATAAGTGTAAGGAACTTCTTTTACTGTAGTGAGCTTGTCCTGGGAATATTTAAACTTTTTGAAGATTCCCTGATCAGTTTTATAGTTATAGATAAAACCGTTTTTTACAATATAGGAGTAGGTTCCTTTGGAGTTGATCTCGTCACCTTCTTTGGTAATATCCATTGCACCTTTTGTAAGGTCATTGGTAGCCGTCATATAATGAACGGTATTGGGCCAGCTTCCTAACGCGGAAAGCAGAAAATATTTATAGTCTTTTTCACCGCTTCCGGAATCCCCGTAATCTGGTTCGCGTTCACAGCCAATGATGGTTAGACATGCAAGTAGTAAAAATATACTGTTTCTGAAATATTGTGTCATGATCTTTTACTTAAATAGGTATCTGAATTTTATATAGAAAGCACGTCCCTGCTTCTGAAGTTTGAAATTGTCATATGCCAGTGCATCGCTAAGGTTGGTAACATCGAATGCTACATTATATCTTCCGTTCTTCATAGAATAGCTGATACCAATGTTATGCAGTGTTTGTCTTGGGATAATCGGAATATTCCTTGGATTTCCATAGGTTTTCCAGTTTTTGTAGAACCATTCAGTCATCTGCAGACCGTAGTAAAGTTCTACACGGCTTTCTTTCTGAAACCAGTCATCTTTACCAATACTTACATTCAAATTTCCAAATAACCAAGGCTGATTCGGGACATCTTTTTCGTAAGTTGCTGAAATGACATCATTACTGTTGTTGGCAAATTTTGTATTGTCATATGCTTTATTGTAGCTCACATTCATTAATACATTCAGGAGTCTTTTGTATTGATAGCTTAATTCACCTTCCAATCCACGGGTAAAAATATTGGACAAATTTTCATATTTGAAGGTACTGTTGTACAAATTAGGAACAGTATAAATAAAATCCTTTGTATCACGAATGTATCCTGCTCCTTCGATACGGAAAGCATGCTGCCCCCAATGGTGGCTGAAGTATAGTCCTACATTGACGTTATCACTGGTTTCAGGCTTAAGATTCATATTACTGGTTACGGCTACTCCATCTCCAAAAATTTCTTGCGGTTCTACCAAACGATAAGAACGTTCGAATGATCCTTTTATTCCTAGTCCTTGGGTAATCTTGACCGTTGTCGCAAAACCGTAGCCCCAATTGCTGAAATTATCCTTTACCGGATTATCGGTTCTCGTTACCGGATCAAAAACCATTTTCTGAAGTCCTACACTGTAATATTTACCAAAGAAAATATTAGTCCAGTGCTTATTGAAAAATTCCTGTTGATAAGCCATAGACAAAATCTGCTTGGTCATTTTAGCAGGGGGCACATCTTTTTTCTCCTCTTCAAGCTGATTGAACGTGGTATTCTTAAGGTAATCGAGTACATAATTGAAAATAAGCTTATGATGATCAACGATTCTGTAAGTTGCCCCTACTTGTGAGTAAAGACGGTCTTCGTACTGCATGATGATACTTCTGCCTCCTTTTTCACTGGTAGCAGAAGCTACATATGTGCCATCCCAGCTATATTTACGCATAAGGGTATCGGTTGCTTTCTGAACACTTTTAGAGAAACCGGCATATACATTCACATCCAGATGGTCATTGAAAAGGCTCGTCTTTTTATACTTCATAAAGTAATTTTGAGCTTCCCCGTTTTGCTTTACTCCACCATAAACAACGTCCTGGTTGGAGCCTGTCTGTATCTGCTTGTCGAAAACCGATTGAGATGCACCAACAAAGAAGGAATCTGCCCAGCTTTTGTTTTCTAACCCAATTTCAGCCATTCCAAAAACAGACTGATACCGATCGTTAAAACGTTTTAGATTTCTGAGTTCATATTCGTTTTTTGCTGCGTTCCATATTTTCATATCCTTCATCAGATAGTTGTTATCCGAATGGTTATAAAAACTGTTGACACGTAAGATCAACCCTGTTTTATCATCTTTAAACTGCCCGTTCAAGTTGATACGCTGGGTATTGAAAGATCCTAAACTTATTCCTGCATCCAGATAATTTTTGCTGCTGGAAGGCGTAATGATATTTACAGCACCTCCCATAGCATCAGTACTCAGATGAATAGGAACTACTCCTTTATAAATCTCTACACGATCGGCCATATTTACAGGCAATGTACTCAGGTCTACTCCTTTCCCTAACATTTCCAGGGGAACACCATCAATAAAGAATTTCACCGCTTTACCAGACATTCCATTGATGGAAAAGTTATAATCAGAACCTACACCACCCTGCTGACGGACTTTAATCCCAGTGGTTCTGTTCAAAACCTGATTAAGATCGGCGGTGGTATTGGCTAACTTGGCTACATCTATAGCATTCACAGTAAAAGCACCGTCCTGCAGTGCTTTCACTTTACCTTTGCCGTGTACTATGACTTCTTTTACAACCGACTGATCCTCTGCCAGTAGAATACTTACCGGAGATACTTCACTATTGAAGTTTACTTTCTTTCTGAACTTTTTATAGCCATCCAGGCTGAAGATCAATATTGCTTCTCCCTTATTATAACTAATTCTGAAATTTCCGTTTTGATCGGTTTGTGTTTTAATTTTTGTGTTTTCTACAGAGATGGATACTCCGCCTAATCCTTGTTTGATGTTATTCTGTACAACTCCCTGAACTGCAAAACCAGTGTCTTGTGCCTTGATATGAGAAATGGAAAGTGTAAAAATGAGAAAGATAAAAATACGTTGATATAATTTCATTATTTATAATTATTATAAATAGCAAAATTAAAGGTTACCTATGAATCCCCAAAGAAAAAGGTCTCTTTATTTTTAATTATTCTAATTAGTGTTATTGATTTTTCAATATAATCAAACTAAAATGAAACATAAATAACTAAAAATCAATAAACAAAATTAAACACATTCTAAATCCATTTTTTAGCAGCATGAAAAAAATCATCTAAAAAACAAAAAATAAATTTATAAATTCTCACTAATCTCCCGAAATTCTGGTAAAAAAAATAATGTAAAGGTGATTTTATAGACTTAAAGTACCATTGCTTTTTATCATCTTACAGACGCTTGAATACAGAGAGATAAGTACACTTTAGATGAAAATAAAATTTCATAAAAAACGCTGGATAACTTTATGTGCGCAAAGCATATAACTTCTAGTAGCTTAGGTGTTAAAAAAAGTTTTTGTAACTTTTCTGTCTAGCATAAAGCTGGCAGGATCAGCTAAGCTGTACCTGGAAATCATCAGGTAAGGAAAGTACACCTTCTGTGAGTCCTTCAGGATGGGTGGTAAAGCCTTTCAATTTTGAAGTTTTACCTTTTAAAACAAGATCTAAAAGCTGTTTATCTGAAAGCTTTTTGCCAAAGATTTCGAAGGTTATCTTAAACACACAATTTTTAAAGTCAGAACATCCCACTGCAGTTTTCCCCTTGATCAGATTATGTTCCTTACATTTCGGGCACTTAGTTTCTTCCCAAGACTGAAGTTCTTTTTTCTGGGCAGGTTCTCTTTTTTTCTTTTCCTTCACCTCTTCTTTCTCTTCATCCTGCAGGGTAATCACTTTCCCTTTTCCGTAAACTACTTTATCCGTAAGTTCTGTTACCATCTGGATCAGTTCTTCTTTGAAAAGGTTGGCTTCATACTCGCCTTTTTCAATTTTACGAAGTTTTGATTCCCATTCACCAGTCAGTTCCGGGCTCTTTAAAAGTTCGTCTTCAATAGTATCAATCAGCTGAATTCCTGTTTGAGTGGCAATCAGATTTTTACGCTTCTTTTCAATGTACTTTCTTTTGAAAAGCGTTTCGATGATATTCGCACGGGTGGATGGCCTTCCGATCCCGTTATTCTTCAGCATTTCGCGTAATTCTTCGTCTTCTACCTGTTTTCCGGCAGTTTCCATGGCTCTCAGCAGGGTTGCTTCTGTATAAGGTTTTGGCGGAGTGGTTTTCCCTTGGTGAATCATTGGATCGTGAGGACCGGTTTCTCCAACAATAAATTCAGGAATAGTTTGTTCTTCCTCTTTTTCTTTTTCCTTATCTGTAGATTCTTCTTTCGGTTCTTTAGCATATACAGCTCTCCATCCTGGTTCCAGAATCTGTCTTCCGCTGGTTTTGAAAGGAATAGTTCCTACTTTACCTTCTACTAAAGTATTTGAAATTTTACATTCCGGATAGAAAACAGCAATGAAACGTTTTGCAATCAGATCATAAATCAGTTTCTCTTCCCTGCTTAAGTTCTGAGAAGGAGGAACTTCCGTAGGAATGATGGCATGGTGATCGGTTACTTTGGTATCATCAAATACTGCTTTTGATTTTGGAATCGGAGCTTCCAGTAAAGGGGCAATCAGTTCCTGATAGGGGTACATTTTTTTTAGAATCCCTTCTATTTTCGGATATAAACTGTCTGATAAGTAAGTCGTATCAACACGCGGATAGGTTACATGCTTCTTTTCATAAAGACTTTGAACATAGTTCAAGGTATTTTCTGCAGAATACCCATATTTTTTGTTGGCTTCTACCTGCAATCCAGTTAAGTCGAAAAGCCTTGGGTTCTTTTCTTTTCCTTCTTTAATTTCGAAAGAAACAATCTCAAACGGATTTACTTTAAGGTATTCCAGTCCTTTTTCTGCTCTTTCTAAAGTTTTAAGACGATCAATCGCCGCATTGAAAACTACCTCACGATATTTCGTTTTCAGTTCCCAATATTCTTCTGTCGTAAAGGCATCAATTTCTTTCTGACGCTGAACCAGCATCGCTAATGTAGGAGTTTGTACTCTTCCTATCGAAAGAACAGCTTTATTTCCCCCAAATTTCTTGGTAAAAAGTCTTGTCGCATTGATTCCCAATAACCAGTCTCCAATAGCTCTTGCATTTCCTGCCAGATATAGATTTTTATAATCCTCTGCCGGTTTAAGGCTTGCAAAACCCTCTTTAATAGCATCTTCCGTCAAAGAAGAGATCCATAACCGCTGAATGGGTTTAGTACATTTTGCTTTCTGCAATACCCAACGCTGGATGAGTTCTCCCTCCTGCCCTGCATCCCCACAGTTGATGACCTCATCACATTCTTCGACCAATCTTTCAATCACTTTAAACTGATTTTCAACCCCTTTATTCGGGATCAGCTTTATTCCAAAACTGCTGGGAATAATGGGCAGTGAAAATAAATTCCAGGATTTAAATTGTGGTCCGTAATCGTGAGGTTCTTTCAGGGTACAAAGGTGCCCGAATGTCCATGTTACGCAATAGCCATTTCCTTCCATATAGCCCTGTTTAGATGCAGTAGCACCTAACACTTTGGCAATATCTCTGGCAACACTTGGCTTTTCGGCAATACATAATTTCATGAACTCGGGTTTAATGAAGGAGTGCAAAAATCGGGATTTTTTTTGACTTTAGCTAATTAAGTTCACACTTCAAAGTTGATCAATTATTTTTCGAGTTTCAAGAAAACTAATAGTCGAAAGGAAATTTTGAAATAGTAACTACAAACAATTATTTAAATTATACTATTAATCTGTCTGCTTATAATTTTTTTTAAATTCATATATCATAAATTCATACAGATTAGAAATGGTTAATACTAAGTAAAAGATAAAGCTCAATATTCCCGCTCAAACTCAATTAAAAAAAATTACGCAATTCACAAAAAATTCAATTTATTTTACCTTATTCACAACATAAAAAACTCAAAAATTTATTTAAAAATGAATCAAAAAATGGAAAAATAAATTTCAATGATGATAAAATATAAAATCATAAAAATTTAAAACACTGAAAACAAACACAATAAACTATTAATAATAATTTAATATTCAAAAACCCTACTTTTTTAGTGGACTAATAGAATTTATATTATATATTTGCAAACGTATTCAGGAAATAAAATAAAATGAGCACAAAAATAACAAATACCACAACCAATAAACACATCATTAAAAACATGATGAAGGATATGTGTATGCATGTGCATCAAGAATACTGTGGGTGACCTTACTTTTAATATGACATACTTTCGAAGGCCCTACCGAGTTGTAGGGCCTTTTTTTATTTAAAAACCAAAACATTAAAAAAATAAAAATGAACAATTCTAAAAACAAATGGCTGGTTCCATTGGCATTTACAAATATCTATGTAATATGGGGGATTACGTTTTTAGCTATTTCATTTGGCTTGAAAGGTTTTCCACCATTCATTCTTTCGGGATTAAGATTTCTGGTAGCAGGGATTTTGATGATCGGATATCTTCTGTCTAAAGGAGAAAAAGCAAATTCCTTGATTAACTGGAAAAAAAACGCAATCACCGGAGTTCTCATTCTTACCGGCGGAACAGGTCTTGTAGCTTGGGGTGAACAATATGTCACTGCTTCTGAAGCTGCAATTTCTATAGCGACAGGGCCTTTTTGGTTCATTGCTATCGACAGAAAAAACTGGAAATATTATTTCTCAGATAAATTTATTCCGATAGGATTAGCGATTGGTTTTGTAGGATTGATCTTTTTCTTAAAAGGAAGTGTACATTCGACAGCTGCACATGCCGCTGCTGATCCTCAACTTCGTATTACCGCTTTTGTGGTATTGGGATTAAGCTCTGTTGCATGGGTTTTAGGATCTTTATATTCCAAGAAAAATCCTGCCTCACAATCTACCTTTATGAATATTGCCCAACAACTTATTGTAGCGGGAGCTGCTGCTTTTCTAATCGCTTTATTCAGAGGGGAATTTACTGATTTTTCGGTCTCAAACGTACCTGTATCGGCATGGGCAGGTGTTCTGTTTTTGATCTTCTTTGGATCGATAGTCGCTTATTTGTCGTACATTTGGCTGTTGTCCGTGAAACCCGCTGCATTAGTAAGCACCCATACTTACATTAACCCTATTGTAACGGTTATTGCCGGATGGCTTGTGGCCAATCAAAGTATCAATGGAGGCCAGTTATATGGTTTGGCAATCATATTGCTGGGAGTATTGCTGACCAATGTGACCAAGTATTTTAAACTTTCAAAACGGTCTAAGGTCAAAATCAGAAGAGTTAGAAGATTTTTTAACAGGGCAGGCAAGAGATATCAGCCTATTTAAATAGTATAAAACATCAGAATGATAGAAATCAAAAACATATCAAAAACATTCCACCAGAAAAAACAGGCATTTAAGGCACTGGATCAGGTAAGCCTTAATATTGACAAAGGAGATATTGTGGGAATTATAGGGTTTTCCGGTGCCGGAAAAAGTACCCTGATCCGTACCGTCAATCTGCTGGAAAGACCGGATGAAGGACAGATCATTATTAATGGAAGAGATTTCACCCAATTAAGTTCAAAACAGCTTGCTGACGAACGTAAAAAAATAGGAATGATCTTCCAGCATTTTAATCTTCTTTCTTCAAGAACTGTTTTTGATAATGTAGCACTTCCCCTCGAGCTGGATCACATCAGCAAAGATCAAATCAATAAAAAAGTCAACGAATTACTGAAAATTGTAGGTCTTGAAGATAAAGCTAATGATTACCCCAAAAGTCTTTCCGGGGGCCAGAAACAAAGAGTGGCCATTGCAAGGGCTCTAGCCAATGATCCTCACCTGCTGCTTTGTGATGAAGCAACCAGCGCACTGGATCCGGTGACCACTCAATCTATTTTACAGCTGCTAAAGGATATTAATGTGAGATTAGGGATTACAATCCTTCTGATTACCCATGAAATGGATGTCATTAAAGCAGTTTGTAACCACGTTGCCGTAATCGACAAAGGAAAACTATTAGCCAAAGGAACTTTAAGTGAGATCATTTCAAACCGGGAAAATCCGGTGATCCAACAATTTATAAATTCAGACGTCATGACCCTGCCACAGGAACTCAATATCAGACTACAGAAAGAGCCAAAAGATGGCTTATTTCCACTGGTCGAAATAGAACTTAGCGAAAATATTAGTGTTGAACAGATTCTTTCGGCATTATACAATGAGCATAAAATCCCATACAAACTTTTGAAAGCAGATGTAGAATATTTTGGGAATTCTAATTTTGGTAAACTACTTTTGCAACTTCAAGGAGAGGCTGAGGAAAACCAAAAAGCCATTTATTATTTTAATCAGAATAAAATTCAAAATACAATAAAAGGATATGCTTAGTGATGCGGTACTTGCCCTTTTGGCAAAAGGAACCTGGGAAACGGTTTATATGACATTTGTGTCCGGATTTTTTGGATTTGTTTTAGGGCTTCCGGTGGGGATTCTGCTATTTTTAACAAGAAAAGGACAACTGTTGGAAAATGCAGCCTATTACAGAGCATTATCCATTATCGTGAATATTTTTCGTGCGATCCCTTTCATTATTTTAATTGTGTGGATGATTCCTTTCACAAGGATTTTGGCTGGGACATCTATTGGTGTGAATGCCGCATTGGTTCCATTAAGTGTAGGTGCTGCTCCTTTTATTGCAAGATTGGTTGAAAACAGCCTTATCGAAGTTCCTCAAGGATTAATAGAAACAGCAAGAGCATTAGGAGCTTCCCCTTTTCAGATCATTAAAAAGATTTTACTTCCGGAAGCGCTTCCTTCATTAATTAATAATGCTACCATTACTTTGATCACATTAGTGGGGTACTCTGCAATGGGAGGTGCCGTAGGTGCCGGTGGATTAGGCCAGGTTGGATATCAGTATGGATATATCGGATATGATATCGTGATTATGAATACTGTTTTGATACTGCTTGTTCTTTTGGTATTTATCATCCAGTTTATGGGAGACAGATTGTCTAAGAGGTTTGACCATAGATAAGTTTGGGCTTGTAAGGTTTGAGAGTAAGTGAGAGGTGAACAAAGGAGTTCTGTACCTTATACATATTATTAAAAAGAATAGAATGAAAAAAATAAAGATTTTAGGTTTAATAGCTGCCGGAGTATTGTTTTTCAGCGCATGTTCAGGAAGAAAAGATGATCCGAATTTCATCCGGGTCGGAATTACTTATGGACCGGAGCAGGAAGTAGCAGAAGTGGCTAAAAAAGTAGCCAAAGAAAAATATAACCTTGAAGTAGAATTGATTCCTTTCAATGATTATGTGGTTCCCAATGAAGCTTTGGTAAATGGTGATATTGATGCCAACGCTTTCCAGCACGCTCCTTATTTAACCGAACAATCAAAACAACGGGGATATAATCTTGCTATTGTAGGAAATACCTTTGTCTACCCTATTGTTGCCTATTCTAAAAAAATTAAAAACCTTAGTGAACTTCAAAACGGAAGCACCATTGTTATTCCTAATGACCCAACGAATGGCGGCCGTTCCTTACTTCTGCTACAGAAAAACGGTTTGGTGAAATTAAAAGCTGGTGTCGGATTACTTCCAAAAGTGACTGATATTACAGAAAACCCAAAACAATTGAATATTATGGAAATTGAGGGAGCGCAAATCCCTAGGGTTTTGGATGACAGAGATGTTGTAGTGGGAATCATCAACAATAATTTCGCAGCACAGGCCGGACTGGATTCGGAAAAGCAAGGAATATTCAAAGAAGATAAAGATTCACCCTATGTTAACCTTGTCGTAGCAAGACAGGATAACAAAAACAGCCAGAAAGTAAAAAACTTCGTTAAAGCTTACCAATCTGATGAAGTGGAAAAGAAAGCCCATGAAGTTTTTCAGGGAGGAGCTGTGAAAGGTTGGTAATGAATTGCAGAGATAATGTTAAAGTTTAAGGTTTCATGTTCAAGGTTTAAAGTTGTTTTCCATTCAGTTGCCATTGACGATTCACTTGCGAAGCAAAATTGATTATTAACATCAAATCTTACATCTCTTCATCTATTCTCTTTTAATCTCTCTCCATATTTCTACCTTCTAAAAAATCTGTCACAAATCTGTAGGCAGTTTTTTTATGCTTTAAAATTTATTTTCTCAATTTGAGATAATATAAATTTTTTGCTTATTTTTGCTTCAATCCAATAAAAAGGCAATATGTTAAAGAAAACCGCCATTGTAAGTTTATTCACCCTTATTTCTGTTTCTTATATGGCCCAGAACACGACTCCCGTTTATTTAGATGAATCAAAACCTGTAGAACAACGTATTCAGGATGCCCTTTCCAGAATGACTCTGGAAGAAAAAGTAGCAATGCTTCATGCACAGTCAAAATTCAGTTCTCCCGGTGTTCCGAGATTAGGAATTCCGGAATTCTGGACCACTGACGGCCCTCACGGGGTACGTCCTGAAGTAATGTGGGACGAATGGGATCAAGCCGGATGGACCAATGATTCCATTATCGCCTACCCTGCCCTGACTGCTTTGTCTGCCACCTGGAATAAGAAAATGTCCTGGAACTATGGTAAAGCATTGGGAGAAGAAGCCCGCTACAGAAAAAAAGATATCCTGCTGGGACCCGGTGTCAATATTTACAGAACTCCTCTGAATGGGAGAAACTTTGAATATATGGGCGAAGATCCTTATCTGACTTCAAAGATGGTAGTTCCTTACATCAAAGGGGTACAATCTAATGGGGTAGCGACTTCCGTAAAACATTTTGCTCTGAACAATCAGGAAATGTTCCGCCATACCAGCAATGTAAATGTGGATGACAGAACATTATATGAAATATACCTGCCTCCATTCAAAGCAGCAGTGACAGAAGGAGATTCGTGGACAATTATGGGTGCTTATGATATGTACAAAGGTCAGTATGCCAGCCAGAATCAATATCTTTTAAATGATATTCTGAAAAAAGAATGGAATTATAAAGGTGTAGTGGTGTCAGACTGGGGAGCGGTTAACAATACTGAACAGGCTATCCATAACGGATTGGATCTTGAATTCGGATCCTGGACCAATGGCCTTTCTGCCGGAACTAAAAATGCCTATGATAATTATTATCTGGCAAAACCATATCTTGACCTGATTAAAGCAGGAAAAGTGGGAACTAAAGAGCTTGATGATAAGGTAACCAGACTGCTTCGCCTTGCTTATAAAACCACTATGAACAGAAACAAGCCTTTCGGAAATGTAGCTTCTGAGGAGCATAAAGCAGTAGCTAAGGAAATTGGAGAAGAAGGAATTGTATTGTTAAAAAATCAAGGAAATGTACTTCCTATCGACCTTAACAGAGCTAAAAAAATCGCCGTTATTGGTGAAAATGCGATCAAGATTATGACTGTAGGCGGTGGATCATCTTCATTAAAAGTAAAATATGAAACCCTTCCTTTAGACGGAATAAAATCAAGATTTGGAAAACAATCCGATGTCCAGTATGCCAGAGGATATGTAGGAGACATAGGTGGTGAATACAACGGGGTAAAATCCGGACAGGACTTAAAAGATAGCCGTTCTGAAGCCGAACTTCTAAATGAAGCTGTAGCATTAGCCAAAAAATCCGACTACGTAATTTTCGTTGGCGGATTAAATAAAGCAGACTTCCAGGATAGTGAAGGAAACGACAGAAAAAGCTATGGATTACCATATAATCAGGATAATGTCATTAGAGCTTTAGCCAAAGCAAATAAAAACCTGGCTGTAGTTTTAGTTTCCGGAAATGCTGTTGCTATGCCATGGATTAAAGAAGTTCCAACCGTTTTACAATCATGGTATCTAGGTTCTGAAGCTGGAAATTCCATTGCTTCTGTTTTAGCCGGTGATGCCAACCCATCAGGAAAACTTCCGTTTACCTTCCCTGTAAAGCTTGAAGATAACTCTGCACACCAGCTTGGAGAATATCCTGGTCAGAAAGAGGAATTGGCCGCAGGAAAAGGAAAAGATCAGAAAAACCCGATCAATATCACTTACAATGAAGGGATATTTGTAGGATACCGCTGGCATGATACCAAAAACATCAAACCTCTTTTCAGCTTCGGACACGGATTAAGCTACACAACGTTTGAGTTCGGAAAAGCTAAAGCAGATAAAAACGCCCTATCACTAAACGATACCATCACTTTTACGGTAACGGTTAAAAATACAGGAAAGAAGGCCGGAGCAGAAGTTGCCCAGCTTTACATCAGTGATTTAAAATCGTCTGTACCACGTCCTTCCAAAGAATTGAAAGGGTTTGAAAAAGTATTTTTAAATCCCGGAGAGGAAAAAGAAGTAACCTTTACCATTGATAAGTCTGCTTTAAGTTTCTTTGATGCCCAAAAACACGAATGGGTAGCAGAACCAGGAGATTTTGAAGCTCAAATAGGAAATTCTTCTGATGCTATTAAAACGAAGGTGAAGTTTACCTTGAAGTAACCTTACTTATATATTTCTAAAACGAATGCCCGACTAAACTCGGGCATTTTTTATATCAAATTTTAATGTATCTTCTTAAAATTATTTGCGAATAAAACTTAACTCACTCCCCATAATAGTATATGTCAAAGTAGTTTTTGTGACTTTATATTCACAACAAGAAAAATCGTCTCCTACTTCATTCACACAAAGTTTTCCGTTTTCAATTTTCCATTTCGTTTTTTTGCTAGCGCGACCTTGTTTACTAATCATTACACCACCAGGAGCAAATGTCTTTGTTAAATCATTTTCAACTTTCTGACCATCTATTTTATGGATTTTCCAGGTACCTTCAATACCGTTACCCGCATTATTTTCAGCCAAATGAATAGAATTTTCAGTAATTACGTCAGATGGATTCTGACCCAATAGAGCAGCTGTCCCTAAAATTAATCCAGCCGCAACAATGAAGCTTAATGTTGTTTTTTTCATGGTTATTTTTTACAAACTTAAGTATATGTAATGATATAACCAATAAAAATTACGCCGTCATCAATAAAAACAGGTTCCAAAACTGAAACCTGCTTTTATATTGAACTCACTTTTTTATTTTGCCCCTCCTGCATTTTTTTCAACATCCGTTTTGGTATTTTCCTTCACCTTCTGGTTTCCGAAACGCTTCACAAAAGTAACATTCACTCCATACCAATCCCATAATTCATATCTTCTGACCGTTCCGCCCTGATTGTAAGTAATATCATCAGAATAAGGTCGTTTAAAGATGTTCATCAGCTGTATACTGGCTTCCATCTGTGTTTTAGGAAATATTTTCGTAATGGAAATATTGTGGAATACATTGGTATTATTAGCTTGAGTATTTCCATTGTTCTGATTGGAGATTTCCATCCAGGCACTCAGGTTAATATTTTTATTGAAAAGATTTGTATAAGAAAGATTGGCAGAACCACCCCAATAGTTGATATAGGCTCTCCCTCCGATATCATTTTTTAAATTAAAATCATGATTATCAATATAGTACCAACCGAACCCAACATTCAGATTCAGCTTATTTTTAAGAAAATTCTGATTGGTATTGGCAAAAATGTAATATTTCTCAACTTTCCCATTGAAATTTCCTGGGAAAGATACATTTCTTCCTCCTTCACTGGAATAAGTGGTCCAGTAATCCTGATTGGTATGCATATACCTTGCAGAAATAAAATACTTTTTCAGGATTCCAAACTTCAGATAAAGCCTGTCGTTAGGATTAGGATTCAGATCCATATTTCCTCTGGAATACGTTCCGTCAATAGATGGAGTTAAAAAAGGATTAAATTCCGAATACCAAGGTCTCCAGATTTTGCGGTCATAGGTAAGACTCAGATCATATTTATCTGAAAAATTATATTTCAGCAATAAGTTAGGGAGAAAAGTACCATAACCGTCTTTTCTTTCGGTTCCCGCTACATCTTGTCTTACTTTAAAATCAATATATTCATATCGAAGGCCTATCCTGGTTTCCAATTTCTTGAAAAACGTTTTACTATAGTTGGCGTATACAGAAGTAATATTATCCTCATAATGAAATTTATCCCTGGTTGAGAGCCCTGCATATTCAGAAGTCCCCAAAGAGTATCCATAAAGATTATTAGGAATTACATGATTGTTGAACTCTGTTTTTCCACCTACTTCCATGGTTCCCCAGGATTTACCTAATGGCTGGGTATAATCTACTTTCAGGTAATAATTACGCATCTGCCCATTATTTATTGATCCTATTTCTTTAATATTCGGATCGTTCAATATTGTTTTATTGATGAGCTCATTATTATCATTTCCGGAATAATTGGTTCCTAGATTAATATCTAGAATTCTGTTTTTCTCTTTATCATAATATTTATAAAAAGCATTAGTGCCCAGATTACGGTAAAAGCTATTCGCACTTTGAGCCTGATGATAATCAATAAAATCCTTTTTCAGATTATCATACTCTCTTCCGTCTGTATCTGATAAAGATAAACCCCGGCTTTGATAATACTCCAGAACAATTCCTATATTATTTTTATCATTAAGCTCAAATTCGGAAGTAGAGGAAAGTGATGGAGTCTCACTTCTGGATATGGTTTGATAGCTTAAATCTCTATTCAGCGTATTGTCTGCATAAAACACAATATTACTGGACCCTTTTTGTACATAATTATTATTAGAATAGCTTCCAATCAGGGTCTGCGTAAATTTCTTTTTGTGATAATTCAGGTTAAAGTTGGAGTATTGTGTATTTTTTGTACTGTGTCTGTTACTGAGTGAAATACTTCCTTTTAATCCTTCATCATCACGTTTCTTCAAAACAATATTGATCACGGAACCGGAAGCTTCATATCTTGAAGACGGACTTGTAATCACTTCAATTTTCAGTAGATTATCTGCCGGAATCGTTTTAAGATATTCCTTTAATTCTTTTCCTGTAAAAACTGATTTTCTATCATTGATATATACGGTTACCGACTGTCCTTCCGCTTTTATAGCATCACTATTATCAATACTTACCAAAGGGGTCATTCTCAGAACATCCCAAGTTGTATTTCCAGCTACAATGGCGCTGTTGGCCACATTAAAAACAGTTCGGTCTACTTTAGACTCTACGGTTGGTTTTCTTGCCACAATAGTAACCGCCTCTATTTCTTTTGCATTTCCCTTTACAGTATCCTTAGCAGCCGGATCTGGAACCTGTGTCTGAGCCAACGCCAGAGAACCTGTTAATGCTGCTATAGAAAATAATATTCTTTTCATGTGAAATCTTAGTTTTTATCTATAAGACCACCATACTATAACATTTGTTACATCAAAAAAATTAAGAAACGAAATAAACCTTTGGATTTTAACAGTTTACAATATTTGATTTTAGGAAAATTTTAAAAACCATCAACTATCATTGTAAAATAAACAACCAAAACCACTTATTACAAAAATATATACAATAAATTCATAATGACAATGATTTTCATTAACCAAACTTTAACATATTTATTTTTATTTTACCCATAAAAAAAGCCCGGATCTCACCCGGGCCGCTAGCAATAGCAAATTTACAAGGATTAAAAAATAAAAATATGCTAGATTGTATTTTCAAAATAATGAATCATACCCACCTCTGGCAGGTGAAGTTGGTCTTTATTAAAATCAGCTTCCTCATTATTTGTATTTTCTAAAAAAGAATTACTGAATAATGCATACGAAGGCTTCTCTGCCCAACCATTTTTCAAGAGCTGATGAGCCTCCACGATAGGTTTACCATACAATTTTCTGAAATTCCCAATATTATATTGCGAAAAAGCCCCATAGTGAACAATAAACTTCAGTGACAAATCTATTGTCGTACTTAAATTTTTACTCAATTCTTTTATTTTTCCATTGAATGCATTACGCATTTTCCATAGCATCTTGGAAATACTGTGATATGATGGGTTTTCGTCATACCGATAAAATAATATCGCATCCCCTTCAATTTCAGAAATTTCAAAATACTGATCGTTCACATCAATCAGCGTAGATAGTAGTTGTCTTACAATATATTCTCCTGTATAAAGTTTGGTATTGAACACAAATTCGGTAAATCCGCTGAAATCCGGAATTAAAATGATTCCCTCCTGTATACCTGTATTCTTCATAATGATCTTGGATTAAAAACCTGCTGCATCTAAAGACGAAGCAGGTTTAATTTTACTTTATTGCCATCCGCCTCCTACGGAACGATACAGCGCTGTGATTGCATTCAATCGTTGAGCTTTCAGAGAAGCCAGTTCCAATTCAGCAGTAAGCTTATTGGTTTGAGCCATGATCACTTCTACATACGTTGCTGAGTTGTATTTGAATAACATATCAGCTTTTTTCACCGCCTCATTAGATTTCACGACCAGCCCTTCAGCAATTTTCTGCTGTTCTTCCAGCTTTTGAATCTGTACTAACGCATCAGAAACTTCGCCTACTGCCTTCAATACAGATTGTTTAAAACCTATTTCCGCCTGATCAGCCAATACTTTAGACTGTTCATACTGGGTTTTCAGCTGTTTTCCGTTTAAAATAGGCTGAGCAATGGCCCCGGCAGCCATACCGAAGAGAGAACCCGGAACACTGAACCATTTGCTGATCTGAAAGGCGTTTACTCCGCCCTGAGCAGTAATATTCAATGACGGATACATGCTCATTTTAGCAACATGAATTGCTGCTGCACTTTTCCTTACTTCTAATTCAGCAGTTTTTATATCAGGTCTGTAGCTTAACAATTCTAAAGGTACTCCTGCTGAAATATGATCCGGAGACTGAACAGTATTCAGACTTGCACTTCTTTCAATTTTCTCAGGCATAGAACCGGTTAACAGACTTAAAGCATTTTCTTGTGTAGCCACAGAGCTTTCAATAGCCGAAATGTTTTTCAGAATTTGGTCCTTTATAATTTCCTGCTGCTGCACCGCTAAAGCAGTTGTTAATCCAAGCTCCTGTTGCTTCACCAAAAACTTCAGAGTATTATCCGCATAGGTGAGATTCGACTTTGTGATTTTCAATTGGGTATCCAGCATCAGAAGATTGTAATACCCCTGAACTACAGCAGCTACCACTTGTGTCTTTACCGCTTTTGCTGCCTCCTGAGTTTTAAGATAATCAGCCAATGCCTGCTCTTTTCTTCCTTTAATCTTTCCCCAGATATCAGCTTCCCACGAAAAATTAAGTGCTGCTGTATAATCTTCCATATACCTTTTTCCCATAAACTGGCCTGCCGTCATCCCGTTCATGCTATTGTCAGAAGGTCTGCTGATATTAGCATTGGCAGTAGCATTGATGGTAGGAATATTTCCCCATTTGCTTTGCGTATATGCTAATGAAGCAAATTCTATCTGTTTTAAAGCAACCTGCAAATCATTATTCTGAATCATTGCTTTATCAATCAATCCTATTAAAACAGGATCTTTGAAAAAGTCTTTGTAGCCGATCTTTGCGATGTTTTCATTGTGCTCAGCCACGAAAATACTGTCGCTTCTGAAAGTCTCAGGTATCTTCACTTCAGGCTGCTCAAACTTTTGAACTCCACATGAAACCGCTGTTCCTGAAATGAATGCGATATATGCTATATTTTTAATTTTCATTGTTAAAATCATTTGAATTAATATTCCCAATCCGCATCCGTTACTACTTTTCCATTGATTTTCTCATGCAAAGCCTGGAACATCACAAAAAGTACCGGAACTACAAAAATTCCTAAGATCGTTCCGAAAAGCATCCCTGAAATCGCAGCATAGCCAATAGAATGGTTACCCATCGCAGACGGACCTACCACAAAGATCAATGGAATCAACCCAGTGATAAATGCCAGTGAAGTCATTAAAATCGGACGTAAACGGGCCTTTGCACCTTCAACAGCCGAAGCTATAAGACTTTTCCCTGCTCTTCGTCTCTGAATCGCAAATTCCACGATCAGAATCCCATTCTTTGCCAGAAGCCCAATCAACATCACCAGGGCGATCTGAACATAAATATTATTGGAAAGTTCTGCGAAAGTAATTCCTACAAAAACACCTGACAACCCAACCGGAATCGCAATCAACACAGCGAATGGAAGAATATAACTTTCATATTGTGCTGATAACAGGAAGAACACAAATACAATACACAATCCGAAAATCATTACTGATTGTGAGCTGGAACCTGCTTCTTCACGGCTCATCCCTTTATAATCATAAGTATACCCGGGAGGAAGAACCTGCTTGCTTACTTCTTCTACCGCAGCCATTGCCTGCCCTGTACTGTAACCAGGAGCTGCCATTACTGTTAAATTGGATGAATTAAAAAGGTTGAAACGGTCTACTACCTCAGCCCCTGTTGTTTGTTTTAAACTCACCAAGGTATTAATAGGAACCATTTGCCCCAGATTATTTTTAACGAAAAGCCCATTGATAGATTCTTTATCCTGTCTCGTTTCCGGAGTAGATTGCACCAAAACTCTATAGTATTTTCCGAACCTGTTGAAATCTGAAGCCTGAATACTTCCGTAATACCCCTGCATTACTCCCAATACATCAGAAACATTCACTCCAAGCTGAGCTGATTTCACCTCATCCACAAGTACTTCAAACTGCGGATAGGTAACATCAAAGGTCGTAAATGCTACTGCTACTTCCGGTCTCTGCATCAAAGCTCCCATCATCCCGTAAGAAATATTCCCAAGATTCTGAAGTTCTCCGTTGGTACGGTCCTGAAGCACAAGCTCCATACCACTCGTATTTCCAAAACCATCTACTGTTGGGGTATTCAATACAAGGAAATTAGCTCTTTTGTCTTGTGAAAGCGTTCCCTGCACCTGACCAATAATAGCATTGATATCATGAACAGGACCTCTTTGGCCGCCATTCTTTAATTTCACGAAAATAGAAGCCGCAGAAGAAGACATCGATCCACTGAATAAGTTCAGCCCATCTACTGAAATCACTTTATCTACAGCAGGATTTTTCATCAAAAGATCTTCCGTATCCGAAACCACTTTAGACGTTCTGTCCTTAGATGCTCCCGGAGCCAGATTAGCTGTTACAATAATAAAACTCTGATCTTCATCAGGAATAAATCCTTTGGGAGTCGTCATAGACATCCAGGTAAACAATCCTCCAAAAGCAAGGATTATGGCCACTGCAATCCATTTTTTCTTTAAAAGGAATAATACCGCTTTTCCATAACGGAATGTCAGCTTATTGAAACTGGCGTTAAATCCAGCAAAAAACCGGTCTTTAAAGTTCATTTTCTCATGACCTCCCCCATGATGCTGTTTAAGAAACAAAGCACATAAAGCAGGGCTCAGCGTCAACGCATTGATCGCAGAAATCACAATAGCAATTGCTAATGTCAAAGCAAACTGCTGATAGAATAACCCCGTGGAACCACTCATAAATGCCACCGGGACGAATACCGCAGACATAATAAGGGTAATCGAAACAATGGCTCCTGTAATCTCGCTCATTGCAGACATCGTTGCTGCTCTTGGGTTCAATTTCTTGTGCTCCATTTTCGCGTGAACCGCTTCCACTACCACAATCGCATCATCCACCACGATACCAATCGCAAGCACCAGCGCAAACAACGTAAGAATGTTGATCGAGAAACCAAAAACCTTCATAAAGAAGAATGTTCCTACAATCGATACCGGTACAGCAATAGCCGGAATTAATGTTGATCTAAAGTCCTGAAGGAAAATATATACTACAATGAATACAAGAATAAATGCTTCAATCAAAGTATGAATTACCTGTTCAATAGACTGATCCAGTGCTTCTTTAGTAGCATATGGAATTTCATAATTCATTCCAGCCGGAAAAGATTTTTCAAGTTCTTTCATTCTTTCCTGCAGCGCGATCTGAACCTCGTTCGCATTGGAACCCGCCATCTGGAAGATCGCCATCGTTACAGAAGCCTTTTTATTAAAGTTAGAGGAAACCGTATAACTGTAAGCTCCAAACTCTACTCTGGCAACATCTTTTAATTTCAAAACAGAACCATCACTTAAAGCTTTTATGGTAATATTTTCATATTGCTCAGGCTCAGTAAATTTTCCTTTATATCGGAGAACGTATTCCATCACTTCCTTACTTCTCTCCCCTAATCTTCCGGGTGCTGCTTCCAGGTTTTGGGTCTGAATCGCTCGTGAAACCTCTGATGGAGTAAGATTATAAGAAGCCAGCTTATTCGGATCAAGCCATACACGCATAGAGTAATCCTTATTTCCATACACCATTGCATCTCCTACTCCTTTTACCCTTTTCAGTTCGGGAACAATATTGATTTTCGCATAGTTTTCAAGGAAAAGATCACTCATGGAACCATCTTTACTCGTCAGGGAAACCATTGCAATCATACTGTTTTGTCTCTTGACAGTAGTAATTCCGGCCTGGATCACTTCAGCAGGAAGCTGGTTGGTTACCTGAGCTACCCTGTTTTGAACGTTAATCGCAGCCTGATCAGGATCTGTACCCAGTTTAAAGATTACTGTGATACTCAGGGTACCATCATTACTCGCGGTAGAAGTAATATAATCCATATTTTCCACTCCATTGATGGCATTTTCCAATGGCGGAGCTACAGATCTTGCAATTGTTTCAGCATTGGCTCCGGGATAAGCAGCCGTTACCATAACAGTAGGCGGGGCAATATCCGGGAATTTTGTAATCGGCAGACTGACCATACCGACGATCCCGAGAATAACAAGCAATACAGAGATAACCGTTGCCAGTACGGGTCTTTTTATAATTTTCTTTAACATGATTTCTTCTTACGATTTTTTCTGTTGAGCATTTTTCTTTTGTGCCACTACAGGAGTTCCCGGCTGCAATCTATCGAAACCGGAAACGATATACTGATCTCCGGCTTTCAAGCCTTTGGAAACAATAAATTGATCTCCAGCTTTCCCATTCACTTCTACCGGAAGCATTTCTGCCTTTCCATTTTTAATGGTAAACACAAAAACTTTATCCTGAATGGTTCTGGTAGATGCAATTGGAAGCAGTACAACATTGCTATAGAACTGATCCAATAGAATTTTTCCTGTATTTCCGCTTCTCAGGATGTTATTCGGATTGTTGAATTTTGCTCTTAAAGTAATAGAGCCAGTCGTTTTGTTGAACTGTCCTTCAACAGCATCAATTCTTCCCGTTTCAGCATACTTTTCACCACCAGAAAGCAATAGAGATACTGCTGGTGTATTTTTAATAACCTCATCAATGCTGTTTCCCACATATTGCTTCTGGAAATTATTAAAGTCATTTTCACTTAAGCTGAAATAAGTATATACTTCATGGATATCTGATAATAAGGTAATCGGTTCCTGGTTGCCCGGGGTCATCAAACTTCCCAAACGATAGTTGAATCTTCCGACAAATCCGCTTACCGGAGCTTTAATCGTAGAAAAATTAAGATTAATCTTCGCTGATTCAATGGAAGATGTTGATTGGCTTACGGCTCCTCTTGCAGCATTATAAGCAGCCTCCGCTTCTTTCACCTGAATTTCGGAAACCATTTTATTTTTGAATAGTTCCTTTTTTCTGTCCAAGTCAATTTTTGACGTTGAAAGATTAGCCTGAGCTGTAATCAATGCTGCCTGTGCACTTTTTAGCTGCTCAGCAAATATTCTGTCTTCGATTTTAAACAAAGGCTGTCCGGCTCTCACATAATCTCCTTCATCAACAAAAATTTTGCTTAAATATCCGGTTACCTGAGGTCTGATTTCTACATTAGAAATTCCCTCAACGGACGCTGCATATTCTCTTGAAACAGAAGCGTCGCCCTGTTTTACTATTTCTACAGGAAGTTCTGGCACCTGCTGTTGGTAAGCCTGGTTTTGATCACTCTTCTTACATCCCGTCAAAGCGATGAGTGAAAGAAAAAGTAGGATTGATTTTTGAATAAAAAATCTTTGCATAACTCTAGTCATTTAAATTTTCCGTACAAAATTCGAACGAAAAAAATTCAATAGAATTAGTCAAAAAACCTCTTGTTTTGTCAAAAAGACTCCTTATTCTTCAAAACATGAGAAATATCATTCATAGACAAATTAAATGACATATTTCTAAAATATAAATCAAAAATATGATTCTATTTAGCAAAAAGACATCAAAGCCACAACTTACTCATTATCAATACAAATCATCTTTTCTATATTCCAGAGGGGCTCTTCCGGTATGTTTTTTGAAAAATTTACTAAAAGACGCCTGATCGGAAAATTTTAGTTGTGAAGCCACTTCATTAATATTAAAATTGGGATTTCTAAGCAAT
The DNA here is from genome assembly GCF_057815135.1 of Chryseobacterium sp. II3a. Taxonomy (NCBI): domain Bacteria; kingdom Pseudomonadati; phylum Bacteroidota; class Flavobacteriia; order Flavobacteriales; family Weeksellaceae; genus Chryseobacterium; species Chryseobacterium sp. II3a. The sequence goes on along the minus strand of NZ_JBYPZJ010000001.1, from coordinate 670,134 downwards.
AGTCTTGCTTCTACTGCCAGCACCTGATGAATAATATCCCGAGGTGTTTTAAACATTGTTTTATTGATCACCTTAGTCAGATATTTCCGACTGATAAATAACCTGTCTGCATAAAACTGAACATTATGTTCTTCTTTGAAATACTGCTGTACAAGCTTAAAAAAACTGGTCGTAAGCTCATCTTCCCGAGGCGTTACCGAATGTGGTTTTTCGATTTTTTTAAAATAGTTATCAATCTCGTAAATAACCAAGGAGAAATGATGCCAGATCATTTCATTAAAATAATAATTCTCTTTCTCCTTATTATTCAACATTTTCAATTGATTAAGGTAAAATTGCAGCCTTTTATAAATTTCAGGTTCATTCCTTATAATATGAGCAGGATCTGATGATAAGCTCTTCAGTACATTATTCGATTTATAATTAAAACCAGCCTCAGAAATAAAGTCTACTGAAAAGAAGATATACTTGGCATTATAATCATCTGCAATATCATCTACCCAGAAAGTTTCTGCCATAGGACAAAAAACAACATCTCCTTTATAGACCGTATATTTTTTATCATCCAGCCTAAACCCTGCGCTTCCTTCCTGCACAAGAAAAATACAGAAGTAATCAGAACGATAAGGTATATTGGGTTTGATGATATAATTTGCCTTATCAATCTCCATCACTACAAATTCTTGAATTCTGAGATCAAATTCTACCTGCTGCAAAACTTCATCAAAAGCAAGCCGTGAAACAAAATCAGGTTCTTTGGGAGATTCTTTATAGGATTTTTTAGCCATAGGAAATGGATTGTGAGGTACGAAGGTAGTGAAAAAGGCTAACCTATGGAAAGGCAACAGAACAGGAGCTGCGTAGAACTAAAAGATAAATCTTATACATCAACAATCAATTCCTTCTCATAGCCATTATATTGTTCATCAATATACCCATGAGGATTACAGATAATTTCAGTGTTCCCGATAGCATATCTGTTTGGAGTATGAATATGACCATGAATCCAATATAACGGCTGATATTCAAGAATCATATCTTCCAGATTAGAAGCATAAGCGGAAGATAGCGGATCTTCTTTATAGGGTTCCGGTACAGACTGAATGCTTGGTGCATGGTGGGTAACGACTATATTTTTAAATTCTCTAGATGATTCCAGACTTTCCTGCAGCCATACTTTTGAAAGCTGATGAATTTTGAAAGTGTCTATCGTTCTCAGTTTTGAGTAAGATGGATCACGTTTGATTTTTTTATAATCATTCATCTTCGGCTGGCAAATCATTCCGTATTCCAATGGATTGCCAAAGATTGAAAAATCAGTCCATAAGGTAGCCCCATGAAAACGGATATCTTCAATGTCTACAAAAGAATTTTCAAGCACAAAAACATTAGAATTTTCTGCTGCATCTTTTATTTTATGAAGCGTTTTTGGATACGAGCCTTTATAATATTCATGATTTCCCAGAACATAGATAACCGGTTTATCAGGAATAGCTTGTTTGATCCATTCAACCCCTTTAGTTCCTAAGTTGACATCACCAGCCAACACAACAATATCTGCATGATCAAACCATAATTCGGTCCTTCCAAATTCCTGATGAAGATCGCTGATGATTTGTATTCTCATAATACAAAAGTAATAAAGAAGGATTAATCTCTAAACAAAAAAGAAACCGACGCCTAAACACCGATTCCTTACTCATATAGTTTGTGTAATTTTAAGGTCGCTTATCACGAAACAGCCACTTCAGCCTGCTTCATTCTTAAGCTTTTCAATATAAAATAGAATAACATTCCAAGGGCTAAAAGAGCATAACCAATCAGTACAATCAGATTCAGGCTCCCAACTGCAAATTCTGAAGGAAAAACCTGGCTCATTAAAGTCATGAATGACAGCCCAATCCCAGCTCCCAGGAAGTAACTTGTAGAACTCAAACTTGATGCCAATCCGTAATTGGAAGGTTCAACATCCTGAATTCCCATTACAGAAAGTGCTGTAAAACAGAAAGTCATTCCTATTCCCGAAATACAAGCTGCTCCTAATAGCACTACCGTTAGCGGATGTCCTGTATAGACTGAAATTAATAACAACAACCCGCCAGCCAGCATAAAAGACCATCCTAGCACTCCCATTTGTGATGAAGTAAACCGTTTTGAAATGTGAGGCAGAATAAATTTGGCCGTTAAGGCAGATAAAACACTGAACGGAACAAGCATTAATCCTGCTGAAGCAGCGCTATAGTCCATATCTTTCTGAAGCATTAATGAAATCAGGAATAAAAATCCGATAAAAAATGCACCTAAAGTAAAGAAAGCTGCATTGGAAACCACCAATGAACCATGTCTGAATAGTTTCAAATCAAATAAAGGTTCTGCAACCGTTCTCAATCTAAAGAACACCATTAGTAAAAGCAATACAGCTACGACTAATGAACCTACTACAAGAAAAGGCTGTTCTTTGATATGAACCAGTTCATGCGTTCCGTAAGTAAGACTTAAAAGCCCAAGCACCATTAATATCCCGGAAATAACATCTGTTTTTTGTGCAGTTTCATTTTTCTCATCCGCTGGCAAATAATAATAGGATAGGATAAGTGTGATTAAAAGAATTGGAACATTAATAAGGAAAACCCAGTGCCAGCTCAGATAGGTACTGATAATTCCTCCTACCGAAAGACCACTCCCGGAACCAATCGCAGCAAAAGAACTAAAGATCCCAATCGCGCGGTTTCTTTCCTGCTCTTCCCTGAAAGTATTGGTGACGATAGACAAGGCTGCCGGCATCACAAATGCAGCTCCTAACCCCTGAAGGGCACGAAATATAGCTAATATATTGAAACTTTCGGAAAGCCCAGCTCCTAATGAAGTTAACATAAAAATTAAAGCTCCCAATAAGAAAATTTTCTTTCTTCCTATCTGATCAGAAAGCTTTCCGCCGATAATCAGAAAACCTCCGAAAAATAATACGTACAGTGTTTGTAACCACTGAACAGTTCCCGCTCCGATGTGAAACTGCTCCTGAATAGAAGGAATGGTTAAATTAATAATGGCAATATCCAAAGCCTCTACAAAAGTTCCCACCGATGCTAAAATTAATATTAAATTTCTCCTTGTATCCATATATTCAAATTTCCTGCAAAATTAAAATTAACAGAACGTAATTAAAAATTAAACACTAAATTTGGAACAATAAAACTAAATAACCACAATAAAAAGAACAAAATAACTAAAACAGAGAAATTAACCTTACAAAACAGAACAAATGCCAACAGAAAATTACACTCCAGACGAAAAAGACCTTTCCATCCTGCGGCTCCTTCAGAAGGATGCCAAGATGAGTGTCCGTGATATTTCAGCCAGAATCAACCTTAGCCCCACTCCTACCCACGAGCGCATTAAACGAATGGAAAAACAGGGAATCATCAAAGAATACACTGCTGTAGTAGATCGTAAAAAGGTGAATAAAGGAATGATGGTTATCTGCATGATCGCCTTGAATGTTCATAATAAAAAAACGGCAGGGAAATTCATTGAAGAAGTAGGCAAATTGAAAGAAGTGGTAGAATTTTATAACATCAGTGGTGATTTTGATTTTATGCTCAAAATTCTGGCTCCCAATATGGATGAATTCCATGAGTTTTTCATTAATAAACTATCAGAAATTGAAGGTATTGGCCAGACTAAAAGTATTTTTGTAATGAGCAGCATTAAAGAAAGTGCTCAAATTGTATAAACCGGTATAAATCTGCAAATTAAAAAAAACACCATTCCAGCGCTGCGGCTTCCATCCAAACAACTAAGTGTTGGACTTATGCATATTTTTCACTAATTTGGCTTTTCAAATCTGTCTACGAAATAAACAGATTTTATTAAACAACAAAAAAGATGATGATCGTTAAATTTATTAATCCCGGCAACTGTAATAAGTCGCCTGGCACTGCATTACCAATCAGCGCCTACCAATATAAAGAAATCCAATACAGTTTTATTCTACATTAAAACTGAAAACGGCAGATTTCTGAAAAGAGATGACATCTTTTTTCAGACTTAGTATTGAGATTATTTTTTCATTTCATCAATGATTACAAATCATAAAAATTTATGAACCGCATCAATGATATCAATTTAAAAAATCACCCTATATTTTTATTTATTTTTATTGCAATTTCATTGGGAAGCTGTGGTAAAAAAATCGATGTTCAGGAGATTGACAATGCTTTACTGAAAAAAAACGAACAACTGAGGCTTGAAGGAAAAGATACAGAACTTATTGCTCTGAATAATGAAATGATCCAACAGTCAAAAGAAAGCGGATATTCAAAAGGAGAAGCCTTAGGATATATTAATCTCGCCAATACATGCGGCATGTTGGGAAAATATAAAGCTAGTCATGAATACCTGAAATCGGCAGAAAAAATAGCAACCCGGCTTAATGACAATTTTCTTTATGCTAAACTCTACCATGAGTATGGCCAGCTTAATTATGTAACCGGATTGGTTAATACTGCATTAAGTTATAATGCTAAAGCTATTCATTACGGTAAAAAACTCAATGAAAAAGGCTGGCTGCTAGGAAATACGTATGAGCAAAGAGCTGATTTTATTTCTTCTACCTATAAAGACTCAGCATTGATTTACCGCCACATAGGCTATAGTATGGATCCTTCCGCTCTTAATGCTTCCCTGATTGGAAATTATCACTTACAACAGACCAAAAATCTTGATTCTGCTACTTTTTATAATGACAAAGCATTATCTCTTCTTAAAGATTCTGAATATGGAACGGTAAGACAGGGAATCATTTACTCTTTTTATGCAGATCTCCTTTCTGAAAAAAAACAATATGAAAAGGCATTAGAGTTTTATGAAAAGGCCGCGGATATTTTAATTAAAACAAAAAGAATCAACAAATTACCAGATCTCTACCAACAGATCTCTTTTGTATATAAAAATCTCAATAACAAGGCAATGGAAGACTCTTACGCCTCCAAAGCTGAGGAACTGGACCACAATCTAAAAGTATCTGGGAATGAAGCCATTGATATTTCTCTAAGCGAAATTATTGAACAAAAAAATAAGGGTAACAATAATATCATTTTTATATTCATTGGTGCATTCATCCTTATTATTTCTACTATTTTATTTCTATTGTTCAGAAAAAGAAAGTATAAGAAACAAAATAAACACCCTGGAAAATCAAATACCATAACTTTTATTGCCAAGGAAAGAATTTCTAAGGAAGATTTTGCAGAATTATTGGATCTTGCCAAGAGCAATGATCTAAAGTTCATTAATAGATTTGAAGAGATCAATACAGCTTTAATTCAGAATATTTTAAAAATCAATCCACAGCTTACAAAATCGGAGCTGTCTTTATGTGCTATGATCTGGCTTGGCTTTTCATCAAAAGACATTGCAGATTTTACTTTTATACAGCACAGATCTGTACAAACAAAAAAAGGCAGGCTTAGAAAAAAACTTTATATTTCTTCCGAAACAGATCTTTACAGCTTTTTTACTTCCTTATAATTTTGAAACACTATTTTACACAATATATTTCCTGCCAATGGCAGGATTTTTTATGAAGCTTACATGATAATTCATTTAAGCCTGCCTTTTTAATAATATTCACCGCATAACATATTCTATAAAATTTCCATTATAAAGATTCTTTTTATTAAAAAACAACAGATGTTAAGATCAAAAAAATGATTTTTTCGTGAAGAGTTTTTAATTTTTATTTTATGAAAAATAATATTCAGACTTCAATTGCTACATTTTAAAAACATGAAAATCAACAACTTAAACACCAAGTAGTAGCTGTAGTGTAGCTATGTCGTATGCGATTTTTTGGAAATATTTATCATTATTGAATATGTTTGTCATGTGAAAAATATTAATAACACCATTAAAGAATAAACATATATTAAAGCATATAATTTAAAAGAAATATTATAATACCCTTCCCCTCTGCTACACTTTTAGCTTTAATCTAATAAAAGTATTAAGAACACAAATGATGAAAATCTAGAGGGGTGGGATTTATTTTAAAAACTAAACAAATAATATTAACTAAAAACACAAATAAAAGAGGCCTATTTAACACAACAACCTATGATGAAATAATATCTCAGAATGATAATCCATCTTTTCATAGAAAACTGAGAATATTACAATTTATATTATTTGTTTAATTGAGAGATTACATTTGAGAAGTTGTAATCTCTCTTTTTTATAAAAACATCATAAAAAAACAGTGGCATAGATCTATACCACTGCTTCAATACACATTATAAACTTATATATCGGTTTCCCGGAAAATAATTGTTATTCTATATTTTATTTCCAATAATTCCAGACTGATCCATCAAATACTGCTAATGTTTTGCTCGCTGTATCATAACACATCATTCCCGGATATGGATTTTTTACATTAATATGAGGAACAGCAATCTGAGGAAGGATCATTGCCTTATCAGGAGACTCCAAGATCAATACCCCATCTGCTGTGCTGGATGTTGCTCCAATGATAACTCCTTTCCCTACCTCATCAGAATTGTTCGTAAAAATAGCAGTTGAGCTGCCGGTATCAGATAAAGGCTTCCATACATCATTCTCGTAAACCTTTACTTTTTTATCATTGACATCAAAAACAAATGTTCCATTTACCAGGGATCCGGTTGGAAGGCCAGAAGTAGCAGGAAGGATCAATCCTTTTGTATTTCCGGATACATTATCAAAATCCAGAACTGTACTGTTTCCATCCACTGCTTGCTTTCCTATTGCTACCTGTGCAGCAGAAAGGTTAAAAATAACAAGGGCGGCTGCTATGCTTATATTTTTTAAATTTTTCATCCTTTTAAATTCTTAAATTAATCATTACAGCTTCTTTCTACACACTTCCATTCGGTACCGTTATATAACTTCACACATTTATCCTGAAGATCATATACTAGCATTCCTTCTTTCGGATCTGCAATAGCATCTCCTGATTGTGGAGTCTGACTTACGTGCTGAACTCTTGTAATCACAAAACCTTTATTTTTTGCTTCCATAGCAACGAAACCATTAGGAATATTTTCTGGCCATGCACTGTTTTTTTGTTGAACAGTAATTCCGAATTTCGTAAATCCATCAGGTGTTCCTGATGCACCAGGTTTTGTACAGAAACTATCTATATCATCAATAATTGTAGGAGCATTACCACAACTGGTAGGATCGTTAGACAAACCATTTGGCCAAAGTGACGGACATGTAGCAGAAGTAGCATTAGGACCACAGAAACTTGCTCCACCAGCACCAAGATCTGTAACACTTCCCATAGCAATGGCTACAATCTGACTATCATTACTGATAACCGCACCATCACCAACACCATTCACTTGTGCTTTTGCAATACAATACGCTTTTCCTGTAGGAGCTCCAACATACTTAACCGATGGATAAGTTTTTGATTGCTGAGTAAATGTTCCACATATCTCCACTACACTACTTGTTCCCATTTCTATCATAGACGTTGTCCCTGGGAAAAAACCTCCAAAAGTTGGATCTCCCTGAGTAACTGATCCTGTAAGAGAAAGAAAAGATTTTGTTCCCAGTGTAACTTTTGAATTTTGTTGAGAACCATGGGTTCCAATTTGAATAGATCCATTAGATTTTACACTGGCTCCATCCCCAATTTCCAGATTTCCCATTACCTGAATACCTGAAACCTGAAACTGTCCGGATTTCACAATAAGCGTAGCTCCGTTAGGAATAGTAACAACACTTAATGTATTATATCCACCGTCAATACAATAAGTATTTCCAGCTGTCATTGCTTGTCCCGTATAAGGTGTACATGTCTGAGCATATGTCAGACTGTAGAAAACAGCCATTAATAAAAAAAATAATTTTTTATTAAAATCGAAAAAATTTAAGTTATTCATACGTATTTATGTCAAATTAACAAATTATTCACATTTTTAAAATAAATATGTGTTTTTTTTACATCATCGAATCCCTACTCAACAATTAACATACCAAACTTCATTATTATTCTAAATAACAATAAAATACCATGCCGGTTTGGTTTAACCAAAAAAATATATTTTGTAATGTTTATTTTAAAAAGAAAAACAAACCTTTGACAGACAACACTTTACTCAACTCAAAACTACATATATTTAAGAAACCTTATTATATTATTTAAAAATTCAATATTATCATGAGTATGTATTGGTTTATTGTCTATAAAAAAGGTAAATTTTGAAAAGCATAAAACAATATGTATCAATATTGTACGATTTATGAAGTACATTACATTATCAATCCAATAAATACTTCAATCATCCTATAATTCATATTTTTCAGATGATAAATCACAAAAAATTAATATCATAAAATTTATCTATCAAAGTAACTTCCAACTATATAAACAAAGGGCTTTTTTCCTGATATCATCTAAGGATAGTATCACAGAAAGTAAGAGCAACATGTATCCAATTAAGACCAATGATTTTTTTGAAAATCACAATCTTTTTTCACTTTAAAATTTACCATCACTTCATTTTGTATGTTCAAAGCAGAACATCCAGAAAACATAATGATATTCCCGATAAAACTCTCCCAATATGAAGTATAGACAATACATATGCTACCGCTGTAAAATTTGCATTAAAAAACGTAAATTTGCACCATGAATAACGATACTATTTGTGCACTGGCTACAGCCAATGGAATAGGTGCTTTAGGCATTATCAGAGTTTCCGGAAATGATGTTTTACCCATCGTTCAGAAAAGTTTTCCTGCAAAAAGGCTGGAGAAACAGAAATCCCACACTATCCACTACGGGTATTTTATGGATGGCGAAGAAGCTATTGATGAAATTATGCTTTCTATTTTCCTGGCACCAAAAAGTTTCACTACAGAAAATTCTGTAGAAATTGCGTTTCATGGCTCTCCACATATCGGAAAACGTATTCTTGAAACTCTTATAAAAAATGGAGCAAGAATGGCTAAAGCCGGAGAGTTTACCCTTCGTGCTTTCATCAATGGAAGAATTGACCTTTCTCAGGCAGAAGCGATTGCTGATGTAATCGCCTCTGAAAATGAAGCCTCCAGAAAAGTAGCCATTAACCAGCTAAAAGGTGGAATCACCAACGAAATATCGTTATTAAGAACTGATCTTCTGAACTTTGTTTCTCTTATCGAATTGGAACTGGATTTTGCTGAAGAAGATGTAGAATTTGCTGATAGAACTGCTTTAAGCGGATTATTGGATAAAATTGACTTAAAATTAAACTCCCTAATCGAGAGTTTTCAATATGGAAATGCCATTAAAAATGGTACTGCTGTTGCAATTATCGGAAAACCTAATGCAGGGAAATCTACCCTACTTAATGCTTTATTGAAAGAGGAAAGAGCAATTGTAAGTAATATTGCGGGAACCACAAGAGATACGATTGAAGAAGTTCTTCATATTAAAGGTCATGCCTTCCGCTTGATTGACACTGCAGGATTACGCGAAACAGTGGATGAAATTGAAGCCATTGGTGTAAAAAAGGCTAAGGAAAAGGTAGAAAATGCCAATATTTTAGTGTATTTGACTGACGCTGCTACTGAAGATTTCTCCGAAGATATTGAAATGATCCAATCTTTATTGAGAGAAGATCTGAAATTAATCATCTGCGCAACAAAAATTGATGAAGTTACTCCAACAAAATACGAAACAGTGGAAGATATTTTCAGAAAGGCTATTTCACATGAATTTGACTTTATCAAAATATCTGCTGTTGAGAATCAAAACATCCAGGATCTTAAAAATGAATTATCTTCATACGTTGAACAGTTAAAATCACAAGAGAATAATGTGGTTATCACTAACCAACGCCACTTCGAGGCTCTACAAAAGTCTTTAGACGCTGTAAACAAGGTAAAAGAGGCAATTTCCTTCCAGATTTCTACAGAGCTACTGGCTTATGAATTGAGAAATGCTTTGGAGCATCTTGGGGAGATATCTGGTGAGGTTACAAATGACGAGGTATTGGGGAATATTTTCTCGAAGTTCTGTATCGGGAAATAATTTTGTATAATACAAGCAACTTTAATTATTATGAAGTTGCTTGTATTTTATGAAGTTATATCTTATTATCAATTATTCTTAGATTCTTAGACTCTTAAATCATAAAAGCAATCAATGATTTTCTACAATTTGACTGGTGGGGAAATATTCTAATTTCCAAAATTCACAAAGTGCGGCACTTCCGTTGCAAAGCTATTCATTGGCAACAAATTATTTCGATTGCTGTTAAAATCAAAAACAGAGTTATTGTCAAAAGGAACCCGTGGATAATAGGTAAAGGAAATCTGAATTCTGTTGAAGACCAAAAACGGATTATTAATTAAAACTCCTAATCCTATTTTAGTGTTTGCCCGGGTACTCAACAGTTTATCATCAGGCATTCCCAACCATCCTACTGCCATTGTTAGATACGGGCTGAAATGGAAATTTTTCCAGGTTTTATGAATAAACATCTGAAGCTGATACCTTAAAACCATTTTTTTAGTCCCAATATAATCGCTGTTATAAACCGGAAACTCATCTGGTGAAGAAAGATTAATTCTGTCTTTGTAAGAATAATTATGCTGTGGATTTCCCAACGCTAAAGTGGGAGAAAAGAAATGTCTTACCTTAGCAAATTTCCAGTCCATAAGATTGGTAAAATACGTTCCATCTACACGGAAAGATTCTCTGTTTTGGCTGTCTTCATTAAAAAATCTACCAAATTGGGCTTTCAAGGTAAAATATCCCAACTTTGTAAAGCTGCCATATGATGCAGAAACACCTACATAAGGGTTCACTTCTTTATTTCTCGACAAGCCGCCTCCAATAAGATTCACAGAATTCCCGTAAGCGATATCCTCCGGCAAGTCATACTGAAAAATATTCTTCTGAACAGAAAACCGTCTGTTAATAAGCCCTACAGACATCAAAAAACTATTGTAAGAGCTAAAATACTTATACTGATCAATCCCAGGACTGTCTTTATACTGGTAGTTCTGGAATCTCCCTATAATGGCAATATTGCTGCTGACTTTTTCCTTAGGATTTGATGAAACCGGGATCTGATAACCACCCCATAAGTCCTGACTATACACTTTGATCTGAACTTCAGGAAAAGCAGTATCCGTTTCTATCGGAAGCAGAACATTCCGCATAAAATATTCAAAAGTAAAACCACCAGCCCATTTTGTTAATGGGGAAAAGAAGTCTCGTCTGACATTAAAATTAATTCTTTCGTTTCTCAAAAAATCCCGTTCTCCAAGAATTTGAGCACTGATATAAGATCCAAAAAGATTATAGGTTGTATAGCTTCCCAAAACATAATCTTGTTTTTCTTTAGAATCATTTCTGTAAAGAAAATCAAATGTATGACCTAACCCCAGTACATTTTCTTCGGTTACTCCAAGACCAATTTTACTTCCTGAATAACTGACTCTCGGTTTTAAGCTCCAGGAATCAAGAACTTTTACCACTACATCAATAGAGTCTTTACTGGAAGCATCATCTGCAACACTGATATTCACTCTGTTGATAAAAGGCATTGTTCTCAGCAAACGTTCAGATTCATAAAGTTTCTGAGCATTGTACTCCTCCCCTTCTTTAAAAAGCAAATAATTATTAACCGTAGAAGTTCTTGTTGTAGAATGAAGGTGGTTTGTAAACCAGTCATACCATTTCAGTTTTTCTTTCTGATCTTTAGAATCATACCCAAAAGGGTCAATGGTTTCAATCCTGATATTCCGGATGTATCTTTTATTATAGGCTTCCTGTGGCAGCTTTTCAGTTCTGGATTTAACAGAAGTAGAATCAGCTTCTCTACGAAATATGAAGCGATGAAGAAATTTGGTAACTTTTCTTTTATCTGAAAATTCTTCTATTTTATAATAAAGTGAATCTTTCTTTTCCTGTGCATTTAAAAAGAAAAAACCACTCAAAAAGAAAATTAAAATTACAATCGATCTAGTCATTAGCCGTCAAAATTCAATACATTTATAATCTTAATTCACAAGTCAAAAAAACCCAAAATAAGATAATATCATTTAAAGATACTACTTTTGAATGAAAAACCTAATACTACCATATGATTTAACAAATCAAAAGCAGGCGGTATTCTCCTTCATTTTCAACAGGAGCTCTATGTACACAAGGCAGAACTTTTTGTTCAGGATGATCTACAGCCAGCCGCCAAAGGTGTCCTAATCCTAGATTGATAGGGTCTGCATTGGGTTTAGCCTGATAATGCAGATCAAAAAAACAGTCCTTTAGAAAGTCTTCAAAATCTTCTTCAGGTCCATCATGCAATTCCTTGAGTTTTTCCCGAATTTCAGGAACTTCTATTTTGGGTATGGCTTGTTCATTGGGCAATATATCACTCGAAGCCCCAAAATAAGTACATAAGAAAGTATCTGTTCCAATGGGTGAGCGATCCACATGATATGAATAAACATCCGTTGAAATAAAATCGAATTCTTCATCCCGCTCATAATTTTTAAGCAGATTAAGAGAAGGTGACGCTCCGAAATCAGCTAATAATTGTAAATCATTCAGGATTATTTCTCTGGCTATGTTTCCTTCTTCTGAGAGTTCTAACGTTAAAAGATCTTCAGTAGAAATTTCAGTAATATTATCTTTTAATTGAAGTTTGGAAACAATTTCTTTAAAATCTCCATCTAATTTCCTGTACCAGCACATAGCATTGATATTTCCCTGAAAATTATTATTTACAAGTTCAGCAAACGTAGAAACCACACCTACTTGATGATTGTCAGAAAATATATTGGTCATATTTTAGGATGTATTCCATGCAAAAATAAAGAATCAATTTTATCACTCATTCCATCTGCCGAAAAACAAAAATGCTTTGGTGTTTTCATTACGAGGATTTTCTATTATTTTAATAAACATATCTATTGTCGTTCTTTCATCGAATAACTCATTTTACTATTACAAACTATCTGATTCGTATGAATTATTCTTAAATCTTTAGTTTTTATCATAAAGTTTGTCTGATTTATTCTTAAGTTTGCTACCGATCCTACTCTATGAAAAAAATCGATTTCTTCAAAAGAAACTTCGTTCCATTACTTGTACTTTGCAGTGTACTCATCAACTGTACTTCAAAAAATAAGGAAAAAGAAAGTTTCGATTATCCGCTGCTTCAGAAGAGTGATGCCCTCCGCCTTTCCGGGAACTATGAAAAAGCATTGCAGCTTAACCAAGAGTATCTCCATATGGCACAAAAAAATGGCTATACAGACGGAGCAGCTCTTTGCTATATGAACATATCCAATCTTTCTGTCACTGTAGGAAACTATGAAAAAGGACTGGTATTTTTAAAAAAGGCAGAAGCATTGCTTAAAAACTCTGATAATGAAGCGCTCAAAGCAAGACTATTTCAGGAATACGGCCAGATGAGCAAAGTAACCAAGCTGTACAACACAGCTCTTGAATATAATGCTAAAGCACTTTACTATACCCGCCAATGCTCTTTAACAGATAAAAAGCAATATAACCTGCAGAAAGTTTTTTCGAACAGAGCAGATTTCCTTTATGATATCAAGCAGAATGATTCTGCGTTGATGTATTTTCATAAAGCAATGAATATTGACAATACGGATTTGATCAACAGTTTGATTGCAAAACACCATCTATACTATACAAAGCGAATAGATTCCGCAAAATTTTATATCGACAGGGCACTTGCTCTTAACGCTCAAAAAAAAGGAGTATTAGATTCGCAGAAAGGACAAATCTACAGAATTGTAGGCGATTATTATAAAGCAGAAGAGAAAGACTCTCTATCTTTAAAATACTATCAGGAGGGATTGGATATCTTTATCAAAACTCATAAGGTATATAATATTCCTTTTATGTATGAAGCTATGGCAGAAACCTACGGCTACTTGGGAGATCAAGAGAAAGAGGCAGAATTCAATAATAAATTCACCCACGCCAAAGAACAATTATCACAAAATCAGAATAACACTGTAAACCTGCTTATTGAAAAATTACTGACTGAAAAAGAAGTCTCTGCACAGACTTTTAAATTCAACACCATTATCTTTTCAGGTTTGGTATTACTGATAATCATACTCATTGCCTTTTTACTATATAAAAAATTGAAACGGGTCAAAAAGCAGATCATCGATGAAAGCTCTGACTTAAAACACAATATAGCGCGTTTGCAAAATGAAAATGAAACCTTGAATCATAAAATTAATGAAAACAATAATGAATTGATGATGCTGGCTGAAAGCAATGATTCTTCATTTTTAACCAGATTCCAGGAACTCTATCCCGGTTTCATTGAATCATTACTCAAAAGAAATAGCGATCTCTCTTCAGCAGATCTATGGTTATGTGCTATGATAAAGCTTGATTTTAGTTCTAAGCAGATTGCTTCTTATATGTCCATTGAACACAAATCTGTCCAGCAGAAAAAATACAGATTAAGAAAAAAGCTTGATATCCTAAGTGAAGAAGATTTTCTGGTTTTCTTCGAAAGATTAGAGAATGATGAAGATCTCGAAAACAAAAAAGAATAATCTTCAAGTTAACTTAAAAAACTACATATTGATCAAAACCTGACACTAGAAGGATGTCAGGTTTTTTTTATGCTTTCCCATAAAGCAGAGAATAAAAAGAAACGTAAATTTGACGCCTAAAATCCGGATTGTATGAAGCCTTCAGATGAAGAAGTTGATCTCGTTAAAAACAGACATATCTGGAAACATATAATTTCAATACTATTTAAGAAAAAGAAAACGTGTATTATAAAGAAAAGAAAAAATATTATTTTAAAATTGATACTGAAAACAGCGAAGGAGTTGAAGTATTTGTAGGACAAAATGCGGGCACTCAGCTGAATAATGACATCCTAAACGCAAAAGCAGAAGTTCTCATCATCTCTCCCTATATTGATGAAGTAAAGGTGGATGATCTCCTGATGCTGAAGAACAGAAATATCAATGTGAGATTAGCATTCAGTGATCTTCGACCTGAACAATACGGAAGTGTATTACGAAAGCTGATCCACCAGAACCGGGTGACAGATGTAAAGAAAAAAGAGAAAAGGGAAAGTCTGAAAAATCTTTTCTTTTTATCTTCTATTATCCTATTCTGTCTGGGAATCTTTGCTCTGATTTATTTTGGGATACATCTTGTTGATGATCTTACCAATTCAAATAATTTTGTAGCTCTTATAGTTGCCGCGGCTTCTTTATATGGTTTTTTCAGATGTTGGGAGAAGAAAACTGAAGTAGAGAAAATGGAAATCTATACCTATCATTATTCTGAAAATCTAAACTTCAAATATATCAGAAACAATCGTTATGACAATAAGTTCCTTCATTCAAAGATTTACGTAATTGATAGAAAAGTAGCCTATCTGGGTTCATTGAATTATACCAAAAGTGGTTTTACTTCTAATTTTGAATCCCGGATCCGAATTACCCAAAGGGAAAAGGTCAATGAATTGGTTCATTTTGTTCATGATATTTTTGAGGATAATATAAATCTTAAAAAACATGAACTTTTCTATCTTGGAAGACAAATCTACAATGAAGAAATGTATTGATATTCTTTCATAAAAAAACAGTGTTCTCCGAAGAGAACACTGCTTACTAAAATGAAGTATGGATTAATTTTTAATCAATTTGCCTTGCAATGATTTTTCTCCTGCCTGCACAATAACAATGTATGTACTCTGCAGCCAGTGGGAAATGTCTACACTTACTTCTCCTGAAGATGACTTCAGCTCTTTCTGGTATTTGATATTCCCCATGGTATCAAAAACCTTGATCTGTGTTGCCAGTAATTTCTCATTACCGGTATCATACGAAACCCTTACGATATCCTTCGCCGGATTTGGCATCAGTTTCAGAGAAGAATCTGTAGTAAGACTTGGTGTATTTCCTGTCTTAGCAAAAACAGATTTACCTATATTTTTTGGTTCCCCTACAAACTTACAATCATCTTGTCCTAAGAATAAGATCGCATCATATCCACCAGGGAAGCTGGCATTAGGATAGAAAGCCAATGGATTGGCATTCATATCATAGGTACCTCCTGCCGGAATAGTAATCATAGATGGGAAATAGGTTCCATATCCATTTATACTTGAAATATCAAGCATTGCCGGTTGGCTGCCTGCATTAAATATTGTTCCATGAACATTATAATGATCACCATCCCACTTGAATGCAGTAATATTAACTTCAAAGTTACATTGTGTTTCTATACCGCAATCTTTTCCAGGGTAATAGTTCATTGCTCCTGAATAATATCTGCAATACATTCCACCAGCAGACTGGTCAATTCTCAACCTGTAAGTTCCAGGTGAGTCAACAAAACTAAATGGACTGATGAAAGTATTAGTTCCATTTTGTAAACTCACTCCGAATCTTTCCCATTGGTGGTAATCAAAGTTACCTTTTGGTCCTAAAATATAACGATCTTTGTCTCTACAATAGCTGTAACATCCTGTAGGGAATACCCACATCAGGCTTTCGATACTCAATGGTACATCTACCATACCAAATACTTTACAGCCACTTGGTGCAGTATAGATTACTTTATATTTTCCTCCTTCATCTACTGTAATGGTTTGCCCAGACATTCCATTACTCCAGTTATATTCACCATTTGCAGGCCCAGACGCTGTAAGTTGAATTTTGTAAGGCTGGCATCCTATCTGAGTATAGGTTACCGTAGGAGCTGCCGGCGGGTTGCTCACTGTAACAACAAAATCTTTAGAGCCTGAACAGTCTGTAGTTCCTGGCACACGTGCTTCTAAAGTATAGGTATAAGTACCTGCCGATAGTCCGCTAACAGTATAAGCAACAGGCTGAATAGTAATCCATCCTGTTGACAATGGAACTCCATTCCTTTTCCATCTGTATTCTAAAGTATTATCTGTTAAAATACCCTTAAGTGTTGTTTGGCTATTAGCACAAACGTTTGATTGTCCAGATATACTTACATACGGAGGTTTTTTAAATGCAACACCTACCGCTTTAACGCTCATTACATTAGTCATACAGCCGTCTGCTGAAATCAATATCGGCCAATAGTTCCCTGATTGTGTTGGTACAAAATTCATTGAGTTTGGTGCACCCGGCACCTGAACATTACCATTCATCCAAATATAACCTGAAGGCACTGTACCTGAAGGCACAAATGAGATCAGTGGAGAAGTTCCTTCACATGCTACTGCATTGGGTGGAGTAAGATTTCCATTTAAATTAGCTTCATAAACGGTAATGTTACGTACAATAGAATTATACACACAGCCTTGAGGAGTTTTAATCATCAAGCTTACACTCTTCACTCCTGCAGTATTGAATGTAACATTCATATTCTGTTGTGAAGTCACATAAGAGGTTCCGTCAAAAGACCATGTATAGATATTCCCAGAAGTATATGAGCTTGGTGAAAGAGTAATTACCTCACCTTTACATGCCTTGAATGGAAGCAAGAAATTCGTGCTTGGAACTGGTGCCAGTGTAATCGTTTTCGTAATTGTACATGCTGGCAATGATGGTTGTGATGGTACAGATACCTTCATCGTAAAGGTGTAAGTACCTGGCGTCATATTGTTATAAGTAGCCGTTTGCCCAACCTGATCCGGCTGTCCTGCCACGCTGAATCTATATTCTATAGAGCTAGGATTAACCTCAAATATGGACGATGAGTTATATAAAGTAACATTATATCCGTTACCGTTACAAACCTGACCAATATTAAGCTTAGGCTCATACAGTTTTCGAACCTCAAAACTTGTTGAATACCAACATGAACCATATCTTAAACGTACACTTACAATGTGTGCACCTGCAAGATTAGTTTGGAATGTGGCTGTAGGCTGTCCCTGAGCACTTACCAACGTAAGAACACTATTAGATACCCACTGGATCTCATCTGGAGGAATACTTACATTTAAATTATTGACTGTAATCGTATTGCAGCCAGTCCATTTTGGCGTAAAACTCACCATAGGAGGTGTTGTACAACTACTAGCTGTCGGACAAGAATTGATTACTTTAATCTCCTGTGAATATACATAACAGCCATTAATATCTTTAGCTCTTACCTGATAAGTTCCTGCCAGGCCGGTTCCCGATAAGGTATATGAGTTAGTAGTAGCTCCTATTGGAGTTCCATTCTTAAACCATTGCCACTCCACAATGTTCGTAAGACCTGTAGAGCTGTTAGCAGTAAGCGTATAAGGCTGTAAAGGATAATCATCACAAACCATAAGATTATACACCGGTGAAACCGTAATAATCGTTTCAGGAAGAATAATGAAACTTGCAGTTGCCTTTGGCTCATATGCACATCCATTCGTTCCTGTATAAGTCACAGTAACTATTTGAGAAACGTTACCTCCTGTATTATTCTGGATATAACCGTTATTTGGGAAGTCATAGACTCCGGAAGAATTGAATGTTGCCGGGTGAGTAGTCCCATTGGCAAAAGTAAACGTTACCTCTGTAGCAGAAGTAATTCCTCCCTGATCAACCGTGAAGTGAAGATCTGAGCCTAAACAAATCTTCCCAATATTCGTAAAGTTAACTACAGGAAGAGCCAGTTTACTTACAGGCATTAAAAATACCTTTTTCTGTCCGCACACCACAACTTCCAGTTTCAGGTTAGTTGTATATATGTTATTTGCAACCTCGTTAATATTTACCGTCACAAATGGAGTGCCTTGCCCGGATACAAAACTTCCGAAATTAGGGTTTTCAAAACTCCATTCCATAGAATCCGGAACAATATCATCTAAATAAGCTTCAAAGTTCTGTGTACTGCTTGGGCAGAAAGGTCCTGAATTTGGCTTAATAAAGATTTTATTAATATCCATTGGCTTTATATCAAATGAAATTGGCTTAGACAGACAAGCTGCCGGGCTATTCGTTCTATAAGCAACAGATACTGAATAAGAAGGTGCTCCCGCATTAAAGATAACAGTAACAGTACTTCCTGCATTACTTCCCTGGATAGTACCATTCGTAACACTCCATACAGGAATTACTCCAGCGGGCTGAGGTGCTACAAGTGAGTAAGTATAAGGTCTGCCTGGGCATACTACTGCCTCTCCCAAGATAAATCCTCTTGGCGGCCTAGGAATACTCACCACCTTAATCAATATTGGATTACTTTCACATCCTCCTCTGATTGCTGTAATCACATAATTTCCTGCTGTTAAGAAAGGATAATCAAGAGCAGCAGTAGTAGGTTGTGGTGACGTATAGACTACTCCACCATTTAAAGTGACATTCCAGATCACCGGAACATTAGGTGTAGCTGTAAATGTTTGTGGTGTTCCCACACAGATTTCCTCTTTTCCTCCTGATATAGTTACAGGCGCTTCTACAACAATCGTTTTTTGTGCATTACCTCCGCATAATAATAAAGTATTTTTATAGGAAGCAGTAAGGGTGTAGGTACCTGGAACATTTCCGGTGAAAAGAATTTCATTTCTTTGCTGGTTATAAGTCAACTGACCTGGCGCAGGTCCTGTTACATCCCAGTCAATGTGAGTAGTTGGCCACTGTGGAAGTGAATACGTGTATTGTTTTCCTAAACATACTACTGATTCTCCTTTAATTCTTGCAGTATTTAGAATGACAGGAATCTTAACTGTAGTCCAAACTGGGCAGCCACATTCAGATCTATACATCACATAGCCAAAACCATCTTCAGGATCTACACTATCCCATTTTACTTCGATTTCGTTTTCAGAGATATTATGCCATGATCCTCCAATCACTTTCCATTCTCCTTTGCATCCATTCTTCACACTGTATCTTTCGGCACTTCCTTCACATACCACTGAAGCACAGCTAATCTGTACGGGTGGAGCTTCTGTGATTTCTAATTTATGATACGTTGTTTCTGAGCATCCACATTTGTTGGTGACAGTTAAGGTAACCGTAACTCCTCCAGCCTGAGTATAGGTATGAGAGGGTTCAAAAGCTGTAGATGTGGTTCCATCACCAAAATCCCAGAAATAATTAACAATATCAGTACCTCCATTCGCATGAGATAAATTGTCAAAATGAACCTCGGTATTTTTACATACGATATCTTTCAGATTAACGAGATTAAAGTCTGCAGAAGGCTTATTTATTTTCTCAATGCAGATATCCTGGGTTTCAACAGTTCCATCAGTAAATGTAACTGTCGCCTGTAAAGAGCCTGCTCCAGCAGTTCCCCATAAAATTTCAGCTGTAAGATTGGCACCTCCTGATGTAGTCTGTAATACTCCACCGGTAGGTATCCATGCTACAAAACTAATATTCGAGCCATGAGCAGTATATTTCACTTTGCTCCCTTCACAGACCCGGACACAAGTACCGGAATCAATATCTGAAGCAGCAACAGAATTATCTCCTGCCCCTTTTTCTCCACGGAAGTTCTGACATCCGACCTGGGAGTCCCAGGTAATATGAGTTGATGATTGTGCTTGCAGCCCCCAAGGTACAAGGAGCCAGCATAGTAAGAGCCATCTGAAGATGTGCTGCCTACTAAAATAAGTAGTGTTTTTCATGGTTAATAAAAATGTATTAATTTTCGCTTGAAAAATAACGAATTTTTTAACACTAAAATCATTTATTAGTGAAAAATATTACTTTTTTATAAACTTAACATCAAAAATACACTCCAATTCTTGATTATATCTTAATTTAACCCAGTTGTACTTATTTATAAAAAATCAACTGATGCCCATTTTAAAACCTAAAATAATTGATTTTTCACTTATTTAAACAACAATATATAGAATAAAATAAACTAAAAACACAACATAAAATGAATTTTAAACATAAATAATAATAAATAAGTTATAAAAACATAACAACAAACATAAGAAAAATCTTTTTCCAGACTTTTATTTTTGCCCTCCACCAAGCAGCATTATCCAACCTTATAGAAAAAGATACCTTTCTTTATTTATTAAGCAAAAAGAGCTTATTTTGCACCAGAAAACAATCTGGTAATTAACATGAAAAAATACTATAAGGAAATAATGATAATAGTCATTGTATTATTATCCAGGTTCCCTTTTATTTTTAACAGTCTTGGAACTGATTTAGACGCCTGGAGAGAAGTATATACAGGAAAAGTATTACATGAAAACCATATTTATGATGTTTCCCGCTTTCCCGGATATCCGTTTCCTGAATTTTTATATTCATTAGTATATCAATATCCATATTGGGTGATCAACCTATTGTCAGTTGTATTTACAGCAGGCTGCAGCTTATATCTTTTTAAGATTTTGGATCTTTTGAAAATAAAACATTCTTTTCTTATTGCCTTGGTATTTCCATTTGTACCGATTATCTATCTCTCCAGCACAGTAGCTATGGAATACAATTGGTCTTTATTCTTTTTACTGGGATGCACTTATTATCTTCTCCATAAAAAGCTTTGGCTTTCTGCTTTACTTTTCGGCCTTATGGTAAGCACGAGGTTCAACAATATTATTTTTCTTCCGGCCTTTGTTTTCCTATCATATACTTACTCTGAAAGAAATATCAAAAAGGCATTACAATTCTCTGTCTTAAGCTTTATTTTCACCTGCATTTTATTTTCACCCGTTATTTTAAAATATGGTACCAGCTTCCTTCAAAGTTATAGCGACTCATCAGTTAGTGTTGGAAGCATGTTAAGCCTAGCCACCTTATATCTATATGGAACTTTAGGGATACTTGCCATTCTTTTAGGTTTAATTATCCAGTTATTTAAAGGAGGTTATCCAAACGTAAAAAATTTACCCCAAAATAATTTTGCTGTATTCTGTATTCTAATGATCGTTTTCAATCTCGCATTTTTTATCAAATACCCATTGGAAGCAGGTTATTTAATTCCATCAGTTCCCTTTGTTCTTATTGTCTTACAATATATATTGAATGACAAACTGATAAAACCAGTAATAATGGCATTATTTCTATCTCCATTTTTGATCCATGTAACCGCAAAGAAAGTTCAGTTTACAGGAGGTGTATTTATCAATGAAAACTATGAAGATCAGGAATTAGCATACTGTAAAGATGTTATTCGTGAAATCAAAATACATGCTGCAAAACAACCTGTTATTTTTCACTTAGGGAATTTTTCTGAACAGATTTCACTGATGGGGAATTTTCAGAAAGACAGCAATATTAAGGTCGTTAAATACCTTAGCCCAAAGGATCAGGAAGATGTAATTCATAAAAAACTTCCACTCTACTATATTGATACCGGAAATGCAAAGGAAGAAAACAGTAAAACTCATATGCTGGATCAATATGGAATATTATTTCACAAAGATTTTGAACTAAAAAGATAAAAATCTCTTACCTATCCCAGCCACATAAGATCTTGCACAAAAAATGAAATACCTTATCTTTGTTTTTTCGAGGCTTATGATCAACTTTTATTCGAAAATATTCTACATGAAAAAAAATAGCTTTTTATTTTCCGCCAAAGGAATTCTTATTGCAGGGTTTTTGTCCTTAAATACAGTGATGTACGCTCAAAAAACAGCAGATGTTTCAACCATTTCAGAAAAAACCTTAAACAGCATCCTGGAAAAGAACAGAAATTATTATACTCAGGGTAAAGTAGCTGACTATATTCCTGAATTGGGCAAAATGGACGCTAAAGCTATTGCCTTTTCTGTAGTAGATAAAAATGGAAAAGTATTCAACACAGGTGACGTTAGCAAAAAGTTCACCATGCAAAGCATTTCCAAGATCATTGCTCTAATGGTTGCTGTAAATGAAAGAGGAGAGGCCAAT
The DNA here is from genome assembly GCF_057815135.1 of Chryseobacterium sp. II3a. Taxonomy (NCBI): domain Bacteria; kingdom Pseudomonadati; phylum Bacteroidota; class Flavobacteriia; order Flavobacteriales; family Weeksellaceae; genus Chryseobacterium; species Chryseobacterium sp. II3a. The sequence goes on along the minus strand of NZ_JBYPZJ010000001.1, from coordinate 647,307 downwards.
GTCTTTGACAAAATAGGCTATTTCGGGTCAGACAAACCTTTCAATCACTTTTCCAACCTTGAAACCACTGGTAAGCCTCTTAATCCGATGATGAATGCCGGAGCCATTCTCACCACATCTCTCATCTCCGGTGAAGGTGAAAAGCCTTTCCTTAAAGTACTGGATATGGTTCGATATATTACCAAGAACCCTGGCATTGATTACAACAAATCTGTATACGAATCTGAAAAATCTACAGGCCATCGTAACCGTGGTATGTTCTACATCATGAAAAACAGCGGATTGATTTCAGGAAATGAAGACCAGCTGGATAATTACTTCAAACAGTGTTCTATTGAACTTACCGCTGAAGACCTGGCGAAAATCGGATATTTCTTTGCTAATCAGTGTGTACGTTTTGATGGAGACACTCAGTATAAAAACGCTGACACTGCCAAACTGATAGAATCTCAAATGCTGACCGCCGGAATGTACGAATTCAGTGGTGAATACTCCCGAATGGTAGGATTACCTAGCAAATCTGGAGTAGGCGGCGGAATTACCGTAAGTGTTCCCGGAAAAATGGGGATCGGAGTATTCAGCCCCGCTTTGGATCAACATGGAAATTCATTGGCAGGATACCACATCATTCTGGATCTGGCGAAACAGTATGGATTAAGCATTTTTTAAACTCAGCAATTTTAACTAAAATCAAAACAGATCCGGTAAGATTGATTATATTTGGGTAATTCACATATCCAAATCAATGTCAGCGCCTTACGAAAGCATCTTAAATCACATCAGCCAATATGTAACTTTATCAGAATCTGAAAAAGAAAGACTGTGCTCTTCATTGGAATATAAAAAGTTCAGACGCAGGCAATATCTTTTACAAGAAGGACAACTATGTACTCATGATTATTTTGTAATAAGCGGTTGTACGCGTCAATACGAAGTGAGTGCTAGCGGTCGGGAAAATACTGTGCAGTTTGCATTTGAGAACTGGTGGATATCAGATTGGAGCAGCATGCTTTACTCCCAACCATCTGTATACCATATTGAAGCGATGGAAAATTCAGAGGTTTTCATGATAGAAAAGAACGAATTGGAAAAACTATATATAGAAATACCACAAGTGGAAAGTTATTTCCGTAAAATACTTCTGAATGCTTTCATCTCGCTTCAAAAAAGAATACTATTCCAGCAAAAAACAGCTGAGGAAAGATATCTGGAATTCATCAAATCCTATGGCTGGTTTGAACAGCGGCTTTCTCAGCAGCATATTGCTTCTTTTTTAGGAATTACGCGGGAGACTTTAAACCGTCTGAAAGGACAGCAATATAAAGATCATTAAACAAACCTGTGCTATTTATCACAGGTTTTTTGTATTAAAAATCACATAATCATCCTCCTATATCGTGCTAAATTTGTTCATCAACACTTAAAAAATGGACAAAAAACTCAAACAATGGCTCTCATCCACCCAAGGAGGATGGGGGTCTCTAATCCTTCGTCTAACCTTAGGAATGGTATTATTCCCACATGCCGCCCAAAAACTATTCGGATGGTTTGACGGGCCTGGATTACAGGGTGAAATGCAGTATATGACAACTCATGTAGGGCTTCCATCATTCATAGCGGTTATAGCTATTGCAGTAGAAAGTTTAGGAACATTTTGTATACTATTGGGAATTTGGACAAAAATTACATCCATCGCAATATTCTTTTTATTTATAGGAATGATTGTAGTGGATCATGCTTCTCATGGATTCTTCATGAACTGGTTCGGAAAAATGCCAGCCGGAACAGAAGGCTTCGAATACCACCTATTAGTATTGGGGATCTGTCTCACTCTCATCATACAAGGAGGAGGTAAATATTCAATGGAAAAGCAGTCCATATAAAAACTCATTAAACATCTATTTTCAATCTTTTTCATCATTTAAAGCAGTATTTTACTGCTTTTTTCATTTATATTTCATATTACCTTAATATGTTTACTCTATTACATGAAGCGATCTTTATTTTCAAAACCTTCAAATGGATAAAATAAGTCACAAAATGCAATTCTCCAAGATGCCAATAATATGATATAAATCAATTCCATACAAAATCAACTCAAAAATTCACACATTTTAAATCACCGATTTTGTCGATTTTATGCGGTAAATATTTATGTTATCTTTTTGTAATATATAAAAAAACAAATCTCTTCTTTTTGAAATATTTTATTTTTTATTCCTATATTTGCTTAACATTTCTTTAACTATAATTATTTATTTTTATGGTTACCTAGATTGTGCCGGCTTGTTTATAACGAATAAGAAAATAAACCGTATACTTTAATAACATTTGAATAATTAACATTTGTTTGTTAAAAAATTATTATCGAATTAAATTTATGACTGAGAATTTATCATAAATTTATTATTTTTTATTCACGCATCACAAACAATCAGTCCTCATACCCATTAGATTGATGTTTCAATGCAAAATCGCATATTATTATTTTAATACTAAATGCAATGAAAAACTTGACCATTATGAGGCTAATGCCTTTTAAAAAGCCGGACACCATTCTTACCCCTAATCGTTTTAGGGCGCCCTATACGCCGTTGAAATATATTCAACAAACAAGCTTTACAATTGAAAATATAATAAAAACCAATTTTATGATTTTGTAACAAGCCATTTCTCTTTGTCTCAAAGACTTATGTGTTTTTTACAAAATCCTTACTAACATATCACGCCATGAAAAACTTAACCATTATTGGACTAACGCCTTTTGAAAAGCCGGATGTCAACCTTATGCCTAAATTGCATCAGGCGGGTATATTTCCTGTCCTTAGCTTAGGCCAAGAGTTTACTACCGCGCAGGCAGCACTTAGTCAACTGGAAGAAACAGCCCTACCCTCTTATGGTATATATGTTTCTAATGAAAAACTTTCAACTCTTCAACTTTCCGAAAAGGTAAGATTTGCGATCTTACCATTCGGAATGACGGTTTCCCAAAATTCTAATCTGGATATCATTTATCAGATAAGCAGTTTAGAAGAAGCAAAACAGGCTGAGCAATCAGGAGCCAAAGGAATCATCATTAAAGGCAATGAAGCTGGAGGTCAAATAGGTTATGAATCTACATTTGTATTGTTCCAGCGCATTATTAATGAAATCAAAAGCATTCCGGTGTGGGTACAGGGGGGAATAGGACTCCATACTGCCTCAGCCGTGAAAGCTTTAGGTGCAACAGGAGTTGTATTAGACAGCCAGCTTGCTCTATTTCCTGAAAGCTCAGTTCCAAAGGACATCAAGGAATTGTGTTCAAAACTTAACGGTACTGAAACCAAGATCATTGCCAATCACAGAGTATTGGTAAGACCTAATTCTCCTTCGTTACCGGATGATATCACTTCTGACCATCTTAAATCATATTTTGCAGATCTTGATATCAGCAAGAGCTATATTCCAATGGGACAGGATATTTCCCTGGCAACTGATCTGTACGAAGAATTCAGAACCTTGAAAAAGCTGGCTTTTGGACTTAAAGAAGCCATGTATGGTCATTTAAAACAAGCCAAAGCACTTCAGGTTATTGATCAAAACAATCCACTTGCACAAGAACTTGGATTACAATATCCAATTGCTCAAGGTCCTATGACCCGTGTAAGTGATGTTCCCGGATTTGCCAATGCCGTTGCAGAAGCCGGAGCTTTACCATTTATTGCCTTATCATTACTGAAAGGAAGCTCTGCAAAATCTTTGGTAATGGAAACAAAGGAATTGGCTGGTAATAAAACGTGGGGTGTAGGAATTTTAGGATTTGCCCCTCAGGAATTAAGAGATGAACAAACCTCATACATTCTTGAAGCTCAACCGCCTGTAGTACTAATCGCAGGAGGAAGACCTGCACAGGCTAAAATATTTGAAAAAGCAGGAATAAAGACCTTCCTGCACGTTCCATCTCCTGCCCTGTTGGACATTTTCCTTAAAGAAGGTGCTAAAAGTTTTATTTTCGAAGGCCGTGAATGCGGTGGACACGTAGGTCCATTATCCAGCATGGTTCTTTGGGAAAAGCAAATTGAACGTATATTAAAAGAAGACCATCCGGAAAATATCAGTGTATTTTTCGCCGGTGGAATACATAATGATTTCTCAACAGCATTCGTTTCTATTATGGCGGCCCCATTAGCTGCCAGAGGGGTAAAAGTGGGTGTTTTGATGGGAACTGCTTATCTGTATACTCAGGAAGCTGTACAAACAGGAGCCATTCAGGAAGAATTCCAGCTGCAGGCGATGCAGGCTAAAGACACTGTTTTATTGGAAACAGCTCCAGGTCATGAAACCCGTTGTTTAAATACTTCATTTGCCAACCATTTCAATACCGAGAAAGCTAAACTTTTAGCAGCAGGAACAGATAAAAAAGAAGTTTGGGAAAAACTGGAAAAATTAAACGTAGGCCGTTTAAGAATCGCAGCCAAAGGAATAGAACGTCAGGGAGATCAATTAGTAAATATTCCTAAAGATGATCAATTAGATCTTGGAATGTACATGATTGGTCAAATTGCAACGATGCAAAATAAAGTACTTACCCTGGAAGAACTTCACCAAAACGTAAGTATTGACAACTACGAATACATTCAGAATGCTGAATTATCAGAACAACCAACCTCAAGCGAAAAGCCTTTAGACATTGCCATTGTCGGAATGGAATGTATTTTCCCTGGTGCTAAAAACCTGGATGAATTCTGGAGAAATATCATCTTAGGAAAAGACAGCGTTACCGAAGTTCCGGACGAAAGATGGAATAAAGATCTTTACTACAAACCAGATTCAGACGAAGCTGATGTATCCCATTCCAAATGGGGTGGTTTCATTCCGAAAATTGATTTTGATCCACTAGCATTCGGAATTCCGCCACAATCTCTAGCTGCTATTGAACCTACACAATTGCTGACTTTATTGGTAGCAAAACGTGCGATGGAAGATGCAGGATATGGTGAAAAACATATTAACAGAGAAAACATTTCTGTAATTATCGGAGCTGAAGGCGGTAACGACCTTGCCAACAGCTATAGTTTCAGAGGATATTATAAGCAGGTCTTTGGAGAACTTCACGAAGAAGTAAAAGAAGCATTCCCACATACCACAGAAGATTCATTCCCTGGTATTTTGGCCAATGTGATCGCAGGTAGGATTACGAATCGCCTGGATTTAGGCGGAAGAAACTTTACTGTAGATGCTGCTTGTGCATCTTCTTTGGCGGCTCTCGATTTAGCTTGCCAGGAACTTGCATTAGGTAAATCTGATATGGTTCTTGCCGGAGGTGCAGACTTGCACAACGGAATCAACGATTACCTGATGTTCTCCAGCACCCATGCTCTTTCCAGAAAAGGAAGATGTGCTACCTTTGACAGTGAAGCAGACGGAATCGCCCTTGGAGAAGGAATCGCAATCCTTGTGTTAAAAAGATATGAAGATGCTATCAACGATGGCGATCGTATCTACTCTGTAATCAAAGGAGTGGGTGGATCCAGCGACGGAAAAGCTCTTGGATTAACTGCCCCTAGAAAAGTAGGCCAGGTAAGAGCATTAGAACGTGCTTATACTCAGGCTGGAATCAGTGCTGCCTCTGTAGGATTAGTAGAGGCTCACGGTACCGGAACTGTGGTTGGAGACAAAACAGAATTAAGTGCTTTAACCAACTTATTCAGCCGTTCGGGTGCTTTACCGGGGCAGACGCATTTAGGTTCTGTAAAGACCCAAATCGGACATACTAAATGTGCTGCAGGATTAGCAGGTTTAATCAAAGCTTCTCTTGCCGTTTACCATGGTGTGAAACCTCCTACCCTTCACCTTAAGAATCCGAACGCTTATTATAACGCACAAACCAGCCCATTCTCTTTCCATGCTGAAACTGGGTTATGGACTGAAAAGAATCGTTATGCAGGAATCAGTGCTTTTGGATTTGGTGGAACAAACTTCCACACTGTAATTGCGAACCATCCGAAAAAGGATGATTCAATCGCTATGCAATCCTGGCCTTCAGAACTATTTGTATTCCGTGGGGATACTTATGAAGAAGCCAAAGGACAATCAAGCCAGATCAAAACATTATTGGAAATCAATGATGAGATTCCATTAAAAGATATTGCTTACAGTTTAAGCATTGCTTCAGAAAAACCAATTCAGTTCAGCATTGTTGCAGATAACGCAGTTGACCTGATGATGAAGCTCGAACTAGTATTGCTAGGGATTGAAACAAAAGACACTTTCACTGTTAACAAAAAAGAAGGTAAAGTAGCCTTCACATTCCCAGGACAAGGTAGTCAGAGAATCAATATGGCTCGTGATCTGTTCGTAGTCTTCCCGGCTATGCGTCAGATTATTGACAATTATCCTGAGCTTGAAAAAGTAGTTTTCCCTTCTACAACATTCAATGAAGCGGATTTAAAACAACAGAAAGAAACCATTAAAGATACCCGTCTGGCACAACCGCTTTTAGGAATTGTTGATCTTGCATTGGCTAAATTCTTAGAATCATTAGGAATTATTCCTGATATGCTGGCAGGTCACAGCTATGGTGAATTACCAGCTCTATGTTTCTCAGGCGTATTTGCAGAAGATCAATTGGTTGATTTAAGTATTCAGAGAGCTCAATCTATCCTAAACTCAGTAGAAGGTGGAGATCCGGGTTCTATGTTAGCTGCAAGTGCTACTCATGAGCGTTTACAGCCGATCATTGCTAAGGTGGAAGGATGCTATCCAGTTAACTTCAACGCGCCTACTCAATGCGTTATCGCTGGAAGTACAGAAGCCATCAATAAATTACTGGAAGTTCTTAAACAGGAAGGTATTTCTGCTAAAAAGCTGGAAGTGGCATGTGCATTCCACAGCCCATTATTGGCAAAATCAAAAGATTTATATGCTGATGTATTAAAAGACATTCCTTTCCAGGAAATGCAGATCCCTGTATGGTCTAACACAACAGCAAACGTATATCCTTCGAATCCTTCAGACATCAAAGAAAGATTGACTGACCACCTGGTACAGCCTGTAAGATTCGTGGAACAGATGCAAGCGATGTATAATGATGGAGCAAGAATCTTCATCGAGGTAGGACCTGGAAAAGTCCTTACAGGATTGGCAAAATCATGTATTGAAAAAGATCAGTTGACTTTATATGTTGAAGACAGCAGCCGTAACAAGTTTACTCATTTACTGTGCATGTTAGCCCAGTATTTAGGAACCGGACGCAGCTTCAATATTGAAAAACTTTTCGATGGCCGCTTCGTTCAGCTTGTTGACATCAATCAGCCTGAATTGTATAAGAAAAGCCCTGCCATCTGGCGTGTTAACGGACAAGCTGCACATCCGACAACAGGTTCACTGCCTGCTAATGGTGCACTCCCTATCATAAATCCTATTCCTATGAACAATTTTACTACTCATAATACGCAAGCTCCTGCACCGGAAAGCCTATCTACGGCAGAACGTATGCTGCAGGAATATTTAAACAGCATGAAATTAATGATACAGGCACAACGTGATGTGATGCTTTCCTTTATGGGACAGAATCCTCAGTTGAATCCAATGCCTGTTTACAATACTCCAATGCCGGCTCCTTCTCCTGAACGTACAATCCCTGTACAACAAGTTCAACAGGCAACTGTTGCAGTAGCTGCGTCTGCCGTTTCTGTAAAAGCAGCTCCTACGAGAGATATCAAAGCTTTATTACTACAGGTTGTAAGTGATAAAACAGGATATCCTCAGGAAATGCTGGGCATGGAAATGGACCTTGAAGCTGATTTAAGCATCGACTCTATCAAAAGAGTGGAAATTATCGGAACACTTCGTAACGAATTGGGAACCTTAGCTAAAGGCAACACTAATGAAGATATGGTGATGGAACAATTGGCAGGAATCAAAACCTTGAGCGGATTAGTTTCATGGCTTACTGAATTCTCAGGAGCAGATGCAGCAGCAGCTCCTGAAAAAAACGGAACGGCCCCTGAAGCAGCTTCAAAACCACAAGCTAAATCAGCTTTATCATTAGAAGACCTTCAAAACGCTATCCTGAATATCGTAAGTGAAAAAACAGGATATCCGAAAGAAATGTTAGGCCTAGACTTAGATTTAGAAGCAGACCTTAGTATCGATTCTATCAAGCGTATGGAAATCATTGCAGATCTTAAAAACAAGATCGGTTTTGGTGAAAACCTTGAGCAGGCTGATGATGTGATGGAAAAATTGGCAGCTATTAAAACCCTTCGTGGATTGGCTAGCTGGATCAGTGAAATGAGCGGTGAGACCAATGAAGTTAAAAACGAAGTAAAGGAAGAAACAACTTCTGAACCGACAAATAACGTATTGTCACGTCTTCGTTTTGATATCACTCCTACAGATGCTTCATCAGTACAAAACACAGAGGTTCTGCAAGGAAAACGTTTCGCCATCACTCAGGATGACACTCAACAAACCTCAGCAATTAAAGCTGAATTGGAAAAACACGGAGCTATCGTAGAATTGGTAGAGGCAGATAAAGATCTTTCAAATGTTGATGGATTAATCATGCTAGACCTATTCTCAGCTACAGATAAACCAAGTATTATAGATCACGTTGATTTGATTAAAAAACTTGATTTTGATAAAGCAAAGTGGGTGTATTTAATCTCTGATATTGCAGCTCATATTCAGGAAGTAACTGATGTAAGTGTTTTACGTCATCACCAAGGGTATCCGGGACTTTTCAAAAGTTTGGCGAGAGAATTCGATCACACCACTTGCAGATTCATCAGTTTAAGTACTCCTCAGGAAGTAGATCAGATTGCTGACATTACTTTAAAGGAGATCTTAACCAACGATAAACCTGCTGAAGTGATTTATAAAAATGAAAAAAGACATAAGGTAGATATTATCCCTTCCCCATTGTCGACGAGTTTAAATGAAGCACACATTCAGCTAGATCAAAAATCAGTAGTATTGGTATTGGGCGGAGCACAGGGAATCACTGCAGAATTGGTGAAACACATGTCTCAGGCATATCCATGTACTTATATTTTAGTGGGAAGATCAGCAGATCCAAGAAATGAAGTTTCTGCAAAAGAATTCGAAGGAATGAAAACCAAGGAAGAAATCAGAGCTTATCTGATTAAATCCGGAAAATTCACTTCTCCTGCTGAAATTGAAAAAGAAACCACAAAAGTTTTCAAAAATAATCAGATCCTACGCACCATCCGTGATATGGAAGCGCTTGGAAACACGATTATTTATCAGTCATTAGATCTTTGCGACGAAGAAGGATTAAGCAACCTAATCAGCGATATTTATGAAAAATACAGCCGTTTAGATGGTGTAATTCATGGAGCAGGTCTTTTGGAAGATAAATTATTCAAACAAAAGACTACCTCTTCTTTCGGACGTGTATTTGATACCAAAGTAAAGCCACTTCGTGTATTGGCTGAACAACTTCGTACAGACTGCCAATTTGTGGTATTATTCTCAAGTATCGCATCCGTATACGGTAACAAAGGTCAGACAGATTATGCTGCTGCCAACAGTGTACTGGATGATTACGCTAACGCTCTGAATAAAAGATTAAAAGGAAAGGTAATCTCCATCAACTGGGGGCCTTGGAAAGGTGCCGGAATGGTTTCATCCACCCTTGAATCTGAATACGAACGTAGAGGAATTTCTATGATTCCATTGGATGAAGGAAAAGAAATCTTCCTTAACGAAATAAAATACGGAACTGAAAGCCAAGTGCTTATCATGTCAGGAAATAATTGGTAACCCTCTGTATACACTAAGCATGAAAAAAACAGATGTTGCTGTAGTTGGACTATCCTGTGTCTTTCCCGGGGCGCAGGATGCCCATACTTTTTGGCAGAATATTGTCAATAAAGTAGATTCTACCCAATCCGCTCCGGCAGATAGGATAGATCCGGTGCATTTTAGCGATGCCACCAACCCTGTCGACCGTTTCTATTGTAAACGAGGCGGGTTTATTCCTGATTATGAGTTCAATCCTACCACTTTTGGGATTTTACCCCTTGCAGTGGAAGGAACAGAACCTGATCACTTACTGACCCTTGATTTAGTTCAGAAAGCTTTGGAAGACGCCGGAGTATTTCAAAAGAATACTTCCCTTGAAAAGACCGGAATTATCATCGGGAAAGGAAATTATACCGGGCCGGGAGCTACCCGTGCCATTGAAATTGTGAGAACCGGAGAACAGATTTCCTCCTTATTGCAGGAACTCTTACCTCAGGTATCTTCCGCTGATATTGAAAAAGTAAAACATGCTTTTCAGGAACGCAAAGGACGTTTCGCTGCCGATACTGCCATGGGATTGATTCCCAATCTGGTAGCTTCATTGGTAGCCAACCGTTTTGACCTTGGAGGTGTTGCTTTTACGGTGGATGCCGCTTGTGCCAGTGCTTTAATCGCTGTAGATCACGCTGTACAGGAACTTCAGAGAGGTCGTTCCGATATGATGATCGCAGGAGGAGTTCACACAGGCCAAAACGCTGCTTTCTGGAGTATTTTTGCTCAATTGGGAGCAATGTCCCGTCAACAACAGATCAAACCATTTAGTATGGATGCTGATGGATTACTGATTGGTGAAGGCTGTGGCTTCGTCGTATTAAAACGATTGGAAGACGCTGTTCGTGATCAGGATAAAATCTATGCGGTGATCAAAGGGGTGGGTGTCAGCAGTGATGGTAATGGAACCAGCGTGATGAGCCCATCCGTAAAAGGACAGCTGAAAGCATTAGAACAAGCCTGGATCAATGCTGATCTGGATAAAAATAAAGTGGGGTATCTTGAAGCTCATGGTACCGGAACTCCGCTTGGAGATAAAACAGAACTTCAGACCTTAGCACAGTTCTTTGGGAAAGAAGAAGCTGCTCCTGTAGCAGGAATCGGTTCTGTAAAATCCAATATTGGCCATGCTATGCCGGCTGCCGGAATCGCAGGATTAATTAAAACCTGTCTTGCTTTACATCACGATACATTGCCACCAACATTGTACTGTGAGAATCCAACGGCAGAAATGCAGAATACAAGATTCGAACCGGTGCAGGAAGCTAAAAATTGGTCAAAAACCGGCCTGCCAAAAGTAGCGGCAGTCAATGCTTTCGGATTTGGAGGAATCAATGCTCATGTTGTTCTTGAAGGTTATGATATGCCGAAAAAAGACAAGGTATTGTTGTTGGCAAGACCTACTCATACAGAATTATTGTCTGCCTTAAAAAATAACGAGACCACTATAGGTGAAGGAGATTTCAGAGTAGCCATATTCGATCCGACGCCTGCAAGAGTGGAAAAAGCTATTAAAATTATCTCCAAAAACCTGATCTGGAAAAATAAACAGGACATTTGGTACACTTCTACCCCATTATTAAAAGATGGCGGCAAAGTAGCCTTTGTATTCCCTGGTTTAGATGGTCTGGCAAAAGGTGAAGTAGACAGTGTTAGCCGTTATTTCGGATTAACAGCGCCTATAGAAACTGAAGGAGAAGGGCTTTTAACCGATGCTTTAAATATCTTCAACAATTGCAGTATCCTTGACAATTCATTGAAAAAACTGGGCATTATCCCGGATATGAATGCAGGACACAGTTTAGGAGAATGGCTGGCAGGATATTCATCTGAACTGGCAGAAGCCAATTCTGTAAAAGCTTTAATTGATGTATTGAATCCTGAAACTTTTGAGTTAAAAGATTCCAAATTCATTGCCATCGGAGCAGGAATTGATGTCGTACAGCCTTTTATTTCAGAAATTTCAGACCTGTATATTTCTAACGATAACTGTCCTAATCAGGTGATTCTTTGTGGTAGCAATGCTGCATTGGATGAATTGGTTCCGCAATTAAAATCAAAACAGATCTTCCATCAGGTACTGCCGTTCCAATCCGGATTCCACTCTCCTTTTATCGCTGATAAACTGGATGTAATCCTTGCCGGAATGGAAAAAGCACAGTTCCAGAAAACAAAGATTCCGTTATGGTCTGCGACGACTTTGGAACCTTATCCTGCAGATCAGGCAGCGATCAGAAAACTGAGTGCTGAGCATTTGGTTGAACCTGTCCGTTTCCGTGAACTGACCGATAAACTATACGAAGAAGGTGCCAGAGTATTCATTCAGGTGGGTACCGGTGGTCTGATCGGATTTATTGATGATACCTTGAAAGGAAAAGCATTCAGCACGATTCCTTCCAGTGTTCCAGCCCGTTCTGCATTAGCACAGCTACAACGTGTTGTCGCTTCGCTATTTGTAGAAGGAAAAACCATTGCTCTTGACTTCCTTGAAGTTCAGCAGCCATCAAAAAAAGCATCAGGGAAAGGCATTAAACTGGAATTAGGATCACCTATTATCCGAAACTTTAAAGAAGTAAAAGCCTTAGCTCAGGCCTTTGAAACACCAAAACAATACACTGCTTCAGCTTCAGCCATGACTGCCAAAAGTGGTCATCCATTGGTACAGGCATTCCAGGACAATGTTAATGATATGATCCGTATGCAGGAAGAAGTTCTTACTTTATTCCAAAACCGTCCGGAGATTACCATTCCACGTCCTACTCAGGCTGCTCCTGTAGTACAATATGCTACTCCACAAGCATCGAGAAGTACAACTTTCACAAAAGATCTGTATGTAACGCTGGAAAGCCATCCGTACCTGATCGATCACAGCTTATTGAGACAGCCAAAAGGATGGGCTCATGTAGCCGATATGGAACCGGTAATCCCGATGACCATGATCTTTGAACAGCTGGCAGAAATTGCAGAAGCAGAAATCCCGGGAACACTGATTCATAAAATCATGAATGTAAGTGTATTTCAATGGATGAATGTAGCGCAGCCTTTTGAGAAAACTGTGAAAGGACAATGGCGTGGCGAAAACCATGCATATCTGGATATTGAAAACTTTGCCAATGCAGAAGTCACCTTAAAATCAGGTCCTATCCCTATTCCAACCTTCAATCTTTCCATTGGTGATCTTTTACCGATTGAAAGAACTCCTGAAGAAATCTATGATGCACACATGTTCCATGGCGATCAATACCAGGGAATTACTGAAGTGTCAGCGGTTGGAACCAAAGGAATCATAGGAAAGATCAAAGGAAATGGCGGAAAAGGATCTCTATTGGATAACGCCGGACAGTTATTCGGGCTTTGGTTACAGCTTACATTGGTGAAAGACCGTATCGCCTTCCCGGTGAAGATCAGAGATATTGAATTCTTCGGAGACATGCACGATCAGGAAGGTATTTTTGAATGTACCTGTATGCAGACTGAGCTTAATGATGAGTTTGCCATTGCTAATATCGTTCTTAAAAGAGACGGAAAAGTATGGTGTGCCATCACAGGCTGGCAGAACAGAAGACTGGAAATTGATGCCGCACTATGGAATGTTTCCATGTCGCCGTTGCATAACCGCCTTTCTGAAGAAATTGCTCCTGAAGTATTTTTCTTCCACCAAGCTTATACCAGAGTCGCTTCATGGGATTTTATCCTGAAAAGATATTTCAACCAGACGGAAAAACAGCATCATCAGCAATTATTACCCAACAAGAAGAAAAACTGGATGGTAAGCCGTGTTGCGGTGAAAGATGCTGTGAGAAACCTTCTTCGTCAGGAAAAAAATCATGCCTGCTTCCCGATCACCTTTGAGATCCGTTCCGATGAAGTGGGGAAACCTTACCTCATCAGTGATTTTACAGAAGACATTCATATTTCACTCGCTCACAAAGGAAAAGAAGCTGTGGGGATTGCGAGATATGGCAAATCTGTAGGAATCGATATGGAACTCATGGAAGAACGCAGCGAAGGATTCTATGATCTGGTATTTACAGACCATGAATTAGCCTTATTAAAAGGAAAAGATCAGGCAGAATGGACCACCCGTTTCTGGGTAGCCAAAGAAGCCTACGGAAAGTTCTTAGGAACCGGACTGAAAGGAAATCCAAAAGCCTTCGAAGTCGAACTTATAAAAGACGATCACTTGTGGATCAACACTATTGAAATCAAAACTATTAAACATAAAAATTATATTATCGGATGGACACTGTAAACGCAACATTAAAAATGAACCACGAAGAACTTTTTACTTTATTAAAAGGTTTTATTACTGAAGTGATAGGTGCTGAATTTGTAGAGGAGATGGACATTACTCCGGAAAGTTCATTCACTAAAGATCTTGAAATGGACAGCATTGAGATTGTCTCTTTCTCTGAAAAGATCAAGGCGCATTTTGGCGATCAGATCGACTTTACAGGCTGGTTATCTTCTATGGATCTTGACCAGCTTATTAATCTTGACCTTAGTATGATCATCAATTATATCTACGAATGCCAATAATCACTGTCAATAACAGACAAGTTCATATACAGGAACTCAACAAAGGAGCCGAACAAACCGTGGTCTTAATCCACGGTATGTTCAGCAACCTTTCCATTTATTATTTTAATATTGCCCCTATTCTGGCAAAACATTTCCATGTGGTGATGTACGATCTGAAAAGTCACGGTATGAGTGAACGCTTTTTGGATGGGTACGACCTTGAAAACATGTCATCCGATCTGATTGGTTTAATAGATCACCTTCAACTGGAAAAAGTACATCTTGTAGGCTATAGCTTCGGAGGTCTTATTGCTTTGAAAACAGCATTGAAATACCCTGAACGCGTTAATCAGCTGGTAGTAATGGAAGCTCCGGATCCTCAGGACGAAAAAGCCCGTAACATCATTGATGAGTACAGCAAGGAATTCCTTGAGCATTATGTAGCCAATTTTACAGATACCACCAAAGTGCAGATGGGCAAAAGACAAATGGAAAAGAACCATCGTATGTATGAGTTTCTGTTTAATCAAACCAGCATCAAAGCAGATATGATCAAGGAAAAACATTTCCTTGGGGAAGCGGATTTCAACCAACTGAAAGCTTCCACTTTATTACTTTACGGTGCTGATTCCAATTGCAGACCTACAGGAGAGTGGCTGCAGTCTCAAATCGGTTCATCCGAACTTGAATTAATCTCCGGCGATCACAATATTCCCATTCAGGAGCCTCAGCTCATCGCAGAGACGATCGCTCAGTTTTTATCTAATATTTTAACGAAGAACCATGGCTAAATTTGCATTTATAGTTCCACCCTTGACAGGACATGTCAATCCTACCTTAAGCATCGGTGCTACGCTGCTGGAAAGAGGGCACGAAGTAGCCTGGATCAGCCTTGACCCGACTTTAGAGGCGAAACTTCCAGAGGGCGGAAAATTATTACTGATCCAATACGATCAGACCGACGCAGAAAAGAAAGAAAGCGAACAGTATCTCGATATTATTTCCAAAAAAGTAGTGTACGGAATAGACAGCGTGAAATTCCTTTACGAAGAAGTTCTTATTCCACTGAACAGACACTGCTATAATGGAATTGTTGCTTTATTAAAAGCATATCAACCTGATTTAATCATCGGTGACCATCAGTTATTTGCTGCTCCGGTGGCGGCAAAAGCATTAGGAATTCCTTGTGCAACTTCCGTTACCGCTCCGGCTGCCATCAAAATTATGAATGAGCTACCAAAAGTACACGAATGGGAAGTGAATCAGATTATTGAATTACAGAAAGAATTAGGTTTCAATGAAGAGCGTTCTCTGGCCACTTCAGACCTTTTAACCCTTGTTTTAACCTCGAATTACTTCTTTGGGGAAATGGAAGATCTAGCCCCTCAATATCAATTCACGGGACCCGTTCTTACCGAACGTCGTATCTCTTGTGAATTTGATTGGGACAGATTAAAAAGTGCCACCAACAAAAAGATTCTAGTAAGTATCGGAACTACTTTCGATCATGATCATAAAAAGGCATTCTTCCAAAAGGTAGTGGATGCTTTCAAAGACGAAGACTTAACCGTTGTTGTAGTTTCTGATCCACAGCTTTTCGAGCAATGGCCGGATAATTTTATAGTGTATCAGCAGGTTCCGCAACTGGATCTGTTACCTCATCTTGATGGTGTAGTTTGCCATGGCGGTCACAATACCGTTTCCGAAACCTTATCCAACGGGATTCCTTTAGTCGTGATTCCTATTGCGTATGACCAGTCGCACGTTGCAGGGCGTGTGGTGCGTACGGAAGCAGGTGAACGACTTAATTTCAACAGATTTAAAGCCAATCATCTGAGAGAGGCAGTACAACAAATATTAAATAACCCGGGCTATCGTGAGGCAGCTCAAAAAGTAGGACAATCTTTTATGGAAGCAGGAGGAGCATCTACAGCCGCTAATTTATTGGAAGAAGCCATCACAAAGGCTTCAAAACCAGAAAAACCATCTAAATTTTTATTCGTTGTTCCGCCGTTTTTCGGACATGTAAGCCCTACATTAAGTGTGGGAGCCAGTCTGATTGCCCGTGGCCATGAAGTAAAATGGTTCGGAATTACGCCTTTAGACAGCAAACATATTCCGGAAGGAGGTTCTTACTTCTATCCTGAAGAAGATCTTATTCCGTATCAGGAAGAAATCGCCCGCATTTTAAAAAGACAGGATGACGGACCTGCATGTTCAGGACCTGAGGTGATGAAATTAGCACTGGAAGAAACGTATGTTCCTTTCGCCAAAATGATGATGCCGGGATTAACGAGATTAACAGAAAGCTGGATGCCTGATGTAATTGTGAACGACTGTATCACTTTCGGAGGTGCTCTTTTCGCTCACAAACATAATATTCCTTGCGTAACGACTACACCTGTTCCACCGGACGTAATGGGAGACACTGAAAAAAGTGCCCCTAAAATCTGGGAATGGCAGCAAAACCTTATCAAAGACCTGCAAAAAGAAGTAGGCATTCATGAGGAAGGAATTTACATCCATTCTCATAAACTGAATATGGTATTTACGTCACAAGCCTTTGCCGGTTTTGATACTGTACCCTCTCACATGAAATTTGTAGGCCCTGTAAAAGGCCGTCCAAACGATGCACCATTTGACTGGGATAAATTAAATGCTTCTACCACTCCAAAGATCTTCGTATCACTGGGAACGTTGTTGGTAGACATCAGAAAAGCGTTCTTCGAAAAGATCATCGCTGCATTTAAAGATCAGCCGGTAACGGTGATTGCCGCTACTCCACCGGAAATCTTTGAAGAATGGCCGGAGAACTTTATCGTGAACAGCTTTGTGCCTCAATCTGCAGTGATGCAAAGGATGGATATGGTAATTTGCCACGGTGGTTTCAATACCGTAAATGATACTTTCCGTAATGGTTTACCGATGTTAATCACTCCTATTGCTTATGACCATTTTCATATTGCGAAATTAATTGAGCAGGCAGGTTGCGGAATCAGCATCCGATACAAGAGACTGCGTGTAGAAGCTCTTCGTGAAACCGTTTTTGAATTATTGGAAAATCCTAAATACAAAGCTGCTGCTCAAGAAGTTCAAAATACATTCAATCTTGCCGGAGGTAATGATAAAGCGGTAGAATTGCTTGAAAACTTTGTACAGGAACATTCCACATTAGCATCTGTCTAGCTTATGAAATCGCCATGATTCACAGGCTCAACACCGATAAAAACGATGCGATTGCATATGACCTTATAAAAAAGATAGACATCTACATATGAAAAGAAGATTGTTATTTGGCGAACGAATGTTACTGGGAGACGGAACAGAACCGTTTAATGCGGTGATCCCTTTCAGACTCAGAGGTACCTTTGCATTAAAGGATATCCAGGAAGCTTTGGCTAAGATCCAGCAAAAACATCCGTGGCTAAGAGCGCTTATTGCTCACGATGATAAAAATATCCCCTGGTTTGATGTTCCTGAAAACCCGATCTCCATTCCGGTACGTATTATTGCCAGACAAGGAGAAGATCAGTGGCAGGAAGAATCCAGAAGGGAATGGAATACCTTATTCGATCCTAAAAAATTACCTCTTATCCGGTTTGTCTGGATTAAGGGGGAAGACGTTTCTGACATGTTATTTGCGTTCCACCATTGTTTGTGCGATGGTGGTTCTGCAATGACCTTCCTTTATGAGTTTTTAAAAGTCTTGGATAATCCAAAAGCCGATATTGGAATAGAAAGTCCTATTTTAGGGATTCAGGATGTGGTTCCGGCAAATATTTTAAACAGCCGGAAGCAGAAATTAAAAGCCAAATTCATCGGAAGATTAGCGGCTACAGCCATCAAGGTTATTCCTACCGGAAAGAAACCCGTTGATCGTCAAGATGATTATTTAATCAGTTGGAAAATAGATGAAACCGTAAGCCAACAACTGATTTCCTATTGCAAAGCCAATGGTGCTACCGTGAATACGTTCTTAAGTGCCGCTTTACTTCAGGCATTCAGGAAAATAAAAGGAACCGGAGCTTTCAATAAAGTATCCTGCCCTGTAGATATCAGACGTTTTGCTACCCAGGTGAAGAACGATCATATTTTTGCTTTTGGATTGATGATTGTAGTTTCTGCTAACGAAAAGCTGAGCTTTATAGAAAATTTACATGCCATGCAGGCTTCTGTAGAGCGTAAAACCTCTAAGCTTGATCCTTATATTACCATGATGGTGATGGAATCCGGGCATGATGCGTTGAATAATTTCACCAGGCTTTTAAAGAACGGAAAATCATCTAATGACTGTATGTTTTCCAATCTGGGACGCATTCAGATTCCTCATGAGTATAAAGAATTCTCGGTGGATACTATTTTCAGTCCGTCTGTGATTGGACCGCTTGGGAATACCACCACAATGGTAGTTTCTACCTACCGTGGGAAAATGGATTTTTCATTTGTAGGAAGTGAAGGATATTTGCCTTATACGGAAGCTCTCGCCATCCGTGATGAAGTTATGAAGATCATTAAAACCCAACTGGAATATATCGCTGTATCATGATCAAAAGAAAACTAATGATGGTGGAAAGGATCATGTATGTAGATCCCGAAACACCCGTAAACTGTATATTTACCGCTAAAATAAAAGGAGAACTTCCGGAGCAGAACTTTAAAACTGCTCTGGAAAAAATCCAGCAAAAACATCCAATGCTGAGAGTGGTCGTAGATACCAAAAGCGAAAAACATCCCTTTTTTAAAGAAGAAAAGGACATCGCTCCTATCCCACTCCGCATTGTAGAAAGAAAAACGGATGAAGACTGGCTGACAGAGTCTCAAAAAGAATGGAAAATCTTATTTGAGGAAGAAAAAAGCCCTCTCGCCCGTTTAGTTTGGATCAGGGGACAGGATGTTTCTGAAATCTTTTGGGTAATGCCCCACTGCATCTCAGACGGAACAACCGGAGTAACATTAATGAAGGAACTTCTTCAGCTTTTGGATAACCCTGCTTTGGAATTAGATCCTTACGAAGCTTTTCAATCTGTAGATGAATTTTTACCTTCTAACTTTAATGTAAAAAGTAAGAAATTCAAAGCCAAACTTTATCTGACTTTTGCCAGGTTCTTCTTTATGTTACAGCAAAAAAGTAAGAAGAGAAACCTTGGGAAAGATTATGTTCTTCACCAAAAACTAGATCCGGCAACTACAACCCAAATCACCGAAAGATGTAAAGCCAATGGAGTTTCTGTACATGCTTTACTTTGTTCGGCATTCATGCAGGCATTCCAGGAAGTGAAAGGGAAAGACGCCAAAGGAAAAGTGATCAGTCCGGTGGATGTCCGTCATTTTATTCCGGAGATCAAAGAAGATCATTTATTTGCTTTTGCTCCAACGGTTGACCTTGCGATTAAAAAAGGAAGTTCCGATCTGTTGAACAATGCCAGGCATATTAAAGAAGACCTTGTTCAGAAAATAGGAAAAATGGAAGCCCGCGAACTGCTGTGGATGGGTGAACAGATGCACCCAATTGTGGATCGTATGATCTCCATGCTCAAATCAAGCAATGGCGGCCATGATGTGACCTTATCCAATATGGGCAGGATCAATATCCCGAACGATTACAAAAACTTCAACATTGAAACTATTTTCAGCCCTACGGTAGCCTTCCCATGGCTGAACTCAAATACTTTGGTGGCGACTACGTACAACCATCAGATGGATTTTATATTTTTGTCCAACGAAGATTTCCTTCCCAAAGCGGAAGCCGCTAAAATAAAAGAGAAAGCCATAGTGCTAATGACCACCTCATGAAATTGAAATTTAAGCCGAAGCCGCCTAAAAAGCTCAAAAAAACTACCCTTAAACGCTTTCTCATCAAGCGGACGATTTATTATGTCCTTCCGAATGTATTTTTCAATTTCATCATTGCCTATGCCAGCTTCAAAGAATTAGGCTACACCCATTTTTTCTCAGGCGAACAGAATCTGGCCCGCCTTACCTTACCCATGGCCCTGTTTCTCCCCGTTGTCCTCACCATAGACATCATCAAAAGAGTAACCGATGCCGCCGGACAAGGCGCCATTGAGTTTACCGTAGATGAAGCGTTGAATATAAAAAAGTTAATGACTAAGCTGAGTATTCTGCATGGTGTAATTACCTGTTCTTTGGTCTTAGCGATGCTTTTTTTAGGGCAGTATAATTTTTCTAAGGATTATAAGCTGGATGCTACGGCGATGGCTGTTGTTGTGGGGATATTGGCTGGGATTTTATCTGTGGTTTTTGTGTATTTGCCAGTGTGGAGATTGAGGAGGTGGATGTGTAGGAGGAATATAGCTATATGAAATATACTTTATAGAAAAGTCATCATTATAATCTTGGTTCTAAGCATTTTTAATAAACTTTAGAAAAGAAGCTTCTAATGTGTTTTAAAGCGAAAAGTATTTTATTTATAGTAGGTTTTTAGTAAGTTTGTCTTTTACTAGTGATTTTTTAAAAGACGATAACCTATACTATTAAAAACACCTAATGCCATCAAAATTTTTATTTCTAAAGGATCTTTATCCTGAGCTTTTTAATTGTGCAAGATTAGCAGAAACTTTGTATTATATAGATGCCAGTTCATCGATATCAAAATCAAGATTATTTTGTGAAAAATTAGTTAGTTTAATTGCTGGTTTTGAATCAGAAGACATTTCTCTTTTAAATCAACACGATGCTATACAGTATTTAAATAATCACGAGATCTTACCTGATACAATAACTGATATTTTCCATGTCGTTAGAAAATCAGGTAACAGAGCCTCTCATAATGGTTCTAATAAATCTGATGAAGCTTTATTTATATTAAAAAAAATATTTAGTCTAGCTAAGTGGTTTTTTGAAACTTACGAAGAGGATACTATTGAAAACCTTGTCTATGAATTACCTCCCAATAAATCTGATGAGGAAATAGCATCCTTAACAGATAAAGTTGATGAACTAACCATTCAATTAAAAAACTATGAATTAAAAATTCAATCACTGAATGTTTCAGAAAGTGGTATAAAAAAGAGAAGAGAAAAAGCTCAATTTTATGCAGATAAAATTAATCTCAATGAATATGATACAAGAATCCAACTTATAGACGTTCAGTTGAGAGCCGCTGGATGGGAATGTGATACAGAAAATATTAATTACAAGAATAAAAAAATATTACCCGAAAAAGGAAAAAATAAAGCAATTGCAGAATGGCCATGCGGAGGAAAGTATGCTGACTATGCTTTATTTATTGGTACTGAACTCTACGGTTTAGTTGAGGCTAAGAAATATAATACTGATATTTCTACCAACCTTCGGCAGTCTAAGGTATATTCAGAAAATATCAACCCACAGGATGAGATTCTTTTACTCGGGCAATGGGATACTTATAAGGTTCCATTCTTATATTCCACCAACGGGAAAAAATATTTGGAACAACTGAAACCCAAAAGTGGAATTTGGTTTCAGGATATAAGAAAATCTACCAATCGTCCGTATGCTTTAAAAGGTTGGTATTCACCGGAAGGGCTAAAAGAGCTATACAATAGAGACTCAGATGCAGCTAAAGAAAAACTCTTAGAAAGTGATTATGACTATTTGGCTTCTCCAGGCGGATTAAGTCTTCGTGACTATCAGATAGAAGCTATACAATCCGTTGAAAATAAACTTGCCGAAGATCCTTTTGATAAAAGAGCTTTACTAGTTATGGCTACCGGAACAGGAAAAACCAGAACTATTAATGGGTTAATATATAGACTGATAAAAGCCAACAGGTTTAAAAGAATTCTATTTTTAACAGACAGAAAGCTTCTGGCAACTCAGGCACGTGACAGTATTAAAGAAAATAAAGTTGAAGCTCAACAGTCTTTTGGTGGAATATATCAATTTGATGATCTTGGGACAACTATTCCAGACTCTGAGTCCCGTCTTCATTTTGCTACAGTTCAGAGTATGGTAAAAAGGCTATTCTATAATGAAGGAGAACCATTAACTGTAGACACTTATGATTGTATTATTGTTGATGAGGCACACCGTGGTTACCAGTTAGATAAAGAAATGAATGAAGATGATTTTGGTATCCGAAATGAAGATGACTATGTGGCACAGTACCGTAAAGTTCTTGATTATTTTGATGCCTTTAAAATAGGGATGACTGCTACACCAGCTCTTCATACAACAGAAATTTTTGGAGAATCTGTTTATAATTACTCTTATCGAAGAGCTGTAATAGATGGTAATCTGGTAGATCATGAACCTCCATTTAATATTAAAACTTATCTTAATACCGAAGGAATTACATGGGAAAAGGGAGAAAAACCTCAGGTATATGATGGCGAAACTGGAGAAATAACAGATTTGGATGAACTGGAAGATGAATTGAAATTTGATGTAGAGCATTTCAATAAACAAGTTCTTAATGATAATTTCAACAGAACTGTAGTTCAGGAACTTGTTAAACATTTAGATCCTGAAGGTAATGAAAAAACAATCATCTTCGCAGCAAGAGACAGTCATGCAGATACCATAATTAATATGCTGGGTGAAGAGTTTGAAAAAATTGGCGTTGATGTTCATGAAAAAGCTATTCAGAAAATTACGGGTAGTGTTTATGATAATGCGCAATTAACCAGAGATTTTAAGAACGAAAGATATCCCAATATTGTAGTTACAGTAGATTTATTAACTACCGGAATTGATGTCCCGTCTATATGTAATGTTGTATTTATGCGTCGTGTACGGTCCCGTATATTGTACGAACAAATGTTGGGAAGAGCTACACGTCTTTGCCGTGAAATAGGAAAAGAATCTTTTAAAATATTTGATGCAGTTCGATTATACGAAGCATTAAAAGATTATACTCAGATACAGACCGTAGGAAATCCTTCTTATACATTCCAACAATTGGTAGAAGAAACTGAGAGAATTTCTGATGAGCAACGTTTATATAAACAGGTTGAGCAAATCATTGCAAAACTGCAACGAAAGTCAAGAAGCCTGACGACTGAACAAAAAGAGCATATATCTTATCATACAGATGGAAATACCATTGAAGGATTAATACAGTCTTTGAAGAATACAACCAGCTCTGAAATAAAAAATACAGTAGAACAATTAAGCTCACTATGGAATTATCTTGATACAAAAGTATACAAGAAATATTCTCAATTTGTTTCTACACACGAAGATTCTGTAATGGAAGTTACCCGTGGATATGGAAATGCAGATAAACCTGAAGATTACATAGAAGGATTCAAAAAATTCCTTCAGGAAAACAGTAATACGATTACAGCAATCAATATCATTTGCAACAAACCTCACGAGCTAGACCGTAAGTCATTAAAAGAATTAAAGTTACTTTTAGATGAAAAAGGTTTTAATGAAACTTCTCTAAATACTGCTTGGAAATCCACAAAAAATGTGGATATTGCGGCCGATATTATAGCTTATATCAGAACACTTTCTATGGGAATTGATTTAATAACCCCTCAGGAACGTGTTCAGAAAGCCATTAGCAAGTTAAAATCAAAACATCAGTGGACTGCTGTGCAATTAAGATGGATAGACCGTTTTGAAAAACAGTTGATGGCAGAAACCATTCTTACAAAACAGGACTTAGATTTAAGACCTTTTGTAGATGAGGGAGGTTTTACAAGGCTAAATAAGATATTTAATAACGAATTAGAAGAATTGATAACAGAGCTGAATAATGAACTGTATTCAGCATAGAGATGTAAAATGAGCGCACAGGAAATAGCCAATAAACTTTGGAATTTATGTAATGTGTTGCGCGATGACGGCGTAACGTACCACCAGTATCTTAACGAACTTACTTTTATCCTTTTCCTTAAACTATCTGAGGTAAAGGGATTTTCAGATCAAATTCCTGAAGAATACAGATGGAATAAATTTGTGGAGGAAACAGATAATGTTGAAGCCTTTAGATTATACCGTGATTTTTTAGCGAATGTAAGTAGCAAAACAGACAGTCCATCTATTAAAGACATCTATACTAATGCTTCTACTACGCTTACTAAACCTGTAAACTTTAATACTTTGGTTCAGGCTATCGATAAGCTAGATTGGTATGAAGAATCTGACCGTGACGTGATGGGAGACATCTACGAAAGTCTGTTGGAGAAAAATGCAGGTGAGAAAAAAAGTGGGGCCGGACAATATTTTACTCCACGTCCATTAATTAATGTAATGGTAAAACTAATGGCTCCGAAATTAGGAGAAAGATGGAATGATCCTGCCTGCGGAACCTTTGGATTCATGATTTCTGCAGATCATTATTTGAAAGAAAAATATGATTACCGTTACGTTCTGTCTTCTGAAAAAATAAAATTTCAGGAAGAGCAAGCCTTTTCCGGTGTAGAACTTGTTGCTGATGCCCATCGTTTGGCATTAATGAATGCAAGATTACACCAAATGGAAAGTAACATTCTTTTAGGTGATACATTAACAAGTTTAGGTGAAAATCTAAAAGGGTTCAATGGTGTATTAGCAAACCCTCCGTTTGGAACAAAAAAAGGAGGCGAAAAACCTACCAGAACAGATTTAAAATATATATCCAGCAACAAACAGCTCAATTTCTTACAGCATATTTACAGAAGTATTATTACTGACGGAACAGGTCGAGCTGCGGTAATATTACCGGATAATGTTTTGTTTGAAGATGGTGATGGACAACGCATCCGAAAAGACCTTATGGAAAAATGTAATCTGCATACTATTCTACGTCTACCAACAGGTATTTTCTATGCAGCAGGGGTAAAAACCAATGTTCTTTTCTTTACAAGGGGTAAAAAAGAAGAAGGAAACACCAAGAATGTATGGTTCTATGATATGAGAACCAATATGCCAAGCTTTGGAAAAAGAACACCTTTTACAGAAAAAGCATTTGATGATTTTATCACAGCTTATACAGGAGGATTAACTGCTGAAAACGTAGTAAAAGAATATGAAGGAGTAATAGATGAAGAAAAAAGAAAGCAGATAAAAGACGAACGTTGGCAATGCATTTCCCGTGAAGAAATTGCAAAGAAAAATGATTCTTTAGATTTAGGATTGATTGCTGATGAAAGTTTGACTAGCTCATCTGATATAGGTGAACCATTAGATATTGCTAACGATGCTTTAAAGGAACTTTTACTTATGCAAACCGAATTGGAAAAATTGATTAAGGAATTAAATTAATGGAAAATAGGTTACCAAAAGGTTGGGGAAAGTTTAATATATCTGCTTTACTAGATAAAAATGATATTTTTTCAGATGGGGATTGGATTGAAAGTAAAGATCAAGACCCAAATGGGGATGTTAGATTGATTCAACTAGCTGATATTGGAATTAATGAATTTAGAGATAAGTCTAATAGGTATTTAACAAGTCAAAAAGCAGAAGAATTAAAATGTACCTTTCTTAAAAAGAATGATGTACTAATTGCAAGAATGCCTGATCCTATAGGAAGGAGTTGTGTCTTTCCATTGGAAGGAAAGTTTGCAACTGTTGTTGACGTTGCTATAGTAAGAATTAATAGTAAATATATCAATCCTAGATTATTATCTTTTTTTATTAATAGTATACATATTCAAAACAAGATTAGAGATTTATCAAGTGGTTCTACTAGGTTGAGAATTTCTAGAAAGAATTTGGATACAATTAAATTTCCTCTCCCTCCATTACCAGAACAAGAACGTATTGTAGCAAAATTAGATGCTTTATTTGCACAACATGAAGCAATGAAAAAAGCATTGGAGCGTATTCCTCAATTGCTTAAAGATTTTCGCCAACAAGTTTTAATACACGCTGTTACTGGAAAATTCACATCTAATTATGAGTATCAACCAATTGTTCAAGAAATTATAAGTGATAGAAAAGAATGGTATAAAAAACAACTATCACATGCAAAACCTAAAAAAATTATTGAAAAAGTAAATGAAGACAAATCTTTTTTAGAATTTTATTTAGAAAAGAAAACCGATATTTCTTTTATTGAAGAAGTATCTGCAAAAAAAGATAATGCGCTAAAAGCTGGGCCATTTGGTTCTTCTTTGAAAAAGGAATTTTATGTTCAAAAAGGATATAAAATTTATGGCCAAGAACAGGTTATTAAAGGAGATAGTAAATACGGAGACTATTATATTGACGAGGCTAAATATAAGGAGCTTCAATCATGTGCCATAGATAAAGGAGATTTGCTGATAAGTCTTGTTGGGACAATTGGAAAAACTTTGGTAATTCCTGCAGATTTTGAGAAAGGAATAATAAATCCTCGATTATTAAAATTTTCTTTTCATGAAAAAATTAATCCCTATTATATTCAAATCTATTTGCAAAGTGAAATAGCAAATAAATTTCTAAGTAAAAATTCACATGGAGGAACTATGGATGTCTTGAATATGGGTATTTTAAAAAAACTTCCTATCCCAATTCCTTCAACAGAAGAACAGCAAGAGATTGTTAATATAGTCGAAAATCTTTTCTCAAAAGCAGATGCTATAGAAAAACGCTATAAAACTTTAAAAGAAAAAATAGATAATCTTCCACAAGCCATTCTACATAAAGCTTTTAAAGGGGAACTCAGTGAACAGCTTGAGAGTGATGGAGATGCAAAATACTTGCTAGAGGAGATTATAAAGCTAAGGATGCAGACAAAAAAGGAAGAGGGAAAAAATTAAAGAAATAATTTAATTTATCAATTTCACATAAGTTATGAAACTTAAAAGCATTACTATACATAATTATAAAAACATTCCTCATCAAACCATAAAATTTGATACTGATCTAACATCTTTAATTATTGGTCAAAATGGTCTCGGAAAGTCCAATCTACTGGAAGCCATTACATTAATTTTTGTAGCATTATCTGATAAGGATGATTATTTAAACTTATCAAATTTAGATGGACGCTACTTAAGTTTTGATTTAGAATATTCTTTAAGAGGAAAAAATATTAAAATTATTTATGGAATAAAAAACGTTTATGAAGTTAATATTGATAAAGACGTTTATAATTTAAAACCAGAAGGACAATATGATCCAAAAATTATAAAGAAAATCAATAAAGATTTAATCCCTGATTATTTTGTAACCTATTATTCGGGGCAAAATAAGCGTTTAGAAAAAATACTGAAAAAATTTGAGGATACATATATTGATGGCTTACGAAAAAATAAAGAAACCACTTTTTTAACAGATCGCAGAAATTTTTTATACCTCAAAAATTATCATGCGCCGTTGCTTATTTTAACTTTAAGTATTTTTCATGAGGTAGAAGTTTGTGATAAGAAAATATACTTAGTAAAATTTAATAGCTTACTGAAACATTTAAATATAAAATGTATTGCAGAATTTTCTTTAAAATTGAATAGTCCTGATTGGATTGCTAAAAAATATTCAGAAAAAATAACCGATGAAATAAAAATTGAAAATAGATATACTGAATTTATTCATTTATATCTCGCAGAAGAAAAGAAATATCCTTTTCCTTTTTGGGGCTTAAAAAGTTCTGTTGATTTATTATTAAAATGTCTCACAAAATCAGTTGAAATGACTGAATATAATAATGAAGATGACATTAAAAATAAATCTAATTTCACAGAAACAATTGAATTCAATAATGTTTCTATTTCAGAATTAAGAAAGCATATAATTGAAGATTTTGAATCTCCATTAGAGCTATTTTATGCATTAGAAGCATTAGTGTTATTAAATATTTTAGATGTTGAGAATAACTTAAAATTTGACATAAAGAAAGGTGAGTCAGTATCTGCAAAAAAATTTTCATTCGAATATTTAAGTGAAGGAGAAAATCAGTTTTTTATTGTTTTAGGGATAATATTAGCTACTGGAATTGAAGAAACCTTATTCCTATTAGATGAGCCAGATACTTATCTTAATCCCAAATGGCAAAGAGAATACATTCATCATCTTGAAGAATTTAATCTTGAAGATGATGACTCTCATATCCTTGTAACAACACATAGTCCATTACTTGTCCAAAATATACAGGGGGAAAATAAATATAAGTATGATTTAATATTATTATCCAGGAATGATAATGAAATTGAATTTGATCAAGATATTACATTATTTCAGAATTGGAGAATAGATCAAGTCTTATCTAGTAAGTATTTTGATTTAGTAAGTAGTAGACCTATTTTACTTGATGATTATCTGAAAGAAAAAGAAGCTATTCTATATAATAATGATTTAAATCTTGACGATAAAAAGAATCAGATTGACCTACTAATGGAAAAGTATGGTAATCTACCTACTGGGGAATCAAGAAATGAAATTCAATCGATGATATTAATAAATGAGGTAATTAAAAGATTTGGAAAATGATTAAACTAAAACGATTACCTCATGACCCAATTTACACTAATGGTAGAGCTTGTAAAATTATTAGCGAAACACAAAAGTTGTTGGATACTTATGCTATTAATCCTAATGATTACAACAATGGAACATTAAAACTTGATATTAATGCTGTATATCGCCATGATAATATTAAGGAAAAGCTAAGGGAAATTCAAAAAAATAAATGTGCATTTTGTGAAGTTAATTTGGATAGTCAGCATGGAGAAGTGGAACATTTTAGACCAAAAAAATTTAGTAAACAAAAACCTATTGGACCTGAAATCTACCCGGGATATTATTGGCTAAGTTATGATTGGAACAATCTATTGCTTTCGTGTATTACCTGTAATCAAAAATGGAAAAAAAATTTATTCCCATTAAAAGATCCAAACAAAAGAGCCTTAAATCATTCGGAAGAAATAAAAAAAGAAAAACCTTATTTTATTAATCCCTATATTGAAAACCCTTCTAATTTTATAAAATTCTTTGGTGCAGAAGCTAAGGGTATTGATAAGTGTAACAGAGGGAGAGTAACAATTAAATATTTTAATCTTAACAGAAAAGGTGAAAATGGTATAAATTCCATTTATGAATTACGAAATGATCATTTCACAAACCTTGACTTACTAAGTAGAACATTGTCTTTTATACCTCCAACAGATCCGCTTTATGCAGAAATAAGAGTGAATATTCAACTTGCAAAAAGATCTAATGAGCAGTATGCTGCTATGGTAAGAGACAATTTCTAATTTTAAAATACATAGAGTATAGTCCGTACTATTTTTATAAATTAATTTGTAACCCTAATATACAAAAAGGTTCAGCACTTGCTGAACCTTTTTGTATATTAAATTATTTATTCTCAATCAATCTCTCCAGCCTCACCATCATCTCATCCTTCTCCTTCAGCATCCTTTCATAAAGCTCAATTTTTTGATCATGTAACTCAATTATTTTTTCAATAGGATGAAAATTAATTGTACCATAATTAAATGAGTTACTAAATGCATGCTCACCAAACGTATTAGAAATAATATTCACCGCCTGCTCCTCATCAAAATTCTGAAATGCTTCCACCGGAATTTTCAATACTTCAGAAATTCTTTTCAGCAAAGGGTCTTCAATAATTTCTTTCTGTTCCAGCAGAGAAACTTTCTTCTGGTTCCAGTCGTCCCCAAGGTCAAGATCCAATGCTTCCTGCTTGATGCCCAGCATTTCCCTGAATCGTTTTACATTGCGTCCCTGATGTATTTTATGTTCCATGATAAAGACCCCAGAGGGCCGTTAAAAAATAGTTTGCATCACTCTAGAAGATATAAAACTTTTTTAAAGGATATTTCTGTTGAAATTTTACGTTTTCCCGTAAGTAAAAATTAAAGATTTTTCTTATCATTGCAATAAATAAAACTACAAACTCATGAAAATAAATACCATTTCATCTCTTTATAGGATGGTATAAAAATATCTAACACTTACAGCTAAATAATTTACTGCCGATATAGTCTCCGTTATTTATTAATGGATTACTTTGTATATATGGCAATATAAAAACTAAAACATCATGATTTTTAGAGAATTAATTGATAAAATAGAAATTTGGGATCACTGGCAGGGAGAATATAACCGTTTTGTCCCTCAGTTTGTGGCAGAAGCAAGCACAGGAAAAAATTGGGAAGATTGGGATAAGGAACTCTTTTATGAGTTTTTTATGCGCTCTGCAGATCAATGTGTTTCTTCTTTAAAACAAGGATATTTTACCAATACAGAAAGAGACCTTATTAAGCAAAACTGGCCTGAACTTTCTGTACTATTACAGAAAATTGCTTTAAACCAGGAGCAGCCTTTATTTGATACGTACCATCAGATTAAAGAATTGCTACGAAAATGTACAGACAATAATAAAAAAGCAGCAACCAACAGGCTTATCGCAAGTTTACAGCCTCAGTTGCTGTGTACTGTTGTTAATCAAGATAAATTAGGACAATTAGTTTATCTGTTGAATACTCATGTTGAGGATTTCGAATTGGAACTTACCTATGACTGGTTTAAGGACAGTTATAACCTTCTTCAGATCTTTAAAGAAAAGCTTCACCACGATGTTTTTGAAATTGTAACCCTTCCATGGCAGGTTTACGATTATTTTCAGGAACAAAATACTTCATCTTCTATAGAACAAAATGATATGAGTGAAAATAAATTGGATCATCAGATTCAGATTTTAGAATACAAAAAACAAATTATCCTGCAAGGCCCTCCAGGAACAGGAAAAACAAGACAAGCCAAAGAACTAGCTGTTCAATTATTAGGATTACATACCACTCAGGAACTAAAAGATCATCCACAGTTTAAACTGATTCAGTTCCACCCTAGTTATACCTATGAAGATTTTGTAAGAGGAATCGTAGCCAAGCCGGATGAAGCAGGAAGCGGTATCATCTACGAAGCTGAAAATAAAGTACTGGGTGATTTTATCAAAAAAGCCAATGAACATTCTCAGCACAGCAATGGTTCTTCTCATACAGCATGGCTTGATGAATTATTTGAAGATTTCAAAACTTCTATAGAAGAAGAACTAATTACAAGTGATCATAAAATACAGCTTACCAATAAGCTGTTTCTTACCCATATTGGGGAGAGCTCTTTTCATATTTCCAGTGAAGGATGGACAGGAGACCGCTTAAAGTTCAGTGAGATAAAAAAACTATACAAGTATAACATCACCAAAAGAGAGGAAACAAAAAAATATGATGATCTGGCAAAAACGGTCTATCACAGAACTGCCTATTACTTCCCATTAGTAGAAAAATTCAAAAACTTTTTAAAAGATAAGCCTGCTTATACTCCTGATCAGGCATCATCTCAACCGGAGAACTATGTTCTGGTCATTGATGAAATTAACCGGGCCAATCTGTCATCTGTACTGGGAGAATTAATTTACGCACTTGAATACAGGGGGAAAGCAGTAGAAAGTGTGTATGAAATAGAAGGTAATAGAGACCTCATTCTCCCTCCCAACCTTTACATCATTGGTACCATGAATACTGCAGACCGAAGTGTAGGCCATATTGATTATGCTATAAGGAGACGTTTCGCTTTTATTGATGTACTGCCTGAATCTCTGGAGCATGATAATAATATTCATTTTAATTCCGAAGGCTTTGAAAAAGTCTCTCAGTTATTTAAAAATGGAAATGTAAGTGGTGAATTTGAAGCAAAAGATGTTCAGTTGGGACACAGTTATTTTATTGCCAAAAATGAAGATATCCGGGACGGTCAGACAAAAGAGGAAATCTTCAGAATGAAAATGAATTATGAAGTGGTCCCTATTCTTCTAGAATATGTGAAGGACGGAGTTCTTATCGGAAATTATGCCGGTAAAGATATTAAAGAATATATCAATACCCTGAAAATGAATAATTAATGGGAATTTTACTTTCAGAGCACAAAAGCATTCTGATCAAACGGGTAGCAGCAGGAGAATCTTTTACAAATGTACAAAATGAACTGCTGCACCTTGATGATGATTCTTTCGCCTTATTTAACACGTTGGAGAGTAAAAAATTCAACCATCAGTCTTTTTCTTTTTCAGTAGTAAAAGAAGAGAATCATTGTGAGATTAAGGCAGATTACTTTGTAGGCATAGACTGGCTGGGTAACACTGGCAGAACAATCTATGTAGAACCTAAGATTAATGCAGGTTTATCACAATATTTCCGAAACTGTCTTAATGAGGAAGAAAGCTCCACCGAAGTTCCGGAAACATTTGATAGTAAAGAAAAGGTAGAAACCAAAGAAATCAATTACCTTAAAATCCTCTTGGATATTATGGCCTTGCCTCAAACAGCCCGATATTCAAAAGATATGATCCAGATCGACTGGAAAGCCAAACCTATTCCTATTGATCAGAAGAATGACCGCCTAACTCCATTTCTTATTGTACAGTTTTTACAGCATTTAAAAACAATTGTAAGAAAAGGACTAAAAAAATCATACTACAAAACTCAGGAAAATCTGAACAGTAAAGTAAAAGGTAAAGTATTAATTGGGCAGCATATCAAAAAAAATGTTTTTAAAAACAGATTAACATCTACTTTTTGTGAATTTCAGGTATTTGGAGAAGACCACCTTGAAAACCGTTTTTTAAAGAAGGTCCTGGAATTTGTAATCAGTTATATTGAAAATAACCCATTATTATTTTCTTCAAACCTGACATCAATTAAAAATATATTCAATTATTGCAGACCAGCTTTTGAACATATCGGTACTGAGATTAATGAACATCAATTAAAAAACATAAAGAAAAATCCCTTTTTCAATGAATATGGAGAAGCGATCAGAATTGGTCAGCTTATACTGAAACGTTTCTCTAATACTATTACCAAAACAATTCAGGAAAAGGCAGAAACTCCACCTTTCTGGATTGATATGCCAAAGATGTTTGAACTCTACTTTTATTATCAGCTGGTAAAAGCAAACCCTGAAGATGAAAAATACATTCATTACCAGTTTAGTACCTACGGAAATCATGTTGATTTTTTGATCAGTAAGCCTGGTTATGAAATAGTAATTGATACTAAATATAAACTCAAATATACCAAAAGTCATATTCATAAAGACATCCGTCAGGTTTCAGGTTATTCCAGATTAAAGAAAGTCATACATGAAATAAAGAGTAAAAATGAAACTTGGGACGAAAATAAAATATTGGATTGTCTGATTATTTACCCACACCTCTACCAACCTAATGAAAACAATTCAAATATCCCACAATCATTACTCAATAGCTTCAAAATAGAGAATATCAAAAAGCAATTTGATAATAAAGAAAATCAGATTACTGCATATCACAAAGTTTTTAAATTGGGAATTAATTTACCCATACTTTAAATAAAAAAGGTTCAGCTAAAAACGCTGAACCTTTTTTATTTTTACTAAGAGCAAAAACTAGTTAGCTCCCCGGCCCATTCAAATATTCATTACTAATATCCTTCTCCTTTTTAAAATCCATCTTTCCAAACTTATAACTAAAGCTGATCCCCGAAGGAACGGTACGGCAATTCCCTTACAGAATAAGAATCATAATCTGCGGTACTCACTGTGGTAACCTGCTTGATATATTTATTAAACGGATTGGTCATGGTAAATCCTAAGCTTGCCTTATGTGAACTCATTGTACAGCATCCTTCTCAACTTACTCAAGTGAACTAAAGTGTTTTAAACAAAAGCTTTTGTGACTTTTGACTCCGTCGAAATAACATTCATCGACTCACAGGAGATAATCTTCGATTTGTGGTTAAAAATGATAAAGGTTTACCTCACTCCACCAGATAATTTCTCTAATTCCTACGCCCATCATAATACTTTAACAACCTTTATACCCCATCCCCAGATAAATTTTCGTTCTTTTGCAAAAAGTTTTAATTTTTACCATAACATGTCGAAGTTTGATGAAATCCGGTATTTTCATGATCATGAAGTAAATGAAAGATTGCAGAGCATAGCTCGTGATCCGATGATGAAAGCACTGATGAACTTTACTTTTCCCGGAGAGGATGAGCAGGTTTGGCTGGAACAGTTTAAAAATGTGCATTCTATAAGTGATTTCCAACATCAGTTTGTAGCGTATGCCGTTCGTCAGATTCTTGCCAAAAGTTCTGAGGGATTAACGACTTCAGGTTTCGATAAACTTGATAAAAATACGTCCTACCTTTATATTTCGAATCACAGAGATATTGTACTGGATACTTCCCTGCTTAACCTTGTTTTGTTGGAAAGTGGCCATATTATGACGGCTTCAGCCATTGGTGACAATCTTGTAAAGAGAAACTTTTTGAATGTACTGGCTAAACTGAACCGTAATTTCTTAGTTCAAAGAGGATTATCAATTCGTGACCAGCTTAAAAGTTCACAGACCATGTCTGAGTATATTGATATGCTATTACACGAAGAAAACCGCTCTGTATGGATTGCCCAGCGTGAAGGCCGTGCTAAAGACGGGAATGATGCCACTCAACAAGGGGTTTTAAAAATGTTGGCCATGGCAGCGGGAGATCAGTCATTAATAGATTATTTTAAAACATTAAAGATTGTTCCTATCTCCATCTCTTATGAGTATGATCCTACAGATTCTTTAAAAATGCCTCAATTATTGGCACAACACAGAGAAGAGGAATACATTAAAGGTAAAAACGAAGATTTTAATACCATACTCAGCGGAATTTTAGGACAAAAGAAAAGAATTCATATCCATGCCGGTGATGTTATTGATACAGAACTGGATCATATTGCCGCTGCGATAGAAAATAAGAACAAACAACTGCAGGCTATTGTACAGTTGATTGATGATTCAATCATTAAGAATTATAAACTTTGGCCTACGAAATACATAGCCTACGATCTGATTAACAATACAGACACCTATGCTTTTCAATATACAGAACAGGAAAAACAATTGTTTATCCGAAGACTGGAAATGCGTATTGATCCGTCTGATCTTGTTTCTAAAGAATATTTCATGGCGATGTACGCTAATCCTTTGGTGAATAAATTAAAGGCAGAAGAAAAATAGTTTCTTTAACCACAGATTTTCTCATATCTCCACAAATTTTAATACAAAAACTGAAAATCTTTTTAGCCACTAATGCACAAATAAAAAAATGATTCGTGAATTAGTGGCTAAAAAGATTACAAGATTTTATAAACGCAAAGGTTTTTTCTTCATTCCGTAATATTTAAAGGGAGCAAAGAATGGAATCAATGAAATTGATTCTTATTAAGCATACGTTTAGCCATAAAGCTTCTTCAGCGACAAAGTCACTGTTCTTAGCTTCCTTACAATATCCATTATTCACCTTAAACTTTGTTGCGTTTCAAAAAAAATAATCTATGGATAGGCTAGTATATTTTATACTTTGTGTATGCTTTTCCCAGAAAGACTATCTTCGTATTCTTAATCAAGGTCTATCAGATGAAAAAGATGATCCCTTCTCACCATAATCAATTGGAAAATTCGGCAGTCAGGCTGATACCTTTATCTGTTTTTCATGACAAGCAGGCGGAAATACATCGGGATGATCACTATATGTTTATTATTCAAAGAAAGGGTCATTTTATATTGGAAGTAGATTTTAAAACCATTGAGCTAAAAGGTTCTTCCGTATGTTTTGTAGCACCAGGTCAGATTCATCAGTATATTGATCAGAAAAATAATGAAGGATGGTTTTTATTTGTGGAAGCAAGAAGTGTTTCTGAATCGTATCAGGAAATACTGGATATTCACCAGTGGCTCCATCAGTCTATTGCTATCAAAGAAAATGATGTGATTTTTGATTTTCTTTCCCTATTCGAAAAAACAGAAAAAGACACCACATTACAAGACTTTGCAATAGAGCAATCATTGACAGATGCAGTTGTTGGAGTCATCATTTCCAGGATTTCGGAATTTCCTGTGCTGCAGATTCAGCATAACGGTCAGAAGCAGGCCATCACAAGACAATTCAAAAAACTCATTTCTGGCAATTTTAAAAGTACTAAACAGGTACAGCAATATGCTCAATTCCTAACAATCACTCCGCTGTATCTGAATGAAGCGGTAAAAGAGGTAACAGGGTATCCTGCCAGTTCCTGGATTCAGCAGAAAATTATTTGGGAGGCCAAACGTTTGCTGGTGTATACAACCATGGATGTGAAGCAGATTGCATTTGAGCTAGGATATGATGATCCGGTTTATTTTTCGCGTTTTTTTAAAAAAAGAACAGGAAGTACGGCATTAGATTTCAGAGTAAAAAACCAAGATTTGTCCCATCATCACCATTAAATAACTATCGTTCCCTTCATCCACTCATTATAATTTTGTCTCATCAATTCATTACCACTATATAACAGAATTGATGCTTAAAAATTATGATACAAAAACACACTAACAAACGTATTGCCATTATAGGGGCAGGCTTGGGAGGATTATGTCTTGCTCAGGGATTAAAAAAGAATGGACTGGATTGTAAGATCTTTGAAAAAGATGCAGCCATCAATACCCGAACTCAGGGATATAGAATCAGAGTGAATGAACCAGGCCGAAAAGCACTACAAAAATGTCTTCCCCAGAATTTGTACAATCTTTTTATAGATACCTGTGCAGCTAGCCATCGTGGCATGAATGTACTCACCACAACCCTTGAATCTTCAAGAAACGAATTGGTAGAATCCTGGAGTGATGGAATAAGAGAAGTTCCAGATCTGAAACCTAACCGATTAACGCTCCGTGAAATTTTATTACAGGGATTACAGGAAAACATCAGCTTTGGAAAAGAACTTACAGGTTGGAAGGAATTGGAAAATGATGAAGTGGAACTTTCTTTTGCTGACGGTACAAAATATATTGCTGATCTCGTAATAGCAGCAGATGGAGTACACTCTAAAATCGGATCTGATTATTGCAAAGATCAAAAAGTCAATACAGGAAATATTACGATCTACGGAAGAACATTTTATTCTCCGGAAGCTTTGAAAGCCATTTCTCCGGAACTTCAAAAAGGAACTTCTGTCATTATAGAAAATCAGTACTCTCTGATCATTGATGCAATGGTATTTGATTCTTCCAAAAAAGAGATATCCTGGAATATATTGAGTCCGGTTTCTAACTATTTCTATTGGGCTTTCATTGGAGACCCTGAAGCTTTTGGGCTTTTACAGGCTGATTTTTACCATCATTCAGGAGAAGAAATCTTTCCTGTCATTGATTTGCTTACCAATGACTGGCATCCTCAACTTAAGGCTTTATTCAATTATGCCGATCAAAAATCATTATCCATTACTCCCATACGGTCATCCTTACCTAAAGAAACCTGGCCATCAGGAAATATTACAGCATTAGGTGACGCCGTTCATACAATGAGCCCGGCAGGAGGTGTAGGCGCCAACACAGCATTTATAGATGCTGCTCTTTTAACGGAAAACATAATGACTCATAATAGTATTTCAACGGCTATAGCTGACTACGAAGATAAAATGAGAAAGTATAGCAATCAGGCCGTAGACATCTCCTTACAGGGTGGAGAAATCTTGCAAGGGATCAATAAAAAAAATAATTAGCTGATCAAATAATCTTTAAAAAAATAAATAAAGTCGATGAAATTTTCCTTCATCGACTTTTTCTTTTGAATATAAACTGAATCACAGGGTACCATATTTTGTAGTTTCCCTCATTTTTCTAAGGATTGTTTGTAGTTTCAGCCTTGTAAAACAAATCATCTTTAACACCCCATTAGCAATGTATCATAATCTAAAATATTCTCTTATTAAACTACACAAATCTCAATTTTTACTTCAATATATATTATTATCGTCTTTTCTGAACACTTACAGAGACTACTTTTCCACTTCCGTCATAAGTAATGACTTCTCCTTCACAATTACTATTGAGCGTTGAAATAGATTTGCTTTGAACTTTTCCATTGGCCATCATCGTAAATATTTGTTTTCCATCGATAGTCTTCACTGTATTTTCAGAACGTATCTTTCCTTCTTTATCTTCGATAATCAGTTTTGAGTACATCCTTCTTTTATCAGAGTCATATTGATAAGTATTAATGACAGTAGATTCTCCTTTGTGAGTGCTTTCTTCTTTTAAAACTCTCCCAAGATTATCATAGGTATAATGGATCTCCCGCTTCATTTTGTTCTCTTTATTGAAATCATATTTTACATTTACCTGTCCTTTTGTATTAAGATGAAACTCTTCCCTATCCCCATAACTTGAATGAATAATGAACTGATCCGGTAAATACTTGAAGTTAAGCTTCATTTCTCTTTTACCATTCTGAGAACTAACTATAGAATCCAATAACCCTACTGTATTGAGGTAATATTTTTGTACATTTTCAAGCCCTTCCCTTGTGTATACATACTCCAGCATTCTTCCATTTCTGTAGGTAACATGGGAACTATAACTTATATGTTGTTGTTTTTCATCTGAGTAAATGATATTTCGAAACTGTCCGTTACAATTCCCGCCATCTTCAAAGGAAAGCAAAGGGTAATAGACGGTATTGCTATGGTTGATTATGCGATCTGCATATTTTTGGTCCGGTGAGAAAGAAGTGGCATCAATAGATTTCCAGGTGTTAAAAGCTCCTTTTTCAGCATTCTGATTTTCTTTATCCGCTTCCTGCTTCTTTTTCAGGTCCTCGGATAAGTATTTTTTCACCAAATGTTCATAATTTTTGGGGTTGTAATCAATAATGGGTTCATTGTTTCCATCAAATACAATCATCGCCGTTCGTTTCGGAAAGTTTTGAATATCGACAAACCATGTGGTCTTACCATTGGAAAATTTAAAAGTTTTAGCATTGGTTCTGGCTACCATCACCCGTTCTGTAGCTCCTCCAAATAGTCTGTAAAGATGGTCTGCGACTTCTTGATGTCTGCGGATATGATCTTGGGGCGCAGTAATCTTTTCATTCTCCACAAAAAACAGGGCCTTGGAAGGCTTTGAGATCCCAAAATCGGCTTTATCTTCCGCACTGGCCAGCCTGACCACTTTTGGAGAACACGAGCACATCAACAAAAACAGGAGTATAGAAGAGAATATTTTCATCATTATTAATCTTATTTTAAAAATACAAAAAATAGGATGAATAAATTCCCTCAATAATGTGTACTTTTAAGATGTACTACAGCCAAAATGAAAAAAATAATAGTTTCAATCCTTTTGTCGGCTCCCTGCTTTTCATTCAATGCTCAAAAATACAATGAGCTGTATCCGATGAAGAATGCTAATGGATATATTGGTTACTACCTTTCCGATGGAACCAATATCATCCCGCCTCAGTTTTGCTCTGCAACCTACAATACGGATGGCTATTATTTAGTTTCGAAAGCGGATCATGAATATGATGAAACCGGAAGAAGAAAGGAGGAGCATATTCCCGGTACGGAAAAGTATGGCATCCTTAACAGTAAAGGGGAATGGGTTATAGGTTTGGA
The DNA here is from genome assembly GCF_057815135.1 of Chryseobacterium sp. II3a. Taxonomy (NCBI): domain Bacteria; kingdom Pseudomonadati; phylum Bacteroidota; class Flavobacteriia; order Flavobacteriales; family Weeksellaceae; genus Chryseobacterium; species Chryseobacterium sp. II3a. Next base: position 607,641 of record NZ_JBYPZJ010000001.1, on the reverse strand, counting down.
TAATACTTACAGCTCAATAGGCATATCCAGTGGATTTATAAAGGTTACGAAAAATGACCTCAACGGAATTGTGAATGACAACAATAAAATATTGATTCCCATAGAAAATGAGGATCTGGACCCGATGTACAGCACACTTATTTCTGCAAAAAGGAATGGTAAAAAAGGAATCATAGATATTCAGAATAAAACCCTTGTTCCGTTTCTATATGATGAAATTCACGGATTTCATTTTATGAATGATAAAAACCAATTTTACTCTATTGTAAGAATTGGAGATGAATACGGAGTGGTGGATAACAAAGGGAAATATGTCATCAAACTAAGTGATACTGAGCTGGTATCTATGACGGACACTACCATTATTATCCGGAAAAATGGTTTATTTGGCTTATCGGATTTCCAGATGAAAACCATTATCCCTTTAGAATATAATGATGCCTATCTTTATGGTCAGGAATTATTTTTTCAGAAAAACAATGTCAACTTTTACTTCAGCCCAACAGGAAAGCTGTTGAGAAAAGAAAAAGCAGATTAAAAAACTGATTTAATGTAAACTAAATGAAACACCATATAATACTATTCTTTATTGCACTCACTTCAGGAGCTTTTCTGTCTTCGGCACAGACTTTAACCTCTTCTGAGGTCTGGTATAAACTTATTCAGAACAAGACTAATACCGACAGTCTTTTAACCCGAAAAGGATTTAAAATGATGTATTCGGGACCGAAGAAACTTGGCGGCCATCTTTCCTGCTATTTTAATAAAAAGGCTGATGAATGGCTGTTCATCCACGATAATGAACAATGGCAGACCACCAATGTTTCTTATCTTCTCCCTACTTTACAAAAATATCGGAATAATCAGGTTGAAAAGAAACTTCTGTTACAAGGTGAAGAGGTAAATCCAATGGGCAAGACCTATCAGGAAAACAAAGTTTATTACCATCTTGTTTATACTTTTGAAAAATATAAAGCACCTCCCGTAACAGAATAAATATAAACTGGATACCATACATAAGCTGGAAGTTACCATTCAACCAACCTTGATTTCTGGTTTACAATACTAGCTAACCAACAGAATTTCAATACAGAATCAGGCATTAACCACATTTCAAGAACTTCCCTCCTCCAGCTCCCATTCTTCAACTCTATTAAACTTAAAACCTTATCTTCGCAAAAAATTTGACAATATGAAAAAAATGATATTTCTGGCTTCGGCTGTTCTGGTACTCAATTCCTGCGTGGTAAGAACTGCTACCAAAGTGGTATCAGGAGCTGTAAATATAGGCTATAAGGCGGTAAAAGGAACTGTGAATGGGATTAGCTGGGCAGTAAGCAAAGCAAAAGGTAAAATAGATGAAGACCGTTTAGATGGAACCTGGAAGATAGTGGGCGTTTACAAAGGTTCTTTCGAAGATTTTACCAAAGATCAGAATCCGGAAAGTACATTTTCTTCTGAATGTGCAGGCGGCTTTGACCAAATGATCTTTAAGGCTAAAAAATCTAAGTTTAAACCAGTGCATTGTAGTACGGATAATGAAGATTGGGTAAAATACTCACTGGAATTCGGGAAAAATCCTATTACTAAGGAAAAGGAAAACTATATTGAATACAATTCCAATAATTATATTTCTGTGATTGATGTTAACAGCAAAACGATGGTATTAGAAGGTAATCTGATGCCTAAGCTGGCATTCTCAGGAGCTAAATTATATCTTTTGGAAAAGGTAAAATAAAAATAACAGAGCCTGTCTTCATAGTAAATGACAGGCTTTTTTTATATTTCATTTTTATTTCCCACAGATTTCACGGATTACACAGATGATTGAAAACAGCAGAATGTTTTAAGATGCAAAGAGCTATATCTGAAGCCTTATGATTTTAAGAATAGGTTTAAGAAACTACTTATTTTCTATGTCAACAATCTTGTTTCCTTCATTTCCCAGATAATGAAGAACCAGATTTTCATAGACTTTATAACCATCATCAATATTGGTAAAAATAATAATGCCTCTACCGGAATCCGGAAGTATGATCGCAATACATCTTGTCCCCTGATCGGCTCCGCCATGAGCTAAAGCATATTCACCATTACCCAGATCATAGATTTCAAGACCCAATCCAAAGTATTTATTTTCTTTGGTTTTCACCTGCTTTTTGATCATTTCCTGGAATACTTCAGGTTTCAGGTTTTTACCTTTCATCACACTCACCATAAAGTTTCCATAATCTTTGATTGTAGTATGCAAATCATCCGCGGCATTGGCCTTTTTATTTTTTTCTGTTGGATATGGTTTTCCATCTGTATTATATCCGATGATAAATCGTGATTCATCCGTCTTCTGATCCCAAATGTAGTTGGTATCATCCATTTTAAGAGGTTTGAAAATCAAGTCTTTTGCAATTTCTTCCAAGGGTTTTCCCAATTTCTTTTCAATGGCTTTTCGCAGATATTCAAAACCTTCTCCTGAATATTGATATTGTGTTCCTGGTTCAAACTGAAAATTAAGTTTTTTGTCTGTATTCATCCATCGCCAGTTCGGAAATCCGGTCTGGTGGCTCAGAATCATTCTGGTCGTAAGTTTTTTATGCCTTGGGTCATTGATGATATCAGGATCCGTCCAGTAAGCATCCAAAGACTCATCCAGCTTCCACTTTCCTAAACTGATCAAACGCAGAGCGACCATTGCTGTAACGGGCTTGGTAAGAGAGGCTACATTAAAAAGGGCATTATGAGGAGCTGAAAATCCTTTCGTAACATCTCCGAAAACTTTTACTTCTTCTAATTTTCCTCCCTTGATGATGCCTAATCCAAGCGCAGGAATGTTGTTTTCTTTAAGCCAGTTTTCCATTGACTGATCATTATCAAACATCGCGTCATTATCTGTAGTTTGCTTTGGATGATGATTAAAACTTAACGAATTCTTCAGCCTCCACTCATCTTTTTCCAATATCCATAAATGGGTAAAACTGGCTTCTCCTACTAGTTTTTCGGTATGATTTTCTGCTTTTTCATAAAACAGATGGTGTCCATTCTGAATGGCAGCATATATCTTTCCCTCTTTATACATGGGATAAACCTGAGTGCTTTTGTCAATCAGGATTCTCTTTAACTGATAGGTTTCCGGAGATTTGCATAAGCCATTTTTGAAATCGGTTATAAATTTATTTTTTTCCGCAAAGCCTCCTTTATCGTGATAAAATTCAAAATTTTCACTTAGAAAACTTTCCATCTTAGGAATATCACAGGTATTATAGGCGACTGAAAAAAACAGACTGTCTTTAGACATAATGGTTTGGTAAAGCGGATCCGTTTTGGGTAATTGCGCCCGAATATGATTAAAAATAAGAGTAAAAAAAAGAAGTGCCAATGAAGCTGTCTTTGTCATGATTAAATTTTTGACAAAGATTATATTTTCATCTGTTTCGAAACGAAAAATGAACCCGACAAAAACCCGACAAAGTCCTGACAGGTCTTATATCATACTGAAATTCAACTTGAAATACAATTTCTTATTCCTGTCAATCTCTGCAGCGTTGCGAAGGATAATAAAAATATTAGAGAGTGCAATCACGATCATAAGAACTAAAGTAAACGATCTTCCGAGCTTTAAAAATATACCCAGCATGAATACAATCGGTGCCATTACCGTCCATATCATCTGGATTGAAATGATCTGGCGAGCCAGACTATTTCTCTGCTTCAGAGTAAACATCAGAATAAGCGGAACGAAAATATTGAGTGGTGGCAGCAAGGTAAATAACAGTGATGAAAGATTGATGATTTTAATGAGAGAATAATTGATTTCAGACTGCTGTTCTTCTTTTACTTCCGGAATGACTTCATGGCTTACTTCATCAACTGTATCCGAAATTAGAATGCTATCCTGTAATGATGCTTCTTCTATTTCCAATGCCTGAGCCAATGCTCTTAGAGTATGTCCTTTCGGTTCTGTACCTGCTTCAATCCTTTGAATGGTTCTTACAGAAATTTTAGATTTTTCTGAAAGTTCTTCCTGGGTCAGGTTTTTGTGTTCTCTTGCGACTTTTAATTTGGACATTTACTTGGAAAGGATTCATAATTGATTTGGCTAATTTACATTTTTTAGAGGGATAACAAAAGCTGTTTCATAAACAATTGGTCTACAAAAAGTAATTTTAAACACTGTTCAAAAATTTAATCAATTCACAACTGAGAGAATTCCCTTATTTTTTAAAATTCAGTTTTTTCCCTTAATGTAGATTTATTTGAATTTGAGAAATTTGTATTAGACAAAAGAGAAAAAGCGTTTCATATTCTCTAGCATCAGACCTTTATGAATAATGGGGATTGATATATAAAAAACGCTGAAAATTAAAACAATAATAACCATTTTTAAATAAAGTATATGTCAGATAAAGTAAACAGTCAGACCACAGATGCGGTAACGCAGACCAATGTGACAGTGCTTGGAGAATCTCCCGCTCAGGCCATGAGTATGCTCTATCAGATGGCGAGCCACGCCAGTGGAATTTCCATCCAGAATTCGGTAACCAATCAACAGAATCTGAACCAGTTAAATCCTGTAATCATTGCTGATGCCATTAAAATCTTAAAAGGATAATTTCAAAAATGAAAGAATATGGATACAACCCAAAATACAGATGTACAGGCCAACACTCCCATTGAGGAATCTGTAGTCTTTGTTAACGGTGAAGTATTAACTCCACCAGCAACTACCCCAATAACAGGTGCTTCAAAGATAATGACTGATCAGGCTACTGGAATGATGATGCAGGATCTTCAATCTTTCCTGAAAGGATTTGAGCAATTAAGTTTAATCGCTGTCAGCAGATTAGCTAATAACATGCTGACTTATGGAAAATATCACCACGATCCCGATGCTCTCCATAAAGATAAATCTTCCGAAAATGACTTTCAAGATGTTGGGAAAGGGAATGAAGTGATGAAAGATCTTTTCAAAATTATCAGTGATTATGCTGAAGTAAAAACCAGAATAACAGCTCTCAGTCTCCCTGCGCCCACCCCGATAGTCAACAGCAATATGTCCTCGCCTTCACCTGCAGCTTCACTGGATCTTTCACAAGAAGATTCTCAAAAAAAAAACATGACCTCTGAGATTAATGATGAAGCATCTGAAGAATCGGCTTATGATGAGCCTGAATTTCCCACCGGGGAAAATAAGGCTTCTGAATCTAAACAAAACCTGATCTCAAAACTATTTAATACCTTAAAATCAATATGATATGAATTACTCAAATGACAGCAAACCTGCTCAAATATTCAATTTAAGATCTTTAGAAGAACTTAATGAGAGTTTCTTTCTCCAAAGGGATAATGATACAGCCTATTTCAGTATAAAAAAACCTGATAATAATACTAACCGGGTAGTATTCAACCTGCAAACCTCTGATATTAATATCACCCCTACAATACGGCTTGTAAACTGTGTCAACAAAAACAAAAAGTACCCACTTTATCAATCATTTGCTATAGAGACAAAAGATAAATCAACGGGTATTGCAATTATCATGATTAAACTGGATGATCAGAAAACGTTTTATTGTAATTTGAGAATTCTTCCACTCAATACTTTAAGTGATGTTGCAGACCAGGAAGCAGACTTCCCTCTTGTTACTGTGAATCTTGAAAAAGCAACTTATCTTTTAAAAACGGATATTACGATCAATCCATCCAATACCGGAGAAGCCTTGTATTCTACTCATGAAGTAGATGTGAATGCAATTTCAGACCTCATTACCTCAGCTGAAATGATAGAATTAAAAAGGGAACTAGAATTTCAGGGAGCAAGACTTATTGCCCATTACTGCCAGGAAATTCTTCAGATTGTAATCAATCAAAATTCAGCCGGCAACAGCACACTTCCTTTGCTTTCTGAAGATTATATTCTGCAGTTACCACTTGATTCACTGAAAGAGTTACTTTCTGCCAATGTCATTTCAGGAAATATAGCCCTTGAAATTGTAGGGAGTAATGTCATCAGAAATCTGAATCAGGACTGGACAGGAGCAAGTGCTTTTATAGACTATCTTCTTTAGCGGAGTATAAACATTTTGTTATTAACCTTAAAAATAAAATAATGAATACAGACGATGAATCCAATGCATCTCAGAGTGAAGCGCAGACTTCTACTTCCGATGCTGATCAACAAAATCAGATATCTTTTCCAGATATTCTTTCCCATGAAGATGAAATTATTCAGTACATCAAGGAGAAAGCGACTAAGGAAACTCTTAAATCTCTAGCTCCATTATTAGAAAAACTGGAAGAAGCCGTAAAACAACAGCAACAGGAAACTTCTTCACAAAATTCCGTTCCATCTGTTATCAATTATGATGAGCAGCTGAAAAATCTACAGGAAATTTCCAAGGAAAAAGTGAAAGCCCAAGAAATAAAGATTGCTGAAAGACTAAGCAAATTACAAGCAAAACTGGCCAACATTCGTAAATAAGTACGATCACCTCAAAACTAAATATTTATGGAATCCTATCAAAATGAAATCAACAATACGGGTATTGTAGCAATGTCATCAACAGTACCAGCCGCTATTTCTATGCAAGTGAATGCTCATTCCGTCGGAATCATGTATGAACAAACGGTACAGAATCAACAAAAAGATTTTCAAATAAGTACAGGCAATGCTGTCGCAGGCTTAAAAAAACTGACTGAGAAAAGATTAAGATATAAAGAAACTTTACCCTTTAGAAAAAGCAGGTTTGATATTTTATAAAAAACAATCAGTAAAATATATGGATGTGGTTCTACTCTAAAATCAGGTTCAATCTATATACATGGTTTTTTTAGTCACATTTTTCTTCACTTATAATATTATGCCTGAAGAAATAGAGCTTATCAGTATTTTATAAACCTCAAATAAATAGTACTGATCTATTTCCAGTACAACTGCATCCTTTTTTAAACACAAATAAAAATCAACATATTCATTATTAACCGAGATCTAATCTCACAAAAAACTAAAAATTATGTCACAAACAGTTAACCAGCAAATCACAGATGCTGTAACACAATCTAACGTAAAAGTAGTAGGAGAAGCTCCTGCAATAGCTTTAGGAAATGTCTATCAATCTGCAGCACATTCCACAGGAATTATGTTTGAAAATGCAGTAAATGCACAAAATCAGCAGAACATCTTGGGTCAGGCAGCCACCACCCAGGGAATCATGCAGATTTACAGTATGGATACCGTCGCTGATGCTATTTCCATTGCTAAAATGCTAAGTGCTTCTTAACAGAAATACTTTCATTACAAAAAAATGTTGGCCAGAAAGCCTGGCCATCTATTCAATACATCATAAAAAATTAAAATCATGGCACAAACAGTCAACGAACAAATCACAGATGCAGTTACCCAATCCAATGTAAAAGTTGTAGCAGAAGCTCCGGCAATGGCATTAGGGAACGTTTATCAATCCGCAGCACATTCCACAGGAATTATGTTTGAAAATGCAGTGAATGCACAGAACCAGCAGAATATTTTAGGACAGGCGGCTACTACTCAGGGCGTAATGCAGATCTACAGCATTGATACTGTATCTGATGCGATCGCAATTGCAAAAATGCTCAGCGCTTCCTAATGAAACTTTATTAGAGAAGAAAGATTACAATCGGGTAATCTCCCGATTGTTTTTTTACCTATTCAATCACTATTAATATAAACTAAAAAATTAAAATCATGGCACAAACAGTCAACGAACAAATTACAGATGCCGTTACCCAATCTAACGTGAAAGTAGTAGGAGAAGCTCCGGCAATGGCTTTAGGAAATGTGTATCAATCTGCTGCTCACTCTACAGGAATTATGTTTGAAAATGCAGTAAATGCACAGAACCAGCAGAATATCTTAGGACAGGCGGCCACTACTCAAGGTGTTATGCAGATCTATAGTATTGATACTATTTCGGACGCCATTTCAATTGCTAAAATGTTAGGAGCATCCTAATTCAGTTCTGAGGTTATTTTACCCCAAATAAGCAACACTTCATAGATAAAAGTAGTAACGGGATTAATCTCTCAAAAAAATTAATATCATGGCACAAACAGTTAACCAACAAATCACAGATGCAGTGACACAAGCTAATGTAAAAGTAGTTGCAGAGTCACCAGCAATAGCTTTAGGAAATGTGTATCAATCCGCAGCACATTCTACAGGAATCATGTTCGAAAACGCTGTCAATGCACAGAACCAGCAGAATATTTTAGGACAGGCAGCCACTACTCAGGGTGTGATGCAGATCTACAGTATAGATACGGTATCTGACGCGATTGCGATTGCAAAAATGCTTAGCGCTTCTTAATGTTTTTTAAGTTTTTAAAATGGGAGAATACGTTAGAGTTCTCCCTTTTTCTTTTAGCCTAATAATTTCTTTAACTCATAAAAAATTACACATGTTTACAATGTACTCTTCAAAACTATTAAAAATGCGCTCTTCTTATAGAATGCTTATCCCTGCACGTCATCCTATTTACTTGACAAAAAAATTTTCTACTGTTCCACAACCACCCGAAGACAAAGAAAAGAACACCCATCTATCTTCTTTTCCGCTCCAGAATAATAAAATGTATAGTTCTTTATTTCCAAAGAACTCCCAATTCAACATACCTAGCTGTGAAGCATTGTTCAAAAAAACTCATGATCATAGCTCTGGACCTTCACAAAAAAAGACATGTAAGAAATTATTACAGTATCTATTGTATATTATTTCATCTTATCCTCTCCTTCTTGAAGATAAGGATGAAAGAGGATTTTTTTTAGCAAGATGGGCCCGTAATATATGGAGTGCAATGGATTGTAAGATTAATGCCCGATACCATCGATACGAATTTACCCTGAAGGTTTGTAAGGCTAGCGAAATCATCACAGAAAAGAATGCTTTCAGCTTTTTTGCCGAAGAAGCAAGTATAGGATGTACTGTTCCGGGAGCGTTCAAGGGAAAAAACAGTCTATTTTTTGCAGGCAGGGAAAACAATGGAACCGCCAATGCCTTTTTCTTGGGAAATGTTAGAACGATCAATGATCCCAAACATCATAAAATTATCAATGAAACATTACCAGGTCATTTATTGCATAATAAAGATATTCCCGGAACTGTTACGATGAGATTTTTCAAAGAAGGAGATTATATCTTTATTGAAGTGATTGGCGAAGGATATGGTAATTTCGCCTATCTCAACGAGATATTTGCAGAACCTATTTTTAAATGGAAACTAAAAAACGGGATTAATATATTTGTACATCAAACGTAATATTATTTATCCAATAAAACAATCTCGGCAGCATCCACAATGCCATTCTGAATAGCATAAATAACCAATCCTGCCATGTTTTTCACACAGGTCTTGATCATTAGGTTCGTTTTATGTGTTTCCACCGTTTTAGGAGAAATAAAGAGGTTGTCAGCGATTTCCTTAGTACTTTGTTGCTGGCAGATCAGCCTGATGATTTCTACTTCCCTTTCTGTAAGGTCGTCTTTTGAATAAGCATGAAATTGAGGAAGCTTATTAGATAACTGTCCTCTCATCACATCAATCTGCTCGCTGGAGAAGTAATGTCCGTTATGATATACGGAGTGAATAACAGCAGACAGCTCATCCAGCTCAATTTCTTTTGGTAAAAAAGCATGAACTCCCATTTTCAGCATCTGTCCCATAAAAGAGCGTCTGTAGAAACTTGAAAGCACAATGGTTTTGATCCCGCTCTGAAGTGAGGGCAATGCTGATAAAACCTCCAGTCCGTCTCCATTATTCATTCTCAGATCCAAAATAAGAACATCCAGGAGAATATTAACTTGCTGAAGAAATGCATTGCCGCTTTTTGAAGTGAGTACTACTTCATAATGTGCATCGCTTTCGAGATAGTTTTTTAAAAGCTGTACAAAAAGTAAATCATCATCTACTATTCCTATTCTGATTTTCATAGTTTATATTTTAGTTTCATGTAACATTAAGAAAACAATACATCGAGTTCCGTTTTCAGGTTTGGTTTTAAATTTATAAACTGCATTGATCCGTCTGCTTCGCGATTGTATATTTTTAAGTCCAATTCCTATATCATTTTTTCCCACCGGAAATCCATGTCCATTGTCCTTTACAACCAGACTCAGGTATTTCACTGAAACCCTCAAGAGAACTGTAATTTCAGTAGCAAAAGCATGTTTCAGAATATTCGTTATCAGTTCCTGTACAATTCTGAAAAGATTCAGCTTAACTGTGCTGCTGATCAAAACGTCCCGTTCTGTATGTTTAACATATAAGACTTCAACCTCTTTACTGATCTGTACAAGATAATCGGCAATACAGTCAGAGAGCTCTATTTCACTTAAATCTGGTGGAGTAAGATTGTGAGACAGCTCCCGAATCAGCTGCATGGATCTTTTTAAGTCTGAATTTAATTCTTTACCATTTCTGGTATTAATGTTTAACCGGATTATATTCAGTTGGGAAATAATATTATCATGAAGCTCTTCCGACAACCGCTCTCTATCTCTTTCCTGCAAATAATGAATACTTTCCCAACATTCAGCTTCTGCATTCCGAACCAGCTGTATCATCTTTCTTTTATTCTTCCTAACCTGCTCAAAATAATGAATAACCAATACAATAATAAAGGCTGTCGTTAAGAATAAGATTCCTATACCAATCCATATCCATAACACTATAGTACTTTCATTTTCCGGGTATAACATCCAAGGTTGATAAAAGAAATATAAAAAGAAAATAGCAGAATCCCTCTAAATAACCAAATGGGAGCTACCCATTTCAGATAATTATTGATCAGAAAATTAAACGTTGTAGAAATCAGACATTCAACAGAAAAAAATAAAAACACCCATATATTGGTCACAAATAATATTTTATGAATATTTCCTTTTTTAATGATGTACAGGAAATAATAGGCGGCAAAGCTACACAGAATAGCACTCGTAATCACATTGGAATAAAAAGTAGCTGAATGAATGTTCTGCCTATACACAAGGTTGAATATCAGCAAGACAACAGCAAAAACACAGATTGCAAGTTTCAATGATTTTCCTATTGAAAAAAAATATCGGTCATAAATGGCCGTGATCATCAGCAAACCAAAAAACTGGCTTAGCGGATAATTAAAAATATTAATGGTATGCCAATCCAGAAGACGGTCTGCAAAATCAGAAACTTCCAACAACAGTTCTCCGAAAAAAAATATCAATAGTAATACATTTGATCTTTTATCCTTCATTAGCAATATAACCAATCCGATCAATAAGGTGAGATTGATAACAAATTGCAAATAAAATGACAATGTATTATATGTAAACATTACTCTTCTGTAAAAGTTGATATTCAATGGAGTCATTGGTAAATGGAGGTCTTGGCGTAGAATAATCTTCAGCAAACTGGCTCATCTGACCTATTCCTATATCCTTTACAGTAATTATTTCTATATGATAATCGGAGATGGGGGTATTTTCAAGGATCTTATTGGTTAAACCAAAAAAACACACACATGATTCTCCTTCCTTAAGATCAAGTTTATTATAATCACTAAAAGGAATCCTAATTACCTGAAAAAATTGTCCTTCCTTTTGCACATCTATCCAGTCACTACAATACATATTAAATGTAAAATTTCTACTGATCGCTGATTCCGAACTAATAGGAGGATAGGCTGTAACTATTGGAACTTTTTCTATGGCTTCATCCGGAGATCCATGAGAAAAAGGTTTTATAAAAATCTTCCCAAACTCTGCATAATAGTCACTGTGGGAATCAATCAGAAAAAATTTAAGTTGGTCTTCATCTATTCCCACATAGGCATGGATGGCTTTTTTTTTATCGTCTGTATTTTCCAAAAGCTTTGTCCATTCTTTAATCTCCGACTCATCAACTGAAAAGTGTGTCCCCTGATTAAGATATCTCATAATTTCACCCTTACTTTCTTTATTTCCGCTCATGTAAGCATCGATCAAAGCTTTCCATTTTCTTAAGGCCTGGTAAATTTTTTCAATAGTCATAGCATTAGTTATTTGTAAATAGTAAATGTTTTATTTGTTGAAATTTACAAAAAAAAGTATTTACATTTATTTATATCACGAATAAGTGGGTATTTTGATATAAAACAGCAAACCCCATAATTTATTTTTCAAATAATTTTATTGATGTATTGTAAATGATTCTAAGAAGCAAGACATTTGCATAAAAATTAATGATCCCACTTCAAGATCTTTCATTCTTTATCCTGGCAGCACTTATCTTGGTGATCAGCCCGGGACCGAATATGATTTACCTAATTTCAAAATCAATCACTCAAGGGAAAAAGTCCGGTTTTATTTCTTTAATGGGCGTGGTATGTGGATTCTTGTTTCACATCATTATGGTATCATTTGGGTTAACAGCTGTATTGCTGGCTGTTCCGTTTGCCTATACAGTTCTTAAAACCATCGGCACGGTTTATCTTCTGTATCTCGCTTATCAGGCCATCAAACCTAATAGTAAAAATATTTTTGATGTTGACAAAAACACTTCACATGATGGTCCGAAAAAGCTTTTTACTATTGGTTTTTTAACAAATGTTTTGAACCCAAAGGTTGCTGTCTTTTATCTTTCTTTTTTTCCTCAATTCATCAAGCCAGAATATGGTTCTGTACTCACTCAGAGCCTGGAGCTTGGTGTTGTTCAAGTGTTTGTAAGCTTTAGTGTTAATTTTTTAATTGTATTAACTGCTGCCAAAGTTGCCCGCTTCTTTGCCAATAATTCTTTCTGGATTAAGATACAAAAATGGTTTATGGCAAGTATACTTACTTATCTAGCTGTGAAAATGGCATTTTCAAAAGCAAAGTAATGATCTGAATACTTCTTAAAAAACAAGTAAAGCAGATCTTCTATATTATTGTAGTTTTGTAAAACCAGTTTCCAAAACATGAAGCATTCTATTCCTACCTACGATCTGAGTGATATCTCCAAACACCGCTTTCATATCAAAAGAATGGATCAGCATACCTATCATGCAGAGAATATTCTTATGGATAAAGGAATACATCGTGACAGTCACTATATATTTACTTTCATGGAAAGCGGACATGTAAGAATGATGGTTGATTTCAATACTATTGAAGCTAAAGATTCTACTATTTTCTGTGTGCTACCAGGACAGGTGCATCAAGGTCTTTTAATGGATAAGGTGAACGGATGGTTTGTCGCCATACAATCTGATCTGGTTCCGGATAATGTACGCTCTGTTTTTGAGGAATCTCTGGAAGGAATATATCCTCTGACGATGGGAAAATCATGGATAGAAAAATTTAATAATGCAGCTGCTATACTACATTCTTTTTATAACGAAGAAACTTTGGCTTCCAAAGAAGGTTTTTCAGTAATTCAATCTCTGCTTCATGCGTTTATAGGAATGTTTGCTTTTATCTATTCAAAAGAGAATTCTTCTCAAGCATCTGGCGAAAACCGCTCTTTACAACTGACAAGAGCATTCAAAATCATGGTACGCCAGAATTACAAAACCATGAAAAGTCCATCTGAATATGCAGAGAAGCTCAATATCTCAAGGGGATATCTCACCGAATCAATTCGCGAAGTAACGGGTAAACCTGCACAACATTGGATTCATCAGGAAATTTTAATTGAGGCTAAGCGTTTACTCGTATTTACCCACCTTACAGTAAAGGAAATTGCTTATGAATTAGGGTATAATGACCACACCTATTTTAGCCGTTTGTTTTCAAAAATGGAAGATCAGTCACCTTCAGAATTCAGAAGTATCAACAGATAGCTTCACATTATTTTCTTCATTGTATTTAGGCATCCTATCGCTCATACCACGAATTATCCAACCATTCCCATGAAACAGCTATCGGTATATTTTAATTTTGAAGCTTTCTTTGCAGTAAAAATTATTTATGCCAAGTTTACCAAAATGGATCAATGATACAGTAGAAAATGTATGGTCCTCAAAATTTAAAGAATGTAAAGTTATTCATATAGAAAACATTTCTCCAACGCTTCGCCTTATACGTTTTGAAACCGATTTACAGGATATTCAATTTGAACCCGCGTACGCTATAGGAATCAGAGTTAACGAAAGAGATTTTCGCAATTACTCGCCTTTCAATTTCAACAGAGAAGCAGGAACGTTTGAAGTCTTATTTCATATTCATAATAATTCTTCGGCGGGGAGTCTCTTCACAGCTGGTTTATCCATTGGAGATTCTATAAAAATTTTAATACCCAGAGGAAAACGCTTTTTTGAACCAGATGCAAAAATCCATTTCTCAATAGGAGATGAAACTTCTTTAGGAAGTTCACTTTCCATCAAAGAAGCTGTTGAAGAATGTGGTTCTTCATTTATTTGTCTTCATGAGCTTGAAGAAGCTCAGGCATTAGAAAATCTTAATTTATATGGTTATCATAGTCCCAAAAACAGCACGATGAGAATCATAGAAGCATTAACTGACTTTCTGAGAGAAGAAAAAGAAGCCATCTACAATGATGATGCTGTTTTTTATCTTACCGGGAACGGAACCCGGATGTCACTGATAAGAAAATTTCTTAAATCTAAAGGCGTCTCGTCTAGATGCATCAGATCGCAGGCGTATTGGATAGAGGGGAGAAAAGGACTGTAAAAAGATAGGAAGGAGGAAACTCTTATAAAACAGATCCCTGTAAGAGTTTCCAACCTCTATTTTTATTCAATATTATTCTATTTTAGTTTTTGTCCCAAAGATTTTACCTGCTTCAACCATGTTTCCCTTTGCTTCTCATTAGAATTCCGGATAATCCCCAAATAAGTTACTTTCATCACCTTTACTCCACAAAACTCCAGTGTTGATACCTTAAGCTGATTCACACTTGGTCTTCCGTACATCAAACGATAATACCAGCCCGGCTGATCTATTGTTGTAATGATATGGGCTGTTTTTCCTTTTAAAAGCTTATCCCACCATAAAGAATTCTCTCTGTATTTATAAGCTAATCCCGGGAGAAAAAGCCGGTCTATAAAACCTTTCATCAAGGCGGGTAAGCCTCCCCACCAAACAGGATGTACCCATACCAGATGATCCGCCCACTGAATAACCTCCCAGGCCTTCAGCAAATCCGGTTCAAGTTCCATCCTTTTTTGATATCCAAATTGTAAATTCGGATTAAACTTCAGATCTGCAATGATAATTTCTTTTATTTCTGCTCCTGCTTCTATGGCTCCGTTTTTATATGCTTCTGCAACACCGAAATTGAAAGATTCTTTATTCGGATGTCCATTGATTATGACTATTTTTTTCATTGTGCTATGTTGATATTAATTGTTTCATAGGCATTAAGCTGTGCCAGTAATGATAAAGGCTCATGCAGCTGGTGGCTGAAATACACATTATTTTCATGAGGATTTCTCAGTAATTCTTCGGTGTGTAAAACTGCTGATAAAGCTGTTAATTCGGCTTGCCCTTTTGTACTCTGCAGGCTCAGTTTTTTATGGCTGTTTTTATCATATACAAGAATTTCAAAGACCGCCTGATCTCCATTTCCACTGGTCCCAAAGATCTTTCTTCTTTCTTTTAAGGATAAAATATCAAAAAGCCGGATATATTGAAAACTGCCAAGAAGCCAGGTGATCCATTTTGAGCTGTAGGTCATCTTTACACTCACATTAGGAACTCTTTCAACCTTATTTAAGATGTACAGATCGGGAACATCAAAATTGTAGGCATTCCTCTTTCCAATCCCGAAAGAAAAATCAAAAATTTCAGTATTTAAAAAGTGCCTGATAGAATTAGGCTGGTCATTTTTATAATCATGAAAAGGAACAGCAACATTTTCTGCCATAAAATGAGCGGAACTCTCCCCTGCCAAATCTTTTACAGAATAATATACAAAGAGCTTTACACCCTGAACATCTGCATTGTCTTTTGAAAGAGCATTGACCAGTCCCGGAACAATTCCCCCCATCCAGCCGGAACTGAAAACAATCCTGCTGTTGATCTCCGATTTTCCGGCAATAGTATAAGCCTTTACCAGATCCGGAGTTGGTTTTGTGATATCCAGATAATCGATATGATTTTCAATGGCATATTTGAGGATATGATCAGACTTATCATTCACTGAAAGAATAATAAGGTTTATTTTGTTATCGGTAATTACCTGAAAAGAACCGGGATCCGTAACATCAATGGCCAGATGTCTTCCTGTACTTCCACCTCTACGTCCGCCAATAAAAATATTGAGATGAGGGTTTCTCGTCTGTAAAATACGGACAATTGTTTTACCCACTAATCCATTTCCGCCTATAATCAGAATATTGTGCTCCATCTATTTTTTTTGACAAAATTATAGAGCCTATCAACCAATCAACAGGACAAATGTCTAAAAAGAAATCTCTTTTCTGATGCGGCTTAAATGCCGCTGTGTAATCCCCAGGTAAGAAGCAAGATACTGTAACGGGATTTTCTGAATATAATCCGGATAGTTTTTAAGAAGTGCGGCATAACGCTGGGTTGCACTGTCTCTCTGAAGCTGGAAAAAACGGTTTTCCAATTCAAGATATTCCTGTTCGGCAATCATTTTTAAAAATTTCGTCCAGTTGAGATGATCCTGAATCAAAGTATCCATCTTTTCTTTCTTCAAAATCAAAAGTTCTGCATCTGTAATCGCCTGCATACTTTCTTTACTAAGACAGCCGGAAATAAATGATGAATAAGCAGCCATCATCATATTGGGAAACCTGAAACAATAGGTGATATCTTTTCCGTTATCAGAAAGATAGAAAGAACGGAAAATCCCTGATCGTATAAATGCCACTTCTCTGCATTTTTCACCTTCCTGAATAAAATATTCATTCTTGCTGACTTTCCTGATCTCAAAAAGCTTCAGAAACGTTTCAATTTCATCTTCTGAAAACAGATTAAAACTCCGAAAAAAATCATGTATCATGGGTTGGATTTCTTAATATGCGAAAATAAATAAAACTTATTACAAAACTAAACCTGAACGAAGGAAGTTAAGATGAAATGGATGGAAGGTGGAAGAAGGAGGTTGGAAGTTACGGTGAATGATATAATTACTTTTGGTCACTATAAATTATTTGAAAAGTAAAATAATATCTGTTCTTTGGCCTTCATAATTTCCTGCTTCCAACAATGAAAAATCATCCCAAGGCGGGATGATCGTTCCAATTGTTATTATATGAAAATATGAAATGATGTGTTTTTGTTGTTGCAAAGATAAATAGACCGCTACTTCCCATCATCAGGAGAATCCCCAGAATTTTCTCCGTAAAAATACGGTTGTATACATAAAAAAGCCCTGCAAGACAACTTACAGGACTTTTACTGATCTAACAATTATTTTGTTTAATATTTTTAAAGTTTAAAGTTCAATGTTTTGGGTTTAAAGTTCTTCAACATTGATTTTAGTTTCTTATAATGGGCTTACCAGTTGTAAAAACCATTCTTTCACTTCTCCTTCCAAATGAGGAGCCAGTTTTTCTTCACATGTTTTATGGTAATCGTTTAACCATGCAATTTCACTTTCTGAAAGAATTTCCTTTACTACAGTATCTTTAAAAAATGGGCAGAACGTTAATGTTTCAAATTCGTAGAAGGTTCCGTGAATTGTTTTCTCTGCTTCTTTTACTGCAATAAGATTCTCATGACGGATTCCGTAATGCCCTTCGAGATAATATCCAGGTTCATTGGACAACACCATTCCCGGAAGAAGCTCTTGAGGATTTAAGTCTTTTCTGATGTTTTGCGGACCTTCGTGAACATTCATGAAGCTTCCTACTCCATGTCCTGTTCCGTGGTTGAAGTCTTTTGCTTCCATCCACAGCGGAAGTCTTGCAATAGCATCAAGCTGTACTCCTTTTGTACCTTTTGGGAACTTCACCATAGATAAACGGATCAGTCCCTGTAATACCAATGTAGAATTTCTTTTAAACTCATCAGAAGGAGTCCCTAATGCAAAAGTTCTTGTAATATCTGTAGTTCCTTCAAGATACTGACCTCCTGAATCTACTAAGATCGTATCTTCATTCGTTACCTCTTTACTTCCTTCTTTCTTAGCAGAATAGTGCATGATAGCTCCATTGTCTTTATATCCAACAATAGAACCGAAGCTTTCGCCCACAAAGTTTTCACCAGCAGCACGGAATCCTCTCAGTTTTTCACCGATAGAATATTCGTTCATAGCTTCTTTTCCTGCACTATGAGTCAGCCAGTAAAGGAATTTTACCATCGCTACACCATCTCTTACCATTACTGTTCTGAAACCTTCCAACTCAGTTTCATTTTTCTGAGCTTTCATCAGGTTTCCTGGCACGGGAGCTTTGATAAATTGGTTATCTGCTTTTAACGTTTCAAAAATCTGCTGATTACTGTTTGGAGAAACTAAAACTTTTTCATTTTTGAAAGCTTTCAGATAATTATAGAATTCTTCGTAAGGCATCATTTTCACGAAAGAATCGTCCATTTGTTTTCTTGCCTCTACTTCAAGTTTTTCAAGACCAGTGAATAGGACTGCATCATTTTTGGTGATCACAATATATCCTAAAAATACAGGATTGCTCTGTACATCACTTCCTCTCAGATTGGATGTCCACGCCACATCATCAAGACTTGAAATAATGTGAACTGTTGCTTCCTGCTCTTCCATTTTCTGACGGATTGCAGAAAGTTTATCAGTTACAGATTTTCCGGCCCTTTCTACAGGATGTACAAAGATTGGATTAGCAGATGGTGTTCCTCTTTCTTTCCAAACCTCCTTTAAAAGAGGAATATCAGCAAGAGTAATATTTTTTGAATTCAATTTTTGAGATAGGAGTTCCCAGTTAGCATTAGAAGCTGCTAAAGCATTGACAGCCACTTTACCTCCTGCCGGAATTTCAGAAATGATCCAATCAATATAATTAGGAGTTCCTTCTATTCCTTCTTTGAAAAGGTCGATGCCTGAACCGTTCAGCTCAATAGCAGCCTGTGTAAAGTATCTTCCATCTGTCCAAAGCCCAGCTTTGTCCTTCGTAACTACCACAAAACCGGCAGAACCTAAAAATCCTGACAGCCATGCTCTTTCCTGCCATTCTTCGGGAAGGTACTCACTCATGTGTGGATCTGCAGAATATACTATAAATGCATCAACATTATTTTTCTGCATTTCTTCACGAAGCGCAGCAACTTTTTCCTTTGAAGTCATTCTTTTCATTTTTAAACACCGAAAGTTACGAAAAATTTGAAGTCTAAGGATCAAATAAATTCCCTATTTTTCCTAATGATATGTTATTTTTTTATGAATTTTAACCGAAGACAAGGAGATCCTATAATTTTTTAATACTCCAGTCTATATACCTAAATAAAAACTCATTTAAACCATACATACCTAGATAACAAGGTTCATTTTACTATATAATTTTTAAAAAAAGGTAAAATCCATACCATAAAATATGATTTTTTATTAAAATAATAAATTTATGGAAAGATTATTGCTACATTACACCTATGAAACAGCAGAACTACAATAACCACAGAAAATTTTATCCACCTCATCATTTTATTTATCTCCCTTTATTAATTGTTTTGGAGATTTTAGGAATCTATAAAATCTGGGATGATCCTGGTAACCAACTGATCTGGATTTTATTTTCAATGGTGATTTTTCTGCTTTTTTATCTGGCATTTATGACCAGACAGCATTATGCATTAGGACTTCAAAATCGTATCGTGATTCTTGAGTTTAGACAGCGGTATTTTGAAATTTTTAATAGAAGATCTGATGAAACGGTTGAAAAATTAAGGTTTGACCAGATTGCAGCCTTAAGATTTACCTATGATGATGAATTTAAGGAGCTTTTGTACAGGGCAATTCACGAGAATATTTCAGGAGATGAGATCAAAAAATCTATCAAAAACTGGAAGCCTGACCTGCTTCGAATTTAACTGACACCAACAAAATATACACCTATGAAAAAATGGAGCTTATACAGTATAACAATATTAAGTTTGTTGACATTAACAAGTTGTGAAGCAGTAGGAACAATCTTTAAAGCCGGCATGTGGTGGGGAATTTTCTTAGTCTGTGTAATTGTAGTGATTCTTTTACTGATCTTTTCGAAGGGTAAAAACTCTTAACCATTTTCTATGGAGAAGAATACAGATTTAGAAATTATTTCTCACCTGAAACCATCAAAGATTGTTAAAATCATGAAGGATCCGGAAGCTTCTGCAAAGGCGGTACATCTCATTTATACCACCGATGCAGAAACTGACGGAATCACTCGTAAAAAAACAGGCAAGAAGTATTCTTATTATAAGGATGGAGAAAAAATCCGTGATAAGGATGAAATAACAAGAATCAATAAACTTGTCATTCCCCCTGCGTGGGAAAATGTATGGATTTGTGCTTTAGAAAATGGACATCTCCAGGCCACAGGTTTTGATATCAAAAAAAGGAAACAGTACCGTTATCACCCTTTATGGAGTGCTTTGAGAAATCATACAAAATTCTATAGAATGCTTCAGTTCGGGTATGCGTTACCAAATATAAGACTTCATATTGAGCAGGATCTTGCCTTAAGAAATTTTGAAAAGCGGAAAATTCTCGCTCTGATCGTCAGTCTTATGCAAAGAACGAATATCCGTATCGGCAATACTATTTATGAGAAACTATATGGTTCGTTCGGACTTACTACTTTGAAGGATAAGCATGTTGAAATAAAAGGGCAAAAAATTACTTTTTCATTCAAAGGAAAAAAAGGTATTATGCATCATGTGGATCTCAGAAGTAAGAGATTGGCAAGACTTGTACAGAAATGTAAAGATATTCCCGGCAAAGAGCTTTTTCAATATCTGGATGATGAAGGAAAGCGGCATTCCATAGACTCCGGAATGGTGAATGACTATATTAAGGAAATAAGTGGTGAAGATTTCACAGCCAAGGATTTCAGAACCTGGTCAGGAACGGTAAATGCTTTGATTGCATTTAAAGAAATCGGGTATGCTGAAAATGACACTCAGTATAAAAAGAATGTAAAAGAAGCGTTGGACATCGTTGCTGAACATTTGGGAAATACCAATACGGTCTGCAGAAAATATTATGTCCATCCTTTAGTCATCAATCTTTACGAGAACAATACCATCAAGAAATATTTTGACGAGCTGGAAATTATTGAAGAAAATGATGGAAAAGCCGACCTGACCCAAGAGGAGAAGCTGGTGATTAAAATGTTGGAGAATGAGAAGTTGTAAAGTATTTGACTGGAAGAAGGAAGCTTGAGGCTGGAAGTACTATCACACGATATTTTTCTAAACGGCATTCTAATTATTTGAGGTTTTTATTATCATTCTGACAAAGGAAGAGTTTAAAAATGTGGATCAGATTCTTCCTTCGTCAGAATGACAGGGCATAATAACTAAATAATTGATGGTGTTTACAAAACTGTAATACTTATGTTATTTTAAAAATAAACCTGTTAAGGAACCAACAGTCGATTCTTCAGGCTACAAAAACTCCCATCCTCCATCTTCTAGCTTCTAACCTTTACCTTATCCTGTCACTCTATTGCTCAAAAACTGAGTTCTGTATTCCTTCGGGGTGATCCCTGCAATTTTTTTGAAAAGCTGGGTAAAATGGGATGCTGTATGAAAGTTCAGTTCATAGGCAATTTCCGCAATATCTTTACTGGAGTGCAGTAATGCTTTACTGTAATTGATATCAATCTCGTTGATCCATTGTTTCGGTGATTTTTGAGTGACACTTTTCACACATTTATTCAGATAACTTTCTGTTACTGATAATTTATCAGCATAGAAAGCCACCCTTTTTTCTCCCACATGATATTTAAACAAAAGATCCCGGAACTGAAGGGATAGTTCCATGGGTCGAGTGGCAGATTTATGATGGGTATCAGAATCTGTACTCAGCATTTTAATAAGAATCAGGTGTAGCATGGTGACTACAACGTCATTAATATTCAGATTATTCAGCCATAATTCCTGTTCCATGATGGGTAAAAGCTGGGTAATCGTTCCATAGGTCAGACTGTCCAGGTTCAGGAAAGGAGTCATGAAGAAAATACTGCTCTTATGTTTAGGCAATTCCTGCTCAGAAAGGATATTATTTTCGTAAGCCAGGAAAAAGCCTTCAATATCATCAGAAAGTTCTACGGTAGCAGTAATCGTTCCTTGCTTAATAAAGATTACACCGCCTTTTTCAGCGTGATATTCCTTATTTTCAAGATACTGTTTAATGTGTCCATTCGTAACGAAAATAATAAAGTTAAACGTGGTACGGTATGGTATCACGGGCATCAGAATCCCTTTGAGGTAATTCTCTATCCGGTAAAGCTGTATATCTGCATTGTTGGCTAATATTTTCTCCGTAATATTCGGTAGAAAAAGTTTTTTGTATTGAAAATTGGATAATACTTCCATATCCGATATTATGATAAATTAAAGTTAGACAAAATTTATAAAGTAGAGTCAGAAGAATTTGAAAATTTGACAATGAGTGAATTTGAAAATAGCGCATCAACCTATTACTCTCAAACCCTCCCACTCTAGAACTTGTAATA
Organism: Chryseobacterium sp. II3a; assembly: GCF_057815135.1. Classification (NCBI taxonomy): domain Bacteria; kingdom Pseudomonadati; phylum Bacteroidota; class Flavobacteriia; order Flavobacteriales; family Weeksellaceae; genus Chryseobacterium; species Chryseobacterium sp. II3a. The sequence goes on along the minus strand of NZ_JBYPZJ010000001.1, from coordinate 585,059 downwards.
CACCCCAACTCTTACTCCAAATGGGCTTCCCGGTGTATAGGTAAGATCTGTGATAGGTTCTGGTTCGCCTTTCAGCTGAGTTTCTGTAGCAAACTGAGCTTCGTTCCATTTTACATTGAAAAGATTATTGACCTGAATGTTAGCTCCCCACTTCTTACGGTTGTAAGACAACATCAGGTCATTAACGAAATAAGCCTTTGTCTTAATACTGTTATACTCTACAGCAGGTCTTTCACCAAGATAACGGTACTGAAGACCTAAAGAAAACCCATTCAGGAAATCCCAGTTTACAGATCCTGTACTGGTCACTACCGGCGCCAGTGGAATATAATCCTGGCCTTTTTCTTCTTCAATAAATCTTGCATGAGAATAATTGATATCTGCATTCAAATAAAAGTTTTCCAATGGCTGAAAACGGATTCCCAGATCTGCCCCGAAACGTCTTGACTTTCCGGACGGTTCTACTACAGCATCATCTCCTACATAAACAAATTCCTGTTGCAGATCCATATACCATACTGCTGGAGTAATAATCAACGATTTGAACGGGTGTAATCTTACTCCGAAATCAGCGCCAATAGAATATGGAAGGGTGTTTTCATTTTGATTGGTCACCACTACTCTCATATCATTAGAATGGAATCCCATCCCCGTTTTCAGGAACCACATTACATTATCGCTTTGAGCATAGGAAAAGTTCAGTTTAGGACTTACTCTGGTTGCTTCTTTCGACTGTCCGGAAGGTAATTGTTCAGGATCCAGCAGATTATGCATATTGAAAATAAAATGATCTACTCTCAATGCTGGATTAATCGTCCATTTACCGGTTTTCCAAACCAACCCTGAGTATGCATGAAGATTCGTTTCTGTTCCGTTTACATCAGATAATCTGTCAAGCAGCATGTCTCTGTGGTAAACATGATTCAACTGTAAGGTATTGATATCATCGTTTCTCACCCCTATTCCGGAAGTCCAATTCAATGAACTGTTAGAAAGAGAGAAGCTTTTCGTGTATTTAACTTCTGCACCGTAGATATTTCTTCCATCAGTCTGCTGAATTTCATCGCCGTGATCTTTATCTTTCAAGAAAAACGTAAAATCAGAATACAGATTGAAATTGTATTTTGAATAGAAAGCCATTGCATCAATCTGCTCAGAAGGAGAAATGATATGCTTAAAATTCATCTGAAGGTTTGTTCTGGAAGTTTTCCCCCCCTCAGTAGGGTCAATACTTCCCCATCTGCCAATGATTCCTTCATCCACTGCACGTTCCGGAATCTGCCCGGAAGCATTCCATGAAGAATTGAAGGTTGAAAACTGAATATTGAAATAATCATTATCCGTAAGCCATTGATTATACTTTCCGAAAATATTCACCCTGTTGAAGTTCTGTTTTACATCAAAAGGACCATCTGTATAATTGTATTCAGCAGCGATATAGGCGTTTTTTCTTCCCAGATCATCATGCAGAATATTGAACATTCCCATGACTCTTTTTGAATTGAACGAACCGCCTTCAAGTTTAATCATGCTATTTTTCAGTCCACCGTAAGTTTGAAAATCTACATATCCGGCAGTATTGAAGTCTCCACGATCCATATAATAAGCTCCTTTTCCGAAATCAATATTGTTTACTGTTTCAGGAATCACAAAGTGAAGATCAGAATATCCCTGTCCGTGGGCGTGAGATACAATATTCACCGGCATTCCGTCTACATTCACACTTACGTCTGTTCCGTGATCAGCATCAAATCCTCTCAAAAAAAGCTGTTCTGCCTTTCCTCCTCCGGCATGCTGTGCAATGAATAACCCCGGCACTTTTCTCAATAAATCCTGCGCTGAGTTCACCGGAAATTTATTCAGATCCACCTTTGTAATAGCTGATAAAAAAGAGCTGTGATTAATCGCTACTTCCGAAATCTGAAATGGCTTATGCTGTAAAAAAATAACTTTGTTTTTATCATCATCATTGGTAACTACCCATTTTACCTCATCATATCCCTGGCGGCTGATCACTAAGGTATCAGGAAGTGATTTTACAGGAATAGCGAAAGTACCATCAGTTCCTGTATGTGTATGGCTATTACCGTGGTCATATTTTACCAATACATCTGCAATCGGAAATTTGTCTTCTGCATCTTTGATTAACAGCTTCTTTTCTGTTTCCTGCGCCATCATTTTTCCACTGAATGTCATGACAAGAAAAGCGGCTGCTATTTTAGTTATTTTCATTTTTTGTTTTAGTTACATTATAAATTAGATACGAGATAATAGACGGAGAGATGATAGACGTTTTAATTTTACATTTCAATAGTAATTTTGCTTCGCAAGTGAATGGCAACATTAAACTTTAAACCTTGAACATTCTTACTCTCAAACTCTAGAACCCTCAAACCAAGCCTATCCTTTAGTTTTAAGAAATACCTTTTGAATTAAAAGGGTAATCCATGTTCCGGCTACAAATGGGAAAGTAAATACTCCACCTACTGCATCCAGGCAATGATTATCAATGAGAAGATCATCGATAATAATGGTTAAAAGGACGGCAATTAGTACCCATAAGCCATCTGTTTTTTTAACTCCTGAAAACACTATGGCTGAAAGCACTGCATTGAATCCGAATAGTCCCATGTGGATTTCTTTGATTGGCTCTCCATTCATCTGTGATAGCCCTGCTCCCAAAATAGATGCGGCTAATCCATATAAAGCGGCAATCGGTGAGCTGATAAACACAGCCAGAAAGAATATTATTCCTGAAATTACACCTCCCTGAAATATGACTTCCCCAAAACCGTTGGTACAGGTAAGAAAATCATCATATTCTGAAGGGATTACCTCAGCGCTCAACATAGCAGAGGGAGGAATATGTGTAAAATGATGCAAAGTAAATACAAGAATCCATGTAATCACAATAAAGGGAAAGGTAAAAACCGGAATTCTCTTTTGAATAAAGAAATGCTGAATAACCGCAGCCAATGAACCCCCTAATATAATAAGCACCCAAATCAAGGCTGTTGTTTCGAATAAAAAGGCCAATGCTACTCCTACAAGCGCGGCACTGAACCCATATAATCCGGCATTGATTTCAGATTGAGCATATTTAAGCTTCATCGCGGTAAAGGTTCCGGCTGCTGTTGAAAGTAAAACCGCTACTCCACACTGCCAGCTTCCCATAAAGATTCCTACCAGAAACAGAAGGCCGGTCCATCTGTTTTCCTGGAGCATAATCTGTCCGATTCCTTTTAAAATATTATCTAAAAAAGGTAGTTTTTTGAAAAATTCGTTCATAGTTTTTTTAATTGTATTATTGATTGGAGATATTGGATAAAGATGAGAGACATTGCAGGTTTAAAAGTCAATAGTCAATTTTGCTTCGCAAATGAATGATGAGTTGCTAATTATTAGGGAAAGAATGACAACTTTAAACAGTTTCATTCTCAAACTATCCAGCCCTAAGACTCTCAAACTCTCCTACTCTAAAACCCTCAAACCCCGCTTACCATCCCAGAAAGACCATCCCGACTCCGCAGACTGTTACCACAGCACCACTTACCACCCCCATGTATCTTTCCAGTTTCTCAGTATTAAATAATGTTGAATAACCATAGCGTCCCAAAAGAACCATTCCCAGCATTGTCAAAACGGTAGTTACAGTGAATGAAGTTACCAAAACGGCAATTTCAGACATAGAATGTTTAACTCCCGAATAGAATAATAAAGGGATTAAAGGTTCACTTGGTCCCATTACGAAGATCATAAAAAGAACAAGCGGCGTTACTTTTATCCTTGTTTGAGGCATCACCACCTCGCTATGATTGTGTTCATATACATAGACATCATCACCCATGACATCAAAATGTTTGTGTGGTTTATTTCTGATCGCCTGAATAAGTCCATAGATTAAGTAAACTCCCCCAAAAATCAGCAATGCCCATCCTGAGAAATTTCCTCTGATATCCTGAAACCAGGAGATTTTATTCAGCTGCCAGCCCAAAAACACTCCAATAAAACCGAGAATCAGAGAGCTCAGAACGTGTCCAAGTCCACAAACCACTGTTAATATTGCGGTTTTCATTCCGCTCCATTTTTTGGATTTTGAAATCACGATGAAAGGCAGGTAATGATCCGGTCCTGAGGCCGTATGTATAAAACTTATTGAAACGGCACTTAAAAGTAATGCCCAAACTGTACTGTCCATTTTCTATTAATTCTGTTGTTTCAGGTTCTTATTATGTTTTGGCTAAAGCCAATGGAGGAGTTCTTTTTATTTGTGCGGGCTAAAGCCCGCTTGTTATATGCTCTCGCAGATTTTGGAGATTACGCTGATGATTGTGTATAAAGCCTTAGCTATTTAAACTTTGTCTTAATCAGCACCCTTCGACTCCGCTCAGGGTGACAATGTATGTTAAAGACTATTTTCTTCCAGTTCCAGCCTTGTCAAGGTTTAAAACCTTGACAAGGCTCTAGCCTAACCTCTTTTTACTCCAATGACCAAAGAATTTCCTGCACATAAAGGAAAAAGTTATACATCAATTCTCCACCATGCCCTAAGGCTCTTACAACAAATCCATTATCTTCCATTGCTGATACTCCTACTTCCATCTCTTCAATATGCTGGACTGCAGCTTCAACAATCTCTTCAATCAGCCCGTTTTTATCTACATTTTCTTTTGTACTGTAGAAGATCAAAGTTCCCTGATGAGTATATTGTTCCAGATTACCAATACTGCTGATTGGGATCAGGTCCGGTTGGATCACCACATTATCTTTTACTACCAATTTATTGTTATGATAGATTTCCATAAGGTTCTGGAAACGTCTCAGCTTGAAAACCTCTCCATAATGCTTCCTTCCGCAGGTAATAATCTCACTGATGATAATCTGACTGTTGTTCCCTATATGAACATTCGCTTTACTTTTAAAATTCGAATCTTCATGGGGAACTATAGGATGCGGAACATAAGCAAAAGAGGTTTCATCTTCCATTATTACATTCAGTTCCTGAACAGCTTTATCTTGCATATTAAAAAGCCTCTGATACGACTGCGACTGAAGCTGAAGGGAAGATCCTTTCTCAAGAGATACATCCAAATGGTAGTGGTCACCATCCAGAATTCCCGGAGAGGAGCTCATCACCATCTGATAGAGTTTCTTATCACTTTTTCTCTGTCCTACAGAAACTACTCTGAAAGGCAGCGAAACGTAAAGATCCTTCACATATGATTCTCCTCCCTTAAATCCTGCAATAATTTTTAAACGACTGTCCATTTATCTTACTAAGTTCGGTTCTTCAATTTCTTCTAAAAGAGCATATTTCTTGATCCATCCGATTACTTTATCCAATCCTTCATCTGTTTTAAGGTTGGTGAAAACAAAAGGATTCCCTTTTCTCATTCTTCTGGCATCATTCTCCATTACTTCAAGGCTGGCTCCTACGTAAGGGGCAAGGTCAATTTTATTGATGATTAATAAGTCTGATCTTGTAATACCAGGGCCTCCTTTTCTTGGAATTTTTTCTCCTTCTGCAACATCAATAATGAAAATAGTAACGTCAGCGAGGTCCGGACTGAAAGTTGCGGAAAGGTTATCACCTCCACTTTCGATAAGTACCAATTCAATTTCAGGGAAACGTGCAGCCAGCTCGTCTACTGCTTCAAGGTTCATACTTGCATCTTCGCGGATTGCAGTGTGAGGACAACCTCCTGTTTCTACTCCAATAATTCTGTCGTGAGGAAGAAGACTGTTTTTAGCCATAAATTCGGCATCTTCTTTCGTATAAATATCATTGGTAATGACACCAAGATCGTAAGTCCCGAACAATTTTCTGCTTAAACGTTCTAATAATGCGGTTTTTCCTGATCCCACAGGGCCTGCTACTCCTACTTTTATATATTTTCTGTTTTCCATTTTTTCTAAATTTTACTTTATTTGTTTTAATTTTTTTAACGCTAAGAGCGCTAAGTTTTTTGATTGATTGGGAATATTTTGAGATCGCAAGGGCGTTTCACTCAGCAAAGACATTTCCATTTTACCCCTTTATCTATTTTTAGGACATATAAAGTCTTGAATACAATCTTTCGTGCTGCATACATCGGATGTCAAAGGCCGTATTACAAAGTCCTACCATATCTCTGTCCAGCTCCATGGTTTCCCAAACTGTTTTTTCCATAACAGGATATAAAGCGAATAAGATATCCTGTCCGTCAAGCTGTCCCAGCGGAACCAACTTTACTGCATTGGTGATCATCCCGGCAACAGAAGTGTAATAGAATCCCAGTAATGCTTCATATAAAGGGATCTTCATTAAATATGCATAGACTCCGAAAACGATACAGTAATGAGAATTGGCTTCTTTATTTTGAATGGCTTTCTCAAATGCTTCCATCAGAGGAAAGCTTTCTCTTCTTTTAAATATTTTTATTAACCTCAAACCCAGTTTCTGACTAGCCTGACGGATTTCTTTCGGGCATTTTATCGCATTACATTCATTGTCAAGATCCAAAAGTGCCTGCAGATCTCCTTTTTCGGCTGCTTTATAAGCCAGTTTTACAAAAGCTCCGTCATTGAATTTAAGATTATACTGAAGCATATTCTGTACAAACTCTTTCGCAGTCTCTACATTATGAACGATTCTTTCCTGTACATAGGTTTCAAGTCCGTTAGAATGGGTATAGCCGCCGATAGGAAGTGTAGGATCTGCCAAATGAAGCAGTCCTGATAAAAAGTTTATATTCATATTATTCATCTTTTGGAGCGGCCATTTTTAAGATTTTGGTAAAAATTGTAGAGCCAAGACTTCCGTGTCCGTGAGGTTCTACATTTGATTTAAGAAGATTAAGCAGTTTTACGGATTGTTTTTCCGGCTTAAAACCGCTTGCTTCCAGCCATCTGAACATGGGCATTTCAAAAGGAAGCAGCACTTTATCATCCTGAATGAAAAGCGGAATATGTTTGTTTCCGATTTCATAACATACGGTTCCCATTTCCAGTAAAGATCCGGGAACCATTACAATCGCATCTGTTTCCAGTACATTGATCGCAATTACTTTTTCTGCATCCTCAAAAAGAAGATCTCCTTCACGCAAACGCTGCCCTTCTTTTAGAAATTTGATGGCAACATCTACCCCATTTCTGGTTCTTTTGCGTTGGATTCTTTTCGTAGTTTCAAACCATTCCAGATCCAGATAATCGATATTCTTATCTGTAGGATTTTCGGTGAGATTGCCTATAGTTTGATTAATTATCATCTTTAGCCGATTTTTTTCTGAAGTCAAAGTTTTTAGAAATGCCTACCCCGAATGTTGAACCACTAAGTCCTGCTACGTAGCTCTTTGTCCAGCCTTCTTCTTTAGTTTTAGTCTGAAGCATTGAAAGTTCTGCAAATTTGAATTTCAGGGCCCAGCCTCCACCTAATAGGATTCCAATCAAAGGATAAGCGCGAAGGCGAAATCCGTTAAAATTCTGCATCGCATCACCTGTTACGGCCTGTTGTTGTCCCCAAACATAATGAGCATCTATTTGCCCGATCAATACAAAGTATTTTCCAAGCATTACTGATGGGCTGTACCAAATTCCGGCTTCATTTTGTTTATAGACAACATTATGATTTACAGAGTTTTGAGAGTAAGCATAATTAACCCCAACAAGGTCATTATTATTGATAAAATATCCTACTCCAAGAGGCGCACTGGAAACGGTACTGCTACTATTTGTAGGCGTTGTAACCTTAGAGTAATCTAATGAACCATACATCATAAATTGACCTTTTGGTCCGTCTTCATCACTCTTCAGCCTGTGTCCTCCCAAAAACTGTGCGCTCACATTACCAGAAAGTAAAGACATTCCGGCTACGGCAAGAGAAAAAACTGTTTTATTTAAATATTTCATTCTAAACGTAGTTCTATAATTGTTTTTCATTCTATGGTGATCAATTTTAAATAAAGGGAGTGCCTGGAAATGTCATTCTGACGAAGGAAGAATCTCTTTGATAATCCCATTGAGATTCTTCACTACATTTCATTTCATTCAGAATGACAAAAGCCAAATCTTTTTAATTTTCAGACACTCTGCTTTAAAGTTGATCTTAGAACAAGTAATACAACTGTGTTAAAGGAAGTTTCTCAGCCGGTTCGCAAGTGATGTACTCACCATCAACCGTTACTTTATAATTTTCAGGATTCACTTCAATTAAAGGAGTCTTATCGTTATGAATAAGGTCTTTTTTACCAATATTTCTACAGTTTTTCACTGGGAGGATCATTTTTTCTAATCCATAAGAAGCGATTGTTCCATTATCAATAGAGATTTGAGAAACGAAATTGGCGCAAATTCCATATTTTGCTTTTCCATGAGCCCCAAACATATTTCTGTAGATAATCGGCTGTGGTGTTGGAATAGAAGCGTTAGGATCTCCCATTTTAGCTGCAATTACAAATCCTCCTTTTACAATCATTTCAGGTTTAACTCCGAATAATGCTGGTTTCCAGATTACTAAATCTGCTAATTTCCCTTCTTCAAGAGATCCTACATATTCTGAAATACCATGCGCAATGGCTGGGTTGATTGTATATTTAGCAACATATCTTTTTGCACGATAATTATCGTTTCCGCTATCTTTATCTTCAGCTAAATCACCTCTCTGCTCCTTCATTTTGCTTGCAGTCTGCCAGGTTCTTGTAATCACCTCACCTGGTCTACCCATTGCCTGAGAGTCTGAACTCATGATACTGAAAACTCCCATATCGTGAAGAATATCTTCTGCTGCAATGGTTTCAGGACGGATACGGGAATCTGCAAATGCTACATCTTCAGGGATATTTTTGCTCAAGTGGTGGCAAACCATCAGCATATCTAAGTGCTCATCGATTGTATTGATGGTATAAGGACGTGTAGGGTTGGTAGAAGCCGGTAATACATTTGGATACATCGCTGCTTTGATGATGTCCGGCGCGTGACCTCCACCTGCTCCTTCCGTGTGGAATGTGTGGATTACTCTTCCATTGATCGCTCTCATTGTATCTTCTAGGAAACCACCTTCATTTAAAGTATCGGTGTGGATTGCAACCTGAACGTCATATTTATCTGCTACTTTTAAAGCCGCATCAATCGTTGCTGGCGTTGCTCCCCAGTCTTCATGGATTTTTACTCCTAAAGCACCTGCTTCCACCTGCTCTTCAATAGGCTCTTCTGCAGAACAGTTTCCTTTTCCGAAGAACCCTAAGTTCATTGGATATTCTTCTGCTGCTTCAAGCATTTTCTGCATATTGAATTTCCCTGGAGTTACTGTTGTAGCATTCGTTCCATCATTAGGACCTGTTCCTCCTCCGATCATTGTAGTGATACCACTATATAGAGAAGTTTCAATTTGTTGTGGACAGATGTAATGAATGTGAGTATCAATACCTCCGGCAGTTACGATATATCCTTTTCCACCGTGAACTTCAGTAGAAGCTCCAATGATCATGTTTGGAGATACTCCATCCATGGTATCAGGGTTACCTGCTTTACCGATTCCTACGATTTTCCCGTCTTTAATACCGATATCACCTTTTACAATTCCCCAGTGATCAATGATTACAGCACCTGTGATACAAAGGTCAAGAACTCCTTCATCTCTTTTGGCTGTAACATTTTGTCCCATACCATCACGTACGGTTTTTCCACCTCCGAAAACAGCTTCGTCTCCGTAATGCGTGAAATCTTTTTCGATTTCAATGATAATTTCAGTGTCTCCAAGTCTGATTTTGTCTCCAGCTGTAGGACCTAATATATTGGCGTATTGTTTTCTATCTACGTTTAAGCTCATCTTACTGATTTTTAAAGTTTAACTCTTCAACTTTTGCAAGGCTTGCTTTTTTCTGATCTTCAGAATCTACCTGTCCGTCAACAAGATTATTGAAGCCCATTGCTTTTTTAGTTCCTCCTATTTCTACCAATTCCACTTCTTTTTCTTCTCCCGGTTCAAAACGTACTGCAGTACTTGCTACAATATTCAATCTCTTTCCGAAAGCTTTTTCACGATCAAAGCTCATTGCCTTGTTCACTTCGAAAAAGTGGAAGTGTGAACCTACCTGAATAGGACGGTCTCCTGTATTGGTTACTTTTATTTTGACAGTTTCTCTGCCTTCATTGCAGATAATTGTACCTTCTTTTACAAAAATTTCTCCTGGTATCATAATCAAATAGGATTAACGGATTGGGTTGTGTACGGTTACCAGCTTCGTTCCATCAGGGAATGTAGCTTCAATCTGAACATCGTGGATCATCTCTGCCACGCCGGGCATTACATCTTCTTTAGTCAAAAGATTGGCACCTTCCTGCATGAGTTCAGCTACTTTTTTTCCATCTCTTGCCCCTTCAAGTAAAAAGTGACTGATGAGTGCAATGGATTCTGGATAGTTTAATTTAAGGCCTCTTGCCTTTCTTTTTAGGGCGAGTTCTCCTGCCAGAAATAGCATAAGCTTTTCCGTTTCTCTCGGTGTTAAGTGCATAGTATTTTTATTTAAAATTGAACAAACGATATCCTGTTCACCTTTCTGAAAAGGCAAATAGATAGAGTCAAGAATCTAAAAAGTGAAAATGACACTTATGAATCTGTATTATAGAATACAAACCATAACGAATCATTAAAAATTGTAAAAACGAGATTAGCAGCCCGCTATCTGCAGGGCATGATACAGAATGTACCTTGGTGCTGTAATATAAACACGGTTTTGAACGGCCGCAACCGAAGTGTTAAAAGTATACTTGGCAAAGAAATAGTGAAGCCATTGCTGAGCAAGTACTGAATAATCAAATTTCACTTTCTCCCAGTCATTGGAATCCTGTACATCCTGTGCATCTGAAAAACTGTACATTTCAGGCTGGGTCTGCTGATCCGATTTTTGCTGAAGAAGATGAATTTTTGATAAGAGATCAGAGTACGGTTCAGTTTTCCCTTTATGTGCCAAAAGACCTGCACATAAAGCTGAGAAAAACAATACAAAAGAGAAGAATATGACTCTTTTTTTCATACCTGATTAATAATGGTGTAAAATTAGAGTAATCTTAAAAGACAGGCTATCAAAAAAATTATTTAAAATGTTCAAAATCGCAACAAATGCAATTTTATCTAAATTTAACATTTCTTTATAAATGCCTTATTTACAACACCTCAAGCCCCTTTATGAACTATGACAAATATTTTATTGTCTCAATTCTGATAATGACCACCAATGCTCCCATCTTTTTCTTCTATATAAAGAATTAAATAAATACATTAAATATTTTTAAAATCTGTCTCCTAAAAAGTGTTATATAGTAATGATTATCGGCACATAAAGTTTATTCCACAAAAACAGGCGGGATTTTTTTCTTTCCTTATAATTATCGTAAATTTGTATACAACATACTTATTAAATTTAATAAAAAATAATAAAACGTAATATGTCAAAAGCAATTTCGCAAGTACCATTAGCGGTAAACGAACCGGTAAATTCTTATGAACCGGGATCTCCGGAAGTAAAAAGCCTTATCAACACTTATAAAAAAATGTGGGCTGAAAAGGTAGAAGTTCCAATGATCATCAATGGAAAGGAAGTAAAAACTGATAATAAAGTACAGCTTCAGTCTCCTCAGGATCACGCTCACGACTTCGGATTCTATTACCAAGGTGGTATGCAGCATGTGGATGACGCGATCAACGCGGCATTGGCAGCTAAAGAAGCATGGAACGAATTAGGTTGGGAACAGCGTGCAGCTATTTTCTTAAAGGCAGCTGATTTATTGGCGGGTCCTTACAGAGATGTAATCAATGCGGCTACGATGATCGGACAGTCTAAAAACGTACACCAGGCTGAAATTGATTCTGCTTGTGAGTTCATCGATTTCTTAAGATTCAATGTAGAGTTCATGACAGAAATGTATTCTGAGCAGCCAGTTTCTGACAACGGAATCTGGAACCGAGTAGAATACAGACCATTAGAAGGATTCTGTTTTGCAGTAACTCCATTCAACTTTACAGCAATTTCCGGAAACCTTCCTACTTGTATGGCCATGTTAGGGAATGTTGTAGTATGGAAACCTTCTGATAAGCAGGTTTATTCTGCAAAAGTAATCATGGATGTATTAATTGAGGCTGGTCTTCCTGCCGGGGTTATCAACATGATTTTTACAGACGGTAAAGAAACTGCTGAAAAAGTATTGGCTCACAAAGATTTCGCTGGTCTTCACTTCACTGGTTCTACAAAAGTATTCCAGGGAATGTGGAAAATGATCGGTGACAATATCCACAACTACAGAACATATCCAAGAATTGTTGGAGAAACTGGTGGTAAAGATTTCGTAATTGCTCACCCATCTGCAAATGTAGAAGCAGTAGCTACAGCTTTAGTAAGAGGTGCTTTCGAATATCAAGGACAAAAGTGTTCTGCGGCTTCAAGAGCTTATGTTCCTAAGTCTCTTTGGGCTGATGTGAAAAAAGTAATGGAAGCTCAAATGGCTACTATTAAAATCGGTTCTCCTGAAGATCCTTCCAACTTCGTAAACGCTGTAATCGATAAAAATTCTTTCGAAAAATGTAAAGGATATATCACAAGAGCTAACGAATCTTCTGAAGCTACCGTGGCTATCGGTGGAACATGTGATGATTCTAAAGGATGGTTTGTACACCCAACGGTTATTGAAACTACAAACCCTCAGTATGAAAGCATGGTAGAAGAGATCTTCGGTCCAATCCTTTCTGTATTTGTTTATGAAGATGCGGACTGGAAAGAGACTCTTAAATTAGTTGATTCTTCTTCTCCTTATTCATTAACAGGTTCTGTATTCTCTCAAGACCGTTACGCCATTGCTGAAGCTTACAAAGCTTTAGAAAATGCATCTGGTAACTTCTACATTAACGACAAACCAACAGGTGCTGTAGTAGGTCAGCAGCCTTTCGGTGGAGGTAGAGCTTCAGGAACTAACGATAAAGCTGGTTCTAAAATGAACCTTCTTAGATGGACATCTGTAAGAAGTGTGAAAGAAACTTTTGTTTCTCCAAAAGACTACAAATATCCATACTTAGGATAATGAGTAATAGGCAATGAGCATTGTTGTCTGTTCTTCAATATAGCCTCGGAATTTCGGTTTCGGGGCTTTTTTATGAATGATAGATAATGATAGATGATGGGGGTGCAACAGTTCAAAGTTTAAGGTTTAAGGTTAATTGTCATTGTAGAAATCACTTTAGTCTGCGCCTTCTCTACTCTAATGCTCTAATACTCTCCAACTCCACTTACCTAACATCTTTTAACAAACTTTACCTATATTTTACGACTTCCCCACCCCTGTTAGGAATAATAGTTGTTTTTTCATCTATACACCCCAAAATAAAATTGTATGAAAAAGTTATTGCTAACAGCCATCGGCATAGGATTATTTGCAGTGAGCTGTGGAACCAAGGAGTCATCCATGTCAACCAGTAATAGTGATTCAGCTAATACACGGGCTGCATCACCCATTACCACAGACACAATGACTACAAAGATGACGAATCCGGACAGTATTAAGATAAAAAAGGATTCGATGGCAACACCTCCTGCCAAATAGTATTACATATGTTTAATTTAAAATGGAAAATCTGCAGTTGAAAGCGCTGCAGATTTTTTTATATATAAATTAGAAGGATAAGGTCACAGGAACCAGGAAAATTAAATTTTAATTTGAGTTTTGGATATTTTACGTTTGACTAACGCCAATAGAATTGGGTATTTTATTGATTGAGCGGGCTAAAGCCTGCACCTATTGATGTTGATAGCCAAACGCACAATAGTTGTTTAATGACAAGATCTTTTATCTTTTATCTTTTATCTTTTATCTTTTATCTTTTATCTTTTATCTTTTATCTTTTATCTTTTACCTTTTATCTTTTACCTTTTATCTTAAATGATTATATTTGATTAACATCAAAAAAGTATTATTATGAAAAAATTATGGCTAGGAGCAGTTCTTGGGCTTCTTTTTCTTGGAAGTTGTGCTCAAAACAAAGAAAAAAGAGAGGAATTTAAAGATGCTCACAACAAAGACTCTTTAAGAAACAGAATGGGTGACTCTGCTGTGGCTAATTCAGAGCCTGCATCCGCAACTCCAGATACTTCCAAAACAAAAACCGACAGTACGAAAGTGAAATAAAATCGCAAATCCACAGAATATCTGTGGATTTGCACTTAAAAAAACTTGACTGAAAAAAAACCGGGCAATCAACCCCGATTATACTGTATAATCATATTCTAATCAGAATATTTTCTTTTGCAGATAAAAAGAGGAACCGTGACAATTTCATCAAAAACGAAATATACACGTGTTCCATATCTGAAGTTTCATGGTTTCGTTTGTTGTAGGGTGTCTATTTATTTCAGTAAAAAAACAATGGTTTCAAAAATAAAATAGATAAAGTGTAATATGATTGTAATCATTCCCATAACATTGTCGCAAAGATAGGATTGCAGGAGTCTTACAAAAAACAATAGGTTATCCATTTTCGCGAAAATGGTAAGACACAATATAGAACGCTATTTGTTTTTAATCGTTTTCGCGAAAATGAACATTTTTATCTAACTGATTTTCAGCATCAAGATGTTTAATATACGCTGATGGTGAAAAGTCTGTAACCGCCTTAAATACTGCTGCGAATTTACTATGCGAAGAAAAGCCACACTCATCAGCCAGGATACTGATTTTATATTGCCTGTACTTGTCATCATTGATAAGTTTATCTACAATATAGTTGATTCTTAATCTATTGATATAAGTCTTGAAATCTGCATTCTTGTGCTGATTAATTACATAAGAAAGATATTTGGTATTGGTATTAAGCTCTCCGGCTAAAAATGAAAGTGACATTCCTTTATTGTTATAAAGATCACCTTTTTCAAACTCATCAAGAAGTTCAAGCAGTTTAGTTTCGGTTTCGGAAGTCATGAGAGAATCATTCCTCTTTCGATCTGCTTCAGAATCTTTTTCATCTATTTCTTCTACGGATATATTGGAAAATTCAGAATTTACAGGCTGTCTTAGTAAAGATCCCTTATAACTGTTTGTAACACTCATTTGGGTTCTTATAATATTTCTCAGCTTTGTAAACTGTCTTTTTTGTCTTGTTCTGAAAAAGATGATTAAACCTACCAATGAAACAAACAATATGATAATGGCTGCATTTTTAGCCACATTCATTTGCCCGTTTCCTTTATTGGTTTTCGCTACTTCTTTACTCTTTCCTGAGAATTCTTGATTACGGACTGCAATACTGTCATAAGCCCTTACATACTTTACAGCATATAAAGATGCTTTGAAATTGTCTCCTATACCTTCATAATAATCATTGATATTAGAATAAACAGCTTTTTTAAGCTTCAAACTTCGGGAAGTATCAGCAATTTTTTCAGCCTTTTTAAGATATAGTTCCGCATCTTTCCAATTCTTCTGCTTTACCCGAATTCCTCCCAGCCCATTATAAACTAATCCAAGGGTACAGCTTCCAGCCTTAAGCAAATCTTCTGCTTTCCTATAATAGTTTTCAGAAACAGCATAATCATTAAGTTTAAAATAAACATCTCCCAGCAGCTGATAAGAAGCTGCTTCGGTCCTATCTTCATTCCGGCTTTCTATTTTTCCAAAATTCTTTAAGGAAAACTCTATGTATTGTATTGCATTTACATAGTTTCCAACCTCCATTTCATAAAAGGCCATTTCTTGATTCAGAAGGCCTTCAACTTCATTACTGTTTTGGAAATTGGAAATTTCTCGGGAAGCTCCCAGCCCTTTAATAATATATTTTTTAGCTCTTTCGTATAACCCTACCTGTCTATATTGTCTCGCTAATAATTTGCATACGCGGGCCATCCATTCTGTATCATGGGCCTGTTCAATTAATGAGTGGGCATTTTCACTATAGCATATTGCTTTTTTAAGATCGCCTCCATGATGATAAAGCTCTGAGGACAGCATCAAACTTTTTACTTTTTCTAATGGCTGATGAGCAACCCTATAAAGAGAATCGGCTGTTTTAATGGCCTTCGGTAAATCTTTATAGGCAGTGATAGAAGAAGCTCTTTCGCACGCTTGATCGAAGTTGTTCTTTTTCTGGGCAGATATGGAGATTGCTGTGACCAGCAAGAGCAGAAGTTTCAATAGATTATTAGACATAAAAAAACAAATTATTATTTTTATAATAACTCATCATTTTCTCACGGGTGTCTTTTTGTTTTTTACAAAATTAGTAATATTTTACTTTTTATTAAAATATTCTATTGAAATTTAATCATTTAACTAAAATAAGCATTTACATTAATTTTAATAATTAGTCCAAAACAATGGATGGTTTTCTTTCATATAAGCCTATATCTGTATTAAAAATAAAGTTCTTCAATAATTATTTTCAATGTGAACAACTTAAATGTCATCATATTTATTACATTTGCAGGAAACAAAACGTTTTTTATGAAAAAGATAGCAATACTTTCTACTCTATTTATAGGTGCATTAGCCTGGGCACAAGGCATTAAATTTGAGGACGGCAATTTTGCCTCTATCCTTGCCAAAGCTAAAAAAGAAAATAAACTGATCTTTGTAGATGCCTACGCATCATGGTGTGGACCATGTAAGTTGATGGTAAAAAATATTTTTCCTCTGAAAGCTGTAGGTGATTATTATAATACCCACTTTATCAATGCTAAAATTGATATGGAAAAAGGAGAAGGGGTAGAACTTGCCAAAAAATATAATGTAAAAGCATTCCCTACCTATTTATTTATAGATGGGAATGGTGAAGCTATACACAGAACATTGGGATATGTAGAAGAAAAAGACTTTATTCAGTTTGCAATGGATGCTGGAGATCCGAGCAAAAGATTGACATCTTTAAAGCAACAATTTGAAAAAGGAGAAAAGGATCCAGTATTTCTAAAAAACCTGGCAGAGCTTACTATTTATAATGATGCTGAATTTGCGGAAAAAGTCCTGAGCCGTTATTTCCAAGTGAAGCCAACGATGGACCAAGAGGATGCTCAATTGCTTATTTCAGGGATACAGACTACCGAAAGTCCTTTATATAAGATCTTTCAGACCAAGAAATCAGAGATTTCAAAACTTTTCCCTGATGATAGATATGAAAAATTCAATCAGAACTTCCAAATGAGCACCATTACTAAAAAGGCTTATAACCCGGATACAAAGACCTGGGATGATCAGTACTTCATTACAGAGGCTCAGAAATTGGTAAGCAAAGACAATGCAGAGAGATTATTAAAAAAACTAAAAGCCAGCAGAGCTTTAAAAAATAAAGACGTCGCTCTTTATGAGAAACTTACCCTAGAAGTATATCAAGATTACTCCAAAGCAGGTTCTAATGAACTGAATTCAGCAGCATGGAATTTTTTTGAAAATGTAAGTAATAAAGCATCCCTAGAGAAAGCTGTAGTCTGGGCACAGGAATCTGTAAAGAAAGACCAAAGTTTTGCCAATACAGATACCCTGGCAAACCTATATCATAAGATTGGTGATAAGAAAAATGCAAAATTGTGGGCTGAAAAAGCTATTGAACTGGCGAAAAATGAAGGCCAGGATTCAACAGACACTGAAAAATTATTGAAAAGTCTTTAGTGATTAGAATATAAAAGATAAAAACCACGGGAGAAATTTCTCCTGTGGTTTTTTATTGCTTTCATTTAATTATTATATACTAAGATTTGCATTTTAGTAAGCATAGCTTCAACATCCCCGTTATATCCCGCGTAAGCAGAAGGAACAAAATTAACGGTAGCACTACCACTCCAGGCACTATATTGAACTTTAAAAGTATAGGTTCCTGCAGAAAGAGTTACTGATTTCAAAAAGGTTACAGGAACAGGCATACTCTGTAAGACTACTCCTCCCGGAAAATTTCCCGCTTTAGAAGCAAAGGCTGAGGAAATTTTCACCCCATTTTGCAAAAGAGAAAAAACACCTTGGCTTGTATTGCCATCTGTTAGTGTTTCATATCCTAAAATCGTAAATAAAAAAGTTTGAGTTCTTCCTACCGGAACAACCAAAGTTATTGTGACACCAGGAACATCAATCGTTTGTCCCTGTGTGGCTGTTGCAGCAGTGGTACCTTGTACATAATATGCATTATTAATGGTTCCTGATATAGTATTCAGGGTTTGCCATGAAGGAGGTGCCCCCACACCTCCGGACGTTAAAATTTGTCCGGAAACACCTGCAGATCCTGCAGTATTGGCATTACCTCCTATATTGAGTTCATTAACAACCTGTAATGAGCCATTGACGTGAAGCGTTTTTTGAGGCGTTGGCGTTCCAACACCAACCTGCGCATTAAGAACAATTGAACCTAAAGCAAACAATGTAGAAAATAGGTTTTTCATCTGGTAATAAATTTTTTTGTTTTCAAATCAAATATACGTACTAATTAGAATAAAGTAATCAATATATCTAATATATGTGAAAAAAAAAATTAAAAATAAACGCTTATTAATCAAAAAAATTACACATAAAAAAACCGCAGAAAAAATCTACGGTTTTTTACTTTTATCATAATGTATAGGTTCTTTTTCTACTAACCTAAAATATTTAATTTGACGCGAAAAATAAATGGATTACTCCTTCAACTTTGAAATCAGTGAATATAAGATATGTTCTTATTTTCATCAAACAGCTAAAATTTGCTATTGAGGCGTTACACTATTTACTTACTTGGTTTTATTCATATTTTGACTCTTTCGTCATTAATATTCAAAAAGAACACTTCCCCAAGTGAATCCGCTTCCAAAAGCAGAAAGAAGAACTAGATCTCCCCTTTTAATTTTTCCTTGTTCAATAGCTTCGCTTAAAGCAATTGGTATAGAAGCAGCTGTTGTGTTTCCGTATTTCTGAATGTTGTTGAAGATTTTCTCATCCGGTAATCCAAATTTTTGCTGAACAAACTGAGCAATTCTAAGATTAGCCTGGTGAGGAATAAACATATCAAGGTCTTCTACTGTTTTTCCAGCCTTATTTAAAGCTTCCATCATTGTTTCCGGGAATCTTGTTACCGCATGTTTGAATACAAAGTTTCCGTTCATGATAGGATATACTTCTTTATTGGTCACATTTTCCGGTTCTTTTCTCATTCTGTCGCTCCATCCGAACTTAGAACCTGGGAACTGTGTACATAGTTCATCTGCATATTTTCCTTCAGAATGCATATTTACGGCCAACACATCTCCTGCATTTTCGTCTTCTGTTGCTGAAAGCACTATGGCTCCTGCACCATCTCCGAAAATAACAGAAACCCCTCTTCCTTCATCAGAAAAATCTAATCCGAAAGAATGAACTTCTGCCCCTACCACTAGGATATTTTTATAGGTTCCTAACTTGATAAAAGCATTGGCAACACTCATAGAATATACAAATCCTGAACACTGATTTCTTACGTCTAATGCTCCGATGGTATCACATCCCAGCATTTCCTGAAGTAAAACTCCACATCCTGGAAAATAATAATCCGGTGAAAGGGTTGCAAAAACAATATAATCAATATCTTTAGCTGTTAAACCAGCTTTTTCAATGGCTTTTTCTGATGCTTTGAATCCTAAGTAAGCAGCTGTTTCCTGAGAATCATTTCTGTTTTTTCTGTGTCTTCGTTCCTTGATGCCTGTTCTTTCCGTAATCCATTCATCATTGGTTGTCATTAGTTTGGCTAAATCATCATTTGTAACAACGTTATCTGGAACATAAAATCCCACACCTTTTATTGTACTTTTAATCATATAGTTTTAATAATTTTGGCAAAGATAAACTTATTTAAAACATAGTATTTCAAAATATTAGTATTTTTACTTTATGCCAATTGATACAATATACAGAAGTACCCACTGTGAATGGGTAGATGTAGAGGCTCCTACTGCGGAAGACCTGAAATTCCTTCATGAACGATACGAAATCAATAACCTTCTTCTGGAAGACACCATAGACCCCAATCACCTCCCCAAATATGAAGAAGACGGGAATGTAAAGTTTTTTCTTCTCCGTGAAAGTACAGAGCTGGAAAGAAAAAACCTGAATACGATCAGTGATATCAGTACAAAAATTGCTATTTTCATTCTGGATAAAACCATCATCACCATCCACAGAATGAAAACCAGAAGCATTTCTGAAACGAAAAAAAAGCTAACACTTACTCAGGAAGAAGTAACTCCTCAGAAAGTAGCTTTAATGATCGCCATATTGATTATGAAAAGCTTTGATGATGAATCGATAAGCTTATTGGAAACGATGGATAATATTGAAAATGAGATTTTCCTTAAAAACACCAATCATACCAGCCAAATCAGAAGACTGTATAAACTTAAAAGAAAATCCGGGCTCAATTCTCGTGTTTTAGTTATTTCCACGGATGCCATCGACAAGTTTAAATTATTAAACCTTCAGGATTCTGAAATTGTAGATTTAAAGGATAAACATAAGGATGTAGTCGCCGATTTTGACCATTTAAATATACAAATCACCAACCTTATTTCAATGTTTCTGGCCCTTTCGGATCAGAAAGCCAACCAGGTAATGAAAGTTTTGGCCATTTATTCAGTTTATTTCTTACCGATAACCTTTATTGCAGGAGTCTATGGGATGAATTTTGATAATATGCCTGAGCTTCATCATAAATATGGCTATTATTTTACATTAGGCGGTATGGCTCTGGTGGTTATCAGTACATTTATCTATGTGAGGCGCAGACAGTGGTAATTTATTTTTCTCGCAGATATCACAGATTACGCAGATGATTATGGAAACTTGCTTGATTAATCCAGTCATATCCTGATGGGAATATTTGATTTTAACTTTGTAATAAACCCAATACATTATCAATCTTTACGATAAAACAATCCTATTATTTCCAAATAAATAGTAATTTAGAGAATGCTTGCCTTATGGTTTGCAATAACCAAAACAAAATATTATAAACAGAAAATCAGAGACCATGAAAACTGAAGATCTTAATAAAATTCTACAGGATGACTCTCTTTCACAAGCTTCTAAGGATAAACTTATTGCTTTGCATGAGAATATTTCTGCTAAAGAATTTTCTGATCTTCTGGACGCGGAAGGCAATCAGTATATAGAATTTGTACAGGAAGGCGGCGGAGTCTGGGGAAGTGCATTGGTAGGTTATCTTTATGGATTGGAGATCTTTGGGATTCGTTTTCTGAAAGTTGCAGGAACCAGTGCCGGCGCTATTAATACTATGCTTATTGCAGCCTGTAAGACCAAGGAAGAACCTAAAAGTGAGCTTATCAAAGAGATTCTTTTCAGCTGGGATTTTGCTGATTTTATGGATGGAAAAACGTATGTAAAAACAACCCTCCATGCCATGCTGAACAATAAGAATTTCTTCAAGATCAATGCGGTTATTGCCGCTATTTTATTCATTATTCTTGTGAGTATTCCTTTTGCAGCTCCTTCCGGAAGTATCCTGAATGCCAAACTGATGTTTTTAATTCCTCTGATTCCGGCAATCATTCTTTTTTTCTGTATCAAAAAATTATACAACAACTTCAGGAAGGAAAATAGCGGGCTTAATCCAGGGATTATTTTCCAGAATACCATGAAAACGGCTTTGGAGAATTTTGGGATTAAAACAGTAGCCAATCTTAATGAGAAGTTTATACAAAAGGAATACGGCCTCAACCTCAACTACCGCTATGGAAATGGACAGGAATATTATAATATCACTTTAGCCGGTATTGAAAAAATCAAGGATAAAAATCTGGAACATATCGATCAGACCAGGTACAAGATCTTCTACGATAGTGCTGTAAATAATGACTATTATAAAAACAATCCTTTTTACCTTCTTCGATCTGAATATGTAGTAATTACTACAGATATCAATGCCAAAATAAAGGTAGAGCTTCCTACAATGGCCAATTTATACTGGTCTGAAGAGGAGCTGAAGCACATCAGCCCAGCAGAGTTTGTTAGAGCATCCATGTCTGTTCCTTTTTTCTTTGAGCCTTTTCAGAAGAGAATCAACAAGGATGACAGTTCTGTAAAATATGCCTGGAAATTCTGGATGAATACGAAACAGCAAGATATTAATCCTGTCGGAGTTTTTATTGATGGCGGGAGTATTTCCAATTTCCCTATTGATCTGTTTCATGCAGATGAAGTTTTTTATCCAAGGATGCCTCTTTTTGGAGTGCAGCTCACGAGCGATTCTGATCTTCTTTCTGAAAGAGGAAAAACGAGTGAGGAAATTCTCAAAACTCCTTTCAGTTATGCCGGAAATATCATCAGTACTTTACAGGGTTTTAATGATAAAGTTTTTCTTACCAAACATAGTTTCTACCGCCTGTACAGTATACAAACCGTTAATTGTGGAACCAGCAGCTGGCTCAATTTTTTTATGAAAAGGGAAGAGAAAGAGGATCTTTTCAACAGAGGCTTTCGGGCAGCCCTTGATTTCCTGAACCAATTTGACTGGGAGAAATATAAGTATGAACGCATGATGCTTACCATAAAAGAGAAAAAAATACTGAAAGAAGAGGATACGCCTACGGTGGGATAAGGATTTTTAGGTATTTTAGTCCCAAAAAGAAACTTATCATGAAATATATCTGTGAATGTTGCGGCGAAGAAAAAGAAGACTGGCCAGCTCTGGCTTATAATGCACCCTATTTTTATTCTTGCTTATCTGATAAGGAACAGGAAAATGCTGAACTTACCCCTGATTTATGTGTAGTGAAAAACAATGATGACACTCATAGATTCATTCGGGCTGTTTTAGTACAAGAAGTCAATGATGACTGCAGGGATCTTGAATATGGAGTCTGGGTTTCTTTAAGTGAAAAGAGCTATACTGAATACGTCGAAAATTACGATAATAAAGAATTCAAAGCTGAATATTTCGGATGGCTTAATACTTATCTTCCCGATTACGACTTCCCAGAAAGCATTCCTACCACAGTCGTGGTAGACAATACCATTGGGCGTCCGTTTGTTTTCCCACATCAAAGCTATGACCATCCTTTCGTTCATGATTTTTATAATGGAATTACGAAAGAAGAGGCTGAAAAAAGAATTAACAGGGTTTTAAATAGTTAAATATGAATAAGGCTAATAAATACATTTTCCTGATAGGACTTTCAATGATTTCCCTTTCCATCATTATGTTTTTACTATCTATAGGAATGTTTACTGCAAGAGGAAGCTATCAGGTATTTATAATCAAACTCAGTGAAGTCTCTTTTGTGCTATGGCTTCCCTTTTTAATTATAGGAGTATTTTTAACTGTATTAGGAATAGGAATCTACATGAAAAAGATCACCAAATAGATTCCTATTATTTTTTATAAGTTATTTAAAAAATCAAGATACATAGGAACACTCTTTTCTATCCACTCATCCGAAGGATTACGTTCTATCCCATAATACACAAAAGGTTCTTCATATTGTGCTTTAATATAATCAAAAGTCAGTTCATAAGGTCTGAAAAGTTCCTTCATTGTATATTTATATATCCCTGCCGATGTATAAGCATCTTCATCAATTCCGGCCGTAACAGCCAACGTCATTTTTTTCTCCGCCAACTTATAGCCGCTGTTACTTCCGTAGGCCCAACCGTACAAAATAACCTCATCCAACCATTGCTTCAGAAGTGGTGGACTGCTGAACCAGTAAAATGGAAACTGAAATACAATAGTATTATGAGATTCCATAAGCTCCTGCTCTTTGCCTACATTAATTTTACCATCAGGATAAGCTTCATATAATTGATGAACAGTGTATTTTTCAGGATATTTTTTTAATTCTTCAATCCATCTTTTATTGATAACAGATTTTTCAATTTCAGGATGTGTGACAATTACTAAAGTCTTCATTATGTTTAAATTTCTACAGCAAAATTACGACACGTTACCTACATTTTGTACATTAGCATCCAATTGTAGGGTACTATAAAAAATGTAAGGAATGACTAAAATAAAAGAAACCTCAACCAATTTTGCCAATAAAAAGGCTCTTGCAGACGAATGTCCTGAGATTTATGCATCAAATATCGTCGGTGGGCAATGGGCATTGGCTATCTGCTGCTATCTCATTAATGGTAAGATGAGATTTGGTGAATTGAAGAAATGTCTTCAAAACATTACAGAGCGTATGCTTACCCTCCAACTTCGAAGGCTGGAAGAAGATAAAATCATCACAAGAACTGTTTATGCTGAAGTTCCGCCAAGAGTAGAATATGAATTAACCGAGATTGGTTATAAGCTAAAACCTATTATTCTTGAATTCGAAAAATGGGGAATAGAACACAAAGAATTAATAAAAAAAGAAATCTACCACAAGGAATGATATTTTAAACCACAAAAGTCACAAAAGCTTTATACTTAAACACTTTAGTTCACATTAGAAAGTTTATAATAATACTGCATAAAGTTCACTTAAGTTTTTGAAAATCTTTGATTTTCGTCTTATGTGAACTTATTATACGCGAAACTTCTCCCTTCAAATTACTTAAGTGGTTAGTTCTTTTGTAACTTTTGGAGTTAAATTTTATAGTCCAGAACCATTTAATTCTTTTCCGTTTCTTTCCACAAAGGTTTCTCTTCTAATACTTTTGTATGAATCGGACAGGTTTCATGATGGGCTCCTTTCAGATATCCTGTGCTCATCAGAAATTCATTTACAATCTCACCACCTGTAAATTTGAATGTTTTCTTAAATAACTTCATCCATTCGGGTAATGTTTTAGGATGATGATGTTCCAGCCATTTCTCAAATGAACCAAATTCTTTTTGCAGTTCCATAATTGTTTTGGCATTTTCAATGGCAGCATTTACTTTTAGCTTGTTTCTGATAATTCCGCTGTCGCTTAAAAGTCTTTCACGGTCTTCCTCTGTATAGGCTGCTATTTTTTGAATATTAAAATCGTCATAAGCCTTTCTGAAACTCTCTTCTTTCTTCAAAACTGTTTCCCAGCTTAACCCTGCCTGATTAATTTCCAGAATAAGCCTTCCAAACAATTCATTATCATCATGAATAGGAAATCCATAATAATTGTCGTGGTAGTTTTTGTGCAGTTCCTTTCTGCTCTCAGGCTGCATTCCATCTATAGCTAAGCAATAACTCATTGAAGTATCTGTTTTAGTTTAATGGGATAAAGATAAGACATGGTTGTGACAACTGTTAGTCAGTAGGATTTTATTTTTAAGAAAAGGAAGATGGATGCTTGGAAGATGGAAGTTTATTGAGTGTGAAAGAACATCTCATATGTTTTTTATTAATAGATTATTTTTTCCAATGATTTTGAAAATATCAGTTGAAGAGTAGAAAATTCCCTTCCAGAGGTGAAGTGACAAAAATTCTTTGAATTTTTGACGGGGTTGTTTACAACATTCCCTACCCATAACTTTTCATGCAACACCTCAGAAATATTAACTAGATTAGCAACCTCAAATATCAGCCATGAAATCACTATTTTCTCTTCTGTTTTCCTTATTTTTAATTTCTCTTCATGCTCAGAATATCTATTCAAAAGCCTATGGAAATCAAGAAAATCCTGCCATTATTTTTATCCATGGCGGCCCCAGTGGAAATGCTACTTTATTTGAAGGAACTACAGCACAAAATCTGGCTGATAAAGGCTTCTATGTAATTGTATACGACAGACGAGGCGAAGGACGCTCCAAAGATGAAAATGCCACCATGACCTTCAAAGAAAGTTTTGAAGATGTGAATCAGATTTATAAGACTTATCATCTCAAAAAAGCACATATTCTTGCCCATAGCTTTGGAGGAATCATCGGGACTTTATTTACCAATCAGTTTCCGGAAAAAGTAAAAACCCTTACCCTTGCAGGAGCCTTATTTACCCAACAGGAAACCTATAATCATATTTTAAATCAAGCCAAAGAGTATTTCAAAAATGAACCGGTTCTGCTACAGGAAATTTCTGAAATAGAAAATCTGGATAAGCATTCTGCAGCTTACCGAAAAAGATGCTACGAAATAGCCAGTAAACTCAATTTCTTCAATATGCCCAATCCTACCGTTGAAAGCAAAATTTTAAGAGAAGAATATGAATCCGGTGAATTTTATAAAAATAATATCAGAAACCATAACGCTCCTATTAAGTTCTACCAGAATGAACCTTTGAATAACCTTGATAACACAGCAGTATTAAAAGAAATCAAAAGAAAAGGAATTCCTCTTTTTGCCGTTTATGGAAAGAATGATGGAATTTTCTCTGAGAAACAACTAAACGACCTTAAAAATATCGTTGGAAAGAATAATTTTAAGCTTATTGATAATTGTTCACACTATTTATTTGTAGATCAGCAGGATGAATTTTTGAAATTTATTAAGTTAACATTAAAATAAAGTGTAGTTTTGTAGGAATGTCAGAAACAAGAATCCATATGAAGACTTACAAAGCCATCATCACGATGCTTATACTGGTGTTTTCATTATCGCCATGTTCTGTTAAAAGAAATGTTCTTGATATTTTTGACATTCAATATATCAGCGGTTTAAATAAAGTAAAAATAACCTCCGGGCTTTCTTTACACTGTGATTCTTCTACAATTTCCACAAAAACCTCTATTTCAAAAGCTAACGTAAAATCCAAATATCAAGGATCTTTTGGGGATGGTACTGCTATTGCAAAAAAAGCAAAGGAAACCAAGCTATTTTTTAATGAATATTCAGGGCATACTACAGGAAACAGCCCGCCGAAGTATATTCTATTTAAAAGACTGAAATTAAATCTGGTTTAAAACTTTTTAAGCCATTATACTCAGTTTTTTACAATACAATATCAACTTCAATGAAACATACTACAAACAGCCAGTCATATGACTTGGCCGGATTATATACTTTATCTCTCCGAATGGTTATCGGGTGGACCTATTTCTCGGCCTTTTGGCGCAGACTTATCCTCGAAAACAAGCTCATCCCTGATGAAAAGGGATATATCGGAGAAAAATTCAATCATTTCCTTCCCAATGCTTTAGGCATTAAACCCATTATCGAATATCTTGTTACCCATCCGGATGCTTTACAGAGATCCATGATGATCTTTACAATTATCGAAGCCATCGTAGGATTATTTATTATTCTTGGCCTCTTTACCCGTTTGATGAGTATAGGAATTTTCAGTCTTGCTCTAGGAATTTTATTGGGTTCTGGCTGGCTGGGAACAACCTGCCTGGATGAATGGCAAATTGGGGTTTTAGGTATTGCAGGCGGCTTTGTCCTGTTCCTTACCGGAAGTGGTTCTTATTCTTTTGATAATTATTTGATAAAGAAAAACAAGCTTTTCACACAATCGAAATGGTTTCAATGGCTTGGTTCGGGAATACTTCCTATTGCCCAACCTAAGGGATTTGTACTGATAGGTTCTCTGTTAATTTTTGGACTCACCCTTTACACCAATCAATATTTTCATGGTGGTGTCTGGGGAACTTTGCATAATAAATCTGTAAAACCAAAGATTGAGATTTCCAATATTTCACATGATAATTCGGATCTGAAATTTGAAGTTTACAGAACAGAAGGCGCCGATGTATATGGCTCTTTTCTTATTGGGATTCATATATTGGATAAAAACGGAAATATTCTAAAAGAAATCGATCATAAAGAGCTTTCAAAGTTTTCTAAAGACCATATTAAAAACCATTATGTGGCCAAAGTAAAACCCGGAAAACACAGCCTTATTATTCCATTGGGAGCAAAGGCAGATCTCAGTATAGGAATTGAGGATATTCTTCAAAAAGATGAAATTCATACCATAAAACTAATTGACATTAGCGGAATTGAATGGGCAGAAATAATAAAATAAATGATTTAAAGCTAATCAGGCGATTAAGTTAATCGACAAAATATTTGATTTTGATTAGCCACAAATTCGCTAATAAAATGATTTTTTTAGGTTTTGGCTAAAGCCAATGGATGACTATTTATAATGAGAGCGGGCTAAAGCCCGCTCCTATTGATGTTGATGCTCTTTGGGATAATTGATTTTTAATAAAATGGCTGCGCTAGACTAAAGCCCACCCCTATTGATGTTGGATATCCAAATGCATAATAGATCTTGAGGAGGGCTATTTCTTCTCCACAATCACCTCATATACACATGAGCTGTCTGGATCAAGTTTCAGAACTTTCATTTTAAGTAAAACATCCAGTCCCATGGTATCGCATGCTCCCTGTATAAAAGGTTCTATAACCGGCCATTTCAGCAGTCCTGCGATTTGGAGACTTTGTGCAATCTTGTGGTAACGGTCTACTCCTTTAATCAGTAGTTCAACTCTGTGGTCATTTAATTCTTTGAAATCAAAATTATATTCGGGACTGGATGTAAAAACTGCTGCTATCAATACTTTTGCTACAGCCGGAATTCCTGGGTGCAAATTAGGTTTGGATTCTAAGTTTCTTAAGGCCATTCGTGATCCAAGATCATACATAAAGGCGGTAGAAAGATCATTAACGGCCTCTTCACCATAAAGCTTACCGGCCTGTTTCAATAATCCGCCATAAAAGGCTCCGGTAATATCTGAAAGACGCTGGGTAAGTTCTGTAAAGGTTCCAGGGAAAAAATCTGAGATAATCTGATCTCGATCTAGTTCAGGCACATAAACATCATTTTTTCTGAAATCTGATAATGCCAGGAAAGTTTCCGGCAGTTGTATTGAATTCATAGGTAAATTTTATAATTGTTTGGTATATTGTTCAGTAAAAAGTTTTTTCAAGGATGAAGTTTTAACTATTTAAATTCTCATCAAGATTATCTAGGTGATCAACTTCATTCCTCTTATAATATTCATTCAGGTCTTTTGCAGAGGTCATTAAGAAATAGTATTGATTAATTTTCATTTTACAACAGACTATCAACATTAATTTAATAATGTTAAAAGCCAATGCTTGTTCTGCTTCTTCAAACTATTTTGGAAACAGAAAAACGATCTTTACTTTATATAAGTACAATCAATAGGGTTAAAATAAATCAATACAATCTAGGAGCTGTTCCTGAAATAAGAATGTTGCGTACAACTTCTATCTGAGCCTTTTGAAAAGGCATACTTAGGGTGAGGGAATTTATTCATATTTTTTCATTTTGTAGTGTAAAGTTAAAAAAAAACAAACAAACTCTCCAATATGTGATATTATTTTTAATAAAAAAAAACAATTTATTAATATGAGTAAGAATTACTTAATAATACAAAGAAACAAGAAGTTGGAAGAAGAAGTGATAGAAGGAAAACTCAGCCTTGCCCTATTCAAATTAAGACCTAATAAACAAAATGCTCGTACAAACTTAACCTCATTCAACAAAAAAACCTCCGGAAATCCGAAGGTTTTAATTAAAATTTAGTGCATGGCTTCACTCAAATCTATTTTTTCTTTACTCTTTCTTTCTTTTATCAATAAGATAAACGGAATACATATTAAAAATATTACCCCGAGGTAAAGAAATACATCCATATAGGATAAAACAGTTGCTTGTTTGGTTACTGATAAGTCAAGCATTTTATAAGCAGCATTCATGGCAGCATCAGGAGTCATCCCTTTTGCAATGAAACTAGCCTTCAATGCTGCCAGTCTTTGCTGGACATCAAAACTGTTTACATCTAAATGGGAAATCAGATTATTCCTGTAGCTCTGGCCTGCATTGGCAATAAATGTTGTAATGGCTGCAATTCCAAAGGATCCTCCCAACTGTCTCATCATCCCTGTAAAGGCAGCACCCTGACCAATTTCCTGGCCTTTCAGGGTACTTAATGACAAAGATGTAATTGGAATAAACAATAATCCTAATCCTGCCCCTCTTACAATCAGCATCCAGAAGAAGGCATCTTTACTGGTATCTGGAGTCAGAATTTTATAGCCCCAGAAACTATAAACAAAGAAGATAAATAGTCCTAATGAAACCAGGATCTGTTGTTTTGCTCCTTTTGCCAGTAACCTACCAATGATAGGCATCATAAATGCGGTTGTCAATGCAGCCGGAATCATCAATGCTCCTGACTGTAGTGCCGTCCAACCCAAAATACTCTGAGTATATAATGGAACAATGAATGTGGACCCATAAAGTCCAAATCCAAGCACAAATGACATCATTGTTCCGATTCTTAAATTACTATTTTTAAGTACTCTGAGCTCCACAATCGGGTACTTAAAGGTAAGTTCCCGCCAAAGGAATAATATAAATCCTAAAACAGCAGCAACAGTAAAGGCTACAATCATCCCGCTGGCAAACCAATCTTCTTCATGGCCTCTTTCCAGAATAAACTGCAATGAACCTACTGTAACGGCTAATAAAGCGATTCCCAGCCAGTCAACATCTGATACTTTACGTTTTTCAGCATATTTCGGACTTCTTACAAACTGAAGCGTCATCAGTGTTGCAGCAATTCCGATGGGAATATTGATATAAAAAATATACGGCCAGCTGTAATTGTCAACAATATACCCTCCCAATGGCGGACCTAAAGTAGGGCCAATAATTACTCCTAATCCATAGATGGCCTGAGCCATACTTCTTTTTTCAATCGGATAAGATTCCGTAATGATCGTCTGTGAGGTTACCAATAAGGCTCCTCCACCAATTCCCTGCATCAATCTGAAGAATACCAGCTCCCAGATATTGGTTGCATTTCCACATAAGAATGAAAATATGGTGAATATAATGATGGATGCCGCGAAGTAATTTCTACGCCCAAACTGCTGAGAAAGCCAACTGGTCATCGGTACGATAATTACGTTTCCGATCGCATAGGCAGTAATCACCCAGCCCACTTCTGAAAGCGTAGCTCCAAGATTCCCCTTCATTTCATTCAAGGCAACATTTACAATCGTGGAGTCTACAATTTCAAGAAGGGCACAAAGAATGGCTGTGATTGTAATAATCACTCTTCGGGCTCCATATTCTACTAATGAATCTTGCATAAGTTTTTTATAATGTAAAAAGTCAATGATGAATTTCGCTTCGCAAGTGAATAATGAATCGCAAAACAGTCTGTTTTAAATTGACCACAAATCAAATTCAATATTTAGCTTTGAAAACTATTGACATTTAACAATTTTAAGTGTTATTTCAATGAAACCTCAGCCTTCACATTCATTCCTGTTCTTAATCTTTTTGCGATATTCTTATCAAGATTTACAAAATCAATTTTTACAGGAAGTCTCTGAACTACTTTTACGAAGTTTCCACTCGCATTATCCGGAGGAAGTATAGAGAACGTAGCACCAGTAGCCGGAGAGAATGAACTTACAACTCCATCAAATTCCTTATCAGGGAAAGCATCAATCTCAATTTTCACTTTCTGACCTTCTACCATTTTATCTACCTGCGTTTCTTTAAAATTCGCCACTACCCATTTCTGGTCATTTTTAACCAAAGCAAATAGCTGAGATCCCGCCTGAAGATACTGGCCTGCCTGAGTAGATACTTTTCCTACATATCCGTCCTCCGGAGCAAGAATTACAGTATACGATAAGTTTAATCTAGCATTTTCTACATCTACTTCTCTCTGTTTTGCTACTGAGTTCGCTACACTGATCTGCTGTGAACTTGCTGCAGTCTGAGATGAAGCGATGGTAGTCTGCTGAGCAATTTGGTTTCTTTGCTCTACCAGTACCTGAAGTTGCTTATCCGCAGATTGTTTGGCAGCCAAAGCCTGCTCATATTGCTGTTCTGTAATAGAGTGATCCTTTACAAGATTGGCATATCTTTTTAAATCCTGAGAAGTTTTCCAAACATTCACTTTAGCTGCTTCAATCTGAGCATTAGCTGTTGCTACAGCTGCTTCAGAACTGTTGATATTTTTAGAAGTAGCTGTTGTAGTAGCTTCTGCAGTAGAAATATTACTTTTTGCTGTCGTTAAAGCAGCTTGTGACTGTTCAAGAGCCATTTTCTGGTCTCTGTTGTCCAAAATCACAAGAGTGTCCCCTTTCTTTACGAATTGGTTATCTTTTACTTTTACCTCAGTTACATATCCTGAGATTTTAGAAATTACCGGTGCCATATTGGAAGCAATCTGAGCATCGTCAGTCTCTTCATGATACTGTCCGTAGCTGTATGCTCTGTAACCGTAGATTCCTCCACCGATTACTACGGCTGCTAAAATGATAGGAAAAACTAAACTTTTTTTCTTTTTAGGTTCAGCTGCCTGTGTATTATTATTTTCCATTTTGGTTTCGATCTGATTATTTAATTGTTAAAGTTCCTGTTGTTTGCAATAGTTTTCTGTAGGCTAAAGCGGCGTCTGCTTTTGCATTGATTACGCCAACGTTAGCTGAAATCTGAGCAGCGTCTGCATCCAATAATTCTGTCATAGTTGCAAGACCGTTATCATATTTGTTTTTAGTAATTCTGTAGTTTTCATTAGCCTGTTCAGCAGATTTTTCGAAAACAGAAATTCTTTTTTTAGAAAAATCTGTATTCTGATATTCTCTATTCACATCAAGCTTAATGTTATCATTCAGCAATTCGTCAGTAGCGGCTAACTGCTTCTCTCTTGCTTGTGATTGTCTTAGTGATGAATTTTCTTTCCAGATATTAGATAAGTTATAAGAAATCCCGATTCCGACATTCAATGCATTATAAACGGTAAGGAACTTAGGGATATCTGCAGCTACATAACCTCCTGTGAATGCTATTGAAGGAAGGTTTTCTGCCTTAGCAGCCTTTGTTCCCAGTTCTGCTGCTTTTCTCTGCTGAACCAAAGCCTGAAGATCCTTACGGTTTTCTCTGGCTTCGTTTATATAAAAATCAACCGGTTTCACCTCTGAACCTTCTTCAATATAGTTCTGATCCACCTCAAGCTCTGTATTATCAGGAAGTCCTAATAACAGATCCATATTGATGTTGGCAATATTGTAATTATTTTTAGCTTCAAGCAGTTGAAGTTCAATATTAGAAGTCTGAAGATTGGCTTTTAACCTGTCATTTCTGGCAATCAATCCGTTATTCTCCATTTTAAGGAACGTCTCATCTCTCTTTTGGGAAGCTGCAAGGTTTTCTTCAAAAACTTTAATAGACTGATTGGCTTTAAATAAGTTATTATAGGCCTGCGCGACATTATAGGCAATAGCAGTCTTGTCATTTTCCGTACTTAACTTTGAAGCTTCAACCAGATATTTTGCAGACTGAATCCCATATTTAATTCGTCCACCGCTATAAATCGGAACACTAAGATTAGCAGAACCGTATAATACTTGGTGAATTTCCGGGCCGCCTGCTCCACCTGCAGCTCCTCCAAGTTTCATATCTACAGTCGGTTTCATTGGAAGATACATATAGCTTCCTGAAATCTTCAGTTCCGGAAGCTGTCTGTTTTTAGCTTCCAAAAGATCAGCGGTAGCCTCCTCGATCTTGGCTGCATCGATCTTGAGATTCTTGCTGTTCTGGATTCCCAGCTGCACAGCTTCGTCAAGAGAAAGGGTCTTTTTCTCCTGAGCATTTGCATTTGCTATTCCTACGAATAGTGATAATGCAATCACTGAGTTATTTATTCTCTTCATAACCTAAAAGGTCTTTTAGTAAATGTTTTATATGTTTGTTAAGTTCTGTATAGTATTTTTCATCAAAAACACTCTCGTCTTCTGTATTATTCAGGAATTCCTTATACATAGGCTTGGCATTGAGAGCATAGAATAAGGTTCCGCTTACTGTGGAATGAAGAAGGTAAATGGGAGGATTCTTTGTAAAAATTCCCTTTTTCAAACCTCGCTCCAGGAGCTGAGAATACATAGAAATAAATCCTATTTTCGTTTCTTTTAAAAATTCTAAGATCTGAGGATTTTCTGCATGTAACTGTTCTCTCTGCATAATCCTGTAAAAGCATTTTTGATTTTTGATTCTGTTAGAAAACTGGTCTATTATTTTTACAATTTTCTCCCACTCATTGATATCAGTTCGTTCCAGGATTTCATTTGAAAAAAACTGTCCTTCCTTCATTCTATACTCTACCAATTTCTCATAAAGTTTTTCCTTAGAACCAAAATAATACGAGATCATAGAGATATTTACATTCGCCGCTTTTGCAATTTCCCGGGTTGAAGTTCCTTCAAAACCCTTTTCTGCAAAGAGCTTTTCTGCAGCGAATAATATATTTTCTTCTTTTGAAATCATGTTAGTGTCCATTTTTCAGGGGGCAAATTTACACAAGTTTTTAAACAAATCAAACGATTGATTGATTTTTTAATATAGATTTAATTTATATTTACAAAAAACAAATTCTATGGGCTTATTCGATTTCCTATTTAAGATATTTAAGAGAGAGAAAAAAACAAAGACAAATGAAGTCACTTTTAGAAATGATATTCCACAGGAAGTGCCAGTTGCTACAATCAATGAAGAGATACCAGCTCCAATACAGGAAACAATTACTCCGTTAACGGAAGAGCCAAATACCACATCCGTGGAAGATATCCCTGGTGTATCAGAAGAAACCGTTGTAACCTTCGATGAAGATGGAAACCGCTTCGATCTTGAAATCATTGAAGCTTTCAAAAGATATCATTCTAATCCTACTCTTGATGTTAATCTTCCGCTTGAAGATGACAGAGGTAATACTTACCTTGCTCATGAAGCTTATGGAGCCCTTTTCAAAGAATGGAAAAATATTCAATCAAAATGGGACCGCATGTCTTTATTCTATAGTTTCTGGGATCAATCTCAATTTGAGAAGCTTGAAGACTGGCAAGTAATAGAACGATTTGTAAAAGATAGATATTCTAAAAAGGCTCTTCAGTATTTTGAAGAAAATATGTCTGATAAAAGAGAGTTTACCAAAGAAGAGCTTGTTTCGCTGTCAAAATTGTACCGCGTATTATTGAATAATCCTACAGCAAAGGAATATATTGAGACAGCCTATCACAGTCATCATGAAGATGATGCTGTAAAAGTAGAATATGCAACTGTTCTGCATATCATAGGGAATCATTCTGAAAAAGAGCTTTCTCATCAGATATTTCATGAGGTATTGGATAAAAAAATACAACTCAATGATACGGAATCTGTTTTTGATTGTTTCAAATTCTCAGAAGGCTATACAGACTCTTCTATTTTTGCAATGTTATACCTGATCAATACTGAATCTGATAATGACACATGGGATCATATGGCTGAAGAATACTACTATTGTCCAGTTTTCAGATATGAACATGCTGTACAATTAGCACAAACAGACAATTCTTTAAGAGCATTGGCAAAACTTACCTCTTTAAGCCAGGAATTCCCATGGTTCAGAACGGCTCTTGAAAGCACTATAGGCAATATTAAGTCTATGCGGAAACAGCTCAATGACCCGAATTTTATGGAAAAAGAGCTGCAGGAATTCCAAGCATCATTAAAAAATGTATAGAGTAAGCAAAAAAATATTACATTTAGCCACTTAAAAATTTTTAAATCATGAAAAAAATCATCTCAATTCTTACCATTGTTTCATTCACCTTCAGTTATGCTCAGGAAAAGCCTAAGGAAGGAAGCTGTTGTGCTGGAAAAGACAAAAAAGAATGTTCTGTAAAAGATAAAAAAGCATGTTCAGATGCTCATCACAAAGGATGTGATGCAAAAGCAAAAACTGCAGAGAACACTTCAAAAGACAAAAAAGCTGCGAAAGATAAAAAGACAGCTTAAATCACAATACGATTAAAAAAACTCCGGAAATTTCCGGAGTTTTATATTATGTACTTTTATGAATATATCTTGATAATTTTATTCCAAGATCCGTCCATACTATTTTAGGATTTCCGTTTCGGGTCAAATGCAGATCTGCCGTATTGATCTCTTCAAGGATATTTTCGATATTGGCTCCACTGATGAACTTTGAAAAGCCAGCCCAGTTGAAACCATTAGCGTCAATCTTTTTATACACCAGATTTTCTGATTGATAATTCTGAAGAAGTGCCAATCTAAAGATTTCAGAACAGTAATTTAAAAAGTTCTTCTGCTTCTCTCTGTTCCAGCCTGCAATTTCTCTTGCCCATAAAATAATACTTCTCAGATACTCGGGTTTCTTCTTTACCATAAACGCATCACGAACCCATTGCACAAAAAGTTTTTCAAACTCATTACTTTTATCTCCGGAATTCAGCAATTTTATTGCTTCATTAAGGTTTCCTTGTGCTTCATGAACAATTTCTCTTACTTTTTCTTCGGTAACAGAAAAGTTTTTCTTCAAATACTCTTCAATATCCTCATCATGAATCCTGGGAATTTCTACCACTTGGGTACGGGAAAGTATGGTAGGAAGAATATCGTTGGTACTTTCTGCGGTAAGAAGGATAACCGTTTTGGCTGGTGGTTCTTCAAGAAACTTCAGAAACTTGTTGGAAGCAGCTATATTCATTTTGTCAGCTCTCCATACGATTAGTATTTTGGTGCCGCCTTCGAAACTTTTTAATGAAAACTTCTGGTTCTGGTCATCAACTTCGTCTGCCGAAATAAAAAGCTGCTTATTTTCCGATTCTAAAAAGGCCGTCCAGTCATCATAACTTGCATATGGAGAAGCCAGAATCATTTCCCGGAATTCCTCAAATTTATTTTTGCTTAAAGAATTTTTGTTATCTGTAAATACGGGAAAACTGAAGTGCAGATCCAGATGGTTAAGATGTTCTACCTTTGAGGCTGCATGCTCATTTTCCTGATTTAAAATCTCCTTTGCATAGGCCAATACCATTGGTAAAGTACCATAACCTTCTTTTCCTACGAAAAGCTGGGCATGGCTCACTCTGCTTTCGGCAATGCTTTCTCTAAGAAGTTTTTTCAGATTTTCCTGTCCGGCGATGTTCTCCCAATTCATGTTTCAAAGATAAAAAAACTGGAGAAGAATTCAGAGTTAAATTTATGAATGGTCAATTTTTACTTCTCAAAGCCAATAACGATATATAAATAAACAAATTAACGAACAAAGTGGATTCACTATTCATCATTCGCATGAATGCAAATTGTGAATTATCTCAATAATTTATATAAATTAATAAATAAAGTAAACTCATGATTAACAATTGACAGCAATAATCTTTAAAGATTAAAAATTCCCCATTACACAGCCCTTAACAAACTTTAACCACATATAATTTTTACAATTCATTAATATTTAAGATATTTGCGCATTGTTTTAAAAATAAAGAATGAAAAAAATCTTTGTAGTATCATTCATATCAGTTGGATATTTTCTGAATGCACAGAGTCTAAGTAACTCTCCGTATGCAAAATATGGAATTGGGGATGTAAAATATGATAATACGATCGAAACGGCTTCCATGGGAGGTATCTCAACCGCTTTTATAAGTGATTTTACCAGTAATTTTAACTTTGCTAACCCTGCAAACAACGCTAATTTCGAACTTACAAGTATAAAACTGGAAGCTACCAACGAAAACAACTATTTCAAATCGAATTTTAACGATATGAAATCTACAAAGCATTCTACGTATCTTTCTAATATTTCACTAGCATTTCCTATTTCCTCAAAGGTTAAAATGGGAATTACGTACCAGCCCTATAGTTCTAAAAGCTATGACATTCTTAGTCAGAATAAAACAAGTGATGGTACTATTATTGACCAAAACCAATTTAGAGGGAGTGGTACTTTAAATACAGCAGCTGTGGCTTTATCTTATAAGATCAATCAGGAATTCTCTGTAGGAGCCAGAGCTAATTTATACTTCGGGGACCTGTCTGATCTTACTGAATATAGTGCTGCAGGTTCAGAATACCTTGCTGGATATGAAACGAAAAACAGAATCAGAAATTTCAACTTTACTTTAGGTACAAGTTATCAGAAGCTTAATAGCCGTACTGATAAGAAATTAACGATCGGAGCTACGGCAACTTTCGGGAATATCGGTAATATGACGACTGAGTATACCAACAGTACTTACAGATATGCTGATGCAGCAGGTACAAAAACAGATATCAATCAAATAGATTATAAAGAAACCAAGTCTAAAAATCTTCTTCCATTACAGGCATCCGTAGGGGTTGGATATGGAAGTGAGAACCATTGGTTCCTTTCAGGACAGATTGATTACAAAAAAGGAGAAGATATTGCTTATTTTGGGCAGTCTTTCAGCTTACAGGATACTTACAGAATCTCTGCCGGAGGATGGTATTTACCTAATTACAACAACTTCAGAAGCTACTTCTCAAGGGTAATCTACAGATACGGAGCCTTCTATGAAAGAGGAAACCTTAAACTGGAAGGTAACAGCATTAATAAATTCGGTATTTCTGCCGGGGTAATGCTTCCATTCAAAAACAGCAGTATAACAAGAATGAGTGGTTTGGAGATTGGTGTTGAGCTAGGTAAGAGAGGTACTCTTAAGAACAATCTTATCAACCAAAACTTTATCAACCTGAAAGTCGGCTTCAATTTTGCTGATAAATGGTTCAGAAAGTCTCTTTATAACTAGAATGAATTTTTCAAAAAAAATAGTATATAAAAATATAGCATACCTTTTTAGTTGTGCTATATTTTTTATATTCACATCCTGTGAAGAGGATCTTACCAAAAAAAATGGAAATAACAGCAAAAATTTTCCTTCACAGATCATCAATAACGCGAATATCGTACAACGTGATTCCGGTTTTGTAATCCTGAAAGCCAAAGCGCCTATTATTGAAAAATATGAACTGATCGACAGTTCTTATACGGTGGCCAGAAAGGGTATTGATATTCAGTTTTTCGATAAGAAAAAACCTAAAACACCAGGAACAATTAAGGCCCAATATGCCAAGTTCTTTGATTATAAGAAATTTTACGAGGCGAAAGGTAATGTAAGAATTACAACCAATGAAGGACAGAAGTTTGCAATGCAGAGTGTCTATTGGGATCAGATAAAAAAAAGGATCTATACCAAAGATACAGTATATGTAACTATGGAAGACGGCTCAACGCTGGTAGGTGCCAATGGAATGACGGCCAAAGATGACTTTTCGGAATATACTTTCTATAACAATTCAGGAGACTTTAATTCTAAAAGACTTTCTGAAAATAAAAAATAGCTTCTGTTACCATGAAAATGCTTGCCATTGGACTCATGTCCGGAACAAGTTTAGACGGATTGGATATCTGTCTTGCTGAATTTGAAAAAAAGGACACATGGCAATTTCAGATTCTGAAAGCAGAAACCCTACCCTATTCCAGTGACTGGGAAAATAAACTTAGAAATTCTATCAACCTTTCTGCAGCAGACCTATTGGAGCTGCACTCCCATTATGGATTCTATCTGGGGCAAAGAACTAAAGAATTTATTCAAAAACATCAGCTTGAAAACATTGATCTGATTGCCTCTCACGGCCATACGGTTTTTCATCAGCCTCATAGAAAATTCACCCTTCAGATTGGAGATGGAAGAGCCATTAAGATAGAAACAGGAATACCGGTACTTTATGATTTCAGAAGCCAGGATGTTCTGATGGAAGGAAATGGAGCTCCATTGGTTCCCATAGGTGATGAGCTTCTTTTTTCTAAATACAATGCCTGCCTTAATCTGGGCGGATTCTCAAATATTTCTTTAACATCAGAAGGTAAAAGGATCGCTTTTGATATTGTTCCTGTCAATATTGTATTGAACCATCTGGCTCAACAGATGAATGAAAATTATGATGAAAATGGCGATCTGGCAAGAAAAGGAGAAGTGAATGAAATATTACTGAACCAACTTAATTCTTTAGACTTCTATCAAAAGGCTCATCCCAAGTCATTGGGAGTAGAATGGTGTCATCAATCTATATTTCCAAAGCTTAAAGATATAGCACCTTTGGAAGCATTGGCAACCTTTACGGAACATATTGCCCAGCAAATTGCCAAGATCATCAATAAATATCAGATAAAGAATATACTGATCACCGGCGGAGGAGCTTATAACACTTTTTTAATAGAAAAAATAAAAGCAAAAACAGAATCCGAGGTGGTTATCCCGGAAAAGCAAATCATCGAATATAAGGAAGCTTTAATCTTTGCTTTTATGGGGGTTTTGAAAATGAATAATGAGATCAATGTACTGTCTTCCGCAACAGGAAGTCTAGCTGATCATTGTTCTGGAACTATTGCTTAACTTAATCTTTGATGACTCCTCAAATTGGGTATATTTGTGCCTATTAAGGTCAACTGAAAATTTGTATTTTTAACTCATTTCTAGAACGAGAAGAAATGGCATCAGTCACCAAAATAAAAACCTATCATTTTCTCCCATGCAAGTATGGACTGGAGCTATTATTGGATATTGGCCGTATCGAAAAGCTGAATCATTATGTATTAGACGATACACTACACCAGCTTAGTTTTTACGAAATCATTTTTATTGAAGAAGGAACGGGCAGCTTTACATTGGACGAAAATAAGATGCCGGTAGCTCCACATACTATTATTTTTACAAGTCCAGGGCAAGTACGCCGTTGGGAAATAGAAGAAAAAGTTAAGGGCTATACATTACTCTTTGAAAAAGACTTTCTTCATCTATTTTTCTCGGATGAATTGTTCCTGTATCGTTTTCAATACTTTCATCAATATTCAAGCCCTACCCAAATGCAAATATCTGAGGCTTCGTTTGGAAAATGTCTGAATCTTTTATATGGAATAGAACAGGAATTCGGACAGCTTCAGAATGACAGCAATCATTTGATCAGATCACTTCTCTATCAATTATTGGTTATTCTCAATCGATATTATGCAAGTGTTTACAATGTTCAGAGAGACACGTCTATACATTCTGATTTTTACAGATTTAGATCTTTATTGGAAAAGAAATTAGGAGATGACCGAAGTGTTGAAACCTACTCAAAAATGTTGAATATCAGTCCGGGATTCCTTAATAAAATCTGCAGACAGTTTAGTGGATTATCCGCCCAGCAAATGATTCATTATAAACTGATTTCGGAAATAAAAAAGCTGCTTCATCAAAATAAGTCGGCCAAGGAGATTTCCTACGAACTAGGGTTTTCAGACCCATCTAATTTTAACCGTTTCTTTAAAAAATTTACAGGCATCACCCCTCAACAATACAGAAGAAATATATAAGAGATCATTTTAAAGAGAAAATGACCTTTTTATAATCTAAGAGTGTTCCTAATTTTACAAAAAAAGGAATATGATAAAATATACATTTAGTTTTCTCCTGTTTGTGATGAGTATATCTTTGTTACAGGCAGAGCAATTATACGTTAACCCTCAAAATGGTCATGACGCGAATATAGGAACAAAGTCTCAACCACTAAAAACTATTCTGGAGGCTGCAAAACGCGTCAATTCAAACAAAGAACAGGAAGCCACCACAATTATCCTTTCAGAAGGGGTACACCTTTTAACTCAAACTGTTGTATTTACGAATGATAAGTACACTCTTAAAAATCGTCTCATCATTCGAGCAGATGTTATGCCTGATGATGCAGACTGGACACCCCAAAAAATGCCGATTGTAGTAACAGCTACTCCACTTGAGTCAGGTATAGGTGGGCAGGAAGCAAGGGGTATACAACCAGAGGTCAGCCATGTTACTATTGAAGGACTTCGCTTTACTGGCAGTCCTGATTACTCGTATATGGATGGTACTAACCTGCGTCGTTCTTATCCTATATGGCGAGATGGAAAAAATCTGGATGATTTGCTTGTAACCCAATGCCTATTTGCTGGAAATGCAGATGTATTGCCTTTGCATGTGGGCGTCATCGCAAATGGTTATGGTCTGGTTATCGATCATTGTGTCTTCTTCAACTGTAAAATTCCTGTTGTTTTTTGGAAAAACGATGGCAAGACCGGCAGCCGTAGTGCGATGCGTTACTCATTGGTATATGGTGGTTATTTCTGCGGCGTTTGGACTACACAAGGAACCAATGGAGATGAGTTTGACTTTCATCATAACATCATAGCCAGCACAAATACAATATGGATCAGAGAAAAAGGCAGTCAACGCAAATACAAAGCTTCTGATAGTATTTTTGCAGATTACACCAAGCTGGCTGGATATGGAAGTGGCCCGTTAAGCGATAGTGATGCAACTTCAACAGATTTCCTGGAAATGAAAAATGTACAGACAACCGGAAGTATAAAAATTGAAAAAGACCAGAGTAAACGTAATTACCTGCAATTGGCAGAAGGTTCGGCTGGTTCTAATCTAAAAGCCGGACTTTTTAAAAAGAATCAATAGAGCTCATAAAAAAACCTTCATTTCTGAAGGTTTTTATGTATTATTTGTAGGCTTCGATCTTATCTGTCAATGTATTGATAAAGTTCTGTAATGGTTTTTCCACCATCATTTTAATGAACGGATTAAATTTCCCTTCAAACAACATCTGAACTTCTGTCTGGTTCTCATTGATCGGATTTAAAGTAGCGGTTAAAGAAAAATCTAAACTTGAACTTGCAGATTTAAGTACTGCTTTCTGATCGTCAACCTCATCAATTTTAAGGGCAATTTCCGGCATTCCCTGTAAACCGAATTTAAAACCATTATCTCTGGTTTCAAATTTCTGAAGACCATCCGGCATGAAATCTTTGTAATTTTCAGGAGTTTTCAGTAACTCAGATAACTCCTTAGATGATTTATTGACAATAATTTTTCGTCCTTCTAAATTCATTTTTTTATTTTGTATTTAAATTCTTATAAAGATAAGCTTCTTTACATTTACAATAACAACAAAATTATAAAAAAAATCTACAAAGACGTTATCCAAAGCATATTTTTAAAAGCAGAAGACTGTATCAGAAAAGAAAAACTTTTCTTTAAATAAAACGAATAAAGAAAGAATCTTATTTTAAACTAAACCAAACAATTGTTTGCATTTGGAAAAATAAAGCACATAGATTGGTTTATTTTCTTGCTATAATTTGATATATTTGCGTATAAATTGTGGTAAAAAGTGTGGTAAAAATAACCTATTTTCCCATCTCTTAACATCACTACCCTCTAAGGATCAATACTAACTATAACTATCTGAGATGTATAAAGTTTTTGTGAACGAAAAAAAATTATTGATATCTAAGCATCCCGAAGAACTTGAAAAAAAGCTTGGGTATGAAAGCTTCACGACTTTAGAGATTGCATTGGATCTTTTAGAGAATACCTCTGTAACCGAGCTTAATGTTTATGGTGAGAATATTGATAAAATCTGGCAGGAATTCCAAAAACTGTTCAGAATTATAGAAGCAGCCGGCGGGCTTGTTATTAAACCTGAAGGTGACATGCTTTTCATCAGAAGATTAGGTAAATGGGATCTTCCAAAAGGAAAAATGGAAAAAGGAGAATCCAGAGAAGAGTCTGCCGTAAGAGAAATTGAAGAAGAGACCGGTTTAAGAGATGTAGAACTCGTACAGTTTATCAATACTACGTATCACATCTATATTGAAAGAAACGGTGATAAAATCCTGAAATGTACCCATTGGTTTGAAATGAACTTCAATGGAGAAGATACTTCAAAGCCCCAGATAGAGGAAGGAATTACTGAAGTTGCCTGGAAAAACACCACTCAGATTGAAGATGAAGTTTTCCCAAGCACATTCCAGAAT
Organism: Chryseobacterium sp. II3a; assembly: GCF_057815135.1. Taxonomy (NCBI): domain Bacteria; kingdom Pseudomonadati; phylum Bacteroidota; class Flavobacteriia; order Flavobacteriales; family Weeksellaceae; genus Chryseobacterium; species Chryseobacterium sp. II3a. The sequence continues at coordinate 541,552 of NZ_JBYPZJ010000001.1, read as the reverse complement.
ATTAAGCTTATTGTAAAAGAGTTCTGGGCTTCAAAGGCTAAATAAAATCAATTACCTTTTCCAGCGCTATCCCTCTTGATCCCTTCAGCAGTATATTTTCTGACTGAATTTTATTCTGTTGTAAATATTCAATCAGTTCAGTAGTGTTCTCAAAAGCAAGATCTGATGAATTCACCCCTTTGAAATGCTTTCCAACAGTGATGATCATATCAAACCCAAGTCTTTTCGCTAATTCTAAGATGTTTTGATGTTCTTTTTCACTCTCAGTACCCAATTCCAACATATCACCAATGATAATGGCTTTACGGCCCTCAAACGTGATAAAGTTGTGTAATGAAGCCATCATCGAACTTGGATTAGCATTATAAGTATCCAATACTAAAGTTCTATCTTCTTTTTTCACCACCTGCGAACGCATATTTGTTGGAGTATACTGCTCTACGGCATTCTTTATTTTGTCAAAGCTGATTCCAAAATGAAGACCAAGGCTTGCAGCAGCACAAAGGTTCGTAAAATTATACTCTCCTGTCAGCTTAGATACGGTCTTTTCTCCCTGATAAATCAATCCTACAAAATGATCTTCTGAAAAAGCTTCAAAATTGTAATCAGATTCTGCTTTTCCAAAAGTGATCTTAGGTGAATAATTTTCCGTTTTTTCTACCTGGATAGGATCATTTTCGTTAACGATAATGGTCTGATTATTTTCTTTAAGGTAGTCATACAATTCAGACTTTCCTTTAATCACTCCTTCGAAGCCTCCGAAACCTTCCAGGTGGGCTTTTCCAAAATTGGTAATATATCCGAAATCCGGCTGTGAAATGGTACAAAGGAATTCTATCTCTTTCTGATGGTTGGCTCCCATCTCAATGACAGCCATTTCATGTTCAGGTTTGATGGAAAGAATCGTCAATGGAACTCCAATATGATTATTCAGATTCCCATACGTATATTGAACATTAAATTTCTCTGATAGTACAGCATGAATCAGCTCTTTTGTTGTTGTCTTCCCATTACTGCCTGTAAGTCCGATAAAAGGAATGGTAAGCTTGCTTCTATGATAGATGGCCAATTGCTGCAGGAATTCAAGTGTAGAGGGAACATAGAAAATATTCTTATCCTTATTTTCGAATTCAGGCTGTTCAACAATAACTGCCAAAGCTCCTCCATCTATGGCTTTTTCTGCCAGGGTTGCTGCATTAAAATTATCACCAGAAAAGGCAAAAAAGATATCATTTTTGGCTATTTTTCGGCTATCGATCGTTACTTTGTCGGCCTGTAAAAATAAAGGATAAAACTGTTCTATATTCATATGGAAATATATATTTTTTCAAATAGCAACCACTAACTCTGTATCATGATTTCAGTACTTTTTCGAGAAGGGGTTTCATCGTTCAAAAATAAAAAAACCTTCCGAAAATCCGGAAGGTTTTTTAAAAGTATTTTTTGATAAATATTATCTTCTAGTTCTGCTCTTATCATTAGTTCTAGCATCCTGTGCAACACGGAAACCAACCCAACCATAAGCTCTGCCTTGATTCTTATATCTTCTTTGTCCTGGATCCAGCCAATATGCTGTATCTTGCCAAGAACCTCCTTTTACTACTCTTACTTCGTTAGAGATCGCTGAAGTTCTGTCTTTAGAATCTTTCTGCATTTTCACTCTACCGCTTCCATCTACAACGAATCTCTGACGAGGAGCATTGTACATATTAAATCCTGAAGCAGAATCAGACTCATTTCTGTATTCTAAAGAAGATTGTCTGTCACCGTCTCTATAGTTTCTGTAATCAGCAATAGTTTCTCTCTCGAATTGTCCAGGAAGCCCTTTATATACTAATCTACCATCAGCTAAGGTATCATACTTGATAGTTCCTTCGTCGATCATTTTGTAAGTTCCGTCACCGTTTCTTACAATAGCCTGAGGCATATTTCCTCTGTAGTAGTTGAAATCATTGTAATCTTCATCAATGATAGGTCTGTAAACATCAGCAGTCCATTCTGCAACGTTTCCATACATACCATAGATACCAAGGTCATTAGACGGATATTGTCTTACATCTGAAGTTTGTGCAGATCCATCGTTTTTCCATCCAGCAATACCGGAATAATCTCCTTTACCCATTTTAAAGTTTTCAAGGAACATTCCTCTTTCTTTTCCTTTAACTCCTCTTAATCTTTCGATTTCAGGTTTTTTACCAAGGTATTGGTTGTACTCTCTATTTTTCGCCATTCCTAAAGCTGCATATTCCCATTCAACTTCAGTAGGAAGTCTGAATTTCTGAACCATGGCACCATTAGGAGCTCTGTTGGCAGCCAGCAATCTTTGGTTAGTCGTTTTCATACCAGATTTCTGCTGCATTCTTTTTTCATTGATATACCCTTGCATTTCAGGATCATTCGCTTTGAATTTATCCATGTTAAATGCTGTACCTCCCTGGTTATTGGATTCATTGATATATAAATCTTTAGCAATAACACCTGCCTGCATCAAAGCTTTTTCATTTGCTCTGTCTGTCAGCCATTCACAGTATCTGTTTGCTTGTGTCCAGGAAACCCCTACTACCGGATAATAATCGAATTCCGGAGAACGCAGATAGGTTTCATTATAATCGTTTCTAGATAATTTGTTGTCCCATAATAAGGTATCCGGTAAAGCCCCGTTATAAATTTCCTTAAAGCTAGGATCACTTGGAGGGAATACATACTTCAACCATGTAAGGTATTCGCGGTATTCGTAGTTAGTAATTTCTGTTTCTCCGATAAAGAATGAACTCACCTGCATTCTGCGTGGTGTATTATTCCAATCATGCATAACATCATCTTTCACTAATCCCATTGTAAAAGTTCCACCTTCTACATATACCATTCCCGGCCAACCCTTCTGCTTCTGTTGCTTTCCTGCAAAAAACCAACCCTGTTTTTCGTTTGGTTTCCAACCCGTTTTACTGACAAATTTTTTGGTACCGCCACCTTTGCTGGTCCCTGATCCGCCACAGCTGGTTAATGCAAGTGTAGAACTTAATGCTATTAATGAAAACAACTTTAGTTTTTTCATAGTCGATATAAATATTTTCAAGAGTACAAAGAAAAAATAAATTATTCAATAAATCAAATAAAGATTTGATTTTTTTGAACAACGATAACAAATTAATTTTATTGTATTACAATTTAATTCTAAAATTTTCATTTATTTTGTAATTTAGCAATTTCAATAATAAACATGAAACGAAAAATCACGCTTTTATCTTTAATCGCTTTTGCATCAACACTTTACGCCCAAAGAAACACCATAGAATGGAATGGTTCCAAAATTCAGGATTTTGGTGACATAAAATTAAATCTTCCAAATTTTAAAAATGAAGGTTTTACTTTCAGCCAAAATAACGTTTTTATAGTAACAAAGCAAAAAATCGGAGAAAAGGAGCTAAAAATTTCGGACCTTGCCTGGGATGGAGTTTCTAACCAGGAATTATTTGAATTGGACAAAGGAGGACTTCCGGATCGTGATATTGCTGAAGTTACCTATTATACATTAGATGGGGAAAGATATGCCAGCATCAGTGTAGGTTTATTCAAAAAGACCAAAGGAGGTATTCTCAGATTATCTTCATTTAATGTTTCTGAAGCTTCTACTCCCATTAACAGCTTTGGAGGGGTCAATAAAATAGGAACTACCGACAACCCTCTTGCGAGTGGAAACTTTTACAAAATAAAGGTTGATAAATCCGGAATATTTAAAATTACATCTCAGTTTTTAAGAGATAGCGGCATCAACCCTTCTTCTGTAAATCCAAAGAATTTGAGAGTGTATGGAAACGGAGGAATTATGCTTCCTGAGTTCAATCAGGATGCCCGATATAACTCTTTACAGGAAAATGCTATTCAGGTAGTGGGTGAAGATGATGGCGTATGGAACGATAATGACTACGCCTTATTCTATGCACAAGGCCCGAATGGATACAACCTTTATGATACCAATAATGGAAAAGGGTTTAAAAGAAGAGAGACAAGATCAGATAACAGCAACAATCTCAAAAATATATATGATGATTTCTCCTACTATTATATCAACTTTGATAAAGGGGCAGGAAAAAGAGTCGGTACAATAGATGGGGACCTACCCGCTCAGCTGATTACCCGATATGACAGCTATCAGGTCATCAACAATGATCAGACAAATTTATTGAAAGTAGGAAGAATATGGGTAGAAGAAGCTCCTTTCACCACTGAAAAGACCATCACTCTTACCACAAACTCTCCTATGCAGCCTACAGATGTTATCAGATATAGATCACAGGTAATAGGATACAGGTCTCAACAGAATTTTATGGATATTAACATCAATGGTCTTAATCCTTTTAAGGAGAAGGTTCCAACTGATGACCCAACCTATTCGTATATTTTCTATCCTATGAGATATAACGGAACGATTACCAATCAGACCGGAAATCAGATCACATTGAAATACAATCCAGATATCTCTCCAAACCCTAACGGAGCTTTCTACTTTGACTATCTTGAAGTACAATACAAAGAGAATCTTGCATTCAATGGTTCTCAGATGAATTTCAGAGATTATTCTATTGTAAGCGGAAGCAATACAAATTATGGATTCAGCATTTCCAATACAGCCGGCCTGGAGCAGGTATGGGATGTTACAGATATTACGAACGCCAACAGAAGAGTAAATAAAGCAGGAGCCGGCTCTTTCAATTTCGCTTATACAGCTTCGGATCAGAACTTCAACAATGAATTTGTTGCTTTCCGTGCTGACGCAGCTTTCACTCCACAGTTTGTTGGAAGAATTGCCAACCAGAATCTTTCGGCAATCAGTAATATAGATTATCTGATTCTTACTGTACCTGAATTGATGGGGCAGGCACAAAGGCTGGCAAACTATCATCAAACAAAAAATAACTATAAGGTAGAAATCGTAGATGTCAATAAGGTCTATGAAGAATATGGAAACGGAAGCAAAGATCTTACCGCTGTAAGAGATTTTGTTACCAAATTAAATACTCCGGAAGGAAGACTTAAATATGTATTTATTCTTGGTGATGCTTCTTATGATTATAAGAACAGAATTTCCAATAATAACAATATCGTATCTTCTTACCAAAGTGAGTTTTCTTCAGATTATGTACAGTCTTTCGTTACAGATGATTATATTGTAATGACCCAGCCTCAAACAGCATCCAGTATAACATACAATCTACCTAACCTTCCTGTGGGAAGAATTCCGGCGGCCAATAATACAGAGGCGGCCAATATGATAGATAAAACCTTAGCGTATTACAATGGTCTTCCAGGACAATCCAGCCCTTTTGGAGAATGGAGAATGAGACTTGACTTTGTGGTGGATGATAACGAGGAAGGCGGTGGACCTTTCCATAATGTGATGAACAATACATTGGTCAATATATTTGAACAGCCAGGTGTTCAGACTCTGAAAGAATACAATGTTAAAAAAACATATCAGGATGCCTTTACCATGCAAAGTACCGCAGGGGGACCAAGATATCCGCAGGTAAACCAGTCTATCGCTAACAGCATAGGAAACAGCTTGTATCTTTTCTATTTTGGACACGGAGGAATCAACGGATGGGCTCAGGAAAGGGTATTAACAAGTACTGAAATTCAAAATTCTAATAACTTCTCCAGTGTTTACAGCAGATTCCCGTTTGTGTCTACCATAACCTGTGAATTTACTTTATGGGATGAGCCGGCTACCAATTCTGCTGGAGAGCAGTTTATGAAACTTAAACAGGGAGGTCCTGCTACAATGATTACTTCCAGCCGTGCCATAGCCATTGATTATGGGCGAAGCTTTACAGATACTTTCACCAAAAATATTTTCAAATTAACAAACGATGATTTTAATACATTAGGCTACGCTCATTTAAACGCAAAAAAAGAAACAGGAGCTAACCCTAATCACCTTAGAGTAAATCTATTGGGTGATCCGGCTATGAAACTGAGCCGTCCTCAAAGATTATTGGCTATTGATAATATTGAAACACCTGTGCCGGGATTAATCAGAGGGCTTGATTTTGTTAAAATAAAAGGCCATATCAACAATCCAAACGGTACGGTGAATACAACTTTCAATGGAAGAGTTTCGATTAATATTTTTGATAAAAAACTGAATAAAAAGACTCTGAACAATAATAACTGGTCTTATCCTGTATTAAATTATACAGAAGAAGGAAGCCCTATTGTAAAAGCTTCCGGAACGGCAGTAAACGGGGTATTCACTGCAGAGTTCTATGTTCCTAAAGATATCAACTATACTGTGGGTGAAGGAAGAATATTAGGATACGCAGACAATAAAGTAACTGACGTATTCAATAACCAGGCTGTTCAGGTTGGAGATATCAATCCTAATGGAATTAATGATAACCAGCCGCCAAAAGTAAAATTATATATGAATAACACCAACTTTGCAGATGGTGGAATTACCAATCAGAATCCGATGCTTCTGGCTTGTCTTACTGATGATACGGGAATTAACGCTACTGGATCAGGGGTAGGCCATGATATTACGGTATATTTAGATGGCCAGGTTATCAATACGGTTATTCTGAATGATTTTTATGCTGCTGGGGAAGGAAACGGGTGTTTAAATCCAAGTCTTGCTGAGTATCAAAAAGGAAATGTAAGCTATCCGTTCAGAAATCTTGCAGTGGGTCAACATCAATTAACATTTAAAGTTTGGGATATAAACAATAATTCGACAACTAGTACGTTAAATTTTGAGGTTAAAGATGAAGCTGACCAGCATCTGACGATCAACCGTCCGTTAAACTGGCCAAATCCATTCACCAATAAAACATATATTCAGTTTGAACACAATTGTGATGATATCCTGGATGTGAATGTACAAATTTATACCATCACTGGTAGATTGGTAAGAACTTTATCTCAGCCGGTAGTTGCAGAACCGTTCCTTCAGGGCTATAGAACCCCTCGCCAGGCTATAGAATGGGATGGAAGAGATGATTTTGGGTCTACAGTTGCAAAAGGTACATATATTTTTAAGATATTTGCAAAAAGCCAAAACCAAGAAAAATGCAAAGGAAGTGCCACAGCTGTAGAAAAAATGGTACTTTTGAAATAATTTAAATAACACATAGACAATAAAATTTATAAAAAACTGATAATATATAAAAGACAACATATGAATTTAACTACTAAACTGCTTTTAGGACTTGGGTTAAGTGCTGGTTTTCTAGGCTATTCACAAATAAACCCAGTACTTACCGGAGCTCCCTTCCTAAGAATTGCACCAGATGCAAGAGCGGGAGGTATGGGAGATCAAGGGGTGGTAACCTCTCCTGATGCATTCTCACAATTTTGGAATGCAGCTAAATATCCTTTCAGCAGAACAAGTTCTTCCGTAGGTCTTACCTATACTCCCTATATGGGAAAACTTACCAATGATGTATTCTTATTATACGGAGCATTTCATAAATTCCTTGGACAGGATGAAAGATCTACCATCTCTGCGAGTATTTATTACTTCAACATGGGAGAAGTAGACCTTACTCAATTAGTAGGTAATGATGTTACTTCAAATGGGGTATCAAAGCCTAACGAATTTTCCATTGATGTCGCTTATGGTTTGAAGCTTTCTGACTCCTACTCCATGGCTGTAACCGGTAGATTTATCCGTTCAGACTTAGCCGGAGGATTCAACACAGATAATACACTTAAAGCAGCAAACTCTTTTGCTGTAGATATTTCAGCATACTATACTTCTGAAAGATTTTCAAGTTTCGGAGGATATGACGGTAAATTAAATGCAGGTTTAGCCATACAAAACCTAGGTCCAAAACTGGATTATACCGGAAATGAAGAATCAAGATCTTATCTTCCAACGATGGCAAGATTAGGGATTGGGTATGATATGTATATGGATGACCTGAACAGAATCGGAATCTCCTTCGAAGGTTCAAAACTTTTGGTTCCGGGATCTGAATATGTGGGTGTAGATGCATACAGAAGACCTAAATATGAAATTCCAAATGTGGGGCCAATAGCTGGTATCGGAAAGTCATTCAAAAACCCAAACAGTATCATGTATAGTGGTGCTTTGGAATATTCTTATGACAATGCTTTTTCTGTAAGAGGAGGTTATTTCCATGAAAGTGAAGAGCAGGGAGCAAGACAATTTGCTACAGCAGGTATCGGACTAAAATACCGTTCATTTGGACTTGATCTTTCTTATCTGATCAATATGTCTAAAGTGAATACTGCATTGGATAACACTCTTCGTTTTGGTCTTACCTGGAACATTGGTGAAGAAACATCCAACAATGAACGATAATCAAAATCAACAATTATACAAAGCCTCATCTATTTTGCATGAGGCTTTTTTATTCACCATAGCACAATATGAAAAAATATATAATCTGTTTCACGATTCTCTTAGGCAGCTTTCAGCTTTATTTTTCTCAGACTATCTTAAAAGGCAAAAACTTCAAAGCCCTTATCGGAAATGTATGTGCCGAAACCGCTGAATATAATCCCTGTGCCAGCCATATGATTCATCTCGTTCTCAATTTTCGGGACAACGATGTTGTTTTCATAGAAAAAAACGTAAACAGCTGTAATGAAAATATCACATCCCGTATCCATGCAAAATGGAAACTAGATTCAGCTGGTAAGATCATCCTTTCCTATACTTCCAAAATTCCTGAAGGCAATTTTTTGGAAGGTTTCCGATTACAGTTAAACAACGATAAACTTATACGATATAAAAAGGATTGGCAGGAAAAAATGGTTGAATATGAATTTCAAAAGATCGAATAGTAAATCACCTTTCTATGATCAAGCCATTTTTTATGAAGCTAAAATTCATTATTGATAATCCCGCCATTAACACTATTAAAAAAATATAACATTTAAGTTTACAAAAGTCTATCCTTTATGGCGATTTTTTTAAATTCAATAGCTATTTTTGTAGTATGAACTATTCGGCGGAGCTAAAAAAATTTGTGACCAGTCAATATCTGTATTCTGCTATCAGAATTACATTAGCTACTGTTCTCCCTTGTTTAGTTCTTGCACACTTTGGAATTTTAAAAGAATACTTCCTCTTCCCTCTCGGAACCAGTTTTGTAGCTCTTACTGACCAACCCGGACCTTTTATCAGAAGAAGAAATGCACTGGCATTTGCCATTTGCTGTTTTGTCTTTGTAGCATTAATAGCCAGTCTGGTGATGAATTTTAAGATCCTTGTATTATTGGAGATTGTCGTCTTCGGAATGTTTTTCTCCTTAATTGGGGTTTATGGCCAGCGATTGGCTGCCGTGGGTTCACTATCACTAGTAGTACTCGCCATCTTTATTGATGGCCATCTTACAGGGGCTAATATTTTTAAAAGTTTGTTGATATTTGCCAGCGGGTGTATTTGGTTTTTACTGATATTCCTGGTAGTTACCACCATCCGCCCTTACAAACTGGCAAGTCAGATGATTGGGGAAAACTATCTCCAACTGGCAGAATTTTTAAAGATCAAAGCCAATTATTATCAGAAGAATCCAGATTTTGACAAGCTTACCACTCAGGTTATTGCCAAACAGATTGAAATAAAAAACCTGCAGGAAGATACCAGAGAAACTGTTTTTAAAACAAGAACCATCGTCAACGAATCTACGACTACCAGTCGATTATTGATGTTGATGTTCCTGAATTCCATGGACCTTCATGAGAAACTGATGACTTCTGAAAGTGATTATCAGAAGCTTCAGCAAAGCTTTGAAGACAGTATGATCCTCGTAAACATCCACGATTATCTTAATTTACTGGCAGAAGAGATCACCAATATCGGAATTGCCCTCCAAAGCGGAACACGGGCAAAACCAATGTTTAATCTAGAACTCGAATTAAAAAACCTCAACTATAATTATTTCGAACTTAGAAATAAACAGCTGTCTCCTGATAGTCTGGAAAACTTCATGGTTCTGCGTCAGATCCTGATGCGTATCAATGAAATTACCAAGGAGATCAATGAGATTTACAAAGTATTTTCACAGGATGTAAAACTGGCAAAAAGTTTATCCACGGGATTAGACTTAAGAAAGTTCATGCCTAATGAACCCAAACTGAACTCTAAAGTTTTAAGAAATAATATTTCATTATCCTCTTCCCATTTCCGCCATGCGATAAGAATTACAACAGCATTATTGCTGGGATATCTATTTTCCATGTTTGATTTTCTGGGATTGGGACATACGTATTGGATATTAATTACCATTACAGCCATTCTAAAGCCGGCTTACTCTATCACCAAGCAAAGAAATCTGCTGCGTCTCTACGGAACGGTGACCGGAGCTACAATTGCCTATATTATTCTGCATTTCATACACATCAATAGTGTTTTATTTGCCATTTTGCTGATCAGTATGATTATGTGTTTCAGCTTTTTAAAAGGAAGGTATTTTTGGGCAGTTCTTTTCATGACGATCTATGTCTTTCTGAGTTTTAATTTTTTAAATCCTGGGAAAGTAAATATCATTTTTAAAGACAGAGTTGTAGATACAGCTATTGCCGGAATTATAGCATTTGCAGTTTCCTATATTGTGTTACCTGTATGGGAACATACACAAAATCTGGATCTGATGAAAAAGTCTGCTGCAGACAATCTGATCTATTTCCAGAGTGTAATGTCTAAATTTTTACAAGGAAACTTCGATATTGAAGACTATAAAGTAAAACGAAAAAATGCCATTATTTCATTAGCCAATCTTTCCGATAATTTTCAGCGAATGATATCGGACCCTAAAAATCAGCAGAAAAAACTGGAAGTGGTTCATCAGTTTGTAGCCACTTCACATCTTGTTACAGCCTATACAGCTTCTTTGTCCCAATACTCTAAAAGCAATGAACAATATCCTGAAATAGATGCAGAAAGCTGGAGCAGAAAAATTGAAGCAGAAATGCAGCAAACCTCAACCCTGCTCAATGGAGATGATATCACAGAAGCTCTTAGAATGGAAAGCCGTCTGGAACCGGAAGATTCTTCTATTGAAGATATGCTTTTGAAGAGAAAGACCGAAATTGAGGAAAATGAAATTATTGACCGAAGAGATCCTGATAAAATATCTCATTTAACGGAACTGAAAAACATCCACGATATTCTGGAACTAATCTACGATGTTGCCAAAGAGCAACGAAAAGTAATCGAAAAATACAGAAGTGAGAAACATGCTACTCCTCCACAATCGTAAAGCAGTAGTCATCAAAAAATTCTACTCTGGCTTTAAATTCATCTGAAAACTGTTCATCGTATACACGACAGCTGATTTTATGAAGATGTTTCAACTCAAAAGGTTTCACTTCATAATTTTTCTTCAGTGACCAGTATTTGGAATGATGAATCTTGTACATACTCTCCTTTACACTCCAAATAATGGTGTAAAAAGTATCAGCTTTATCGTCAGGAATAAAACCTCGTTCGTTTTCATAGGTGAATTTATCAATCACCCTTAAAATCTTGGGATTGAATTTTTCAACATCTATTCCTATTTTATTGTTAGAAATAGCAATAGCCGCAAACGGGAAAGAATGGGTGATAGAGATTTCTGCATCCTTGGGAGAAAGAAAAGGTTCTCTCTCATTGTATAGAATTTTAGAGTAAGGCTTTAACCCTTTCAGAAGCTTACGAACCATCAATACTTCTACTAGTTTTTTAGGATGGTAATCCTTTACTTTTTCAGCATTTTCCGGTTCAAGGAGTTCGTTGATATCAAGTTCTTCACTTTCATCATACTTCCAAACTAAAATTGTGGCATTATCATCTGAAAAATCTCTGTAAAGGGGCATTCTTTTTTTATTGGACAAAAATAAGGAAAAAGTTGGAAGATGGGAGCTGGAAGATGGAAGTTTATATTTGTCGATAAAAGTAAATATAAACTTATTTAGAAAATCTATTCAAAAGCAGATATTCTAATTAGCTTAACCACTAGACCTTCCAGCTTCCTTCTTCCAGCTACCCTTCTTATTTATTTCGCCTGATGATTCGCATCATTTCTATGCTCTATAATTTCCAGATTGGCATCTACAAAGTAAGCACTTCCGAAACCATTTACATAAGAACCTTTTGTAGGCTGTAAAGCAATTAGGATAAAGTCACCCATTTCTGAAATGACATCCACTACTTTTCCGTGAGTTTGTTTTAGCTGCGTCACCACATGATTCCATGTTTCTGAGTCTCTTTCAATCTGTGAAGTGGCTGCTTCTATTGTTAAACGCTCTCTGGCATAAATCTGTTTGGTAGCAGACTCATCTTCAATAAACATGATTGAAGTTTTTCTGCCTTCCGAAAGATTTTTAGTATGTCTTGCCATAAAAGAAACCAGGATATAAAATGTATTGTCAACCTGTACAAACGGTGCGTAACTGGAATTAGGATTTCCCTCTGCATCTACAGTAGCCAGGATTACACTTTTTGATCTTTCAATTAACTCTTTTACTTTAGGAGTAACAGGTTTTGTTTTTTTCTCTGTATGAGTAGTATTCATAATATAGTATTTATCAGCTAAAAGTAATTATTTATATTAAGACTAAATAATTTTAAGCTATGTTTAATCTCATGAAACTGAAATTGATCTGCCGTTTTTTTATCTTAATTATAAATTGTAATTTTGCCTTTCGTTATCAATTGAATTTAAATTTATTCATTACATATGAGTACAACAACACAATACGTTCCTTATAAAGTTAAGGATATCTCCCTTGCAGAATGGGGAAGAAAAGAAATTACCCTTGCAGAAGCAGAAATGCCAGGTTTGATGGCAATCCGTGAAGAGTACGGACCATCTCAACCGCTTAAAGGAGCAAGAATCGCTGGATGTCTTCACATGACGATCCAAACGGCTGTGCTTATCGAGACATTGGTAGCTTTAGGAGCTGAAGTTACCTGGTCATCTTGTAATATTTTCTCTACACAGGATCACGCTGCTGCTGCTATTGCGGCTGCAGGAATTCCGGTTTATGCTTGGAAAGGTTTAAATGAAGAAGAATTTGACTGGTGTATTGAGCAGACTTTATTCTTTGGAGAAGACAGAAAGCCATTGAACATGATCCTTGATGATGGTGGAGATTTAACAAACATGGTTTTTGATAAATACCCTGAATTCACGAAAGATATCAAAGGTCTTTCTGAAGAAACAACTACCGGAGTTCACAGATTATATGAAAGAATGAAGAACGGAACTTTGGTAATGCCTGCTATCAACGTAAACGACTCTGTAACTAAATCTAAATTCGACAACAAATACGGATGTAAAGAATCTGCAGTAGATGCTGTAAGAAGAGCTACTGACGTAATGTTAGCTGGAAAAAGAGTGGTAGTTTGCGGATATGGAGATGTAGGTAAAGGTACTGCTGCTTCTTTCAGAGGAGCTGGTTCTATCGTTACTGTTACTGAAATTGACCCAATCTGTGCGCTTCAGGCTGCAATGGATGGTTATGAAGTAAAAAGATTGGATACTGTGGTAGATAATGCAGATATCATTATTACTACAACAGGTAACTTCAACATCGTAAGAGGAGAGCACTTCCTTAAGATGAAAGATAAAGCAATCGTTTGTAACATTGGTCACTTCGATAACGAAATCGATATGGCTTGGTTAAACCAAAACTATGGTCAGACTAAATCTGAAGTGAAGCCTCAGGTAGATATCTATACCATCGAAGGAAAAGAAGTAATCATCCTTGCAGAAGGAAGATTGGTAAATCTTGGATGTGCTACAGGTCACCCAAGTTTTGTAATGTCTAACTCTTTCTCTAACCAGACTTTGGCTCAGATCGAGTTATGGAACAATTCTGCAGCATACGGAAACGAAGTATATATGTTACCTAAGCACTTAGACGAAAAAGTAGCTGCTTTACACCTTAAGAAATTAAGCGTAGAGCTTGAGACCCTTTCTCCTGAGCAGGCTGAGTATATCGGAGTAGATGTAAAAGGCCCATTCAAGCCAGAATACTACAGATACTAAGATTCTAAAATATGATATTATCCCACTATTTTGAAATAGTGGGATTTTTTATTCCCTACCCTCAGAACATTTTCTATTTTTGAGTGCAAAAAATATACTATGAAAACTTACTTATTTCTAGGAGCCCTAAGCTCAATCTTATTATTTAGCAGCTGCAGCGGTGATGATGATGATAATGTATCCAATAATCCTGAAGCTAAAATATTCTTAAGTAAAGTCACAACTGTTAATTATACGAATCCTTCTAATATCAATACAAGTGTAGTAACATTTGATTATAACAGTAAAAAACAATTAATCAAAGTTTCATCACAAGGCAGAACAACAAGCTTTGAATATGATACTACCGGAAAACTTTCAAAAACAAATTACTATAATACAGATGGAACAATTGCTTATTATACCACCTGCACTTATAATGAAAATCAGCTAACTACAATTAAATCAATCTATCCAGATTCTAATGGTAACACAACAAAGGTTTACACCTATAACAATGATAAAATCACGGGTACTTCCCTTTGTTTTTCATTAAATTGTACCATTCCATCTATTTCATCATATACTTACAGCGGTGATAATGTTTCAACAGAAACCTCATTCAGTGATAATACAGGTGGTCCAACTACTATTAAAAGAGAATTCTCCTACGATAACAAGATCAATCCTTATTCTCTGACCAATACATACTTTAGAACTTATTTGGCTGGTACACAATTTTTAAGTCAAAATAATTATACGTCAGAAAAAATAAGCCGTAAGGATGGTGAGGGAAATTGGATTGAGATTCAAAATATGATCTATGAAATTCAATACAATAGCTCTCAATTACCTTCTAAGGTCATAGGAAAAGATGCTACTGGCAAGACCTTGATAGAGTATAATTACGAATATATTACTTTACAAAAACAATATACAACCTTTCCAGGCTAAAAACGTTTTGCCTTTTCAAAAGCAGATTATCAACTTATCTATAATAAGATGGAAGATGAAGATCATAGGTTTATCCCTCCGTATTTTTCCCATATTTTCTAATGATGACAACAATGTTAACAAAAAATGAATATATTTAGCTCTTTAAACAAAACATTAAATTCATGAAAAAACAAAGAGTATCAAATGCGTTTGTTGCAGCCTCTTGGGTCGCATTGGGAGCAGGAATGATTGGTTATATCGTAGGTCTTGCAAGAGCAGAAATGCAGCTGAATGAGAAAGGTTATTATTTTACGATCTTATTATATGGTTTATTTGCTGTGGTTTCTTTACAGAAAGCAGTTCGTGACAAATTAGAAAATATCCAGGTAACAGACATTTATTACGGAATCTGTTGGTTTGCTACCCTTTCTTCCATTGTATTACTAGCCATTGGCCTTTGGAATGCGACAATACTTCCAAGTGAAAAAGGATTTTATGCCTTTGCTTTTCTTCTGGCACTGTTTGGTGCTATTGCTGTACAAAAAAATACCCGGGACAATATGCTTCAGGAATAATACAAAAACTCTCCAACTACTGGAGAGTTTTTTATTTCACATCATTTAACTCATTTTTATTTAAAAAAAACACTTATACACACTTTAAAGCTAACAAAATATCTATTTATTTTATTTTAACTATATTTATTTCACAAAAAAATTAATATGAACAAAAAAAATCAATATGGCCGGGATGTTCAGCAATGCAGAATCTTTCAATCAAAATTTAGGAAACTGGAATCTTAGTTCATTACAAGTAGCAAACAATCTTCTTGAAAACACTCCTATGAGTTGTCAAAACTATAACAGTACTCTGTATGGATGGAGCCAGAATCAGTCAATGCCCAATAATATCAATATATCACCTGTTTCTGCACTGGCCTATTCAACTCCTCAGGCAGCTACAGCAAGGGATTACCTGATAAATACCAAAGGCTGGACGATTAACGGAGATATATACAATCCGGAATGCGTCTCTAATCTGGGAATTTCAGAAATAAATATAGATCATAAAATAAGTCTCTATCCTAATCCTGCAACAGATTGTATTTACATTAAAAACATTCACGCAGATTATTACACGATCCTTGATTTGTCTGGAAGAATTATTTTAAAAGGAGCTCCGGCAGAGGACAGAATTGATATCCGGGTTCTGGCACCAGGAAACTACATCCTACAGCTCCATACAAAAGATGGGAATCAGAATGTAAAGTTCATAAAAAAATAATCCCGGAGACCTGCTTCACCTCATAAAATAAACATCAATCTAAACTATAACCACTTTCCAAAATATTAATATGTATAAAAAACTATTACCATGTATTCTTTTTATTTTATTTTTTCAGATCGTAAAATCACAAAATGAGTTTATCACTGTTTGGAAACCAAGTCTGCCATCTTCACCTCCATCCTTAGGTATTCCTTACGCCTCTAATGAACATCAGATCTGGTTTCCGGGAATAGGAACCAATTATACGATCTACTGGGAAGAAATAGGTTATCCTTCTCATCACGCTACAATACAAAATATCACTTCCAATTATAATCTACTCATAGATTTTGGAGCATCATTAAATCCAGACCCATCTCAAGCAACTTACCGGGTAAAAGTAAGTGGCGGAAACGGGAATTTCAATCAGATACAATTTTTAAGCCCTCAGATCATTAATGGAAATCAAACTATTGGTACAGTAGGAGATCATTATAAAATTACAAACATTGAACAATGGGGGAATATTAAATGGCTTTCTATGGAAAATGCCTTCTTTTATTGTGAAAACATGGATTTTACGGCCACTGATATTCCAGATCTTTCTATGGTAACAAATTTATCCAGAATGTTTTCAAGCTGCAAAAAACTGGTGGGAAATCCAACCATCAATTATTGGGACATTGCCACGGTTACCTACTTAATAGGAACCTTTAGCGGATGTATTGTATTCAATCAGCCTATTGGAAACTGGAACACATCCAACGTTACTTCTACGGCGATAACATTCATGGGAGCAAAGAATTTCAATCAGCCATTAGCGAATTGGAATATGTCAAAAGTTGTTACTACAGCCTCGATGTTTTTTGATGCTTCTGAATTTAATCAACCCATCAACAGCTGGGATATGTCCAGTAATCTTGAAATGGAACTGATGTTTCAAAATGCTTTAAAGTTTAATCAACCTTTAAACAACTGGAACACTTCAAAAG
This sequence comes from Chryseobacterium sp. II3a, assembly GCF_057815135.1. Lineage (NCBI taxonomy): Bacteria > Pseudomonadati > Bacteroidota > Flavobacteriia > Flavobacteriales > Weeksellaceae > Chryseobacterium > Chryseobacterium sp. II3a. Next base: position 524,376 of record NZ_JBYPZJ010000001.1, on the reverse strand, counting down.
TTATAGAAATGAATCTTATGTTTGCGAATGCCAAATCTTTCAACCAGGATCTCAATAATTGGAATACCGGCAATGTAACAATGATGAATAATATGTTTTTTCTTGCTGATAAATTTAATGGCAATATTTCAAACTGGAATGTAAGTAATGTCGTCAATATGGCTTACATGTTTAATGGGGCTAAAAACTTTAACCAAAATATTTCCGGATGGAATGTAAGTAATGTGACAAGTATGTTTAGTATGTTTAACAACGCGATTGCCTTCAATCAGAATTTGGGCAACTGGAAACTTAACTCGTTACAACAAGCTAATAACATCCTCACCAATACGGCGCTAAGCTGTCAAAACTATGATAAAACGCTTTCAGGATGGAGTCAAAATCCTTTAGGACCAAGTAATATCAATATATCATCAGCTTCACCTCTTTCTTATTCGCTCGCTGAGGCAGTAATGGCAAGAGATTACCTAATGAACTATAAAGGCTGGATCATCACAGGAGATACTTATAATGCTGAATGCAAATCTAATCTTGCAACCTCCGAGGTAAAAAGAGATCACAACATAAATGTCTATCCCAATCCTGCAACAGACGTTATTTACATTGAAAATGCTTATTCAGATCACTATACAATTCTTGATTTGCCTGGAAGAATTGTTTTAAAAGGAGCACTCATGAATGAACAAATTAATATCCAAACTTTAACTCCCGGAAATTATATTCTGCAACTTCATGGAAAAGAAAACACTCAAAATGTAAAATTTATCAAAAAATAAAAGTAAAAAGCCCCACTAAAAAGTGAGGCTTTTTATATACTGAATCGATTATTAAACTATTGATCAAAATGATTGGGATGCTGTGCTTTAATATCTTCCACAGTCCCCAATACTTTATCTTTTAAAGAATCCTGATATTTTTGAAGTTTTGCAGCTACTTCTTCGTTACCGCTTCCAATGATTTTAGCAGCTAAAATTCCGGCATTCAATGCTCCGTTCAACGCTACAGTTGCAACTGGAATCCCACCAGGCATCTGAAGAATTGAAAGCACAGAATCCCATCCATCAATAGAATTGCTGGACAAAATAGGAACTCCAATTACCGGAAGTGTTGTACAGCTTGCCACCATTCCCGGAAGATGAGCTGCTCCTCCTGCTCCGGCAACAATTACTTTAAGACCTCTTTCCTGAGCCGTCTTTGCATAATCAAACATTCTTTCCGGCGTTCTGTGTGCTGAAACTACAGTCAATTCATAAGGAATATCCAGGCTTTTAAGGAAATTTGCAGCCTGTTCCATGATCGGCAGATCACTCTGACTGCCCATAATAATACCTACCATCTTCAATTTTTATTAGATGTTCAAAGATAAAAAATAAAGCTGGAAGTTTATTGCCGAACAATCTAATATCATTCTTTTCATCCTGTAATTCCTACGAAGATCAGCAAAACTACCCTCCTTCCATCTACCCTATCATCTAAGCATTTCCAAAACGGTATCCCTCTTTATCTATATCATATCTCAATTTCTCTAAAACCTACGATCACTTCCATCCTCCAGCTTCCATCCTTCCATCTGTATCATCAAAAATAGTTTCAACTGTATCCATTTTCATCATTAAAAAACTGCTACATTTGCTTGTTACACTTCATTTTACTTTGAAAGATTATAAACTTATTTTCGCTGTTCTCACCGTTGCTTTTGTTTGGGGAACTACATTTTTAGCGATACGCGTGGCTGTGGAAACCATTCCTGCGTGGTTTGTAGCCGGAATCCGTCAGTTTCTGGCCTCAATTATTATGCTTATTCTCCTTCTTTCAAGAAAGGAATTCAAATGGATTGGCTGGAAAAGTTTAAGCTATCAGATTATTTTTGCTACCTTAATGCTGGTCATAGCTAACGGAATGACTACTGTTGCCGAAGAAACCGTATCAAGCAGCCTGGCCTCTCTCATCAGTGCCTGCTCCCCTATTCTGGTATTTTTAGGAAGTGTGGCTGTCGGTTTACAAAAGTTCAGCATCCGTGCTTTTCTTGGTGTTTTGATGTGTTTCAGTGGCATTCTGTTTATTTTCTGGGACGGACTGCAGGATCTGGCCAATCCGGATTACAGGATGGGTATGATCTTCCTTTTCTGTGCTATTTCAGGATGGGCATCAGGAACAATTTTCACCAAGAAACTCAATATCCAAAGCGGAAATATCACCCTGAACCTGTTTTACCAGTTCCTGTTTGCAGGCATCGTTCAAATCATTCTTGCTTTCTTATTTTCAGAGAACTATAACTTCGGAAACTGGACCTTGAAAAGTATTTCAGCAATGTTATATCTTTCTATTTTCGGTTCTGTAGCTGCTTTTTTTGCATTCCATTATGCTTTAACTAAAATTTCTCCTGTGCAAGTTTCCATATTGGCTTATATCAATACCATTATTGCCATATTCCTGGGCTGGCTGATTATGGATGAACAAATTTCAATGAAATTTATTCTTGCAGCTGCATTAATTATTTGTGGAGTATTCATCATTAATTACAAACCGGAAATGTTTAAACGGCAGAAGGTGGCTGCATAAGATAGGTTAGGATAAGAAAATGAATTTATCTTTTTTCAATGGTCTTCAGTAAGAATTCTACAATTATTGAAACAAAACATTACTTGTAGATTCCATTGATTTTTAACCAGTTTAAAAACAAATTTGTCCATTCACCGGTATTGGTATCTTTTTTACCTAATCCCCAGCCATGCCCTCCGGATTGAAACAAGTGCAATTCAGCAGGGACTTTGTGGTCCTTCAAAGCCTGATACATAAGGATACTGTTTTCGACTGGTGAAATAGGATCATCTTCAGACTGTGCCAGAAAAGTGATTGGAGTTCGCTCTGTTACCTGCTTTTCAACAGAATATTTTATCTGATCTTTTGTGTCTGATGATTTTCCCAACAAAGATTTAAAAGAATGTGTCTTGTTGTTGGGTGGAAGCATAGATATCACTGGATAAATCATAGCAGTAAAATCTGGCTTTGCTGAAATCTGATCAATGGCATCCTGTGGAGGATAATATACGATATCAAAAGTAGAAGAAATATATCCTGCAAGGTGACCTCCAGCAGAAAAGCCCAGAACACCTATTTTATCAGGATCAATCTTATATTTTCCTGCATTACTTCTGATGATTCGTAAAGCACGCTGAGCATCCTGAAAAGGAACTGATCTGGTAATCCAACCTTCCCCAGGCAGCCTGTAGATCAATTCAAAAGCTGTAATTCCCTGTGATCTCAGCCATTCTCCTGTAGGATTACCTTCGGAACCAGATTCAATATGAGCATATCCGCCTCCACTTATCACCAAAACAGCAATGCCATTAGGGTTTGCAGGTTGATGTATAATTAATTTGGGAACATTGATACTGGTATAAGAACCTTTTTGAGAAATTTTATTCTCACCCTGAGGTCCCGGTCCATCCGGAACCGTTTTCCATAGGGCAACAGAAGGCAATTGCCCTTTAACAGCAAAACTACTCCCTCCTAAGATAAGATGACAAAAAATAAAAAAAGAGAACAGAATATTTTTCATTTAATTTTAATTTGAGTATTCATCAAAACAACATTATAAATCTATAAAACTGCATTTCAATATATTAAAGATAACAAAAAACATATCCAGCCCAACCTCGTTTTTATATTCTCTTCATTTTTCTTATATTGTATACTCAACCTATACAACATGCTAAAAAACACATTTTTCGTACTTCTTGCGGCCTCTTTTATCCTGGTAAGCTGTGACTACAAGGAAAAGGAGAAGAACCTGACAGACAGGGAAAGACAATTATTGGAAAAAGAAAAAACATTCGCTAAAAAAGAATCCGAATACCAGTCTCTTTTAAAAATGAGGGACAGTATTTTTGCTAAAAAAGATTCTGTAGTAGTTGCTACATGGCCCGCAGAAATCTCCGGCCCATGGAACGGAAAAGTAATCTGTACAGAATCCAATTGCAGTGAATATGCAGTGGGTGACCAGCGTACAGATCTTTGGGAGTTTGATAATGATTCTACCCAGCCTATCACCAAGATCATCAATAACAACAATCTGGTAAGACTGTATTCCGGTAAATTTGAAAATAATGAAATCAGGCTTTCCTTCAAAACAGATTCTACAGCTAAAAAAAATGTAGAAATGAGCGTTCTGCTTAATGATATTTCTGACAACAAGATCAAAGGAACAAGAACCATTACCTCTGATGGCTGTACCGCTAAGTTTTCTGTTGAATTAGTACGTTCCACCAAATAAACACTTATGATTTTACTGAGTATACACAACCTGAGCCTTCCCATAGAGGATCCGGTACTAAAGTTCCTATTGGTACTGGTCATTATCCTTGCGGCTCCCTTATTACTAAATAAAATTAAGGTTCCACACCTTTTGGGCCTTATCATTGCCGGAGCTATTATAGGTCCCAATGGATTTAACGTATTATCCAGGGACAGCAGTATCGTAGTCACCGGAACTACCGGACTTCTTTATATCATGTTTCTCGCGGGATTAGAGATTGACATGGGAGATTTTAAGAAAAACAAATGGAAAAGTCTCACTTTCGGGCTTTATACCTTTATAGTTCCGTTTGTGTTGGGATATTTGGGTGGATATTACATCCTTCATTTCTCAATGCTTACCTCCATTTTATTTGCCAGTCTTTTCTCATCCCATACCCTTATTGCTTATCCATTGGTAAGCAAACTGGGAATTGCCAAAAATAAGGCAGTGAATATTACCGTTGGAGGGACTATGATCACAGATATCCTGGCCTTATTGGTGCTTGCCATCATTGTTGGAATGTCACAGGGAGATGTAGGAACAGAATTTTGGATCAAATTATCTGTTTCATTCATTGTTTTTGCCCTGATTGTATTGATCGTCTTCCCAATTATAGGACGTTGGTTCTTCAAAAGAGTTGATGATAAGATCTCACAATATATTTTTGTATTGGTTATGATCTACCTGGCAGCAATGCTTGCTGAATTGGCCGGAGTAGAAGCCATCATCGGAGCTTTCTTTGCTGGATTAGCGTTAAATAGACTTATTCCTCATACCTCATCTTTAATGAACAGGGTTGAATTTGTAGGAAATGCTATATTTATCCCATTCTTTCTGATCAGTGTAGGAATGCTGATTGATTTTAAAGTATTTTTCAAAAGCTGGGAAACACTGGAAGTCGCTGGAATTATGCTAGTAGCCTCTATCGGAGGAAAATATCTTTCTGCTGTAGCTACTCAAAAGACGTTCAGGCTAACGAAAGAAGAAGGAAAACTGATCTTCGGACTGAGCTCTGCCTCAGCTGCAGCGACTCTGGCATCCGTAATGGTAGGTTATAATATTATCCTTTCTGAAACAGAAACGGGAGAACCTGTAAGATTATTGAATGAGCATGTACTGAATGGAAGTATTCTATTGATCCTTATTTCTTGTACGATTTCATCCTTTATCTCCATGGCCAGTGCTCAGAAAATTGCAGAGTCAGATAATGAAGACACCGTTTCCGGAGACAGTCATGAGGAGGAAAGTATCCTGTTGGCAATTAATCATGAAGAAACTGTGGAGAGAATGGTCAATCTGGGAATTCTGATTAAAGCACATTCCAATACAGAAGATCTTTTTGCCTTAAATGTCATCAATGAAGATAAAAATGAATCTTCAGTGAAGAATGCTGAAAAACTGCTTCACCAGGCGGCTGATACAGCAGCAGCGGCTGATGTTAAATTACAGGCTCTTAAAAGATATGACAATGATGTTATCAATGGAGTAAACAACGTGATCAAAGAACAGAAAATCACGGATCTGATTATCGGATTGGAAGATGAGAAAGGCTTTTCACCGTCTTTTGTTTATAACCTTTATAATGGCTATCTTCAGAATGATGACGTGAACGTATTGGTATATCATGCTGCACAGCCTCTTTCAACCATTAAGAAATACGCTGTGATGATTCCTGAGAATGCCCATAAAGAAGCAGGATTCTTCCATGCACTTTTAAGGGTTTGGAATATCGCCAGAAATTCCGGAGCGACTGTTGTTTTTTATGCCCCGGAGAACATTGTGGATATTCTTCAGAAAATTATTAAAAAAGCCAATATAGAAGCTGAATTCATCATTATGAATACCTGGCAGGATGGTGAAAGAACAGCATCCCAGCTAAAGGATGATGAAGCATTGATTATTTTTATGGCTAAACGTGGGATGCAGTCCTATATTCCTCGTATGAGGCTTATCCCGGAACTGTTAAACAGATACCTGAATGATAATAATTACCTTCTGATCTTCCCATTCTCCGAATATGATAAAAACAGTCCTGAAATACGTTCTGTAGGCAATCATGGAGATTTTGTGGAAATCGGAAATGTGATTCAGAAAATATTTAAGTAAGGAGGTTTTGAAGCCGGAGGCTGGAAGTTATTGAGCATGATAGATAATGAATTTTCTTAAGAAAATCGGAAGTAATTTTCCGTCTGTAAGTAGCTTCCAGCATCCCTCTTCCAACTCCCAACCATTTTACTTATTTTTACTCAAAATTAAAATTCATTGAAAACAAAGAAGATAATCCTTGTAACGGCTGCTTTAAGTGTACAATTATCATTTGCTCAGTTTGCAAAGATTGTAGATAAAGACGGCTATGTGAATGTAAGGGAAAATGCAGATGCCAACAGTAAGATTGTTGGGAAGATCAATTCGGATGAGATTGTTTATATATTTGATCCTAATGATAAAAATTGGGCCAATGTAAGCAATGGTTATATTCATAATTCAAGGCTGAAATATATAGAATCCTATCAAAAAGTTCCATCTATTGCACGTGATGCCAGCAAAGCTGTCTTTAAGTCAGGAAACATTAAAGTAAATATCACTTCCGGAAAGTTTAATTTTAAAGAAAATGAAAAAGATTTCACCTCAACACTATATGGTGATTTCTATAAAGAACAGCAGGTATGGGGACTAGACGGAACCATTCCTAAGACCCACTATCTTTCCATTAGTGCACAAATTGGAGATAAAACCATTCAGATTCCTGCCAAGGAGTTTGAAAACCTGTTCCAGGTCAATAATAAATCTACGAACTGTTATTACGACCGCATCAATGATACTTTATACATCTCAATGCTGAATTCCGATGGAGCTGGTGCTTATGTTGCCCTTTTTACCATTGAAAAAGGCGAGTATAAAGGAAGAACGCTGGAGATTCCTTTTTAGTTTTATTTTCAGAATAATCTAATTTCCATGACCCATTAGAATAAACAATAAAGCTATTCTTAAAATTTAAAATGACCCAATGGCATTGAAAACAAAAAAGATCTTCCTGGCAGCTGCAATTTTAAGCATTCAACTTTCTTTTGCTCAATTTGCTAAAATAGTAGATAAAGACGGTTATGTAAACCTTCGAGAAAATCCGGACGCAAAAAGTAAGATCACAGGAAAGATCAACGCTAATGAAATTGTTTATACTTTTGAACTGGATAAAGCCGATAAAAACTGGCTGAATGTTTATTATGATCATAAAACAGCTGGTTATATCAATAGTTCAAAAGTTAAACTTATTGATTCATACGAGGTAATCCTTCCTATAATCAAAGATGAAAATAAAGCCATTTTCAAATCCGGAAATGTTAAGGTGGATATCATTACTGAAAAGTTCAATTATAAAGACAATAAAAAGTTCTTTTCTTCATCCAGTCATAACGGACAAAAAATAGAGGATAAATATAAAGGAAACCTGACATGGGGGACAGACGGAACTGCTCCCAAAACGCACTATAAATCTATTACCGTTCAGGTCAAGGATAAAAAAATTCAGATTCCCACTAAAGAAATTGAAAACCTTTTTAATATTAGCAATGAATTTACAACGTGTTATTATGATCGTAAAAATGACACAGTATATCTTACTATGATTAATTCCGATGGTACTGGAGCTTATGTTGCCCTTTTTAAAATCGTGAAAGGAGTTTATAAAGAAAGAATCTTAAAGAGACCTTTTTAAAAAAAGATGCCTATAAAAAGGGAGCCATTTTAACTTTAAAACGGCTCCCTTTTTATTATTTTAATTTTAAGTTATTCAGCAATCACTCTCACCATTCCCTTCACCATCACCAGCTTTTCCATAAGCTCTTCTCTGGAATCTGCAAGGACATTGATGTGCCCCATTTTTCTACCCGGTTTGGTTTCAGTTTTTCCATATAAATGAATATAAGTTTCAGGTAACTTCAAAACGTCTTCCATTCCTTCGTATACTACCTTTCCAGCGTAGCCCTCTGCTCCTACCAGATTCAGCATTCCGCTATAGGTAATAGCATCCGTATCTGCCAGAGGAAGATTCTTTACCACACGGTACATCTGCTCAAACTGTGAATTGGTATTTCCTTCCTGGCTCTGGTGTCCTGAATTATGAAGTCTTGGAGCTGTCTCATTCACCCAAACCTTTCCTTCTTTATCAAGGAATAATTCAATGGCAAAGAGCCCTGGGGAATTTACTGCGTTTAAGAACTTCTGAGTAATAATATCAATCTGGCTCTGAACATCTTCAGTAAGCAAAACCGGACACACATTGAAGTCTAAAAGATTAAGTTTTGGATCAGCCACCATTTCTGTCACCGGGAAAGTATTGGTTTCTCCTCTTTCATTTCTGGCAACGATTACAGAAAGCTCTTTATCAATATCTACAAGGCTTTCAATCACTGAAGCTTCTTTCCATAGATGTTGATAATCATCTTCTGTTTTAATCACCTGTACCCCTTTTCCGTCATAGCCGCCTGTATTCATTTTCTGAACAAAAGGTAATGGCATCATGATCTTTTCATCACTGTTCCATACGACCTGAAATTCCGGGCTTGGGATATCGTGAGCTTTATAAAATTCCTTCTGAAGGATCTTTTGCTGAATGGTCTTGATGATACCTGCATTAGGAACTACTTTGATTCCTTGTTTTTCAAGTTCAGCCAAAGCATCCGCATTGACGTGTTCTATTTCAATGGTTACGACATCCTTATCTTTTCCAAAGTTCAGAACAGTCTCATAATCATTGAAATTTCCTTGAGTAAAATATGAGATATTATGACATGGTGCATCAGAAGCCGGATCCAGAGTATAAAACTCATCATCATACTTCAGAGCACTTTGTATCAACATTCTTCCCAGCTGTCCGCCTCCCAGAATTCCTATTTTCATTTTTTATTTTTATTAGATTTACGCTTATTGAATTTTATCAATTTTTAAATATCCCAGTCCTATTGGATTTTCCTGATTTTCAGCATCCGATTTTGTAAGAACAATAGAATATTTTTCTTTCATAGCTTCCGGAAGAATATCATTCACATTAAAAATGTCATCAATATCCACTCCATGTTTGTCATCAATATGGCTTACAGCTCCTTCGAATCCCATAGTTTTATAAAATTCTGTTGCTTTGGCTCTCTTCACGATCTCTCCCATCGATTGCCCTACCATCAGATGCTGCTCATGGAATTCTTCAAAAAAACCTGGCTTATATCCACCCAAATTAAGGAAGAACAACTGATCTTCAGAGCTGTTTTCACCCTTTTCAACGATCTTCACTTCGTAACCATCAGCAAATCTTACTTCCTGATGACAATCTAAATGAATCTTTCCTTCCGCTTCTTTCCAGAAGGCTTTCATATCCGGAACCAAGTCCTTCAGACTTTCAGCAATCCCAAAAAAAACGTCATGCTGCTCTATGTTTCTTCCTTTGGGGGTTGCACCAAGGATCACATAAAATAATTTCATTTCACTTTTCATGCATACAAAAATACGTTAAATTTATCTTTTTCAAATGTTTGGCAGACTACTACAATAATTTTATATTTGTAACATTAATTGTAGTATGTCAGAAATCATCATACTCTTCTTTGGCGCTATTTCTGCGGGCCTTTTAGGCTCACTTACAGGGCTTGGAGGAGGGGTTATCATTATTCCTTTATTAACGCTGGGATTCGGTGTTCCAATGCATTATGCAATCGGTGCGTCTCTTATTTCTGTGATCGGAACTTCTTCCGGTGCTGCGGTAGCTTTCGTAAAAGAAGGTTTTACCAATATGAGAATTGGGATGTTTCTCGAAATCGCCACCACTGCCGGTGCTATTGTAGGAGCTTTGGTTTCAGGAATGCTTAACCCGAATACCATCGGAATTATTTTCGCCAGTATTCTTCTTCTGACCGTTGTTTTAAATTTAAAAGGAAAACCTGACCATCAGGAGCCTTTAATCCATGGAAGCCTTGAAGAGAAACTTAAGCTTTACGGAACTTTTCCGGATAAAGGAATCCTGAAAAACTATTCTGCAAGAAATACAGTACCTGGATTTTTGATGATGATGTTCGCAGGAGCTATGTCCGGATTATTAGGTATTGGATCTGGGGCATTGAAGGTATTAGCAATGGATAATATGATGAAGCTGCCATTCAAAGTTTCTACAACAACCAGTAATTTTATGATTGGGGTAACAGCTGTAGCCAGTGCATTGATCTACTTCCAAAGAGGGGAAATTATCCCTGTAATTGCGGCTCCCGTACTGATTGGAGTGGTCATAGGAAGTTTTATCGGTTCTAAAACCCTAATGGTTTCCAAAACGAAAAAATTAAAAGTATTTTTCGCCATTGTGATTACCATCCTTTCAGTGTATATGATGTATAACGGTATCAACAAAAGCTTCAGATAATGAAAAAGAATTTTACAGATGTAGATCTGAACCGCTCCGTAGGAAACCTCCTTAGACTGGGTGTAATTCTATCTGTGGCTACTTCACTGATCGGCTTTATCAAACTGTTTACCGAAGGTTTTGAAATGCCTAAAAAATACACCAGCCTTGTCGTAGGTACTTCTTCTGAGAAGGTATGGAGCCACTTTTGGGAATCATTATGCAAAGGAGAAGGAATGGCAATTATTCAATTAGGAATCCTTTTGCTGATCTTTACTCCGCTAATGAGAATTATCTTTGCTTTAATAGGCTATTTAAAAGAAAAAGACTACATCTATGTATTCATTTCTTCCGTTGTTTTAGCGATCATGGCAGTAAGCTTCTTTGCAGGTTATGCGCATTAATTACATTTCATAAAACTCCAGAGGCAACTGGTCTGGGTCCTGGGTAAAGAAAAATTCTTTTCCTGTAAATTCATCGATTCGGATCTCTTCGCAATTAAGCCCCTTTCCTATCAGCTCGTTTCTTTTCTCAGTTACATTTTCTACAGAAAAAGCAAGATGCCTCAACCCGCAAGCTTCAGGACGTGATGGACGGGCAGGTGGATTCGGAAAAGAAAACAGCTCAATGACATAATGCTCTCCAATGGCCAAATCCAGTTTATAAGACTGTCTTTCTTCACGATACACTTCACGGACAATCTGTAGGTCTAAAATCTCTGTATAAAACTTCTTTGATGCTTCGTAGTCTGAGCCAATGATGGCAATATGATGGATTTTCATTTTTTATTAAATAATTAGATTTTTATTATTTTATTTCCTTGCAGTTTTGCTTTCTTCGCGTATCAATAATATACTGAATCTTCCATTCATTATTCTGTTTTACCAATTGAAAACTATTGGCTCCGCAATGGGATAATTTTCCTTTCAGATAAAAGCTGTAAGGGGTAAATACACTAGCCATATTCCCATCTGTATGAATAGATTCTATGACAATTCTTTCATCAAGATCATTTGGTTTAAACTTAGAAATAGTGGCTGTAAATTCCTGTATACTATCACTTTTTACAATACCGTCTTTTGTAATGGACTGCAGAATTGCATTTTCAGCAAAAGCTGTTTTTACAAGCTCAGGATCGGCATTTTTCATGCCAAGAAACAGGTCACGGATAGGTTTCTCAATTTCCCTATTCTGTTGTCCGAAACAGAAGCTGCTGAGTAACAAAAGAATTACTGCTATTTTATTCATAAGGAACAGGTTTAGATAACTAAAATAAGTAAAATAAAATTTAAATTGATTATGAGATTTTAAAATCCATTTTTCTTAAATTGTAACAAAATTATTTCAGCCAAAGATTTTTTATATGTGGATTATTTATATGATTCTGGCCATACTTTTATTGGTCTTAACTCTACTACCCAAGATTCAGCATTCTCACTGGATATTCCGGGTTCCCGAATTTGCCAAAATACAGGTCACTTATCTTATATTTTTTACTTTTTTATTAGGGTTTATAATTGATTCTAAAGAATATTTATGGTATTACCAGGGGTTTCTGCTTGTTTTATTTGTTTATCACAGCCAAACCCTCATTAAATATACCCGCTTCTATCCTGTAAAAAAACATAAACACCGTTACAAATCCTCCGAAAAACTCCATTTTGTTTCAGCCAATGTATATCAGTTCAATAAGGAATATGAAAGATTTTCTAACCTTATTGAAAAATATGAGCCTGATTTTTTCATGACTATGGAAAGCAATAGCGATTGGGAAAAAGCAATGAGAAGCCTGGAAAAAAAATACCCCTACCAGCACAAAGTAACTCTTGAAAACACTTATGGAATGCACTTCTATTCAAAAATTGAAATTAAGGAAGCCAAAACTCATTATTTTGTAGCAGATGATATTCCGAGTATTGAGATACATATGGAAACAGCTGACGGTTTTCCATTTGTCTTCTTCGGCGTTCACCCACCGCCGCCAAGTCCAACAGAAGAGGAAACTTCCAAGGAAAGAGACGGGGATCTTCTAAGTACAGCCAAACGGGTAAAAGATATCAAAAAACCGGTTATTGTAGTCGGAGATTTCAATAATGTTGCATGGTCAAGATCATCTGTACTTTTCAGAAAAATAAGCCATCTGATTGATCCGAGAATAGGACATTCTTTTGTTTCCACGTTTCATGCCCGATACCGTCTTTTAAGATTTCCTATTGACCTCATGTTTCACAGTGAGGATATCTTCATCAAACAGCTAAAAACATTGGAAAATTTTGGATCAGATCACTTGCCGGTATACTGTGAGTTTTTCATAGACCATCACAATGATGAACAAGAGGAACTGGTAGAAACAGCCAATTCTGAAGAAAAAGCTGAAGCGGAAAAAATGATAAAGGAAGGAAAGCAGGAAGACGGCGACCGCGATATAGTAGTTACTGAAGATTAATAAAATAGGTGAGCTAAAGCCCACCTATTGAATATTATTTTAGTTTTTAAAACTTCATTACATCCTTCACTACCCCATTCTTTTGAGTATGTTGTAGTAATTCAGCTTCTATAAATGTTTTGATCTGCTCTTCCGAAGTATCACTTGGGAATAAAAGATGTACGTTGGCACCTGCATCCAAAGTAAAAAATAACGGCAGACCAGTATCTCTTCTAAAATCCCAGATTTTATTGATTACCTCTAAAGTTCCTGTTTTCATCAGGATAAAAGCTGGATCACTCATCATCATCATGGCGTGAAGAGTAAGAGCTTCATGTTCTACCAATTTGATAAAGCGTTCCATATCTCCGCTTCTCAGAATTTCCTTCATCGGAACAAAGTTTTCCCTTGCTTCCTGGAATCTTCTTTCTGCATATGGATTGGTATTCATCAGACCGTGTCCAACTGTTGAAGAAACACTTTTCTGACCTTCATGAATCAATAATACCCAATCATTGAAGCTCTTAAACACTGCATGAATTTCAGCCTCAGGATAAGGAACAGCAAATAGATCAGAGCTTCCCTGAACCTCTCCTGTTTCTCCCCAAACAATCAATCCGTTGTATAAACTCCTGCATGCACTACCGCTTCCTAATCTGGATAAAAATGATGCTTTTCTCAAAGATTCTTCTTCAGAGGTTTTCCCTGTAAATTTTTCATCCAATGCCATAAGACATTTAGCAATAGCTCCGAATCCTGATGCAGAGCTTGCAATCCCTGAACTGTGCGGGAAGGTATTTTCTGTTCTGATAATGTATTTTCCTTTTAAAATCCAAGGTAAATACTGCTCGATATTTTTGAAGTATTTTTCAATTTTTTCAGCAAACTTCACTTCTTCATTTCCAGCCAAAAATGTTTGTACAGAGAAAGGTTCATCTGCTAAAAACTCCATAGTTGTATTCGTCTTACAATGGTTTAAAGTATAACTGATACTTGGATTAGCCGGAATCTGATTCTCATATTTTCCCCAATATTTAATCAGGGCAATATTAGAAGGGCAGCTCTCTGAAACCGTGTGTGTATGAATGGTAAAATTTTCTTTTCCTATAAATTGTGTTGTCATAGTTTAATTTAAGTGATGCAACTTAAGTGTTTAAAACTTTCGCGTTTTTTGTGACTTATAAATAGATTAATACATTTTCTCTATAATATCCGCATATTTTTTAAGAACCACATTTCTTTTTACTTTCAATGTTGGAGTAATTTCTCCTGTATTGATATCAAATTCTGCCGGCATTAGTGTGAATTTCTTCACTTTTTCATAATCGGCAAGATGGGTTTGCAGTTCTTTGATTTTCTCTTTATAAAGACTGATGATCTTATCATTTTTTACGGCTTCTTCCCAATTGGTGAAAGGGATATTATTTTTCTTAATATAATCCTGTAAAAACTCAAAATTTGGAACGATTAAAGCAGATACAAACTGTCTTCCTTCTGCTACCAGCATGATCTGCTGAATAAAATTATTATTAGTCAGAAGGTTTTCAATCTGCTGTGGAGCAATATATTTCCCGTTAGAAGTTTTCATCAGATCCTTGAGCCTGTCTGTAATAATCAGGTTACCTTTATCATCAATTTTACCTGCATCACCGGTTTTAAACCAACCGTCTTCTGTAAATACTTTTTCAGTTTCTTCAGGTCTGTTATAATACCCTTTCATGATTCCGTTTCCTCTGGCCTGGATCTCATCACTTTCCCCAATGCGGATTTCTACTCCTGGAAGTGGTTTTCCACTCGTAGCATGTTCAAAATGAGTTAAAGGAAATAGTGTTAAAGTAGCTGTAGTTTCTGTTAAACCATATCCAACAGTAACATGAATGCCCACTGATTCAAAGAATCGGGTTACTTCAGGTGATAATGAGGCTCCTCCACAAGGTAAGAACCACAATCTTCCGCCCATTTTATTTTTGATCTTACTGAAGACCAGCATATCTGCCACGGATTCTTTTAATTTTAATCCAAAAGGAACCGGTCTTTCATTTCTTCTTAGTTCTGCAGTTTCCCATCCGGTTTTTAAAGCCCAGTCAAAGATCTTTTTCTTCAGTGAAGAGCCTTCTTCTGCCTTTTCCAGCACTCCCGCATATACTTTTTGGAAGAATCTTGGTACTGCACACATTGCAGTAGGTTTTACTTCTTCCAAAGCTTTGGCTACATTTTTCGGATCTTCAAGGAAATAAACTCTCGCGCCGCCATAAAGACATAACAAGCTCCAGCTTCTTTCAAACACATGGCTTAATGGTAAAAATGCCAGTGAAAGTTCTTCTTCAAAGTTTTTAAATTTAAAAAATTCAAAGTGAGAATCAAAAGCTTTGATGAAATTCCCATGGGTAAGCATCACCCCTTTAGGGGTTCCTGTAGTTCCGGAAGTATAAATCAACGTTGCCGTATCTTCATTTTCCTTCTTACAAATCTCCAGTTCTGAGGAAGCTTTTGCAATAAAATCTTCAAGATAAAAACTATTGAGTTCTTTCTTGATCCACACTGCTTTTTTAGAAATTATGATGGTTTCAAGATGGTTATCTTCATGATGTAAAATTTCCAGACAGGCATCATATTGCATTTGGTTTCCTACCAGGATCACCTTAGCTTCTGAATCTTTAATGATATATTCTGCCTGCTCCGCATTATTGGTAGAGTAAATAGGAACTGTAATTGCTCCAATAGCCATTGCAGCCAGATCCATAATCATCCATTCAGATGAATTGTCTGAATAAATAGCCACTTTATCGTTTTCCTGAACTCCTGCTTCTTTTAAAGCATTGGCCATTTTAAAAATAATTTCACTGAATTTTTTCCAGCTCAGCTCTTTCCAGGCTTCTTCTTTCTTTTTAAAGCCGATTGCCGCTTTTATAGGATGTTTTTCTACATTTTTAAGGATTATTGCCTCTGCAAGATTCATTTCTTCAGCTTTTTGTCGTTAATATAATTGTTCAGGTGAAAGTCGATACTTTCTTGGATGGGAATAAACCGATAATTCAGTTTCTCCGTGACTTTGTGATTGGAAATAGTGTTGAATGAAGAGATTGCTTCAATATTGGATTCTGTAGCCATTTTCAGCTTGGGAATTAACCATCCGAAAAGGATATTAGCCCATTTCCCTATGTTTAATATTGATCTTGAAAGAATTCTGGCCTCTTTAAGCCCCAATTGGGTTCTGATCTGTTTGGCCAGATCGGCATACCTGTTATTTTCGGAAACGATGATAAAGCGTTCTCCAAAAATATTGTTTTCCATAAGTTCTATGGCCGTTTTAGCAACATCTCTCACATCTACATAAGCGGATCCGCCTGCAAACGTAAAGCTATTATCTTCAAAAGTTGAAAAAAGCTCACCACTGCTTTGTGTCCAGTTTCCGCTTCCCACGATCATTCCAGGGTTAATGATGACAACATTCATTCCCTCAGCAGAAGCTCTCCAGGCTTCCATTTCAGATAGGTGTTTGGAAATAGCATAGGCTGAGTGCTCCAATTTCGGATTAAAATCAGAACCTTCGTCCAGCTCTCCCTTTTCATTATAATTGTCTAAAACAGCTACAGAGCTTACATGCAGAAACTTTTTAACACCTGATCCTTCACAGGCATACAACAAGTTTTCAGTACCTTTAATATTAGTGTGGTACATCTCTTTTTCATCTTTGGGATGAAAACTTACTTTTGCAGCACAATGATACACCTCATCTACTCCATTTAATGCATCCTTTAAAGAATCAATATCATCAAAATCTACATTTATCCATTCGATCTTATTGAAAAAATCATCAGGATTCTCTGTATAAAAGCCGTATGAATGCCTTACTTCGTTTAAATTGCTGCCCGGTCTCTTGGAAGCACGTACATTTTTACCTCTTTTAAGAAGTTCCAGCACGATTATTCTTCCCAGAATCCCAGTTGCACCCGTTACAAAAACCATTAATTATGTTACTTGATTGCTGACTAAAATATGACAATATTTTCTATCCGGCAATTCTTGAGGTTCCTGCAAAAGTTACCCTAAAAACTGCTTTTGCAAATTTGCGATTTTTAAAGCAAAATTCAACTTTATTTAACCAATATTATCATTCTGGAAATCAGAAAATATGAATTTTAAATACAGAATAATTTTATTTTAACCACAAATCGAAGATTCCACAAAGTCAAAGGCACAAAAGTTTTTGAACACTTAAGTTTTTGACAGGGTGGTAAAAAAAGCCCTGAAAGCTAAAAAACTTCCAGGACTACTATATAAAAAAATTAATCATTTATACCATCACAATATTATCTCTTCTCGGCACTTTGTCACAAAGCACATCTGCAATACTTTTAGAGATAAGATTTCCTTCCGTAAGATTATCCAGCCAGAAGAATTCTCCGGCAGCATTGATTTCTATAAAATAATATTCATCTTCAGGAGAAACAATTATATCTATGGCTCCATAATCTACATTGTAAACATCAAGAAGCTCCAGAAGCTTTTCTTTAACATCTGTAGGTAATTCTGTCTGGGTCCATTTATCAAGCAGATTAACCCCATCTTTCCTCCAGTCAACTTTAGCATCTTCAAATTGTTGAGAATCCACTTCAAAAGCATAGATTTCTCTTCCCACAATAGTCACACGAAGTTCTTTCTTCTTTTGGATCATTTTTTGAAACTGCATCGGACAATACAGCAGTGAATCCAGTTCTTCCAATTTATCTTCTCTTACAACATTAGTAAATACTACATTCTCTACTCCGTCTTCATAGATCGCAAATCCTGTTTGCATCTTGGCAACCACATTCTGATGTTTCAGAATAAATTGTTTTGCTTCTTCGGGATTGTTAGTCAGACAGGTTTCCGGTATGGAAAGCCCTATTTTATGAGCAATTTTAAGCTGTTCTTCTTTACTATCAAGCCTTCTGTAAATACTGGGTTTTCCTAATGAGTAAACATCAATAGATTCAAAGAATCCAAATAAAGTATTACGAATCTCACCCATAGCTGCACTATAGAACTTAGCCTCCATTTCGTCTTTCAATCCTTTACCGATATTATAAGCCCGGCGGTACCAGACTGCTGAAATATCATCTAAACGGTATTTTTTCTCAGCTGTTTCAAGCACAGTCACCCATTCCCCATTCTGAAAAACAGTGGACAATTTATTTTGTAAAGGATATAAGTCAACATCAAAGCGAATGACTTCACAATGGTTTTCTTCAATATATTTTGTTACTTTTTCAATGGAAAAATTATCTGCAGTATGTGTTATAATTAAAATTTTATTCATGGATATTAATTCTTTTGATAAGATGATCGGCAATTCTTTCTGCAATAGGAAATCCCAGTTCTTTTTGAAGCATTCCCCATTCTCCCTGCGGATTGACTTCAAGGAAATAATATTTCCCATCTTTCCCACGGATCATATCAATAGCGCCGGTATACAATCCCATTTCCTTCATCATAGAGGTCAGATTGGCTTTGATTTCATCAGGCAGTTCATAGGTTATCCAGAAATAATCTTCATGACCGACCCTCCAATCTGCATTTTCACTGTTGTTGATCTTTCCCGTAAAAAATTCCCCATCTACATACATGATTCTCAATTCATATTCTTTATTGATATAAGGCTGAAAAATCATGGGACAGTAGATAATATCTGAAAGATTCTCCAGTGTTTCCTGTTCAATGATCATCGTGGAGATTAGATTTTCACCACTCATTGTTTTCCGGGTGACCCCATGAAGTTTGGCAATCGCTTTTCCTGAACAATGCTGGTCAAAAAAAGCCTTTACTTTATCTTCATCATTGGAAAAAATAGTAGAAGGAATGGTTAGATTATTTTTGCCGGCTATTTTGAGCTGAAGCATTTTATTTGCATCGATTTTCTTTTCCTGTTCATAAGGATTGATCCACGGAAGATGTTCTAAGTGCGTAAACAGATTATAACGGAAACTTCCATATTCATTCAGAAAAATTTTCTCGTATTCCTGGTCCAATTCTTCAGGAACACTGATCCGCCATGCTTTTCTATGCCATACTCCTGTAATTTCATTGGAATGGATGGAATTTCCTTCCTCATCCGTTATCTCAAATGAGCTCTCGTAGATACTGATCTTCTGAAAATGATTCAGTCGATCAGAATTCAATCTGAAATAGGGAATATTTTTAGAAGAAATGTACTGAAAGAAAAGATCAATAGTATAAAAATCCTGCGAGTGAGTGATACAGAGAATCATTTGCCGATTTTATTAAAAAGGGAAACTTAAGATGTTAAGTTTCCCCGTTTGTTACAATTTTGTTAATATGTTACTATAAAATAATCATTTTATAATTCAGCTGAATCATCATCTCCATCAGAAGGATATTTCATAGTATGTTCCATATCGTTTAACTTAGAAGTTACATCATCGATAATCGGTTTTGTAATAACATCTCTCTCTGGAATTGTAATAATCGTTCCTCCTTTTACTGTTTCAGGATCTTTAAGTTGTTTTTCAAGAAATGACGCGAAAAACGGTTTCTTTTTTGAGTTTTTGTTTTCCATAAGTTAATATGTTTGTTTATTTGATAATCGAATGTACAAAAATTTCAACTTATGGAGAAATAAATTAATACTTTAAGATAATTTTAACATATTATCTCAATATAAAGTATATTATTAATTCAAACCGAGAAAATCCTTAACAACAATAGCAAAATCAACAGGATTTTCAGCCTGAACCCAGTGTCCTGCATTCTTAACCATAACAATTTTAGCTTTTGGAAATTGCTGCTTGATCCCATATTCATCCTGTGGTAAAATATAGTTGGACTTCTCCCCTGCAATGAACAAAGTTTCGCCTTCAAAAACGCCAAATTTCACAGCATTGGATACAAATTCATTATACTTCTCAGAAAGTGTTTTAAGATTAAATCTCCAATTCAGCTTTTTGTTATCGTCCCAGTACAGATTCTTGGTTAAAAACTGTATTGTTGATTTTTCTGGAATATACTGGTTCAAAACAGCTTCCACATCATTTCTTGAAGCTACCGTGTTGAAATCTACTGTTTCAAGAGCTTTGATAATTCCCTGGTGATGCGGTGGATATGCTTTTGGCGAAATATCTACTACAATTAGTTTTTCTACTTTTTCAGGATACTTCAGAGCAAACTGCATCACAGCTTTCCCTCCTAAGGAATGCCCTAAAACATGAGCTTTCTGAATGCCATAATGTGCCATATAACGGGCAATATCATCCGCCAGATCATCATGTGACATATCATCGGAATGAAAACTTCTTCCATGGTTTCTAAGATCAATTAGGTGTACCGGAAGATATTCTCCAAGATCTTTTCCAAAGCTTCCCCAATTATCAAGCATTCCAAACAATCCATGAAATACTAAAAGCGGCGTAGCAGTTAATTCTTCGCCAAATATTTTTGAGTTTAAGATTTCCATATTTTTAAAATAACAGATTTAGATATAGATTCCACAAGACGCAGAATACATGTTCATCATTAAGGCTTACGTTCAACGTCTGCATCTATTTTACCATTTCGCCAATCTTTTCAAATAAGACTGAACCGTATTTTCCAAGCCCATATACAATGCTTCAGAAACCAAAGCATGCCCAATAGACACTTCTAATAGGTTCGGAATATTGTCTGCGAAATATTTTAGATTTTCTAAGCTAAGATCATGACCTGCATTGATCCCTAAACCAAATTCATTAGCTGCAACAGCCGTATCATAATAAGGTTTGATCGCCTGTTCTTTATTGGATACATAGTTTTTTGCATAAGCCTCTGTATACAATTCAATTCTATCTGCTCCAGTTTTAGCAGCATATTCTACTAGCTCTGGCAAAGGATCAAGAAAGATAGAAGTACGAATACCTGCATTTTTAAATGCTGCAATAATTTCCGTAAGATAATCCAGGTGTTTTTTAGTATCCCAGCCTGCATTAGAAGTAATAGCATCATCTGCATCCGGAACCAAAGTTACCTGCTCTGGCTTCACGTCCAACACCATGTCAATAAAAGACTGATGTGGATTTCCTTCGATATTAAACTCAGTCGTCACCAATGGCTTCAGATCATACACATCTTTTCTTGTAATATGCCTTTCATCCGGTCGTGGGTGAATCGTAATTCCCTGACCACCGAATTCCTGAATCTTTATAGCTGCTTCTGTCACACTTGGTGTTTCACCTCCTCTTGCATTTCTTAATGTCGCAATCTTATTGATGTTTACGCTTAGTTTTGTCATTTTTATATTTAGATGTTAGATAGAAGAAGTTAGAAGATGGAAGATGGGGCTGGAAGTTGAGCCAGACTTATTACTTCTTTTTCACGTTCTAATTTCTTTATCATTTAAAATTGAATTTATTTTTTGAGCAAGTATTACTTTCTCTTTTAAACTTTAACACTTACCTGCATTACCTGAAGTTCAAACTCTTTGGATGCTACCAGTAGATGGTCAAAGATATCAGCCTGGATCTGCTCAAAATGTTCCCATTTTGAATCATTCGCAAAACAATACACTTCAAGCGGAAGTCCTTGTGGAGTAATTTCCAGCTGACGAACCATTCTCGTTGCATTTTTTTCGACATCAGGATCGTTCTCAATATATTTCTGTGCATAATACCTGAAAACCCCGATATTGGTAAGCTGTCTTCCATTGATAGTCTTATCATTATTGTTCAGGCTTTCTTTTTCTCTTCTGATTTCTCCTCTTTTTTGTTCCAGATAGTCTGCAATAAGGTTAATGTCTTTTAGACGCTCAATATCCTCATCAGTAAGAAACTTAAAGGAATTGATATTAAAGTAAATAGATTTCTTTATTCTCCTGTTATTGGATTCAGACATTACCTGCATATTTTTGATCTCCGTAGTCAGGAAATCATACGTAGGAATGGTAGAAATTGTTTTATCAAAATTGGTGATTTTAGTAGTTAAAAGGCTTATTTCCGTAATATTTCCTTCTATACTGTATTTGGGAATACTGATCCAATCACCTACTTTTAAATTCTTGGAAGTAGCTACGTGAATCCCGGTAACAAATCCCAGAATAGTATCCCTGAAAACAAGTACCAGAACTGCAGTTATTGCCCCAAGACTTCCTAAAATTGTTCCTCCTTTAATTCCAAAAATCAAGCAGATACCTATTACAGAAAGGACAAAGATTCCAAATATTTTTACACTTTCCGAAATAGCATTAAGCGTCATGATCTTGTAGTAATCCTGCTTAATCACAAAGTAATTTCTAAAAGCTGTTAAGGCTCTAAATAATAATCCTGCTATCACAAAAATAGTTGCTACTCCCACAATCATTTCCAGCAATGCAAAGCTTTTCGGATGTCTGTAGAAAACAGAAAACAAAGCATATCCGGCAAAGTTCAATGCTCCTAAATGAACCACAGAATTTGTAATTCTTGAATCATAAATTGACTTTAAAATAGGAAACTTTTCTTTATCAAAAAAGAATTTGAAAATAGTATTGACAATGAATTTAAAAATAAAATCCAAGATATAAATCATCCCTGCCAGAAATATAAATTTCAGCATAATCTGAATGGGAAGTGCCAGATCAGAATATACGTGATCCCTCACAAAATAATGGATCTGATCACTGATATTCTGTAAAAAATCTCTAGTATCTTGTATTTCGTCTTTCATTACAGCAAATTTATAAAATTAAGAATGATGATGTTGCTATTCCCAATCAATTTTCAGCCCAAAATATAAAGCTGGTTGTAAATTTCCGTTAAACTATTCAAAAATCTCCTGTATTTTCATACTTAGGCCTGTTTGTTGAATGACTAAGGTTTCATATATTCGTTTATATTTTAAAGAATGGATACAACTGTCATTAATATTCTCTGTCTTATTTTATTGTTTGTCGGCATATTAGGAACATTTCTCCCTGTTTTACCGGGTCTGCTATTAAGTATTTGCGGCTTGTTGATTTACAAATTCGGTACAGATGCTGATCTTCCGATGATCTATGTCTGGGCTTTTGGGATTCTCACAGCTGCCTCTGTGGTTTTAAGCTATGTAATTCCCGCAAGAACCAACAGAAAATATGGTGGGACCCGCTGGGGAAGTATTGGTTCGGTAGTAGGGACTATTGTCGGAATTTTTATTCCGATTCCATTAGGCTTCCTTATCGGTATGTTTGCAGGGGTATTTATCGGAGAAATGCTTCACGACAGCAAAGACATGAACAAAGCCTTACAGTCCACTAAAGGTGCTTTAATTGGGTTTATTTATGGTACAGGGTTCAGTTTTGTAGTGGGTGTGGCAATGTTTTTGGTAGTACTCCTTAATATGTTTGATATTATTTAACTCAAAAAAAGAAAAAATCATGCTTCATAAAGCCCTCTTATTTAGCCTGGGAATTTTCGCATTAACAGGATGCGAAGCCCAAAAGAAAACAAAAGCAGAAACAAAAACTCCTGAAATGACAACCCATACCCAATCGTCTGATGAACAAAAGAATGACCTCATCTATCTGACAGTGGGGGAAAATAAGTTCCTTTTGGAGTATAAAATGAACATCACATTCAAAGGAATTTCCGAAGACAGCCGCTGCCCTGAAGGGGTAAACTGTATTTGGGCCGGAGCTGCTCTTGCTCAAATTGAAGTTATGGGAACCTCTACCCGGCCTGTACTCCTGAATCTTGCCAGCATGGATTTCCCAAACAAAAACTATCATCAATCTGCTGAATTTAATGGTTACACCATCACACTCCAAGAAGTCAATCCTTACCCTAAATCAGGTGGAACTGAAGAGTTAAAAGGAAAATATAAAATAGCAGTCAGTATTAAAAAGAACAAAGCATCATCAGATACTACCAAGAAATCGCCTCCTTCCCTTTGGAAATAAGATACTCATTAATTTTTGAGAATGGTTTACTTCCAAAGAATCCTCTATAAACAGAGAATGGCGATGGGTGTGCCGATTTCAATATAAAATGCTTAGCCGGATCTATAAGTTCGGCTTTTTTTTGTGCAAATGCTCCCCACAATACAAAAACTACGTTTTCTTTTTTATCTGAAATTTCCTTGATGATATAGTTGGTAAATGTTTCCCAGCCGAGATCTTTATGAGAATTAGGTGAATGAGCACGAACCGTTAACGTTGCATTCAATAAAAGTACCCCTTGTTTTCCCCAATCATCTAATTCTTTGGAAGTTCTTACTACGCCAAGGTCATCTTTTAATTCAATAAAAATATTTTTAAGGGATGGCGGTGCTGTCACCTGCTCAGACACAGAAAAGCATAAACCATTTGCCTGAAAGTCATTATGATAAGGATCCTGGCCGATAATCACTACCTTCACATCTTCAAATGATGTAATTTCCAATGCTCTGAAGATTTGATTTTTAGGTGGAAAAACCTTAGTAGTTGCATATTCGTTCTTTACTTTTTCCCAAAGGGTTTTAAAGTATTCTGTACTTTTTATCGGGGCTAAAATTTCTGTCCAGGTCATATTGCAAAAGTAATTAATATTAAAATAAAAGCACAACTCATACTTTAAATATCTTCACTTTTCTTTTATGGAAATATTGTTTCATCCGACAATTAATCTCTATTTAATCTAAAAATAATATTGTCCGGATTATGTTCATCCTTTTCACCCTCTTCAAGAATAAAATGATATTTTAAAAGTAGTTTTTTTGAATTTTCATTAAATCTGCTTGTAATGGCTACAATCTGCTGCAACCCTAATTTATGAAATCCATACTCTAAAACAGCACTCAGCGCTTCAGACATAATTCCTTTTCTGTGATAACCAGGTAATAATTCATATCCCACTTCTGCCGTTTTTTTGTCTGGTGAAAAATTCCAAAGACATATCGTTCCAATAAGATTCCAGGAATCTTTATATGAAATTCCCCAAAAAGCGACCTCTTTGTCCTGAGTTTCTTTTTTGATATGTAAAATAAACTCCAGTGCGTCATAGTTGGTTTTCGGAGATCTCCTTTTCACATACATATTGGTTATTTCATTACTTCTGATACGCAGAATATCTTCTGTATGGGTTTCATTAATCTCTTTTAAGATCAGACGTTCTGTTTCCAGTTTCATATTTTTCATTAAAAATTACCCTCAAATCTCTGAAAAGAAATACAGAATAGGGAATCATTCTGCATTAATCTATTTTGTAAATCGCTCAAATATACGTAATAATCAAAATTCTCACTAAATTTGCATTGTGTATATAGATAAAGAAGATTTAGACGAATTAGAGTTTCCGCAATTGCTCGCGGAAATCTCCCCATTTGCGTATTCTCCCAAAACAAGAGAAAAAATTCTTCAACTTCGTCCGATGGAAATTGACGAGGCGGAACTTTCATTGAAAAAAACGTCAGAATATCTGTCGAGTTTTGAAAGTTCAAATGCGATTCCGTTTGATGAATATGAAGATATTGAAAGTGAGCTGAAACTGATGCTGATTGAGAATTACCGTCTGGAAAACAGTGCTTTCATCAAAATAAAAACCATCACGGAACAGATCGGAAGGTTACAAAAGTTCTTCCCTACCATGCCGGAAACATTTCCTACTTTACTGGAAGAGATTTCTGTACTGGAATTCAGAAAAGAGATCATCGAGAAGGTAGACAAGGTATTCAACCGTTTTGGTGAGGTAAAAAATGAGGCTTCTCCGGCTTTAAGAGGAATAAGAACTGAGATCCAGCATGCTAAAAAAGCGATTCAGGAAAATTTCAACCGTGCTCTGACCACCTACGGACAGAGTGACTTTTTGGATGATATACGGGAAACAATTATTGACGACCAAAGGGTTTTGGCGGTAAAATCAGGATTTAAAAAAAGAGTTCCGGGAAGAACCCTGGGAATTTCAAAAACAGGATCTATCACCTACATCCAGCCAGACAGTGTTGTAAAGCATTATTTCAAGCTTCGTGAAAATGAGGAAGAAGAGAAAAAAGAGATTGATAAAGTCTTAAGAACCCTTACTGCAGAGCTTGCAGAATTTCAACCTCAACTTTGGAGATATCAGGCGTATATTTTTGATCTTGATCTGGTAAGAGCAAAAGCTAAGTTTGCAGACCTGATCAATGGTATACTTCCTAAAATCAACCGCCATAGAACATTGAGACTGAAGGACGCTTTCCATCCTTTATTATGGTTAAGAAACAAGGTAGAGAACAAAACGATTCATCCCCAGACCCTGGCTTTAACGGATCACAATAGAATTATATGTATTTCAGGACCTAATGCCGGAGGAAAATCGATTACGCTGAAGACTGTAGGATTGCTTCAACTAATGATCCAAAGTGGTATTCTAGTTCCTGTTCATCCAAAATCCGAGATGTTTTTCTTTGAGAAGATCATGACTGATATTGGTGATAATCAATCCATTGAAAATCATCTATCCACCTATTCATCAAGGTTAAAGAAAATGTCCGGAATCATCCGTGAGGCTGATGCGAATACGCTTTTACTGATTGATGAGTTTGGAACAGGTTCTGATCCTGAATTAGGAGGTGCTTTGGCTGAAAGTTTCATGGAGTTTTTCTATGACAAGAAAAGTTTTGCGATCATTACCACGCACTATACGAATATCAAATTGGTGATAGAACAGCTTCCAAACGCTCAGAATGCAGCCATGCTTTTTAATGAAGAAACGCTGGAGCCCATGTACAAACTGGAAGTAGGACAAGCAGGAAGCTCATTTACTTTTGAAGTCGCTGAGAAGAATAAAATCCCAAGGTTTATCATTCATTCTGCCAAGAAAAAGGTGGAACATGATATTGTGAATCTTGATAAAACGATTGTAAAGCTACAACAGGAGAAATATGAGGTTGAAAAACTAAAAACTGACCTTGCCGAAAGAAAAGAGTCTGTAGAAGACAAACGTGATAATCTCCAAAAACTGAATGAACAGCTTCAGCAGAAACTGTTCAATTTCCAAAAGCTTTATGAAGAGGAACACCGTAAACTTCAGTTCGGAAACAAGATTGAAACTTTCATCGACAGCTATACAAAAGGAAAGTCTAGAAAAGATGTTGTAAAGGATTTTGTAAAACTGCTCGAACAGGAAAAATTCAGAAAGATTGGTGCTGATAAAGATGAATCCAAACGCCTTCAGGTGGTGAAGAGAAAGATCACCCAACAGCTTAAGAAGGAAGAGGTGATTGAAAAAATTGCTGAAACCAACGAAAAACTGGAGGAAAAACGTAAAAGCGACCGTGAAGTATGGATGAAAATAGGCCAGCGTGTCCGAATTACCGGAAGTACCAGCGTAGGAACCATTGAAAAAATTTCCAGAAATAAAGTGATTGTTAATTACGGAACTTTCAAAACAACAATTAATGCTGATGAATTAGAGAGAATCTAATCTATCTGAAAATGCATTAAGTTGAGAATTTGAAAATAAACTGAATACAATAATGGAAGAGAGTGTCTGAGGATACTCTCTTTTCTTTTGTAAATTGTTGTAATAATTTTCCTATTTTTAACAGAAACAATAATTTATGAAACCATTAAAAGTATTATCAGACCTTATTCCGATACCTAGTTATACGGTAATTATCCTTTGCTTTTTCTTTCCTTTTTTCCTGATAAAATGTGGGGATACCACCTTAATGTCTATTAAAGGAACAGATCTTGTAACCGGAGTTTCCAAACAAACAATGAATGAAAGGATGAAGGAAAGTTTAAAACAGAATTCACCTTTTGGTTCAGCTTTCGGGAATGATTCAAGTGATCATTCTTCCAACACTGACAGTGAATATTCACCTCTGAATGATTCCAATAATAAAAATGACAAAGAGAATATTCCTCCAAGCCCATTTATTATCATTGCTTTTCTGGCAGCTATTGTGGGAATTATTATTCATGTGATAAAAAGTATTAAGAAAAAATATATCTGGCATATTACTATTTCCTTGATAGGTCTCATCTCTTTGTTAACTTTTTATCTGACTTTCCAATCCAAGATGGAAGGTCTCGGAAACAATAAAGTTGGAATGGGATTAGGAGGCGGAGTGACCATCAGCTATGGTTTTGGAACGGCTTTTTATGTATGTGGGGCATTATTTCTTCTCATCATTTTATTTTTCGGAGTATTTTCTTATTATCTTAAAAATGATCCGGAGGCTATTTATAATTCATCTAATCAGAAAACAGAATCGTAAAAGAATTTATTTGCAGATAAAAAAAGAGTGTTTGATCCAGTATCAAACATTCTTTTTATTTATTTCCATGTTAGTTTTATTTTACCTTTTAATATTCATTTAAAAAAAACGTTTTTTTAAATCATCGGTTTGTTTGCAAAGTAAAAACAAAGGTTTCGTTATTTCCGATGATTATTATCAGGAGGTAATGGATATTAAACCTCTATTTATCTACTTTCCAATGGTCATTTGAAACTGATACAGGATTTAAAAGAATTGCAACAATATAGTTATCTTCCGCAAAGCATTTAATTTATATATTTGGGGAATTAAAAATCTGTTATAATGATTTCAGTAAACAAAGCATTGTACCTGTCTGCTTTCAGTATTTTTTCTTTAGCTTTCGTTAAAGGTCAGAATAAAGTTCCTTTTGGTGTTGTAAAAGCTGAAGAGGGCTACGCCAATGTACGTGTACACAAGGATAACTACAGAAAAATTGTAGATAAGATCCGTATGCGCAAAGGAGATGTATTTGTTTATGTAAAACCCGCTCCGGGAGAAACGGAATGGATCTGGATCAAATATCCAGAAAAGCAGGACGAAGACAAACCATTTGTTCGCTATGAAACACTTGATAAAGAAGGAATGGTAAATAAAGAGCGTATTGCTTTTATCGATCAGCTTCCTGCCTACACTCCTTCTAAATCTAAAAACGGAAGATCTCTTATTTTCACTGATAATTCCGATCCCAAAATCCCTACTTCCCAGAGAAGCAAAGTAGTAATTGATGTGTACCCATCCAATGCTGGTTACCGTAAAAAGGAAAAAGATGCCGAAGGGAAGCTTCTTACTATTGATAAAGTAAAGCCTTGGGGAATTGGAAATGATCTTCCTGAAGGCATGACGGAAATTAAATCTATCCGATTGCAGCAGCCTGGAAGAGGTTCTGTTTTCGTAAGAGAAGCTATCAAAAATATGTTCCAACCCACTATGGACTTTAACAATATAGGAGTAACCTCCCTGGACAATGACAACATTTTTCTTTATATGATCAATGGTTCCGGAGAAAACCGATATACTACTCTATGGACTATTAAAAAGGGAAGAGTAATCAGCCAGATTATTTACCATAATCCGGAATAAATTCATTAATTTTGCAGCCGAAAAAGTTTTACGCTTATTCATCATAGAAACTGGTTCTGCATAACCGCAGATTAAAAGGGAACCGTGTGAAAATCACGGACTGTCGCGCAACTGTAAGTAACTGAAATCTTTATCAAAAGATCCACTGTGCGAGGCATGGGAAGGAGATAAAAGATGTTACAAGTCAGGAGACCTGCCGCTTTCTTAAACAAGAAACTTTCGCGATTTGAAGTTTTATTGATCTGATGGATTGTTTCAGGGATTTCCAACGTTCCTGTCATTATTCTGTTGTTTTGATACTATTTCATTTCGCCTTAATTAATAATGAAATATGACTACAGAAGAAAGAATTGAAGCTGCCGAAACCAGAATCTTTAAAGCGGTTTTCCCTAACACAACCAATCATTATGATACTCTTTTCGGAGGTACTGCTATGCAGCTTATGGATGAAGTAGCCTTTATTGCTGCGACCCGTTTCGCAAGAAAAAGAGTGGTAACAGTAAGCAGTGACAAAATCGATTTTAAAAAACCAATTCCTGCCGGAACGATTGTAGAACTGATCGGAAAAGTTTCATATGTTGGAAAAACAAGTATGAAAGTAAGCGTTGAAATCTACACAGAGCAGATGTACTCTTATGAGAGAGAAAAAGCTATCGTAGGTGACTTTACTTTTGTAGCGATTGATGAATTCAAGAAACCAATCCAGATACTATAAATAAAAAAGTTTCGGGCGGCCAGAGGCCGCCCGAAACTCATTATAATATGTCTTTATACTAAACTCAGGATAAAATATTCCTGTTTTCTCTGATTTCAGAAAAGCTAAACAAGCAGCTTCTATAGATTACAAGAGGAATAATAAAATCCAGTTATCAGCTTTTTATTTGAGATTATTTTAAAACTTTTTCAGTTTCCAGGCTTCTGGTCAACAACAGTTCAAAAGCTTCTCCCATTTCATCTGATGCTCTCGTAATGGCCGTTTCAAGCATATTCCTGATCTGCTTTTCAGTAACACCTGCTTCTGTCCAGCTTTTTCCTGAAGTATGAGAATTCAGAATGAAAGGCATAATTCTGTCAATAGAACATGCAAAAATAGCATCTGGAGTAACTTCTTCTTCAAATTCAAGCCATAGATTGAAAAACTCTGTACGCAAAGGCTCATCAAGAATTCCGAAGATCTTCTGAGCAGAAATCTTTTCTCTTTCAAACTTCCCAACCATTGCTGCTTCATCGAAAAGGAAAGTATCTCCTGCTTCAATTTCCACAAGGTCGTGAATGGAAAGCATTCTTATCACTCTTAACAAATCGATATCCGCACGATTTTTAGCATAAGGATAAAGGATTTGCGCCAAAATAATGATTTGCCATGAGTGCTCCGCTGTGTTCTCTCTTCTGGAATCATCTGCATTATAATTTCTTCTCTGTACATTTTTCAGGGCATCTACAGCCAGGATAAAATCAATTTCTTTCTGAATTTTCATCTTACTTTTCTCTATTATATTGATCTGATGGATATACCTTCGTTTTGGTAGTCCATTTATTATTTTTCTTTTCTTTTATGGTAACTTTTACATAATCCTCATTGGTAAGATCCTCTTCTTTTTCAAGAACCTTATCAAGTCCTTTATTAGGAATTACTTCAAATTCTGTGGTGAAAAGTCGGCAGCAGCCATCCTTTCCAAAGGTAATAATGCGCTTGCGGACCGGATCTGTTTCAAAAAAATCAAAATTATCTGACCCTAGTTCTGTAAGCTCTTTACTTTTCACAAAAGCCATTCTGGTACTATTAAATACATACACATCATAAGATGCCGAACTGTAATTTCCAATATTACCATTTCTTATGGCGAGATCTTCAGTTCCGTCAAAATTAAAGTCACCAAAAATAAGAGGGCTTTGCTCCTTTGCTAAAGGGATCATTTTTCCACGCTGCAATCTCTGCCCCTTTCCAAGATGTAAAACCAGATTATCTGATGTAAAGGTTTGTACTTTGCTGTTTTTATTATCAAATAATTCCACTGTTCCCTTCTCCATACACTGATCATCAAAACAATTGTTGATATGAATAATGGCATTATAGTTTTTTGAAGCATCTTTTACCTCAAACTGGTACTGCCCAAAACATAAAGGCCCTAATAATAGAAAAGCGGATATACTCCTGTAGTAATTCAAAATATTCATGTTCATAGTAATATTGGATTCAAATGTTTTATAAAAACTTCCAAACAAAAATACGAATCATAGCTTCGATTTCAAAACTCAAATGTATTTAAACTCATTTGATGAAAGATAGATGATAATATATCATTAAACATTTTACCATAGATAAAAAGAAGCCTTACATTGATCAAAACCAGATTTTCATCCCTTATATTTTCAAAATTCACTCAATTTTTAAATTTTTTAAAAGGTTTTTCTCTTAAAATTGACTAATCAAAAAATTTAGTTTAAAAATTATCAATCTGATTATCAGCTTGATAATAATTTTATTTTCAAAATTTCACTACTTTGTATTGCATAATACCATTTTATTTACATATCTTTGTAATGTAAAATTAGAATAGGCTCAACTAGCTAGGAGTACTTTTCTAAAAATATAACCTTAATTAACAAAAATTATCAAAGATGAATACTGAAAATACCAAAGCGCAAATGCGAAAAGGAATTCTGGAATTCTGTATTCTAAGTCTCATCAATAATCGCGAAATGTATGTTTCTGATCTCATTGATGAACTGAAAAAAGGAAAACTGGATGTAGTGGAAGGGACCCTCTACCCTCTTCTTACAAGACTTAAAAACGGAGAGTTTCTCTCTTACAGATGGGAAGAATCTACAGGCGGGCCACCCAGAAAATATTATCAGATCACAGAAAAAGGAAAACTTTTCCTGAATGAACTTCTCAATACGTGGAATGAGCTTACAGCTTCAGTAAACCAAATCACTCAACAACATTAAAAAACAAAGCTATGAACAAGACACTCTCAATAGGACTCGCAGGTTTTTCTTTTACCATAGAAGAACACGCATATATAAAGCTCAGCGACTACCTGAACGCTCTGAGAAGCTCACTGGATGCTTCGGAAGCAGATGAGGTAATGCATGACATAGAAATAAGAATGGTAGAGATCTTCAGAGATTCTCTGGGAAAACGTGAAGTAATCAACGATACCGACGTAGAAAAAGTAATTGCACAAATCGGAACCCCTGAGAAAATCGAAGAACAGGAAGAGGCTTATTTTTCTGAAAAAAACACAACTAAAAATACAAACTCGGGAACTCACTATACAGACAAAAAACAATTATTCCGTGACCCTGAAAAACAAAAAATTGCAGGTGTTTGTGCAGGTTTAGCTCATTACGTAGGAATGGACATTACCGCTATGAGAATCATCTGGGTGGTGGTATTCCTTGTCATGATTCCTGCTGCAGGAAGTGCTTTGGTAATCCTACTGTTGTATCTAATCTTATGGTTGGTACTTCCAAAAGCACAAAGTGCTTCAGATTTCCTGAAAATGCAGGGAAAGCCTATGAACTTCGACAATCTTAAGAATGAGTCTAATAAGTTGGTACAATTTGCCAACGAATCTACTCAGAGGGTCGGAGAAATCTATAACGAAAACAAACCTTATATAGACAATGCAGGAAGCGGAATCTGGAATGTATTCAAATATATCATCGGAGCGTTCTCAGTATTGATTGCTGTAGGAAGTATTATCGGAGTATTTGTATTATTTGCACTTTTCGGAATGGATACAGATTTCCCAGGAGCTAATCAGATTAGATTCTATATGGATGACAATGGTCTGGATAAAGTACTGGCAGCGATCATGATCATAGGAAGTTTAATTCCAGCCATCCTTTTCAGCCTATTAAGTATTAAGATCTTCTCTCCAAAAACAAAACTGAGAAATCTTGGATGGGTAGTTGGTGGATTATTCCTTCTTCTGATCGGACTGGGAACTTATTTCGGAATCAGTATGGCTAAGAAAAACCTGATCTACAAAGGCAGCAAAGAAGATATCGAAAATGTAGCCATCAATACAACCTCAGATACTGTATATGTAGATGTAAAACAAGTAAGCATTCCACAAAACTATAAAGCTTATGATGATGATATTTATTCTGATAAAAGATCAGTGTATGAGGAAGATTATATCTCTGTAGAAGTAACAAGAAAACCGGAAGTAAAAACACCTTACTTAATCATTAAAAAAGAAGGGAATGGCTATAACTTCCCCATTCAGGTAACAGTACCAGTAGAGGTTGTAGATAATAAAGTGATACTTCCCAACTATATCAAATATCCTTATGAACACAGATTCAGAGATTACAGAGTAAATTATGAACTTGTAGTTCCTCAAAATGCAGTAGTAATCCCGTTGAAAAAAGACAGAATTGATTTTGACGGAGATCTGAACGGAGATGGTATTGATGATGACGACCAGGACAGAGATGAACACCATAACGGAATCAGAATCGAGAAAAATAAAATCACGGTAAACGGTTCCAGCATAGAATATAACTCCGATGATAAAGACAGTGTTATCATTAATGGTAAAAAAGTTCCGAACAACCAGGCTAAGAAAGTTATTGATTCCGTAGCATCTGATATCAAAAAAATCAATAAAGATGTGGACATCAAAATAAAAGACGGAAAAAACGAAATATCCATACAAACTAAATAATTAACTACAGAGAGTGGTAGAAGGTGTGAATGGAAAGCAACCGTTTGAAATTCACACCATTCTTCTCTCAGAAAAGTGAAAAAAAACTATTATTTAGTTCTCTATTTGGAAAAATTGTTATAATTTCGTATAGTTAAAATTTAATAACCAACCAACACTAAAAAAACACTCTTATTATGATACAATTTGCAATGGAATTCGTAATGAAAATCGTAGATTTAATCAACGGTTTGTTTTAAGAGCAATAATATTTCAATATATTTGTAAAAGTATAACCCAATTGGTTATACTTTTTTGTTTTAATCCAAGAATCTATGAAAAAGCTGATAGGCAAACTAATGTTAAAATTATTAGGCTGGAAAGTCGTTCTACAGGGCGATGTTAACAACCTGAACAGATGTATCCTGGTGGTAGCACCCCATACTCATAATATGGAATACATTTTAGGAAACTTTGCCTATTGGTCACTGAATAAACCTTTAAAAATCATCATTAAGGATGCTCATACCAAAGCCTGGTACGGAAGTGTTGTAAAAGGACTTGGAGGTATTGGCATCGACAGAAGCCAGAAAAATGACCTTGTCAATTTTGTAGCCAATCAGTTTGCTAAGGAAGATTTCAGTCTTGTTATTACCCCGGAAGGAACCAGAAGCTGGGTTCCGAAATGGAGAAAAGGCTTCTATCATATGGCAATGGCAGCAAAAGTTCCTATTGTACTGGCAGCAGGTGATTTCAAAAGAAATATTGTATACCTTGGCTACACCATTCCTTATGAAAGAATTGCCACAGTTCCATTTTCTGAAATCATGCAGGAAATTCAGGATTATTATGTGAAAAACGATATTGTCCCTAAGGTTCCGGCTAACTGGAATCCAAATATTATGGGAACCGGAGAATAAAAAATTCCTATCATTATTTATCAATCATCTCTTATCTATTATACAATGAAAGGTCAGACAAAAGAAGAAATATTAGCATTCATCAATAATTGGGGCGGCGAAACCCTGGCAAAAGCAATGGAGATCAAATTCATTGATATCGATCTCGAAAATGAAACTCTTACTGCTACCATGCCCGTACTGCCAAGAACACATCAACCCTTTGGGATTATGCATGGCGGAGCAAGTTGTGTATTGGCTGAAACATTGGGTTCAAGCCTGTCTAATATTTTTATTGACGGTGATAAATATTATGGTGTAGGAACCAACATTAATTCTAATCACCTAAGAAGTAAAAAGGATGGTATTGTAACAGCTACCGCACGCTTCATCAGAAAAGGAAAAACAATGCACGTTTCTGAAATTGAAATCAGAGATGAAAAAGGAACGCTTATCAACCATACTACAATGACGAATAATATCATTAACAGATAGGTTGAACATCCATAAAAAGTAAAAGCTCAAAAAATTTGGGCTTTTTTTATATCCTTCCTGCAACCCTTTGTTTTCTGTTTTAAAAACAATGTTTCCTTAAAAAACAGCTCATATAATTTTGACATCTTTAAGACTAATAATACCTTTGCAGAAAGGAAAATCAACTTCGGAATTTCCTATATTATTTCCGGTTAGTGATTTTCAAAATCTGTTCATAACTCATGATTTATTTCAAACTTCCCTTCAACGAAGGATTACATACTATAGAGGAAACAACTGATAAAAACGCTGTTAATTTTTATTCTTACAACAGCTTGAACCAGATCAGCTTTAATGGAAACATCATCAAGGTTGATACTGCTAAATTTAATGATCTTTCGATCACTAATGAGTCATTAACAGAAGACACAACAGATTTTACAGCAGAAACTAAAGAAGAATATTGCAATACTCTACAACAGGTAATTGAAGTAATTAAAGAAAATGATCTTCCAAAATTGGTGTATTCAAGAAG
Organism: Chryseobacterium sp. II3a; assembly: GCF_057815135.1. NCBI lineage: Bacteria > Pseudomonadati > Bacteroidota > Flavobacteriia > Flavobacteriales > Weeksellaceae > Chryseobacterium > Chryseobacterium sp. II3a. Next base: position 488,416 of record NZ_JBYPZJ010000001.1, on the reverse strand, counting down.
AAAGATCTTTACCGACTTTAATACCATTGATTATAAGGCTAGTTTTAATAATCTATGCACAACCTATCCCAATGCTTTCAGATATCTGTTTAATGATGGAGAAAATGCCTGGATGGGTGCTTTTTCAGAGGTATTAGGCAAGTTTAATAAAGAAACTCATGAGTTTGAAACCATGGCATTAGCAGGAACTCTTCCTACTACTGAACAATGGACAGAAAAAGAAATAGAAGAGCAGAAACCCGTCACCACTTACATTCAGAATATTCTTAAAAACTATTCAAACAACATTCAGCAGTCTGAAACTTATGATCATATTTCCGGGAATATCAAGCATCTTCGTACAGATTTTAAAACAACAATAAACCCCGATAATCTTGACAATTTGATTCAGGATCTCCACCCTACACCTGCAGTTTGTGGTATACCTAAAGATTTTTGCAATGAAAATATCCGAAAGTATGAGAAATTCCCCCGTGAATTTTATGCTGGCTATATTAAAGTGGAAACTCAAGAAAGTGTTCTTTATTTTGTAAATCTTAGATGCGCAAGGCTTTATAAAGATTCTGTACATGTCTTTGTAGGCGGTGGAATTACCGCTCAAAGTAACCCGGAAAAAGAATGGACGGAAACAGAGCTAAAATCTGAAGCCATTTTGAAAAATTTGGCTATTTCTTAGCGGAGTTTCTTTAACCACGGATTTTCACAGATTTCTTTCTGGCACCTATATTCTATTCTACTATTTAGAATAGATAGAAGGATAAAGCCTATCTAAATTGATTCCGAATGAGAAAATCTATATTCTTTATTCCCTGTTTTTTTGTAAAATTTGAAATTACTTGTGTTTCAATAATAAGTTTTGGCTAAAGCCAAATGGAATAATTCGTTTTATTTGTTTGGTGGGCTAAAGCCCACCCCTATTGATGTTGATAGCCAAACGCATAGTAATTGTTTGAAGAAAAGATCTTTGATCTTTTATCCATAAAAAAACCTCCTTCAAAGCGAAAGAGGCTATATCTATATAAATAAATATTCAATTTACTTCTTTACACCGATTCGGCTCCAGGTATCCATGACAAAAAGCAGGATAAGACCTATTGCAGCAGCAGATGCAGAAAATACAAACTTGATGTTGTCCTCATCAGCAATAAGATCATTCTGCCAGTTGATAGCATATAAATTAATAGCGATGAAAACGATGAACAGTACTAAAAATACTTTATAAAACTTCTTCATAATTTTTAAAAATTAACATAATTCAGCACCAATTGGGCAAAATTTGCAGTGAATAATTTAATTGAAATCGCTAAAAGAATAATACCGAAAACTTTCTGAAGAATCATCAAAGTAGCATCTCCTATTTTCTGCTCCAACCATTTCGCTGATTTCAGCACCAAATATACGAAAATTGTATTAAGAATAATCCCGCAGATAATATTAATATCATGAAATTCAGCTCTAAGGGATAGCGCCGTTGTTAAAGTTCCGGCACCTGCTACCAATGGAAATGCGATGGGTACGATAGAAGCAGCCTTTGCTTCGGTTGTTTTGTTGATCTCAATTCCTAAAATCATTTCCAGGGCTATGACAAAAATCACAAAAGCTCCGGCGATTGCAAATGAATTGACGTCCACCCCAATAAGTTTTAGAATTTTATTCCCTACAAACAGGAAAACAATCATAATTGCTCCGGCAGTAACGGCAGCTTTTCCAGCTTCGATCTTTCCGAACTTCTGCTGAAGGCTTACTATAATGGGAACTGAGCCGATAATATCGATAACGGCAAAAAGAACCATAAAGCTGGTAACGATCTCTTTAAAAGAGAAACCATCAAAAATTTCCATCTCTTTGTAATTAAAAATTTCGCAAAAATATGAAAATAAACTGACTATTTGCTAATTTGTGAATATAAATTAACAATTGTTTTCAAAAGTTCTTCTATACCATCATGAGATTTCACAGGAGCATATTTCTCCATCTGAATTTTTTGCTGCAGTCTTCCATATTGTTCAGCCACGGAAGAACCCTTGTGCTTTTCAAGAAAAGTCTTAAACTCCGCAACAGAGCCTTGAAAATACTGGTTTCTTACTTCCTGATCCAGTTCTTCCAAAGTAACAAAAAACTTTTCATACTCGCTGTTATCTTTGAGGTTCTCAAGATAACCGAAATAATCGTTAATATCCGTTTTCATCAACTCTCTGATTTCCTTTTCCGTTTCAGCCACTGAACCCAAAGGTTTTTGAGATACGGTTTCCCTAACTAATGTACGTTTTTTTTGCCAAGTTTTAAATAACAGATACACAACAAATAAGCCCAAAAGAATGACAATATTTGTTAAAAGAATACTCCAGTGGAATTTACTTTTTTCTTTTACTTTAAATGAAGTCGTTTTCAAAACAGGTGTATCTACAGTCTCTAACAGATTATTGGTATATTCATTTACCTTTTCTACTGTAGAACGGGATTCCAGAACCTGATCATGTGAAAGTGCGTTCACATCCAATATTTTTTGTCCCGCCTCTATATATTCTTTGTTTTCAGGATCAAAGAAAGCAAATGGTTCCGTCTTAATAGAAATAGCTCCTGATTTATTGGGAATAACTACATAACTGGCCAGAATCTCTCCTTTCATTCCGGAAGTGCCAGGAGAAACCTTTGAAGTCATTTTGGGAGCAAAAACTTCATAGTCCGGAGATGCTGCAATTTTCGGAAGGATTAGATCAGGCAAATTTCCTTCTCCACTCACCTTAACCACAACATTCAATGGTTTTTTGGCTTCTGGCTTTTCTTTAGTAATATTATAAACGCTTACATTAAAGTTTCCAACAGCATTTTTGAAACCTTCAGGTGCTCCTTCCGGAAGCTTTCTTACATTGATTTTTACTTTATTGGAAACAATCTTATTTTTGTTTGAATAAGTGCTTACAGATGCAGATACTCCCGGCACCTCAACATATCCAGCTTCATTAGGAAATACCATAAACATCGCCAGGATCTGGGAAGCCATATTCCCATTACCGGATGGGTCAATTTCAGATTTGGTGAAATTGATAGGATGTACATTGATATTTTCCTGCTGCGGAAGACGGATATTCTTTACTTTTCTAAGATTATCCATATTTCTGGAATATACTTTCAGAACAGCAATGGTAGGCTGATCCTGATAGACATCCCTGTCTTCAATCTCCATATTCAGGTATACTTCATTGGAAGTATTGCTGGCTAAAGATCTTTTGTCAACAATATCACGAATGTTTACATCGAAAGGTTCAGTTTTATAAATCTTATTGTTTACAGTAACCAGTACTGATCCAATTTTAATTTTACCTTTTTTCTTAGGTTCAAGAGCGATTCTGGATACTTTTTGGGTAATCAATGTATTTGTGGCAGGATCAATCACTGTATTGGTTACAGATCCACTACCGATAATATTGAATTTTGAAAGGTCTGGAAGCTGGAAACCTGTCTGCTGAACAAGGTCGCTTCCATTCAATTCAAGAACAATGGTAAGGTTTACAATATCCTTTCCGCCATACTCGCTTTTATCAGCATCAAGAGAAAGATTTACTTGTCCGTAAGTAATTACGGATGCTAAAGTAAGCAATATGTAAATCAATTTGTCTTTCATCACCAATCTTTCTCGTTGCTTTGGGGCATCGAATAAGAATTTTTGTTTAAAATTCTTCTGGCGGTTTCTTTTTCTTTTTCGTTTATTTTATCTAAGAGCTGATTTTCAAGATTTTTTGGCATTCTGCCCTCATTATTCTGATTTTGCTGAGGATTGCCCTGGTCACTTTTACCTTCGTTTTGCTGGCCATTTCCCTGATCCTGCCTTTGGTCTTTTTTATCACCTTTTTGATCTTCACCTTTGTTCTGATCGTTACCGCTGCCGCCTCCTTTACCGGATTTATTCTGCTCGCTTTTATTTTGCTGCTTTTCTTTTTCCTTCAACTTGGCAATTTCATAATTCTTACGGGTAGCCTCGCTGTAAGGGTTTTGTTTAAGTGCCTTTTTATAATAATCTGCCGCTTTTTCCGGCTGATTCATCTGCATATAGGTATTTCCTAAATTATGAAGGGCAGCCGCTTTATCAGGAAGAGTCTGTGACAGCTGTTCTGCTTTTTCAAACTCTGCTTTTGCTTCTTCATACTTTTTACTTTTATACAGTGCATTTCCCATATTGTAATGAGCAGTAAAATCTTTATCATTAGACTTCACGGCTTCCATGTATTTGGAAGAAGCTCCATCATAATCTTTACCGTCAAATTTCTGGTTCCCTTCATGAACCAAAGTTTTATAGTTTTCCTGCCCAAACAAAAAGCCTGAGAACGAGAAAGCAATTATAAACGATAAAAATATGGTTTTAGTATTCATTACCTGCAAAATTATTCCTTTATATGTTAAGAAACAGAGTTTTATTTGTTAAAATTGGGTTAAAGTACCTATAGATTTTATTCTATAAATAAAGGTAAAACTATAGGTTAAAATCATTTTTGGGATTAAAAATATAAATTAAAAAGAAAAACAGAATAGATACTGCTAAAAAATATTGATAATAATGGTTAGCATTCTGTGACTTTACCATTGTTTCTGATCCTGAAGACTTCTTATTAATCGCATCAATGATTCTGTCTGGAGCTTCATTGATATTATTTCCATCAATATACGTTCCTCCTGTAGAACCAGCCATTTTACTTAAGGCTTCTGTCTGCCTTTTGGAAATAACAGTATTTCCATTGACATCTGTTTTATAACCCATCAGCTGCCCCTCATTATACACAGGAACCGGAGCTCCTTCGTCTGTTCCTATTCCTACAGAAGTAATGGTTATCCCTTCTCTATTGGCAAGCCTTATTGCTGCATTATCATTCCCTTCATTATCCTCACCATCACTCAGTAATATCACTTTTCGTGATCCTTTGCTTACATTTTTAAATTTCTCAGTGGCTGCTTCCAGTCCTTTCAGAAAGTCTGTTCCCTGAATCTTCATAGAGTTCGTTTCAATAGCTCCGATATAAGTTTCTGCAGAATTATAGTCTGTTGTTAGAGGCATAATAGATATAGCCTGACCTGCAAAAATGACAATCCCGATTTTATCGTTCTTCATTTTCGACATTGTCTGCATCATCAGGTTTTTGGCTTCTGTAAGACGGCTTGGCTCAATATCTTCAGCATTCATGGAATTGGAAACATCCAGCATAAAAATCACATTATTCAATCTCTGATTGCTTTTTACCTCTTCGGAACCATTCAAAAGATCGATGATTGAAAATATCAGGAATAATGTACCCAACAGATATAATGCAGGAAAAAATCGTGTAAATCCTGAGTTTTTTTCAAATAAATTATCATGAAACTGGCTGGCCGCAAAAATTTCTCTCTTTCTTTTTCTCCATTTTAAAAAACGGATCAAAAAGGAAGCTAACAGAGGCAGCAGCAACAGTAAAAACAAATACCAGTAATTTCCTAAGGACCAACTCATCAGCTTAAAATTTTATAAAATACCCATCTCAATAATGCATCCAGTACCAGCATCGCCAGAGCTGCCCATAAAAAGATCTTGAAATACTCTTCATAATTGTACAGCTTAGACACTTTTACATCAGATTTCTCAAGCTGGTTGATCTCATCATACACTTCTTCAAGGCTGCTGTTTGAAGTCGCTCTGAAATATTTCCCTCCTGTTGTCTGAGCAATTTCTCTCAGCGTATTTTCATCGATCGTTACCTCAGCTTCCGTAAAAATAAGATCTCCAAAGAAATCCACTGCTGTAGGCATCAGCGCATAACCATTGGTTCCTATTCCGATGGTGTATACTTTTATATTATTATTTTTTGCCAGTTCCGCAGCAAGTTGTGGCGGGATCGCGTTTTCAATATTACTTACCCCATCCGTCATCAGAATGATCACCTTACTTTTGGCCTTACTTTTAATTAAATGATTCACAGCAACCGAAAGTCCTTCTCCTATAGCCGTTCCTGGTTCAAGACCATTAGAATTAAGGTTTTTGATCTCATCAATCACGACCTGATGATCTGAAGTTACAGGAACTTTGGTAAATGCTTCTGCTGCATAGGCAACTACTCCAATCCTGTCATTTGGACGCTTCTGAACAAATTTAACAGCAATATCCTTAAGGGCAGTAATACGATCCGGATTTAAATCTTTTGCCAGCATACTGAGTGAGACGTCAATAGACAGCATGATATCTACTCCTTTGGTATCATCTCTATCTTGTGAAACCGTAAAAGTTCTTGGTCTCGCCATGGCAATTATAAGTGCCGAAAGAATAATATATTTTGATATCTTCAGTAGAAAAAGAACTCCTTGTATACCTCCGCTAGTTCCCATGTTTTTTATGGTAGGAACTTTGATGCCTTTTCTTTTCTTTTTACCCCAATCTTTTATCAAAAGAGGAATAAACAGCAGAAAAAGCAGTAAAAACCATGGACTGTAAAACTCAAAATTAAACATCTTTTCTTAAGTTTTCGAATTCTAAATCTTTAGAGGACCTTTTCACAAAGTCTCTGATATCTGCAAAATCCTTTTCCATTGTAGCCTGATCCGGAAATGTTTTGGCAAATTTCACCAAATCTCCTCTCAGGAATACCTCTTCTACAATTTTTTCATTATCCTGAGAAATGGTATTGTTCTTCTTCATAACATCAATAAGATCATCAGTTAAAAGAACATCTGCAGGAAGATGATATTGTCTGGTAATAAAATTTCTTGATATTTCGATCAGTTCTACATAGAATGAGCGGAAATTACCGCCTTCAATATATTTTTTCTTTTTAAGAGAATCCAGCTCCTTCAATGTTTGATTGGTAGCAACTACTGGAGAGCTTTTCGCTTTTCTACCCCATTTTACAATCATGATAATGGCAATAATCAAAGCAATACCTGCCAATGCTGCCAGAATATAAAACTTGTAAAGCTCCCAATAATCCTTGGCTTCAAGTTTTACCTCTTTATTTTTCATAATGTCATTAATCTGGTCTGCTTTCTGAGCTGTATTAATGACTTCTATTTCGTAAGGAATGGTTTTAAGAATCTTATCTCCTACTTTAAATTCCAGTTCAGGAATGGTAAATTTTCCTTCTTCAAAAACAGCAAATTCTATTTTTCTTTCGTATGAATTGGCATTTTGTCCGATACTGTCCTTAGTTTCTTCAAAGTGAAAAGGCAGCAATTCATTTTTGGCTGCAGAGTTCACCTGCTCATCATGGAGATTATCAATCTTTATCACAAGATGATTGGTTTCTCCCAAAGCAATAGTTTTCTTCTCTATATTCGAGGATAGTATCTGTGAAAAAACATTTGCACAGATTAGAAAAGATAGTATTAAAAGTATTTTTCTCAATGTTAAATAATAATAAAGGCTAAAGCCTGATGTTTTATTGACGGGCAAACCCGATGTTATTTTTTCTGAAAATAATTATACAACAATTTTGAATAATCAGCGCCGGTATTTACATTCATAAAACTGGCCGAACTGTTGGCAAAATCTTCCTCCAATGCTCTTAATTTTTGCTTTTGTGCTTCTGCAAAAGTATATCTCCACCTTGCACTGGAAGTATTGGTCCATATTTCTTGCCCGGTTTCAGCATCATACAGCAATGTATACCCTACATCAGGAATTTCATTATCTTTTTCATCATATACCCTCATTCCCAGCAGCTGATGTTTCTTTGATGCCACCCTCAACATTTTAGAATCATATTCGTCCTGAAAGTCTGAGAACAGAAACACCAACGATTTTCTTTTAAAAATCCCCATCATATATTCCAGTGCTTTATCTATTTTAGATTCTGCCGGGATATAGTCTGCAGTAAGGATATTACTGATAATTGAAAGGATATGCTTTCTTCCTTTTTGCGGTGGTATTACTTTATATACTTTATCTGCAAACAGGATCAATCCTACCTTATCATTGTTTCCGGCTGCTGAAAACCCCAAACTGGCAGCAATTTCTGCCACATATTCTCTTTTCAGCTGGGCTTTTGTTCCATAATCCATAGAAGCAGAAATATCTACCACAAGCATCATGGTTAATTCCCTTTCTTCTTCCATCACCTTTACGAAGGGCTCACGGAACCGAGCGGTCTTATTCCAGTCAATTCTTCTGATCTCGTCACCAAACTGATAAGGGCGAACTTCTGAAAAAGTCATTCCCTGCCCTTTAAAGGCACTGTGATATTGCCCCATCAAAGCAGCCTCCGTCTTTTTTCGGGTACGGATTTCTATTTGCTTTACTTTTTTTACAATATCTTTTATCTGCATAGAGGGTTTTATGTTTAAGGTTTTGTAGGTTTGGGCTAAATTACTTTTCCAAATTATTACTTAAACTCAATAGATACATTCAACCATTCGTCATCAAACTTTGGACCGTATTTTTTATAAAAATTAATGGCAGGTTCATTCCAGTTGAGTACCTGGAAAACCATTCCACTATATGCATTTGATTTTCCATATTCTACTGTAGCATCAAACAGAAGCTTTCCGATCTGTTTTCCTCTCATTCTTTCTGTCACTACCAAATCCTCGAGATAGAGTCGTCTGCCTTTCCATGTTGAATATCTATCATAATATAATGAGATCCCTACAATTTCGCCATTCAATTCTGCAACGAAAGCACCCCAAACCGGGGATTTACCAAAGCCATCTTCCGTAAACTCATCCAGAGTTACAGTAACTTCGTGTAATGCTTTTTCGTATTCAGCCAGTTCTTTAATTAATTCCAACATGGAAGCACAATCCTCCTGAACTGCTTTTCTAATAATAACATCACTCATTATGGTGCCTGGATTTTTGCTAAAATTCTATTAATGATCTCTTCTGTTGTGATTTCTTCTGCCTCTGCTTCAAAGGTTAATCCCATTCTGTGTCTCAATACATCTTTAGCCAATGCTTTTACATCTTCAGGAATTACAAAAGCTCTTCCTTTTAAGAAGGCATACGCTCTTGAAGCAATCGCAAGGTTAATGGAAGCTCTTGGAGAAGCTCCGAAACTGATATAGTTTTTAAGTTCGGAAAGTCCGTAGTTTTCCGGATAACGGGTTGCAAAAACCATATCCAGAATATATTTTTCTATTTTTTCATCCAAATAGATCTGATTGATGATTTCCTTTGCATCCACAATATCCTGAAGAGATATCACAGGATTTACCGTTGGCTGATGGGAAGTTGAAACCATTCTCATCACTTGTCTTTCATCTTCAAAAGCAGGATAATCAATGGTACACTTCAGCATGAAACGGTCGCTTTGAGCTTCCGGCAACAGATAAGTTCCCTCTTGATCGATTGGGTTTTGGGTAGCCAATACCAAAAATGGTTTTGGAAGCTTCATGGTTTCATCACCAATAGTAACCTGCTTTTCCTGCATCACTTCTAAAAGCGCTGACTGTACTTTTGCAGGGGCACGGTTGATCTCATCCGCAAGAACAAAATTTGCGAATACCGGACCTTTTTTTATAGAAAAATCATTGTCTTTGATATTGAAAATCATAGTTCCTACAACATCTGCGGGAAGCAAATCCGGCGTAAATTGAATTCTGGAGAACTCACCATGAACAGCATCTGCCAGGGTTTTAATGGCTAAGGTTTTTGCTAATCCCGGAACTCCCTCAAGAAGAACGTGACCATTCCCTAAAAGCCCGACTAACAGACGGTCTACCATGTATTCCTGCCCAATAATCACCTTGTTGATTTCCTGTCTCAGAAGAGAAAATAAGTAGTTTTTTTCTTTTACTTTTTCCGTCAACTGACGGATATCCTCGGCTTGATATGTATCTGACATAGCTTGATTTAAAATAAGTGGTAAATTTCTGATAAATACTTGCATTAATCAACATAATGAATGCCATATTTGAGTTAAAGTTTGTTAAATATTCCGGGTTTAACAAACATTTTTGAATTCAAAACAGATTCTACTGTGATCATTCTATTTTATATTTCAATCTTTTATATTATCATTCAATCCATTATAAAAAATGTTGTGACCAATAATCATCACAACACTTTTTATATCAATTTAAATTTCTTAAAATAAAACCAGAGAAATTACAACTTTGTAATGTTAATTGTAAATGCACCTTCCGGCATATCTACTGAATCTTCGTAAGATCCTATATTGATAAAATATTCTGTTCCTGCGGTTGTTGTAATGGTCATTGTTTCCGCAGAACCTCCACCACCATTATCTTGTGTACCTACGCAAACCAAATTATCACAGGCTCCACTATACACCCCAATTTTAGGATCAAAAGAAGCTGCTCCAGGAGTAGCCTTGATGGTATATTGACTGCCATCTCCTGTAAATTTGAACCATAAACCATCGTTCATTCCATCATTAGCACATGCTAAAATAAATCCATTATTATTGGTGGAAGACATTCCATCAGCCTGTACAAAAGTATAAGGAAACGATGCTGCCTGCAAAGCTCCGGAACATGCATCATTTACAGGGATTGGAGGAATTGTTTTAAAGGTATAATCTGTACAACCGGCAGATTCTCCGTTAGCTGATACAGCAGTTACTTTAAAATAATAATTAGTATCACGGTTCAGAACAATAGATGGAGAAAGATTATAACTTACTCCATTTACAGTTTGATGATTGATAACATCCGTTCCACCAGGGGTTGTCCCTAAAGATAATCGATAAGAAGCAGCTCCCATTACCGATTGCCAGGTAATAGTTGGTGACAAAACCACAAATTGAGCATTATTGGCAGGAGAAATCACAAGGGGACATCCTGGTGCAATATTAGCAGTCAAACCTAAAATAGTTACAGCAGATTTGTAATCTACTCTTATTCCTCCTGGCGGGGACGCCGGATCAGCAACAGCACGATCGCCTTTATAAACAAGAGTGGAATTTTGCAAGTAAGGATAAACACGAAAAACCTCATCAAAATTATTAATATCAATACTTGGTGAGTCTTCTTTTGCAGCAATTATCAGATTATCAACATTATTATAAGCGAACGGAGTGGTAAAAATGACATCAACTTTATTACCATTCTTAGTAACGGTACCTGTAAATACCTGAGTCAATTGAGCCGCGGGAACCCAATCTGTATTGGATGCAAAGGATATTTTTGGAGTATGTCCAAGATAAACGGTCCAATTGGAAGAATCATTAATAACCGCAGAAGGATCAAGGTAAAAAGTAAGCCCTGTAATATTTCCGGCAGCATTGGCATTCACTTCCTGCTTTGGATAAATCTGCTGAACATAGGAATAAGAAAAAAAACTACTTATGGGTGCAGTTCCAACACCTGTGCTTCCGATATTGATATTGATCTGAGCATTAATAGTAATTACTGCAAACAACAGAGACAAAAGTAAAATTCTTTTCATTATTAATAATATTATCATTAAATACAATGCTAATTTAATAATAAAATATGGATTCTTATAATAAAAAAAAATTATTCAATCATTCCTCTTAATTAACATGAAGACCATCAGTACTCATCGCACTATTCATTTGAAAAATTTAAACATTCAACAACAAAAACATTATTAGGTTAAAAACAAAACCAAATACCTATATTTTTAATACATATTTTAATATATTTACACTAAATATCAACGATATGTATAAAAGACTATTTTTTGCAAGTCTATTTCTTACAGCTCTCTTTAAATCACAGACAACAAATGTGACGAATCTGATTTCTGATGCGGTCTATTATGACGGCTATGCTAATCCGGTAGCCACTCCTGTTCCTCCCGGCTTAATCAGACTGGGAAATACAAGATATGCGAGAAAGCTTACAGACTCAGAAATGGATTCCTTTAAAGCAAAAATTGCGATGAGGGTAACCATAGGCGCTCTGTGTGATAATTACGATCGTCTTGGAGAAGTATTCCTTTCCCTTGTTCCTAAAAATCAGGCAACCTATACTACGAATGACCCCAATGTTAAAAGAATTGAAGCGGCGCGATATATCACACCGTTCATGAATAAGAACCGATCACCCATCGAAGTTCCTTACACTTATGATATCAGTAATCTATACAGTGTATTTCATAATACCGAATTGCGAAATGCTTATGATATGTATATGGAGCTTGATGTTTTTGGAGTACCCTATGCTGCTCAAACGCAGGTTGCAGGCTGTGCAGGTAGAATTGACGTATTTTTAGGAAACCTGACTTTCTTTTCAACAGATGTAGGAGCAACCCCTACAGATTATAATACTATTGTTCCTATACTAAGCTATAATAGGCTCAATAACTACAACAGTACTGACGTTACTGGAGAGACAGTAAGACTGGTTACTTTCAATCTTCCTACCGCTGTCACTAATGCTCGCTTTTTTTTAATCTCCACACCACATGGAGCTGGTACAGGTGGTGAAGAATATATTAGAAGACAAAACTACACCTATATAGATGATGTACAGGTATTAACCTATACTCCGGGTGGAATTTCCTGTGAACCTTTCAGAGTATATAATACACAGGGTAACGGAATTTATCAAAGTGCTCCCGCAACATTTGCTCAATGGACTTCATGGAACAACTGGTGCCCAGGTAATTCGGTTCCTATCAGAGGGTTTACTATACCATCTATGACTGCTGGAAATCACACTTTAAAACATACAATCCCTACTGCAGTTTTTAACGGAAAGGATGGTGATGTATTTTTATCGGTTTATATGCAGGGTAAAAGCAATGCTTCTTTAAATGTAAAGGATGTAAAAACCATAGACGTGAATATTTATCCTAATCCCACCACTGACTTCGTCAATATAAAATCAAAAGAGGATGTTGCATCCATGACGCTTTTCAGTATAGATGGAAGAAAACTAACTGAAGTTTACAGAGAGAACAAAATCAATCTTTCATCATACAGTGCAGGAGTTTATTTCTTAAATATTGTTTTGAAAGACGGAACTACTTTTAAGCATAAAATCATCAAAAAATAATCAAACTCCATAGGCTCAAAAAATCAAACATCCCTTAAAAAACTTATGGAAAACACAAAATAATTCATAAAGAACAGTTAATAAAATAATAAAAAACCCTTCTTTGATAAAAATCATCGGAGGGTTTTTAGCTTCATAAAAATTAATAAATATCTAAAAAGGAGTCGTTAAATTTTCTAAAACCTATTATAATCCCATCAAATTTTTGTGTAAAAAGAAAATAATAAATAATCTGTTTTATTAACATTATGGAACTTTTACTTTAATCCTTTCCCCAAAAAATTGTCATTTCCAGTTTATTAAACTATTTTTGGTGATTAAAATTTCTGCAAAATGAATTATCATTTTCAAGCACACAGACAGGTAAGAAGAAACCTTTTAGATATCCTGCAGAACACCTCCCACGAGGATCTTCTGCTGATTCCAGATGGCTTCAACAATAATATTTACTGGAATATTGCCCACACAGTTGCCACTCAGCAGCTTTTACATTATTATTTAAGCGGCAATCCTTTCCGTATTGATAAATATTGGGTTGAAACTTATAAAAAAGGAACTTTACCCAACTTAAATGTTCAAAAATCCGAAGTGGAAGATCTGGAGTTTTTACTTACAGAAACCTCCAAAATTCTAATGAAGGATTATGACAGCGATTTCTTTTCAGATTACACGCCTTATACAACGAGTTTTGGAATGGATCTGAAGAGCATTCAGGATGCTATCATTTTTAACAATATGCATGAAAGCCTGCATTACGGGTATGTAATGGCGCAGAAAAGAGCAATTTTAGGAGAAAAATATTAAAAAGGAAGCTGGAAGAAGGAAGCTGGAAGTTTGTAGTCCTCATAAAACACAACTCCTCTAATCCCGAAACCACATATCCTTAAACATAAAATTATAGACAAATCAATGAAAGACGATTTTATTTTCGGGCTGCGTCCCGTGATTGAAGCAATTGAAGCGGGAAAAACGATTGACAAGATCTTTGTGCAAAATGCACTTCAGGGTCCTATTTATGCTGAACTAAAAGCAATTTTAGCGAAAAATAAAATCCGTCCCAATTATGTTCCGGTTGAAAAACTGAACCGTTTTACAAGAAAAAATCACCAAGGTGTGGTTGCTTTTATTTCGGATGTTCCGTTTCATAAAGTGGAGGATCTTGTTCCACAATTATTTGAGGAAGGTAAAACACCATTCTTATTGATTCTGGACAGACTTACAGATGTAAGAAACTTTGGAGCTATCTGCCGAACAGCAGAATGCGTGGGGATAGATGCTGTAATTATTCCTGAAAAAGGAGCTGCTCCTATCAATTCTGATGCAATCAAAACGTCTGCAGGAGCTATTTATAACATTAAAATCTGTAAGGAAAATAATCTTGCTCATGCAGTAGATTTCCTTCAACAAAGCGGGATTACTGTATTTTCAGCTTCTGAGAAAGCACAAAAATTAATCTATGATGTAGACTTCACAGAACCATGCGCTATTGTTATGGGAAATGAAGAAACAGGTATTTCTAAAGAAGTATTGCATCATTCTGATGAAAAGATAAAACTTCCTATTGAAGGGAAAACTCAATCTCTGAATGTTTCTGTAGCCTGTGGAGCTATCCTGTATGAAGCAGTAAGACAGAAGAGTTTGAAAATAAATTAATTCGATAACACAACACTTAAAAAAATTAGAAAATGAAAAACATAGCAGCAATAGCGCTATTATCATCTATAGCTCTTGTTTCTTGTAAAAAAGAAACGGCAAAAATCACGAAAGTAGATCCTAAGACAGGAAAAACAGTTACTGTAGAAGTTCCCGCAGATTCTGTAGCGAAAGTTGCAGAAAATCCTGCGATCAGAGACTCTGCCGGAATCGTTACTCAAACTTTCAAACTTGAAAAAGGTAAAACTTACCCTCTTACTACTTATCAGAGAGATGTAAAAACAATGACGGATCCTCAGGGAAAAACAATGACGGCAACCTCTGAATCTACAGATGAAATGAATTTCACCGTAAACGAAATCAAAGGAAATGTGTACGAAATGACACTTAACCTTGTTTCTAAAAGAAGTTCTCAATCTGCACAGGGAAAAACAGTTGTAGTAGACACTAAACAGCCTCTTCCTAAAGAAGATGATCTTAAAATGATCTGGAATATCAACAAAGCACTTACCAGCAACAAACTTGATATGAAAATGGATACCAAAGGAAATGTAATTTCTATTACAGGATTCGATGCTGTTTATACCAAAGTTTCAACGGCTTTGGGAACACTTATTAAGGATGCTAATGAAAGAGCTAGTGTTGTTGCAAGTCTTAAGCAGTCTTTTAATGAGAAAGTATTGAAAGATCAGTTCAATAAAAACCTTTCTATCATTCCTAAAAAAGGGGTGAAGATAGGAGAAAAATGGACTACCTCTGAAAATGCAGATCCAAGCGGAGCCATCAAGGTAACTTCAAACTATGTTTTAAAAAGCTTAGGAAACGGAACTGCTGAAATTGCTGTAACCGGGGGAATTCCTAAGAAAACCGAAAAGAAAGCTCAGGGGCCTATCACCCACAGCATGAGCAGTGAACTTGCTCAAAACGGGACCATCAAGTTTGATGAAAATACAGGATGGATCACGAACCAAAACATCAATGTAAAAACTACGCAGATAGAAACCATTTCAGATGGAAAGCAATCTCAATCTATGAAGAGCGTTTCCAATTCTTCTGTAATGGTAAACCCGTCTGCAAAATAATTCAAGCTTAAAAGTGTAAGATTCAATGTTTGATTCTTACACTTTAAACCTTAAATCAATTTATTATGAAGTACATTCTTGAGTTAGTACTTTCCGCCATTATTATTTTCTTTGTCTGGAACATTCTGAAAAGAATTTTTTTCAAGACATTTTACAGCTACAGGTTCAATAACCAACAGCATAATAATTCAAGAGAAGACATTCACAACTCAAATAAGAATAACAAAAAAGACCTTAAATGGGATGCCGAAACCGTAGACTATGAAGAGGTAAAAGAGAGTAATGACAAAAGGTAAAAAATCCAAGAAATAAAAGATAATAACCAGCATGGCAAAAAATAAAAACTTAATTTATATTGCAGTTTCATTAGTAATATTTATAGTTTTAGCATTTTTATATTCCACTCCTGTATTTTCAGGAAAACAGCTTTTCCAGCATGATATTGTTCAATACAGAGGAGGAGCAAAGGAACTTTTAGACTATAGAGCTAACACAGGAAATGAAACATATTGGAGTGACTCCATGTTTGGGGGAATGCCGACTTACCAGATGGGCAGCCAGTTTAAAGGCGATATCATCAAAAAAATCGACAGCAACCTTAATTTCCTGCCTAGACCGGTGAATTATCTCTTCCTGCTTTTTGCAGGTTTTTTCCTTTTGGGAATCGTCGTGGTCAGAAACTGGAAATACGCCTTACTGGGCGCCACTTTCTTTGGTCTTTCCACTTATTTCTATATCATTATTGCTGCAGGACACAATGGAAAAGTAAATACCATTGAATATTTTGCTCCTCTTTTAGCTGGTATTTTATTGGTTTACATCAGAAAACAATACATTTGGGGATTCATTGTCACTACCCTGTTTATGGGACTTCAAATCGCAGCGAATCACCCGCAGATGACCTATTATCTGTTTTTAGCTCTAGGGTTTTTATTCCTTTCTGAGTTAATCAGAGCGATCCAGAAAAAAACTCCGATGAAACATTTCCTGATTTCTTCAGGGATCATTGCGGCTTCTTGTATTATTGGTGTTGGAATGAATTCCCAAAGAATCATGGCCAATTCAGAGTATGTGAAGGAAACCGTTCGTGGAAAACAGATCTTAACCAATGACAGCCATACTTCAGGAAAATCCGGAATGGATAAGGAAAGTATGCTGATGTGGAGTTACGGGCAACTGGAAACTTTAAACCTTTTCATTCCAAGATTAATGGGGGGTGGAAACCAGGAACCGGAGGCGAAGGAAATGATGAATAAGGTACAGGAACTTGTTCAGGAAAATGTAGGCTCACAAGCTGAAATGGACAGAATTTCAAAAGGATTCAGCGGAATGACCTACTGGGGAGACCAACCGGGCACTTCTGGACCAGCTTATCAGGGAGCCATCGTATGTTTCCTTGCCCTATTAGGATTCTTCTTTGCATCGAAAAAATATCGTTATTGGATTTTAGGAGCTTCTATTCTTACTATTTTATTGGCTTGGGGAAGCAACTTTATGCCATTATCTGATTTCTTTATCGATTATGTTCCGTTTTATAATAAATTCAGAGCTCCTTCTTCTATCCTTGTTGTGGTAGAGTTACTATTCCCTCTAATCGCTATTATAGGATTATACAGATTCTTCACGGATGAGAAGCTGACCGAAGAATACAAACAAAAAATCCTGATCTATGTAAGTGGTGGAACATTAGGTTTGTTATTAGTTCTTTTACTATTCGGTAAATCATTACTAGGCTTTTCTACAGCAGGTGAGAAAACTTACTTCCCGCCCTTCTTATTGGATTATTTAGTGGATGAAAGGTATAAGTTATTTAAGGCAGATGCTTTAAAGGCATTTCTTTATGTAGCCATTGCAGCAGTAGCCCTATTCTTGAGTTTAAAGAAAAAGCTTAATCAGAACATTGCTTTAGTCATTATTGGTTTAGTAAGCTTATTTGATCTATGGACAGTCAACAAGCGTTATTTAAATGACGAAAACTATGTAGACAAAATCTTTGCTGAGAATCCTTTCCAGACAGAAAGCTCAGATCTATTGGTAGAAAAAACACAGGGAAATCCAAACCTTGAGTCTATTTTATCTACTGTAAATATTAATAAAGCTTTAGAAACTATTGCAGATAAAGATAAGGCACACTATAGAATTTACAACCAAACCCTAGGGGTTACCAGTGAGACCAATACCTCTTACTTTAAAGCTTCTATCGGAGGGTATCACGCTGTAAAACTGAGAAGATATGATGATGTTTTGAATGCTTATATCAGCAACATCGACAGTGTGAGAACTCCTAAGATCCTTAACTTACTGAATGCAAAATATATGGTTTTCGGAGGTCCTGATCAACCTCAGGTTGTTCCTAACCCTAAGGCCAACGGAAATGCATGGTTTGTAAGTGATCTTAAGTTTGTAGATACTCCTAATGAAGAAATCAAATATATCGGAGAGGTTGACAATAAAAAAACAGCAGTAATCGCCTCTTCTGACAAAGCTTATTTCAGCAATAAACCAGTTCAGGCAGATTCTACAGCATTTATCAATTTAACAACATACCAACCTAACGAGTTAGAATTTAAATCTCAGTCGAAGACTCCTCAATTGGCTGTTTTCTCTGAAGTATACTATCCTCATGGATGGAAAGTTCTTATTGATGAAAAAGAAGTTCCTTATATTAAAGCAGATTATTTACTTCGTGCGGTACATGTTCCTGCAGGAAACCATCACATCAGAATGGTATTTGAACCGGAAGTCATTGAAAAAGGAAAATGGATTTCCCTTTTAAGCTTCGGTTTATTTATTGCACTGGCTGCCTTTGGAGTTTTCTGGATGAATAAGAACAAGAAAAAAGAAACTTTAGTAGAACAGAAAGTCTAATTTAAACTTTGTACTGTGTCATTCTGAATGGAGCATAGCGCTATGAAGAATCTCAAATCAAAATGAAAACATTAGGAACTCATAATTACTATGTCTATATACTGACCAATAAAATAAAAATAGTATTGTACACAGGAGTTACCAATGATTTGAAAAACAGACTATATTGGCATCAGCATCCGGAATCGATCGATAAAAGCTTCACATCAAAATATAAATGATTTTATTTAATTTATTTTGAGCATTTTGATGACATTGAAACCGCAATAGCGAGAGAAAACAAATAAAAGGTTGGACTCGGAAAAAGAAAGAAAACTTAATTACAGAATTCAATTCCGATTGGACGTTTCTGAATGAAGAGGTAGAATAAGATTCTTCACTGCGCTGCGCTTCGTTCAGAATGACAAATGAATAATAGACCATTCATAAAAAATGGAACAGAAGAAAATATTGATTATTACCTATTACTGGCCTCCTGCGGGAGGCCCTGGTGTTCAAAGATGGCTAAAATTTGCAAAATATCTGCCGGATTTTGGATGGAAACCAGTGATCTATACGCCAGAGAACCCAAGCTATCCATTGATGGATGAAACCCTAATGAAGGAGGTTCCTGAAAACATCGAAATCGTTAGAACAAGAATATGGGAACCTTATCAACTGGCAGAAAAGCTAAATAAAAGCAATAAAAAATTCAAAGCCGGTCAATTTGATGTAGGAAAAAATCAAAGCTGGAAATCCAAACTTTCTATATGGGTAAGAGGAAATTTTTTCATTCCTGATGCCAGAGTTTTCTGGGTAAAACCTTCTATTAAATTTCTGGAAAAATATTTACAGGAAAATAAGATTGATACCATTGTAACTTCCGGCCCACCCCACTCTCTTCACCTGATTGGATTAGGCCTGAAAAATAAGCTACCGAATTTAAAATGGATTGCTGATTTTCGTGATCCGTGGACGGAGATTTCCTACTACAAACACTTGAAGCTTACCAAGAGTTCTGACAAAAAGCATCGCCAGCTGGAAAGTGCTGTCTTTAAAAATGCGGACATTACTTTGGCAACAAGTTACACTGATGCTGAAAATTTCAGAAAAGCCGGAGCCAATGCGATTTGTATCACCAACGGTTTTGATGAAAGTGATTCAAATGAAACAGATGCGGCACAAAAAGATACCCGTATAACCTTTACTCTAAGTTATATAGGAGTTCTGGAACAGCTTAGAAACCCGGAAAACCTTTGGAAAGCACTGGATGAACTGGTAAAGGAAAATGAAGAATTTGCAAAGTCTTTCAGCCTAAAATTTGTGGGCAGAATTGATGATAAGATTCTTCATTCGATAGAAAACTCGGGTTTGAAAAATCATATTTTAAATCTGGGCTATCTTTCACACGGGAAAGCTGTTGAAGAAATGCAGACTTCAGAAATACTGTTGATTACCAACTTCCCGAATGAATCTTCAAAAGGAATTATCCCCGGAAAAATATTTGAATATCTCGCTTCTGGAAAACAGATCCTTTCATTTGGTCCGGATCAGGCTGATGTAGCAAGAATATTGGAAGAAACCCATGTCGGAAAACATTTCGGCTATAATGATTCCGAAACTGTAAAAAGATTCATCCTTGAAAAATTTGAACTTTGGAAAGACGGAAAGCTTACTGAAAAAACTCAAAAGATCGAACAGTTTTCCAGAAAAAATCTCACCCAACAACTGACTGAAATTTTATAGAGAAAGGAAGCTGGAGGCAGGAAGTTATAGAATTGAGAAAAACAATTGTATTTTCATTTTCAAATGTAATTAAAAACTACAGACGTTTTTTATCACTTGAAATTCTTCCAGCTTCCTACATCCAGCTTCTAGCTTTTAAATTGTCCATTGATCATTCACAACAGCAATCAGGTAATATTTTCCCTGAAACTCTTCAAACACAAAACGAAGTGTTTTCCAATCCATTTCACCATTCTTTTCAGTCCCTTTGATGTAGTTTTCTGTAAAATCTTTCTTAGCGTAGATTTTCTCAAGATTATTCAGGGAGTTCCCACCTCCTATAAATTTATTCAGTGAATATTGAGAAGTGGTAAAATCACCTGAAAATACCCATTTTCCAAGATAATCATTAATGGTTGCTTTATAAGGATCTCCGGAACCATCCTTAGCTCCCCAGGTAAATAGTGTTTTTGTAGGCTGGTATTTCTCAAACTCTTCTTTCGAGAAATGTTTATCTCCTTTCGGATCTACAAAAGCATACATGGAGAAACTAATTCCTTTTTCAGGATGAATTAATGATGCGAATGTTTTATAATCTTTAGCTTTTAGAGCCTTCAACACCTCATCATTAACCATTTTAATATCGCCTTCTTTCTTCATTTTCTCCTTAGCAAGTGCAGCACTATCCAATGGTTTTACACGGGTAATAGTATCAATTTCGCTAGGGACCGGCTTTCCAGCCTCTTTCTTACAGGCCACTGCCAGACTCAGCATAAGGACTGAAACGAATAGTTTTTTCATATCTTTTAGTTTTGCAATAACTAGAAAAACACCAAAACTAATGCCAATGCAAGATACGGAGTATAATAGTCTCCAATCAAAAATATTCGTTTATGGCTTTCCTTTCTAGACTACACTGTTTCTCATCTATCCATCTATTATCTACTCGTCTATCATCTCAATATCTATTATCTCTTCCCTCTTGAATACTTTCTCCCAATTACATCGTACCTTTGGGATATGGAAATTTTGGATATTCTCATTATAGGAGCAGGCCCTATTGGCATCAACTGTGCCATTGAAGCCCAGAAAAACAACCTGAGCTATTTAATCATAGAAAAAGGAACCATTGTCAACTCGCTGTACAATTACCCTTTATACATGAGGTTCTTTTCAACTGCTGAAAAACTGGAAATTGATGGAACTCCTTTTATTTCCACAGCTCCCAAACCAGGAAGACAGGATGCTTTGGAATATTATCAAGGAATTGCACGACAAAAAGAACTGAATATTCATCTCTATGAAAAAGTACTGAATGTATACAAAACACTTGATGTATTTGATATTGAAACCACAAAAAAAAACTATAAAGCTAAAAATGTAGTGATTGCCACAGGATTTTATGATATTCCGAACCTTATGAATATTCCGGGTGAAGAACTTCCGAAGGTGAAACATTATTATACAGAACCTTATCCGTATGCAAGGCAGAAATTGGTAGTGGTAGGATCAAGCAATTCTGCTGTGGATGCAGCTCTTGAAACTTATAGAAAAGGAGCTGAAGTGACCATGATTATCCGCCATTCCGAGATTTCAAAAAGTGTAAAATATTGGGTAAAACCAGATATTGAAAACCGGATTGCGGAAGGAAGCATTAAGGCTTATTTTAATGCTGAAATGATGGAGGTAAAAGAAAATTCAGTAATTTTTAAGGATGAAAACAGCCAGACTCATGAAATTACAAATGATTTTGTACTGGCCATGACCGGCTATCTTCCGGATTTTCAATTTCTGAAAAGTTCCGGAATTGACCTGGATGGAGATTGTATGAATCCATTTTACAACCCTCAAACCATGGAAACGAATGTCCCTAATCTATATCTTGCAGGAGTAGTCTGCGGCGGAAAGGATACCCATCTTTGGTTCATCGAAAATTCAAGAATTCATGCTGGGATGATTATCAGTTCTATCCTATCTAAATAACCTGCAGATCGATCGTAATTCTAGTTATAAAATCAGTATTAAAAAGAGACTGAAAGATGGTGAGATAAATGCAAAAAATATGAACAGTAACCATTTATTTTTCGGGATACTTTTCCTTCTTCCGGTCATGAGTTGAAAACATGGGCACAGACAAGGTAAATATCCTGATATTCCCATTTTTCCACCCACCTTTAGCAATACAGCCTGTAGTAAAGGATATGATTCATATCTTTTATAATGATTTGGTCGTAATTTTTAAACACAATGGGACAGCATAAGCTTTTATTCTGTTAAAACTGGTGTGAGTACACTTTATATTTTAACGGTATAAGCCTCCCTATTTACAACTCTTTACAAATAAATTTAAAGCAGCTCAAAAATGAGCTGCTTTATAATTTCATATAATTATGATTTTATTCAAAAAAATTTATTACCCATAAAAAAATAGCATTCTATTTTTTAAACACAATATAATTTCCAGCGAAAACTCCAATGCAAACAAATGTAAATCAATAATTTAACATAAAATAATATATCTCAAATGCATGATATAAATTCATATTTTTAAAGAAGTTATTATCGAGTTAATAGCAGAAAAAAAACAAAAAAAATAAAAACATGAAAAAAAAAATCTACCTGTTTGGGGCTATTGTTGCCATAGGCTGCCAAAGTCTTTACTCACAGAACTTTTGGAAAAAAACAAAAATCAATGAGAGGAATGTAATTGAATCCAAAAGGAACATCGGAATTGATTATTCCAATGCCTATATTTTGGATATCAATCAACTGAAATCAGCATTACAAAATGCACCTGTATCAAAAACAGGGGCTGCAACCCAATCTACTGTAACCATAGACTTTCCCGGATTAGATGGAAAGTTTGAAAAATACAGTGTCCTTGAAACTTCAAACATGGCTCCGGAATTGGCAGCAAAATTCCCAGATATTAAATCCTACAGAGGAACATCTGTAAATAATTCTGGAAAAACAATCAGCTTTGGTCTTTCACCAAAAGGAGTGAATATCATCATATTCAGCCCGGGCCAAAAACCAACGGTAATTGAACCAGCAACAAAAGATGCTTCCGTATATTTGGTAAGTCCGGCAGTTCCGGAAATGCTTTCAAAAATCAATAATTTCGAATGTCAGATTCAGGAAAAAAATGCTGGCGCTGCCGCCAAAGTATTTCCTACTGATAATACCAATGACCAAAGATTCAGAACCTATAGGCTGGCAGCATCTACTGATGGGGAATTTAGTGAATATCATGGTGGTACTCTAGCTAACTCAATAGCAGCTATCAATAACTTAATGAGTTATATTAATCCTGTTTATGAGAGAGATCTTTCCATACATATGAATCTGGTGGCCAATAATGATCAACTTATTTTCCTGGATAAAACGACAGATCCATATTCAACATATGCAAGCTCACAAACATTAGATCAGGAAATTAAAAATACCCTTAATAATACTATCGGCAACGGTAATTATGATCTGGGAATGTTATTTTCCAACCAGAATACAGGCGGTGGAAAAGCTTCTGAAATAGGTTCCGTGTGTAATGGTGGATTCGCATATATTGGTGGATTTACTCCCGAAGGATTCATCTATGCAATTGCAGCAGCTCATGAAATGGGACATATGTTTGGTGCCAACCATACCTTTTCAAAACCTGAAAATGTAACTATAATACCAATGTTTTTGGGTCAACCTCAATCCGCTCAGGTAATTTTACCTGAAACAGGTGCTAATAGGGAGACGGGAAGCGGAGTAACTGTTATGGGATATCCTGGGGTAACAGGCGTGTATGATGTAGCGGATAAATTCAATGACCAGTTTCTGCATTATAGCATCAGCCAGATCAACAAATATGTCAAAACAACCAGTTGTGCTACTATAACAGAATTAGCCAATAATCCCCCAATAGTAAATGCTGGATCTGATTATACAATTCCCAAGGGAACAGCATTTAAGTTGACGGCTACTGGAACTGATCCTGATAATAATAGTCTAACCTACTCCTGGGAAGAGTCAGATATTGCTGCACCTAATCCAAATTTTGAAGTAGATTTCCTTGAATTGCTTTTAAATCCGGCAGGTGTTGTACAAAATCAAATTGCTCCCAAAATGAAATTTACCTATCCTGATCGTAATTCTGCTGTAAATCCAAATTTTAGAGTATATTCTCCCACTTCAAGCCCTACAAGATACTTACCTCCTCTCAACGAAGTTCTTGAAGGCAGCTTATACAGCACTTGGAATATGACCTCTGATGTGGCCCGAAGTATGAAATTCATAAGTTTGGTAAGAGATAATGCTACTGGTGGCGGACAGACAACAACAGATGAAGCCATCGTAAATGTAGATGCAAGCACTGGCCCATTCAAAATTACATCCCTCTCACTAAACCAAAACTATTCACCAGGATCCTCTCATCTTTTAAAATGGAATGTTGCTGAAACCAATGCCGCACCGATTAATACTCAGGCTGTAAATATTTTGATCTCAACAGATGGCGGAGCTACTTTCACACCACTTGTTTCCAATACCTCTAATGATGGTGAGGAAATGATCACCATTCCTTCCACATCTTCACAGAAGGCATTTATCATTGTAGAATCTGTAGGAAATATTTATTATGCTGCAAGCCCGGCATTCGCTATTGGGTATAATATAACGATGAACTGTACCCAATATCCGGCTGATGGTACTTTTGCTTTCAGCCCTGGGTCACCGGCAAACATTACTATCAATGTTTCCAATACAACATTGATTGAGGATATCAATATTATCATGGACCTTACCTACACCGATATTAAAGAATCAGCATTATTGCTTAAAGGTCCCGGAGATCAAAGCAATCAGATATTCTGGCTAGGAAACTGTTCAGGAACAAATATATTAAAAGCTACTTTTGATCAGGAAGGAGAATCTCCGGTGGTCAATTGCAATAATCTTGGAACCAATCCACATATAGAGCCTATAAGACTGGATCTGAGCAAATATTATGGCCAAAGTCCAAACGGAAACTGGATTATCAAAGCACTGCATACTTCAGATGTACTGAACAATGTTACAGCAAACACTTCTTCAGGAACTGTAAAGGCTGCAGCCATCGAACTTTGTACCAGACAACCAATCTCTACACTTGCAGTAAATGATGCAGCTATAGAGAAAGATGGATTCGAGATTTATCCTAACCCATCCAATGGAAAATTCAATGTCCTGATGAAGAAAAATATAGCATCAGAGGTACACATCTTTGATATTGCAGGAAGATTGGTACACAGTCAGAGCAGTATTACCAATGATACCCGAATAGACCTGACCAGCTTTGCCAAAGGAAACTACATTATGGTCTTCAATGCAGGTGGTAAAAAAGTGGCTAAAAAGGTCATTATCAAATAAACATCATTTTTATTTTCAAGAGAAACCCAGCCGAAATTATTTCGGCTGGGTTTTATGTATTGTATAAGAAATGGCTATGACTTTAAACCAAATCTTCTTCTATTTTCTTTTTATCTTTAATCATCCACGGAATAACAAAGTAAAATGCAATCGCAATTCCTGTCGCCAATATACCTGTTCCAACCCATAAAATATTAAAACCTAACTTATCAGCAATCAATGTTCCTATATAAGGGGTAATAATAAACGCAATGGAAAACGACATCCCATTCAGTCCCATATAAGCCCCTTTGTTATTCTCTCCTGAACGAAGGGCTGTAATAGTAGACATAAATGGAAGGGTCCAGATTTCTCCAATACAAAGAAATGTCATGGAAACTAATAAAGTAATCATACTGTAATCAAAAGCTAACATGGCATATGAAAAGCCGCATATAAATGTTCCGATTAACATTGTAAAGGCTAATGTAAAATACTTCTCTGAAAGCTGTACAAAGCCCATTTCAAGAAGAACGATCAGAAAACCACTATATCCTAAAACATATCCTATATTCTGTTGACTCAAATGGGCCGTATCCTTATAGAAAATTGTCAACGTACTGAATAATTGGAAGAAACAAATCGAAAACAACATACATAGAAAACAGAAAATTAAAAACTTAGTATCTTTATAAGGCGAGTTTTCTTTTTTGATAACAATTGCTTCTTTTACTTTTTTTGCTTCCTGCTTCGCTAATTTCGCACGGCCTTTAAAGAACCAGATATACATCAATCCTGCTAATAAAGCAGCCAGAGCATTACTGTAAAACAGGAATTCATAGGAAATGGCAGACAGGATTCCTCCCAATGCGGGACCTATAGAAAATCCTAAATTAACCGCCATACGATTTAGTGAAAAAGCCCGGGTTATATTTTCAGGTTTCGCATATTTTGTGATTGCCACGGAGTTGGCAGGACGAAAGGTCTCACTTACAATACTCTGAGCAAGGATAATGGCAGCTAAACCTACTTCTGTTTTAAATAAGGGAATCATGCAGAACAAAGGCACACTGAGCAATAAGCTCAAACTCTGTACCCTATATTCACCAATCTTATCAGTGATCATTCCACCAAACCATGAACCAATGACCGAACCGATTCCAAAAAAGCTCAGGACAATCCCTGAATTTTCAATGCTAAAGTGTAAATGATCTGTCATATAAACTCCCAAAAAAGGAAGTACCATAGAACCAGCCCTGTTGATGAGCATTACCAACGCCAGCATCCAACTCTCCTGCGAGAGTCCTTTGAAAGAACTCGTGTAAATGTTGATTAGTTTCACAATACTATTTTGGGGAAAAATTTGAAAATGCAAAGTTAGGCAAAAACAACCTCAAACACCTTTATTTTAAGCCTTTTTTATAAATAACATGCATAAAAATAAACTATGAACTGTACCTTAATAAAAGCGAATATTTTTGATATACAAGATTGAAAACCATTTATAAAATTCGTAAATTGCAGTAATAATAGGCTACATAACCTTAAATACAGAAAAAATACTTATAAAAAATCAATCAATACGTAAGAATGATAACCTACGAAAACTTACATGATACTCTGTCTTTTTACAGTATTGACTGCCGCCAATCCTACTATATCTCCTCCGGAAAACCCATTTTTGAATTTCCTAAGGTCCCTTTCAGAATGGATTACTATGCACTCTGTATTTGTACTGCAGGAGAAGTAAGTGTTGAAATAGACCATCGTCAGTATAAAGCAGACGTTCACAGTATTCTGGTTGCTGCCCCATCTACTATTGTGAAATTCATGGAGACCAGCCAGGATTTTATGATGAAACTATTATTCTTCGACAAAAATTTTCTGATCAAAAATATATCAAATCCTTTTATCATAGAGAAAATGAATCTATTCTCAAAAGGTTCCTACAGCATTGTAAAAACAACTCCCAAAAACTCATTGATACTTCAAAATCTTTTGAACTACCTCAAAAAGAAATCCAGAAGACAGGGAAAATTTACTGAAGAAATTGTTAGGACGATTATTTTTAATCTCCTGCTGGAAACAGCAGAAATCATGGAATCTAAACATAATTCAGCCCCTGATAAGGAAGAAGGAAAAAAGGACCTCTACCTTAAATTCAGTCAATTGATCCGTGAAAATATCAGACAGTACCGAACTGTTCAGTTCTATGCCGATCAGCTTTGTGTATCCAACAAATACCTTATTGAGATCATTAAAAAATCCAGCGGAAAAACGCCTCATGAGGTCATTGATGAAGCACTGCTAAAAGAAGCTTATGTCATGTTGGGAAATCCGGATCTGACGATCTCAGAAATTGCTTTTCAACTTCAATTTAACTCTGCTTCAGCTTTTGGACGTTTTTTCAAAAAACATACTTCCGTTTCACCTTCTGAGTACAGAATCTCAGAAAATATACAATCATAGGAATTTCGGGACACTAATTCTGACATTAGGGATATACATTGCTTTTTGAATAGAGGTACCTTTATAATGTTCATTAAAAACAATATAAAATGAGTACGATCAATTCAAAATTCGACAAAGTTTTAAATACCTCTGACCAGTTTGGGAAAGTAAACCACGAACCAGATTCAAGCAAAGAAGTTCAGATTAACACTCCTGAAAAGACAATGCCTTTTTCAGACCAGATCGGAAACTATCAAAGAAATAAGGGAATCCCTTTACAATCCTACGAAAACAGTAAAATCTATATTGTCGGAAGCGGCATTGCAGGGATGTCTGCTGCCTACTATTTTATCCGTGACGGCCATGTTCCTGGTAAAAACATTATTTTCCTAGATCAACTTGCTATAGAAGGTGGCTCACTGGATGGAGCCGGGAATCCAAAAGATGGATACATTATCCGTGGTGGCCGTGAAATGGATATGACCTATGAAAATCTATGGGATATGTTCCAGGATATTCCTGCTCTGGAATTGCCAGCCCCTTACAGTGTACTGGATGAATATCGTCTGATTAATGATAATGATCCCAACTATTCAAAGGCAAGATTAATTCATAATCAGGGACAAATTCAGGATTTCAGCAAATTCGGATTAGAGAAAAAAGATCAGCTGGCTATTGTCAAACTTTTATTAAAGAAAAAAGAGGAACTTGATGACCTCAGCATTGAAGATTATTTCTCCGAATCTTTCCTGAACAGTAACTTCTGGTTTTTCTGGCGCTCTATGTTTGCCTTTGAAAACTGGCACAGCTTACTGGAATTGAAGTTATACATGCATAGATTCCTTCATGCTATTGACGGTATGAAAGACTTCTCATGTCTTGTATTCCCTAAATATAACCAGTATGATACTTTTGTTACTCCTTTAAAAAATTTCCTTGTAGAAAAAGGAGTACAGATTCAGTTTGATACTTTGGTAAAAGATCTTGATGTTCATATTAATACTGAAGGAAAAACCGTAGAGGGGATCATTACCGAACAAAACGGAGAAGAAGTCATAATACCTATTGGTAAAGATGATTATGTGATTGTTACCACAGGATCTATGACAGAAAGTACTTTTTACGGAGATAATACGACTGTTCCTGAAGTGACCATAGACAACAGCAGTGCAGGACAAAGCGCCGGATGGAAATTATGGAAAAATCTTGCTGCTAAATCTGAAGTCTTCGGGAAACCTGAAAAGTTCTGCAGCCATATTGAAAAATCTTCCTGGGAGTCTGCAACGTTAACCTGTCGTCCATCTGCATTTACTGAGAAATTAAAAGAATTATGTGTGAATGACCCTTACTCAGGAAAAACAGCTACAGGAGGTATTATCACAATTACTGATTCTAATTGGGTCATGAGTTTTACCTGCAACAGACAGCCGCATTACCCTACCCAGCCGGATGATATTCTTGTAGTATGGGTATATGCCTTACTGATGGATAAAGAAGGAAATCATGTTAAAAAAACAATGCCGGAATGCACCGGAAACGAGATTCTTGCCGAATTATGTCATCATCTTGGAATGACTGATCAGCTTGATAATGTGATTGAAAATACCATCGTTCGTACTGCATTTATGCCTTATATTACTTCTATGTTTATGCCTAGAGCACAGGGTGACCGCCCAAGAGTAGTTCCTGAAGGCTGTACCAATTTAGGATTGGTAGGACAGTTTGTAGAAACCAATAATGATGTGGTATTCACGATGGAAAGTTCTGTAAGAACAGCCAGAATAGCAGTATACAATCTTCTTAACCTCAACAAACAGGTTCCGGATATTAACCCGTTGCAGTATGACATCAGACATTTATTAAAAGCCACTCAGGCATTAAACGACTATAAGCCGTTCCTGGGAGAGGGAATTTTAAGAAAGATTCTGAAAAACACTTACTTCGAACATATCTTGGTTGACCGTCCTGAAGAAAAAGAAGAACATGAATCTTTCTTTATGGAGCAGGTTGGTAAATTCCAGGACTGGATCAAAGGTGTGAAAGGCTAAAACATTTTCACAATTAATATTGTGAAGTCATATTCTATGTATGTGGTAAAATAAAAATTAAATTATTTTGAACCACATAGTCACATAGGATTTATGCAAATAAAAAAACAGGACTTATTTTTAAGTCCTGTTTTTATTATATAATGATTCCTGAAAATTATTCGGGCTTATAAGAATCTTTTAGTGTTACTGTACGGTTGAATACCAAGGCAGAATCCGTAGAATCCTGATCTTTTGTAAAGTATCCGATTCTTTGGAACTGAAGCGGTTCTCCAACTGCAACATCTTTTAAACTTGGTTCAGCAAAACCTTGAACTGTAGTTACAGATTCAGGGTTGATGAAGTTTAAGAAGTCTACATCTTTTTCAGCATCAGGTTGTTCTACTGTAAACAATTGATTATAAATTCTTACTTCTACAGGAATTGCATGTTTAGCAGATACCCAGTGAAGTGTTCCTTTTACTTTTCTTAAACTTTCTTCTGTTCCGCTTCCGGACTTACTTTTCTCATCATAAGTAGCATAGATGGTTGTGATTTCTCCATTTTCATCCTTCTCTACTCTTTCAGCTTTGATGATGTATGCTGATTTTAGACGAACTTCTCCGCCTAATTTCAGTCTGAAGAATTTATTGTTAGCTTCTTCTTTAAAGTCCTCACGTTCAATATACAATTCTCTTGAGAAAGGAATTTCTCTGGTACCTGCATTTTCCTGTTCAGGGTTATTTTCAGTTTCCACCCATTCCTCTTTATCTTCCGGATAGTTTTCGATCACCAATTTTACAGGATCTACTACTGTCATCACGCGTTTAGCTACCTTATTCAGGTCTTCACGTACACAGAAATCAAGCAACTGGATCTCGATAAGGTTTTCTCTTTTTGCTACTCCTACTTTATCAATAAAGTTTCTAATAGCAGTGGCTGTGAAACCTTTTCTTCTCATCCCGGAAATGGTAGGCATTCTTGGATCATCCCATCCTGTTACGACTCCTTCAGCGACCAATCTCTGTAACTTTCTTTTGGAAGTAATCATATAGGAAACATTCATCCTTGCAAATTCTCTCTGCTTGTTTTTAACCTTTCCTTCTTCATAAACCTGATCTAAGTACCAGTTGTACAATGGTCTATGGTTTTCGAACTCCAAAGAACAAAGCGAATGCGAAATTTGCTCAATATAATCAGATTCACCATGCGCCCAGTCGTACATTGGATAAATTTTCCAAGCCGTACCTGTTCTGTGGTGAGGTTTATTCAAAATTCTGTACATCACAGGGTCACGCATATTCATATTAGGTGAAACCATATCTATTTTTGCACGAAGAGACATTGAACCGCTTTCAAATTCTCCGTTTTTCATTCTTTCGAATAAATCCAAAGACTCTTCAACAGGACGGTTTCTGTATGGAGATTCAATTCCTGGTTCTGCAGGATTTTTTCTTTGCTCAGTAATTACCTCAGATGGCTGCTCATCTACATAAGCTTTTCCTTCTTTAATTAGTTGTACTGCCCAATCGTAAAGCTGCTGGAAGTAATCGGATGCATACAAAACTTTGTCCCATTTGAAACCTAACCATTCAACATCTTTCATGATAGAATCTACGAATTCCTGTTCTTCTTTCTCAGGGTTCGTATCGTCGAAACGAAGGTTTACGGGAGCGTTGTATTTTTCACCCAAACCGAAGTTGATGCAGATGGCTTTTGTGTGCCCTACATGCAGGTAACCGTTTGGTTCAGGCGGAAAACGGAAACGGATTTGATCTTTATTCAAACCGTTCGCCAGATCATCTTCAATAATTTGCTCAATAAAATTGAGTGATTTTTTTTCTTCTTCCATTAAATTAGCTTTTGTTTTATAGCAAAAAAAGTGGTACAAAGTTACGGAAAAATAAGCGTTTTTGAAAATGATAATTTTTCAGTCATATGCATTGTAATTCAGTATTTTTCATTAATTTAGGAAAAGCTAAAACCATCGTACCAAATTATCGCTTATGGCTGTTTATATCTTAAGCAATCGGAAAATCGTTCGTCACAAAGGCGAAAAAGTAGATTCTTTTTCCAATGACGAATATTCAATTCCTAATTTCAGGATCGCAAAATGTGATTTTGATAATTATAAGGAACCTACCGCTGCGGCCAAAAAGAAAAAAGATTACACCAATAGAAATATCCTGAATTACAAACTCTTCTCCGAGCCTGAAAAGCAAGGTTATGAAGACGTTCTGGAAGTTTTATTGAAAGAAAAAGGTATCAAAGAATCTCCACTTACAGCCAATAATCTTGGCGGAACTCAAAAGCTATTCTACGAACTGTACAAAAATATGTCTGCCACCAAAGACAGAAGTGATGTTCTGATATTTATCCACGGCTATCTGTATGATTTTGATGATGAATTAAAGGCAATGATTGATCTTAAAAGATTATTCATAGACAATCCAGCCTCTCCTGTTGAGCATATTTTGTTTGTAAGCTGGCCGGCTTCCGGCAGTATGATTCCATTGAGCTATTTTGATGACAAGGCCTCCAGCATCAACTCCGGAACATCATTGCTGAGACTGTTCTATTTTTATACTCAATTTTTAAAGGATATTTTTTCAAACCGTGATCTGATTCCTTGTAACCAAAGAATTCACATTATGACTCATTCCCTGGGAAACAGAGTCCTTCAAAGTATGCTATACAGTCTTAAAAGGGAAAATATTCTTAGAGTTATTGATCAGGTCCTGCTGTTGAATGCCGATGTTTCTTATAAAGTATTTGAGGATTCTGAAGACTCTTTTAATAAACTACCATTGCTTGCCAACCGGATTTCTATTTATCTGAACAGACAGGATCTGATTTTGGGAGCCTCACAGTTTACCAAAAACATCCTTACTCCAAGACTCGGTAAAAGCGGACCGAGTGATATTACACCCTATAAAGATATTGTTTCTATCATCGACTGTACTTTTGTGAAAGATGATGTATTGAGTGGCTTTAAATATGAAGTTGGAAATCATTGGGGATACCTTTCCAGTTCACAGGTCCAGAATGATATTTTTCAAAATTTATATGGAATAGACAGAAATCTTATCAGCAATAGAACCAAGAATAACGAAAATATTTTCACAATTATTTCTTAATGATTAATTAAAAAAATATTATAAAATCAAACCAATGTTAAAGTTGATTCAAACTTGAAAGATGGCATAATGATTGCCAATTCAAATAACAGAGAATTACAATTTTTTTATCATGAAAAAGATTAAAAAAAGGTTTTCTTATATTTTAACTTATATAAAGAAAGCCATTTTCGTAAAAGATGTGATTTAATTACAACAACCTAAAAAAGCAATAGACTATCCGAGCCAACAATTACTATATCCTTTAAGAATCTCCGAACACTCTTATTATTCCTACACAACATTTTGCAGGAATTTTTCTTCGTGACTATTTTTATGAATAATGGTTGATCTATTTCAACTCTCATATTTGACATATTGATATAAAAACTCTATCATTCTGTTAAAAATCAATAAATTAATTCACCTTATATTGTATAATTTAAAATGATTTTGGATATTTACTAAGCAAACAAACTAAAATATTAACAATGAAAAATCTAAGAAAATTAAACAAAGGAGAATTAAAACAAATTACTGGCGGAAGACCTCCACTTGGATGTAATAGCTGGAATCCACTAGAAGGATGCTGCAGAGCATGGGCTCCAGGTTACTGTGGTGGTACTACATGCCCGGATTCACCACCTCCATATTGCTAGTCACTATTTCACCTTTATATTTTGAATCAAAAAACAACTCATTTATGAGACAAAACCAGATTCAAAAATTATCCCCATAAAGCTCCAATACCTTAAACTTTGTGGTATTGGACTTTTTTATTAATGATTCTTTATTAGCAATAACATGGAATAATTTCACAAAACACTGTACATGTTGGGATTCAGAATATGCGAATATCTTTATATTCCTAATAATTTTATTTTCAAATCAGATCTAATTATCATTCATTAAAAATATCGACTATGAAAAATCTAAAAAAACTTCAAAGAACACAATTAAAGAGGGTTAAAGGAGGAGATATTCCTATTGGCTGTAACATATGGGACGGTGGAAAAAGATGCTGTAGAGAATGGCAAACTGAATATTGTAACAGTCCTACATGCCCGGATGCACCCCCTCCATTTTGTGGCTAATTTTTTCATCACTCGATAATAACATCAATCCAAACTAAATAGCAATTATGAAAAATCTAAGAAAATTAAACAAAGGAGAGTTAAAAACTATTAATGGCGGAAATATTCCTGTAGTTCCCATAGGATGTAACATTTGGGACTCCAGAGCCCGATGTTGCAAACAATGGGATTGGGAACACTTGGATAACCCAACTTGTTAATTCATTTCCTATTTTTTGAACCATAACAGCTCATTTCTAAGATCTAAACTGGATTCAAAATTATTTGTAAATAAAGCTCCGGTGCCTAAACCTTGCGGCATTGGACTTTTTTTCGTGAAGGTATATTGTGCAATAGCATTCAGACCAATATTACTTTCTAATGCAGAAGTAATCCACCAGCCAATATTTTGCTCTTCAGCCAGCGAAACCCATTCATCAGATCCTGCAAAACCACCTACTAATGCTGGCTTCAAAATGATATACTGTGGTTTTATTGTTTCTAAAAGTCTTTTCTTCTCTACAAGGTCTGTAATTCCGATCAATTCTTCATCCAAAGCAATAGGTGTAGGAGTCTGAGCACACAATTCTGCCATATCATTCCAGTTTCCTGCTTTAATAGGTTGTTCAATGGAATGAATATGTAAATCAGCCAATTGTTGCAGAACGGTTACTGCTTCCTTTTTACTGAATCCTCCATTCGCATCTACACGAAGTTCCAGTTTCTCTTTTGAAAATTTTTCTCTTAATGCCTGAAGAATACTATGTTCAGATTTCCAATCCACACCAATTTTTAATTTGATACAATGAAACCCTTTTTCCAGTTTATCCTGGATCTGTTCCTCCATATATCCTACATCTCCCATCCAGATCAGTCCATTGATAGTAATGGCCGATTTTCCTTCAGTAAATTCACTTGGAAAATAAAGATTCATTCCAAACTTTAGGTTCTGAACAGCTTGTTCGTATCCAAACCATAGGGATGGAAAATCATTTAATTCCTGTTTCAGAATATCAGGATCTTGATCGATGTTTTCACAAAGCCATTTTAATTTCTCTTCATAATCCGGTCTGTCATCAAAGCTCAGTCCTCTGAAGATAGCACACTCACCCACTCCTTTCTTTCCATTTTCAGAGACTTCAAGGATAAAGGTCTCCTTATCAAGCAAAACGCCGCGAGATGTTCCACTCGGGCGTTTGAATTCTAATAAATATTTAAAATAGGATGCTTTCATTATTTTACACTGTCAATACGCATAAATTCTTCTGCTTTCTCCACCATATCGATGCTTCCGCAGAAAAATGGAATTCTTTGGTGAAGTTCTGTTGGCTCAACTTCCAAAATTCTTCTGAAACCATCCGTAGCTTTCCCACCTGCCTGTTCTGCAAGGAAAGCCATTGGATTACATTCGTATAATAATCTTAATTTACCATTAGGTGCCTGAGAATAAGACGGATAGATATAAATCCCACCTTTTAGCATATTTCTATGGAAATCTGCTACCAGAGAACCAATATATCTGGAAGTATAAGGACGATCTCCTTCTTCCATCTGGCAATATTTAAGATAATTTTTTACTCCCTGAGGGAATTTGATGTAATTTCCTTCATTAATAGAATAGATCTTCCCCGTTTTTGGGAAAGTCATATTAGGATGTGAAAGGTAATAAGTTCCCAAAGAAGGGTCCAATGTAAATCCGTTCACACCATTTCCTGTTGTATAAACAATCATGGTAGAAGACCCATAGATTACATATCCGGCAGCAATCTGGTTCACTCCTTTTTGTAAGAAGTCTTCCAGCTGTACTGGAGTTCCAGGTTCTGTAACTCTTCTGTAAATAGAGAAGATCGTTCCTACAGAAACGTTCACATCAATGTTTGAAGATCCATCCAAAGGATCAATTAACACTACATATTTACTTAAATGACCATTTTCACCACATTTAATATCAATGAAATCATCATTTTCCTCAGAAGCAATACCACAAACAACCTCTCTTTGAGACAAAGCCGTAATAAAAATTTCATTAGCAATTACATCTAATTTCTGCTGTTCTTCTCCTTGAATATTCTGGTTTCCTGCAGCTCCTGTAATATCTACAATTCCGGCTTTATTTACTTCTCTGTTAACCACTTTCGAAGCCAATCTTATTGCACTTAGAAGACGAGAAAATTCACCTGTTGAATATTGAAAATCGTCCTGTTTATCGATAAGAAATTCTCCTAAAGTCTGTAATGGCTGATTTGACATATTTTTTCTTTTTACTTTTCCCCCAAATTTCGGAAAATTTATTGCATTAAGAAAATTTAATTACAAAAGAACTTAATAACTGTATATCAACACAATATACTCACAACAAAACATAATATCAAAGATTAACTTATGATTACCTCTCCATTTCTTAATCCCAAACTAATGAAAAATTCAGTTTGCTTATTATCCTGTAAAGGTTGAAATGAAACATTGAAAAAATGTACCTGATTATATTGTACTGATTTTGTTCTCAGGTTTCGGCTAAAGCCCATTGAATTTTTGTTTTTTATTAAATGGGCTAAAGTCCATTTCTACTGAATACATTATATAATAAATACAAATTTCATGTTTGCTGCCGATAAAGAAATATCAAATAAAAGTATGGAATAAATAAGATTCTTATTCCCTCTTAATGCTCTCTATTTCTGTGTTCAATCTCTATTAAATAATGCAGTCATGGTAATTTTAATGAAATCTTAATTCTATCACATTGCCTGCCTATTTCATATCTCGCTGTAAATTTATAATTTTGTCGTCCGTAAAAAACTCATGTAATTTTTATCTAACAATTTTATTTTTAACAATTTAATGAAAATTTTCAAGTTTGGTGGCGCGTCTGTGAAAGACGCCGACAGTGTAAAAAATGTGTCCATGGTTCTTCAAAGCCAAGGATTTGCCAAATGTTTGCTGGTAATTTCAGCAATGGGCAAAACGACCAATGAGTTGGAAAAAGTTGTAGAACTTTATTTCAAGAAGGATAACTATCAAACTGAGATTGAAAAGATAAAACGAAAACACATTGAGATTGCGGAGGGTCTTTTTCCAGAAAATCATGCGGTTTTTGCTGAAATCAATCTCTTTTTTGACGATATTGATTCTTTCTTAAGAAGAAATAAATCTCCTAACTACAATTTTGTCTATGATCAAGTAGTAAGCTGCGGGGAAATGATTTCTACCAAAATCGTAAGTGAGTATCTGAATGAGATCCAATTTATTAATCAATGGCTGGATGCAAGAGATTATGTAAAAACAGATAACTCTTACAGAGAAGGG
The DNA here is from genome assembly GCF_057815135.1 of Chryseobacterium sp. II3a. Taxonomy (NCBI): domain Bacteria; kingdom Pseudomonadati; phylum Bacteroidota; class Flavobacteriia; order Flavobacteriales; family Weeksellaceae; genus Chryseobacterium; species Chryseobacterium sp. II3a. The sequence continues at coordinate 450,825 of NZ_JBYPZJ010000001.1, read as the reverse complement.
GTTGTAGACTGGACAAAAACTGAAGAGTTTATTTCCAATTTAAATCCTGAACTTTGCTATGTAACGCAAGGTTTCATTGGTTCAGACGAAAATAATTTTACAGTAACGCTAGGGAGAGAAGGTTCTGACTACTCAGGAGCTATTTTTGCTTACTGTTTAAATGCTGATGCCATGACGATCTGGAAAGATGTACCGGGAGTAATGACCGGAGATCCAAGAAAATTCAGTGATGTATCTCTTCTTTCTAATATCTCTTATGAAGAGGCTATTGAAATGGCTTATTATGGAGCAAGCGTAATTCACCCGAAAACGCTGCAGCCTTTACAACAAAAAAACATTCCTTTTTATGTAAAATCCTTTGTAGACCCTACTAAAGAAGGGACTAAAATAGGAACTTCAGATAAAAACCAGCAGGAGGAATCTTATATTCTGAAAGAAAATCAGGACCTTTTAAAAATCTCAACCAGAGACTTCTCTTTCATTGCAGAAGATCATATGAGCTTGATATTTGGACACTTATCTAAATATAAAATAAAGGTTTCCCTGATGCAGAATTCTGCCATTTCACTGGCATTATGTCTGGAGGATAAATTTAATCATCTTGAAGAGCTTAACGAAGAGCTTCAAAAAATTTTTAAAACCGAAGCAATTAAAAATGTATCTTTATTCACAGTAAGAAATGCGAAGATGGATCACATTGATAAATTTTACCATGAAAAAAATGTATTATTGGAACAAATTTCCAAGAATACTCTTCAAATGGTAACACAATAATATTAATTGCGACTAAACACACATGAGTTTAATTTCGAAAAACGATCTGATCAAAGCTTCCGGCTTAAGTAAAATTGGGTTCCTAAAGAATCCAGTAGCATCTGCTGTGATGAGCATTGCTAAAATAAATGAAGTAAATAAATTATACGATAAATTAAAAGATAAGGAAGGCAAAGACTTTTTCGACTCATTTGTAAGAGAAAGAAACCTAAGCTATGTAGCTTTTGAAGAGGATCTGGCAAAGATTCCGAAAACCGGACCATTTGTACTGGTTTCCAATCACCCGCTGGGAGCTATTGACGGAATTCTGATGTGCAAGATCTTATCGGAGGTTCGTCCGGATTTTAAGGTAATGGGAAATTTCCTTTTGGAAAAGATCAAACCTATGGAACCTTATGTAATCGCGGTGAACCCTTTTGAAAACAGAAAAGAAGCTTACAGCAGTTCTTCAGGAATGCGTGAAACACTCAAGCATTTACAGGATGGAGGCTGCGTAGGTATTTTTCCGGCAGGAGAAGTTTCAAACAAGAACAATCCTTACGGAGAAATTTTAGATAAAGAATGGGAAAAAACAGCACTTAAGCTTATTAGAATGGCTAAAGTGCCTGTTGTTCCTATGTATTTCCATGCAAAGAACAGCCGACTGTTTTATCAGGTAGCTAAACTTCACCCAAGTTTACAGACGCTTATGCTTCCTGCGGAAATGATGAATGACAGGGAGAAACCAATCAGAATCAGAATTGGAAAGCCAATCTCTGTAAAAGCGATGGATGAAATGGAAACCATCGAAGAACTGGGAGAATTTCTAAAACGTAAGGTTTATATGATGAAATCTTACTACGAAAAAAGAAAATCTTTAGCTCAGAGCATTAACCTTCAGAATCTTTCTGTAAAATTCCCTTTATTGAAAGAGGAAAACATTGTTCAGAACATTATTGATGAAACCCCTATAGAGGACATCATTAAAGATGTGGATAAATTAAGGGGAACAGAAAAAATGCTTTTCAGTAACGGGAACTACGAGATTTATTTCACTACTTATGAAGAAATCCCTTCAATTATGAGGGAAATTGGACGTCAGCGAGAACTGACCTTCCGTGCAGTAGGAGAAGGAAGTAATCTTCCGTTTGACCTGGATGAATATGACAAGCATTATCATCACCTTTTCCTTTGGGATAATGGTGAAAAAAAGCTGGCTGGGGCTTACAGAATGGCTTTGGGTAGAGAGGTAATGAAGAAATATGGTATCAAAGGTTTCTACACAAGCTCTTTATTTGAGTTTGAGCAGGACATTCACCCTTTCTTTAAAAAGGTCATTGAAATGGGCCGTGCTTATATCTGCCAGGAATATCAGCAGAAGCCACTACCACTTTTCCTTTTATGGAGAGGAATTGTACATGTATGCCTTAGAAATCCTGATCATAAATTCCTGATGGGAGGTGTAAGTATTTCGAATAAGTTTTCTGAATTCTCCAAGTCGCTGATGATTGAGTTTATGCGTTCTAATTATTTTGATTCCGCAGTGGCTCAATATATCACTCCGAGAAATGAATATAAGGTAAAACTTAGAGACAGAGATAAGAGTCTTTTCTTTGACGAAATGGAATCGGATCTTAACAAATTGGATAAGATTATTGATGACCTAGAACCTGAATTAAGATTACCTGTTCTGATCAAAAAATACATCAAACAAAATGCTAAAGTCATTGCATTTAATGTTGACCCGAACTTCAACGATGCTATTGACGGATTGATGTATATTAGGATTAGTGACCTTCCTGAAAGTACGATAAAACCTGTACTAGAAGAAATGAGTGAACAAATTAGAAAGGAGCAGGAAAATAATCCAACTGATAATCAGTAGTTTTTCCAGTTAAGGTAAAAAAAGCACGATGAATACTTGCTTTGTATATGAAAACTTACTACTTTTGCATCACTTTAAAACAACGAAGTAAGTCAAACAAAAATATAATGGTTTCTTAGCTCAGTTGGTAGAGCAATGGATTGAAAATCCATGTGTCCCTGGTTCGATTCCTGGAGAAACCACTTGAAAACCTCTGATTAGTCAGAGGTTTTTTTGTTTTCTCATCTAGCCACAAATTTGCCTATTATCAAACAATATTCGTCACCAGTTTTTATATACAGGCTGAAAGCTACTTCTCTATTAAACTCATTTGTGGTAAACGTATCAAATCTTTGCAATAAGCTCGGTTTTCATTTTTAATGGCTAAACTTATGACTTAATCAAAAAAGGCCAAATAAACATATAAAACAACATTTTAATAATGAAAAATAAATTTCCCGCTTAAAGAAGTTATTTCAGGTAGTCAGCACATCAAAATCTTTAAAAACACTTCCTGTAATTCCTTATGCTGAACTACTTAAGATTTTTTCTTAAAAATTCATACCTTAGAAGTCCTGGAGGAAGCTCCTTACAATAAAAAAACAATTCATATTTGTTGAAATGCCCATCTAAATTGAGGCTATTAATCTTATAAGCCACTTCTCTGGAAATGCGTTCTATATTTTCTTTTTTCTGATCACAAACTATTGTAGAAAGGTAAAGAGTATAAACCAATGTATCTTTAGGATGTAAAAGTTTCTGTTCTGTATCGGGAGATCTTTCTATTTGGGTTAAATGATATTCTTTTTTTAATGCAGCAAATAGAATCTTTTCCTTCGGTAAACTATTAATCCTTTTAGCCGAAGAGAAATAACTTATCCAGGAAGACACCAAAAAACTCATTCCCAAATACACTATTACCCCACTACCTAAAATAATCAAAATCCGATTAATTGTACTTCCCATTAAGTTTTATAAATATCACTAAATATAAAGGTATTTATTTAATCTGCCGGCTGTTTCATCAAAGACATACAAAAAGACGGCACTACTCTTGTCCGAACTATGCTGATATCCAATTCAATAAAATAAAAACACCAGCTCTGAAAATAAAAAAAACATAAAAAACATTGCCAGAATAAAAAAAATACATTATTTTTGCACCACTTTAAAAACAACGAAGTAATGGTTTCTTAGCTCAGTTGGTAGAGCAATGGATTGAAAATCCATGTGTCCCTGGTTCGATTCCTGGAGAAACCACTTGAAAAGCCTCTGAATAATCAGAGGCTTTTATTTTATAGCAATTATTATCTACATACATCCCTTACAGTATTGCTTCCATCAATTTGATGTACCTTAATCAGAAAATGATCCTTTTACGTTGAAAAATGCGCTGCATGATTCTTTGCTTTCCTATCTTTGACTAATTATGTCTTTTGCTAACTCTTTATTTAAAAACTTTTTTACATTTGGGAAATATAAAAGCCCACTGAATCTTTTAATCCTAAATTATATGAAAAATTTAATTCTTCTGTTGTTATTATCTCCATTGTTTTGTTTAGCACAATTAAATTATAAGGATCTTACTTTTTTAGCCCATAATAAAGTTGATAAAAATATTGAATACATCCAACACAAAGGCTACGTTTTCAGACAAGAAAAAGCAACCGGAGATGGTACAAAACAAGTTTACTACGAAAAAGAAAAACTAAGCAGAACAATGATCGTCATGCGGGTATTAGATAATCAAAATGTTGTTATATCTTATGTTCCTGAAGACAAAAATAATTTTGAAAATATACAGAATGAAATCAATAAAACAGGGTTTAATCTGATAGATTCTACTTCAAGTGAAAGAGATTCCTGTTCTTCTTATCAATCAAAAGAATATTTCACCAAGTTTTGTGAAGTACAATTTCCCGGAAGTTCTGAAAAATCATACAATATTACTTTTTACAGAAAGGATGTTTCCTCAAATAACTAATATAAAACGATCATCAATAACATAAGCCTTAAAAATTCAAAAAACACACAAGTTCCTCATCTTGGCCAAATCACTGAGAGGCAAACTATTGTCCCACAACAAAGGACTTATCAATATATTTTTTCAAAAAAACACTGATTAAAACTTGCACAGTATTACAAAATATTATACTTTTGCATCACTTTAAAACAACGAAGTAAGTCAATACTAAATATATGGTTTCTTAGCTCAGTTGGTAGAGCAATGGATTGAAAATCCATGTGTCCCTGGTTCGATTCCTGGAGAAACCACTTTAAAGCCTCTGATCAGTCAGAGGTTTTTTTGTTATATATGATCAATATTTTTTGATACATAATAAACTCCCTCAAATTAATTTGAGGGAGTTACTATTTTTGAAACTAATTAAATCATTATACTGAGTTGTACTATCTTTTAACAAAAGCCTTCAGATCTTCTATTTCTTTATTCTGAGAAATGGCATAGAGTGTTAGTTCTTCAATCTTCTGAAGTAATTTCATTTGAAAGTCTCCCAGGTTAACACCATCTTTTGCAATGATCTCTCCAGAAGGAATCTCCGGAAGGTGCTTATTTTCTTTGACAAAAGATTCCAATTCATGGAGTGTTGGCATTTGATAATCCGGTCTGATGGAGGATTGTCCGTCAAAATATTTCTGAAAGACATAATCTGCAGGAACATTCATGTCCACAACAACATCTTCAGCATGGATTTTTCCTTTTACAGTAAGCTTCTGATCCGGATTCTTTGTTCCAATCCCAACATTACCGTTTGGAGTAATTCTCATCAATTCATTCATAGCAACTGGTGAATTGATACTTGTTTGTGCATTGGCACTTCCCAAAAATTTCACTCCTTCATTTCCTACAGTAATAGCTGTTTTATAATTGGAAAACGAAGCATTGCTTGATACCCATCCATACGCTGTGGAAGGCGATGCCTTGGCTCCATAACTCATATATGTTTCTGCACCGCTTCTTAATGATCCCCAGTTATTGAATGAACCATTTTCATATCGTATAGCTAAAGCATTCACTCCTTCTGTTGCAGATTTGCTTCCGGATAATATTTCTCCTACCACATCTAATTTTGCTGCTGGGGCTTCGGTTCCTATCCCCACATTTCCCTTAAGAAAAACGCGATCATCTCCCACGAAAAATTTAGCAATACTTCCACCATATTTTCCCACAAAATAATGATCAACCTGGTTATTAGTACCTAAGGCTCCGAAACCTCCTAAATGTTGTGTATTATCCGGTGAAACGAAGTTATATCCTCTGGACCATTGGGTAGTGTATCCCACAATTCCCACACCGTTTACAACACTAGACCCGGCATTCAATAAAATTCGTCCCTGAATATCTAATGGGGCTAGCGGCTTCTTGGTTCCTATTCCTACATTATCATTATAATTAACATAATGTTTATTCTGCCCGGTAAGCATATTGGTATAAATGTCGGATAATACTGCTTTATCAATTACAGCAGTTGAATTAGAATGCTGCGTTAGTCTGATAGCATACGTATTGCCGGATTGGCGTGTATGATAGAGTGTTAATTTATACTGTCCTATATTGCTATCCCATAGGATATCTCCAAGATAAATATGATCTGTAATAGGCCCCGATGCTTCTATGATTCTCGATAAAGGCTGATACCAAATACCACCATTAGCATTAGCTCCGATGATAATTTGTTTTTTGATAACACCTACCGTATTTTCATTATTCCATGCTCCTACAACTTGTATTTCTATATTTCCTTGTATTGCATTTCCCAACAAAATATCTACAGCTAAATTGCTTTCCAGATTTGGAAATCTAACTGATAGGTATTTATATTTGAAATTACCGGGAAATGATGTAGGGTCATCCAGGTGTAAGTAACTATCCAAAAGATCTCCAAACTGATTTTCTGTAGGTCTTTTTCCTGCTTTAAAATAATTTTTTAATTCTGTAATTGTTTTTTTTGCCATAATTAGTTTGGTTTTGCATCAATCTCTTTTTTAAGAGCAATGATATACAATGTTAATTCTTCAATTTTTTGAAGTAATTTGATTTGAAAATCTCCTATAGACAATCCACTATCTGTCATTTCCTTTGCTGAAGGGATTTCCGGAAGATGGCTTTTTTCGGAAATAAATTTTTCAAGTTCACCCATTTCTCGTAATTTATAATCAGCTGCAAAAACATGATCTGCTGTAGGAGTAGCTGTAATCACTACGTCTTTTGCTTCCAGTTTACCATGTAATGCCATATTCCCTGCATCAGACAATACAAGTCTGGCACCACCTCCACCATCTGGAAAGTAATTCCAGAATTGTAAACTATTACCATATTGCCCTGTCATATTATAAATGGCCCATCTGTTCGCAGTACCTGGGGTTGTTTTAATCTTATTATCTAAATAGATTGCTCCTCCTTCATTACTACTGATCTGGGACATGATTGCTCCCTGTACATCCAGTTTTTGCTGTGGATTATCCGTACCAATTCCTACGTTTCCATTTGGGTTAATCCTCATCAGTTCATTCATATTGACCGGAAGATCTAAACCAGTCTGCTGATGACTCGAACTTAAAAATTTAATTCCTTCACTTCCTGTAATCACCGCTGTATTATAGCGAGGAAAAGCACCACTGGTTGATAACCATTTTAAACCAGAATTGGGATCAGCCTTAACTCCAAAACTCATATAAGTTTCTGCACTGCTTCTTAGGGATCCCCAGTTATTAACCGATCCATCTTCATACCGGATCGCCATTGCATTATTTCCTTGTGTACCATCACCGTTTCCTGCATAAACAGTTCCTCTGACATCCAGTTTTCCTTTCGGAACTTCAGTTCCTACTCCTACATTTCCATTGGGTTTTACAGTCATTTTAATATTTTGACTGGTCACGAAATTGATAGATCCATAATGAGGATCATAAGAATTATCATTTTCTATATTAAAGTCAAAGTAATCTCCATACCTTCTCCCTAAGCCTGAAAACCCGGAATTCAATTCCAAATTAGCTTTATTATGGTAAGAAAGGCTCAATATATTACTTCCACCTGTTGCCCCGTTAGTGGTAAATTTTGCAACTGTTGCATTTTGATTATGAGAGTTTTCATGTACTACATTCAACTTTGTCTCAGGGGCAGCAGTTCCGATACCTACATTTCCGTCTTTATTTACTTTTAATGCTACTTTTGCACTTTCATTTGACATTAAGTTTCCCACCAAAAGGCTCCACTCATTGGTCATCGGCTGAAAAGGAACAGAAGCAGGGCTATTTCCTCTGATATCGACAGGAACCCATTCAATATTTTTATTAATGGATCTCACTTTAATAAAGACTTTTAATACCTGATCAGGCTCTCCATAGCTGTGAACAGCTCTGATACGGAATCTGTTGGTTCCACCGTTTACATCAACTGTAAAATTATAATTGGGCTCACTATCAATATAATTATTCTTATTAGTTGTTCCACATTCTCTCCAGATATCTGGATTTGAATGTGAAACAGCTGCAATATGAGTTGCTCCACAGGCTATATTTCCTCTTGTATATGCCAGAGATATCTCATAGAATCCTCCTGCATTTGCACTGCAAGGTGTGAAGTTTAAAAATTCCACATAATCTCCCGTCTGAAAATTGGCAGGAAATTCTATTGTAGTTGAATATTCTGAGGATTCATCTAAGTGAACATAGCTGTCTATTAAATCTCCAAACTGATTTTCAGTGGGCCTTTTTGCTGCTTTGAAATATTCTTTTAATTCTTGTCTATTTTTTTTTGCCATGATTATTTTGATTTTAAAATATCAATCTCTTTATCTAAAGAAATGATGTACAGTGACATTTCTTCAATTTTCTGGAGGAGCTTTATCTGAAAATCGGCTACAGAAAGCCCGCTATCTGTCATTTCCTTTGCAGAAGGAATTTCTGGGAGATGCTTGTTTTCATTAATAAACCTTCCAAGATCCTTGATTCCTCTTAAATTATAATCTGATGCAAAAACATAATCTGCTGTAGGAGTTTGGGTAATGACCACATCTTTTGCTTCAAGTTTACCATAGATGGCTACATTCCCACTTTCCTTCCAGTTCAAAACATTGAATTCGATATCTCCTTTCTTAATTCCTAAAGCACCTCCAGTCCAGCCATAAAGAAAAGGACCATCTAGTAAAGAGTTATCACTGTTATACCTTTTATATTTCAAACCATGAGCTAAATCATTACCCCCTAACTGGATAGGAAATCCAGCAGCAATATTAATTCCTCCTGCAACGTCAAGTTTCTGCAGTGGATTCTCTATACCAACTCCTATATTCCCATTGGGTGCTATTCTCATAAGCTCAGCCATAGCAACTGGTGAATCCTGCGGTATTTTTTCATAAGCGGAAGACAAAAACCTGATCCCATCGTTACCTGTAGTAACTGCTGTTTTGTAACTAGGATAAGATCCACTACCTGATAACCAGCCATAGGCTTTAGTATTGTCAGCTTTTGCCCCATAGCTCATATAAGTCTCAGCACCGCTTCTTAATGATCCCCAGTTATTTACAGATCCATTTTCATAACGGATAGAAAATGCATTGATTCCTTCCGTAGCATCACTTCTGCCAGCCTGAACGTTACCCCAGACATCTAGTTTAGATCTTGGATTATCTGTTCCTAATCCAAGATTTCCATTATAGTATACCGAATGTGTTTTTTGTTCAACCAATGGTTTAATATATACATTAGAAAGCCTTACCTGATCTATAAATGCGTTCTCATAAGAAAACTGTTTGATTCTTACAGCATATGGATTTTTATTACTGCTTGTATGATAAATCGTCAATTTATATTCATTTATTGCTGAATCCCAGACAATATCTCCAATGTAAATATTATCTAAAATTGTTCCCGCAGCTTCTACAATTCTGGCTGTTGTGGGATACCAAATATTTCCATTTGGATTAAACCCGATCTCAAATTGTTTTTTTATAATACCAACAGTTGACTGGTACATGGCTCCGCCTGTAATTTCAACTTCCAAACTTCCGTTCAGATAATTATTCCCCAAAAGAATATCCACCGCCATATTGGCTTGCTGATGTGGAAATTCGAAATATAAATCTTTATATTTATGGTTATCAGGGAAAAGAGTTTTATCGTCTAAATTGGCATAGCTATCGATAAGATCACCAAATTGACTTTCTGTGGGTCTCTTTCCAGCCTTAAAATATTCTTTTAAAGCTGCAATTGTTTTTTTTGCCATAATTTTTGTTTTTTTGATATAGTTCCCCCTTTTCCTACTGGTAAGGAGGAACTGTTTTATCTTTATTAATTGTGTGAAAGGTTAATTAAGGTCTTACAATGAATGTTCCCTGTAAAATCATTCCGTCTGTTCCATCGTGGGAAATTCCACCAATATCTGTCCAGGTTTCTTCTTTGTATATCGTAAGGATTTTTTCTTCAGTACTGAACATATTAGAGGTATTCTGAGAGACCATTTTGAAATGATGATATATTACTCTTCCTTCTGCATCTTTAATCTTCATAGGATCCAATCCTAATTTTTCAACAGGAAGGAAAAACTCATTTCCAGTCATATCAAATGCTTCTTTAAAGAACCACTCTTCTGTATTGGTTGCCGGATTATTACCATATACATACAGTTTTGCTTTTGAAGTATCTTTCTCATCTGTATCTATTCTGGCAATTTCTTTCCAGTTCCCCATCGGGCTCATTTTATAAAGATGATATTTCCCTTTATAGCAAACCTGATCCCAGGATAGGATTACCCAATTAATCACATCGGAGTCTACCGACTCTGAATGATATCTCAATACTGGTGCCGGTGGATTATAATTTTCTACCAACATGGTTACCGTAGTTTTTGAGGGTAATGACGGAGCCTGTTCCTGTACTGTTTTAGTAGCTGGTGGTGATACGTTATAATCTGTTGTGGTATACTCCACTTTTCTGGAAGCCACTACACGATAGAAAAGCGGATCTCCATAAGGATTTTCATCCAGGTCTTCAAATTCATCATACACCGTCCATGATCCATTTTCAGGATTTACTTCTACATCAGCAATCTTCACTGTTTTGATGTGTTTCATACTTAGTATGGAATCTGCATCCAGTTTATTGGTTGCTCTGTAAATAGAAATTTCATTGATCTTGTGTACGTCCGTATAAGAGTTCACTTCAATTCTTACTTTTGCAGAGATTCCTAATGTTGCATTGTCTACAATCGGCAATAAACTTAAAATCTTTGGTGGTTCAGCCGGATTGGTGTTAACCAGTTTAATAGGTCCCTGGAATTTACTAAATTCTCCCATCTGCAATTGGTTTCCTAATTCTCTTACTCCATAGAAGTAGAAGTTATCCGAAGCCCCATCAAGAGTGAAATCTGTAAACAATGTTGAATGTGGAGTTCCTCCTTGTCCTTGACTGTATACGGCAGCCATTGGAGCCATATCAAAATCTGCATGAGTAGTAGGCAGTAAATATCCTGAAGCATCCCTGATATTCTGCTTTTTATTTTTAGGTCTGTGCCCTTTCAGATCATTGAAATCAAAATTATGGATCTGCTGATAAATAATAGGAACTTCTGTAAGTGGCAGGAAACAGTTAATAATTGCTTCTTTAATAAAATGTCCGAAACGTAATTCATCAAACTTATTGGGAACTGCCTCAATCACACGATAGTTAATTGGATACGCTCCATTTGTCCACTTTGTTTCATCCAATAGCTTAGCATATCCATTTTGCCCTACTTGTAGGCCAAAATGTTCATTATGATTTGTAATGAAATAATTCATTGCATCAAATAATATTTTACTGTTTGGAAGTGGCATAGCAAATTTTACAGGGCCATCTGGTGGAAATGCTTCAAATCCTGTTGCTGATGTATTAAGAAGCATTTCAAAATCCACAAAATTCATCCATCTGTCAGTAAAAAACGCTTCATCATTACCCCCAAGAGCATTAAGACTATTTTTAATTTCTTCAATCTTTGTTGACTCATATAAAGAAGCTAACAATACAGCATTATTCGCTCTGAAAAACTGTACCGAATATGGTTTATGGTCATATTCCGTAATAAAGCTATAGGTTGACTTTCCGAATTTATCCGGTCTGGTTGCATATTTAGACCCTTTTGGCTTTCTCGGTGGTTTCGGCTCTACCATTCTATTGGCAAACATCACAGCAGGAACACTGAATTTAGACTTATACTTAGCTCCTTGCATGTCCACATTGTCATTGTCAACACTCTTAAATCCAAAGATAGAGTATCTTACATCTTCATTTTCAGGAGGTAAAACAGCATCCTCAATTAAGTTATTGGCTGCATTCTTATACAGATATACTCTGTAGGAAGGATAGTAATTGACCTGCATATTTTTGCCCATAACAGGATCAGTAGGATATACTGGTGGTGTTAAAGGTTTTGTTTGCATTGCTGCCAGATCATCCGGATGATAATTAAATATAGGTAAGTGATTCGCATCTTCATTAATCCTGAAGTTTTCATCATAAATATATACCACAAGATCCTGGCTGGTTCCAATATTTTCTGTTTTTACCACTTTGAAAATAGATCTGGACTCTTTAGGAACTCCATTACCATAATCTTCTACTGTAAATAACCTTACAATACCATTCAACCATTCAACCGAATCTGAGTTGGATGAAAACTGAGAATGCTTTGCCAGCTTGAATCCAGGGAATGTAACTTTATAAACCCCTCTATGGACTCTAAACTTATTAAACGGCTTTTCTATAATCTCTCCCTCACTATTTTGATATTTATCAATCTTCTCATAGTGCATCTCTATTTCAGCAGTTTTCCAGAACCCTCTACTCTTTTCAAGGAATCTCTGAACAGATCCATCCGATTGCTGGGTATGAATAATCTCTCTGTGGATTCCCCAATCATTGGTTCCTATCTTTACTTTCAACGAGTTAGGGTTTTTCGGTCCCCACGTTGGTGTATTCTGCATATTTTCAGTTGCACTGAATAATCCTTCGGTTCCCGGACTGAATGTAGGAAGTACCAGGCTACTCTGATCGATTACCGGTGAAGTCCCTGAAATAATAGCCGCACTTGGAGCTTTTTTAAACACGGTGAATTTCAATCCTGAAGATTCCACTGTGATACCGTTAATGATATAACTTTCGCCATCCAATAGGAAAATTCCTCCGATAAAATCATTAATGGTAGTTCCTGCCGGAATTTCCGATTTTAAAATATTTGTTGGAATTGAAGGTTGTGCAGGCATACTCGATCCCGGAGCAATAGTTCCTCCTGAGCTCGGCAGTGTATAATCTACTGTTTTAATGTCTGCTAAAAGCTGATTATTCGGATGATGACTGATACTGGAAACCTTTGCAGAAATCTCCCTCATCGTATAATTTCTGTAGAAAATCTCCACTTCATCAGCCATTACCTCTTTATCATCCGGGAAAATAGTACCCGGGTTCATATAATAATCATCGGGAAGTGTAGAATCAAATGGAATAGAGTATACAATTTCATCCTGGTAAATATGATGATCAAAACCAAGTCTTACCAATGTTTTATCCGGATCTGCGATTGCATTTCTACGATCCTGTTCTCCCTGAGAAGTAAGGGTTACAGGATATTCTTTCTGGATAAGGAAAGCTGTTGTTGCTGTTGGAGGTAATAACCTATTGTTCGGTTTAATCTTGGTTTCAATTGACAGTTCTTCTCCTCCAATCTGCGCTCTGGAGAACCAGTTGATTCCGTATCCTTTATAGAAATAGGTTCCACTTTTATCCTGCTTATGCATATACAATGGCGCATAGGTATCAGGAATCTGAAGAGGCAGTGTTTCAAAAGAGTCTGCCATACTATCAATATTTGCATATTTAGTATCATGACATAATTCCGGTTTGATCCAGATATAATCATCTGTTTTACCAGGTTCTACCACACGGTATTCAAGACCTGCATATACAGGAAATGTGAAAGAAGAGGCATCAAATTTTTCATACTCCCCCATAAATACCGGGTTTACTTCAAGTTCAGGAACCTGTTGGTTATAAATACTGATATAACGGTATTTTCCATTATGCGAATATCCTTCAGCATCATATAAACCGGCAGACTGCGGATTATTAGAATCCATCCCTTTATTCAGATTCATCAGCTTTACAGGCAATGAAAGTCTTTCAATTTCTGTAGAAACAGGAAGAGACATTGAAAGTAACTGATAGGTCTTATCCCCAGAATTGATATCCAGATTTCTATTGGTATAATATTCTGTAATATAAATATATTCGTTTCCGAAAACTTCATCTTTAATATCAAGATATCCTAATCCCAGCATTCTTGCTACATGGTAATCCAGAGCAGCAATATTCAAAATATCCAGGTTAGACACCTGCATATCTCCATCCTGAGGAAGATTCGTGCTAATATCAACTACCTGTTGTGAACCGGTAGGAGAAAGGTTAATTGAAATGGTTTCATTAGCCTTTGGATTCGGTTGATCATTACTCAACTCTACATATCTTTTAATTACAGTCTGAATGTCTCTGTCTAAAGGACCTGTAGAACTATGCTCCCATTTTTTACGATAATTATCTGTATTTACATACGCTCCATCGTTGTATCTTAACCATGCTCCATGAACAGGGTTCTCATTAGGCAGAGGATCTAACCTCTCAAAAACAGTGTCTCTCTCATCTGTAAGAGAGAATTCTCCCATAAGTTTCCATGCATTAGCCTGATTTCGGCTGATGATGAAGTCTGAATAGAACTCAAATTGAATTCTGGTAACAAGACAGTTGTAGGGTCTGAAACGCAATGTCTTTCCGTTTTCAGCATTAAAATAAGTATTCGCAAGCTCACTACCATAAGGTGTTGCTCTATAAGAAAGCTGCTGTTGGGACAAATTATTCTGATCTGCTACTGAAAGGGCCTCCAACTCCACACGTGCATCTTGCTGTTGATCTTCCACTTGTAACTCAGCAGCAAAGAAAATATCTGATTTACAAAGAACTTCTACAATTTCATTCCCATATTGCTGCATGAATTTAAGAGGATCCTGCATTGGGTTAACAGATTGTCTTACCTGTGCATATTTTGTCTTATTTTTGAAATAGACATAAAAAATTCTACTGTCATTATTAAACTTATATACCCACATCTTCTTACTTTCGTCAATAAGCTGTGGAGCTTGTGTAAACTCCAGATTGAAGATTTTCTTCTCATATAGGGTTCTATAAACTTTAACAAAATCATCAGGTTTATTGAAGTTATTCTTGTTGTCTGTAAGTCTTCCTTTGGGAAGGTGGTTTTCTCCCAATTCACCTCCGAATCCCCATCTCAGATGAATTCCCTTGGTACTATCTTCTCCTCTGGATCCGGCAGCCTGAAGGTAAAAATTAGGTGTTTGTAATCCTGAAAACTCATTGAAAGTAATCTCTGTTCCGTCGCCTCCATTTGATCCACATGCATTTTCATTAGCATAAGGCTTAGTGATGATATCAAAATTAAGTTCTTCTTCTTTGAAATCTACTTTCTTGGAAATATAGGGAGCATCTTTGAGCTTATAACCTTCTAATGATACGTTTATATTATTGGTAGGTGAAGTAAAACAGGTATTAATTCCTTTGCTCACAAGCCCTGTAAAATCGGAACCTTGCGTTCCTCTTACTGTCACTTCATTTCCTACAACCTGATCAATATAAAAACCTTTGATGGATGATTGCTGCGTCCATACAGGTGTATAATCGTATTCAGAATAACAGAAATTATACCCTGCACCTGTAGTTGCGTAGAAAAAATCTTTGCCGTGGATAAATTTTACGGATTGGGAATCCCAATCTTTAAATAAAAATGCTCTGTCATTAGGTGTTAACAAAACAGGTGTTTTGTTAATTTTACCTCCCCAATGCAATTCATAGCCACCCTGTTGGTTCGGACGGCAATAAACTCCGTTTAATACAACAGGAATATTGTTCACAGAAGGATATTGAGCAGTCTCTACCGGTTCATTTACCTGTCCATAGAAGGATACACCACGTGTTACACCATTCAGGGTTTCATTAGCACTAATATGAACTATTTCACTAAAGGTACTAATCCCGGTTACTTCCAGGGTTGCCCCTGGAGTACCGTTATTAATAATATCTGTTCTTGAACTTACTTTCCCTTCCCAGCCGGATAATAAGAGAGTTCCGCTCATCTTTGCGTTTACGTTATAAAAAGTAAGGTAAACCATTGAATCAGCAAGAATGTCAGCAAAAATGCGTCTTTCATCAGTTTCAATCGACTGAAAAACTTTACACCATACTACATCTCCATTTCCTTTGATCCTCATTACAACAGGAGTTTTATAGGAGGTTACTCCTACCACAGCAAAATCACCGTTTTTGAATGGCATTACCTTAACAAAGGTAGTATATCCTCCTTGAGGAGATTTAAAAGCTCTGTTCCATTTCAGGTTACCGCTTTCGTCAAGAACTGTAATCAGCCCGACTGAATCAATATTTCCCACCTGCATTACATTTCCCTGGCTTTTTGTAGAGGAATTGATTAATCCTTTGGAACTTATATAATTATGATTTTTTAAAAAACTCATTTTAGATTTAATTAATTGTTTAGTTTTAATTCGTTGATTGTCACTCCGCTTCCTGGAAATTCAGTATAAACTGATCCATTCCAGTATTTATACATAAACTGCAGTTTTAAATTCTGATCTTTAATCTTATTGCTCTTATGCACGACTAAAATCTGAGAATAATCTTTAGAAAAGATTAATTGGAAATCTTTATTATGTTCGTTTACACTATTAAGAACCTTAAGACATTCCTTCACTTTCTTCAATGGAATTCTAGGATCATTGAATGGCTCCGGATTCCTTATCAGTAATGCCACTACATCATTATTGGTATTGACTATTTTAACAAATTCTGTATTGGTAGGAGGATTTAATGGTTTTAGTCCCATTACTCCTTCAAAAGCGCGGTCAAATACTTCTGAATAGGTATTGGCAAGCCCTTTTAAGTTTGGATTTTCAGTACCTTCTGAAGCTAAGATATAGAGGTCATTAAGCTGTTGTGGCTTAAGATCTGCTTTCACTTCATAGATAGCATCCTTCTGTCCTATCACTTCGTTTTTATCATTATATTCTTTCAGCTTATAACTTTCTACCTGCTCTTTAAAGTCCTTGTATCTTGAAGTTCTGAATACGAACTCATGGATCTTCTGGTTCTCTTCATATACTTTGTAAGGATCTTCCGTTGTTGGTATAGCCTGTGGTTCATATTTTCCATCTCCGTCATCATCAAAGGCATTGTAGATAATGGCTGTGTATAGTTTTTCCGGACTCAGGTCTTCCAACTCAACTGAATATTTATATGCTTTTGGTGTAACCGGTTTCCCAAGATTAATGCTACAAGCCATTCCTGTGTTCGCCTGGTTGGCGTGATTCACATAGTTAAGCATCTGCTGAACTCCTAATGGTAAATTCGGATCATCATCTTCCCAGGCTTCCTTAGTTACCGGTATTGTTTCATGCTTTGTCCAGGTTGTAGGTAATGGATATGGAATACTAATACCTGTTATCGGATCTTTAATCGCGATATTAATGCTTCCTTTGATCTCCTCCACGTCCATTCCATTTACATTATGAGCAGTCCATGTTTTAAGCATATTATAGATATAAGGCTTAGTAAAAGAGAGTTGTATTTTACTCTGCTCGTTACCATAGAATAATGGTTTTGCCATCAGAAGATCTCCGTCTACATTAGGATATGATTTTTGCATATCGATATATGATTTCAGAGAAGTAATTGGATATTCATCTATATTTTTCTTCTTATCTGTCAGATTTCCATCAGCATCTTTAAGCTTTTCAATGTAATCTTCATTTTTCTTCTCAAAGTGTCCGATAGGTCCTGCTGTTTTAAAGGCAAAATAATAATCAATGATATGTGGTGTATCTCCATTTACATTATCTTTCAGTTTAAGATTGATGTAGTATACACTATTTGGTCTCCAAACCGGTTGAACCACTTTGCTCATTGCCTCCTGCATCAGCTGCATGTCGGCAGTTACAGCATCTTGTGATGGAATGGTCTGCTGATATTCGTAATCTTCAGCCGTTATCCATCTTACCTGATGGAACAAAGTATGACAAACGCTGGTTAGGTTACCATTTCCATTACCATCATCATCACTACAGCCGCAGTTTCCTAGCTTGAAAATAATGTCATGAATATCTTTTGTTAATTGTACTGCTACAGACATTTTAGCACCTTCAGTATTCAGATAGCTTCTCAGTTTCTCTACCAGATCTCTCACATATCCTGCTCCCTGGATCAGGTTATATTGTGGGAACTCTTTATCAAACTGGTAGATGGCATCAATGAACATGAAGAAACATTTTGAACTGTATCTTAACTGGGTTACTTCATCTACTCCCTGATAAACAATACATTGGTTAAGATTATACATAAGCCCCGTAAGGAAATCACAAAGTTTTGTATCTTTTGTACAAGGCTCTGCTTTAGAATCACATCCACAATCAGGAGTAAACTTCAGATTAAGAGGTTTTTCTGTGGTCTTACTTACCTTAATGATCGCAACCTTATTAATTCTTTCTTTTGGATAATCACTTGAATAACAGATATCAATACCATCTGCTTTCTCTGAGATTTTTGTAACTACGCTATTATATTTAATAAACTGGTTAGTAGGACCATAAGGTAAAAACAAGAAGATTACAGAATGAGTATTGAAGTCAACGAATGGTGGAGTATTGCCTCCTGTTACCATCATATACTGCGTTTCATAGTCTACCCATTTAGTTGCCACATTAGACATGCTAAAGTTTACTACTCCATTTCCAAATAATCCGTTATATCCATCTTCAACATGCATCACATTGAAATCAAGCTCTTTGCATTGAGAAGAAGTGCATCCTCCTCCTTTCAGTTTTTTCAATTCTTCAAGAAGCTTATCATATTCAGCCTGTTGATCTGGTGAAAGAACTACACTGGTTACCTCACCGGTTGTATTGGCTGTTGCAGTTGCCCAGATCTGGTCAATTTGTGCATTGATAGCATCAATCTCCTGCTGGTTGGCATTGTATGGAATAATTTCAATTTTACTTACATATTGGCCTGCATGATCAGCAGCTTCATAAACAAGCTTTGATGCCAGTTCTGCTTTTGTTTTGGTTACTTCTTCAATCAGGGCATAATTCTGATAAATACCCGTCGAGAATACATCTTTATAATATCTGACTCTCACGGAACTAGCCGTTGTAGAAAGAAACAACTCTGTACTTGCTGATGCTTCAGGAAGCAGGACAACCATTGTATTTCCATTGGTAATCTTTAAGGATTTAGAGAAATTATGTGAGTTGGCTGCATTGGAAACCGTCATATAATCCGTAGTATCCGATACTGTTCCTAAAAGGTTATAGTATGCTCCGTTAATAAAATTATAGGGAGCTCCCGCCGGTGGATAATATACAGTTCCTACCGTTTTGTCTTTCACATCAGACTCATGCCATACCTTTTTTGTTTCCGTACAGAATAGTGATGAAGCAGTAATCCCGTATTGTTCAGGAATAAACCATCCCGGTTGTGCAGCATCCAGGAATGAGAACGGTGTAGATGCCAGAATCCTGATGGTATCATACTTATCATTGGTTTTCTGCCAGAATCCTAATTTAAATTGATCAAGATTACCAATACTATTCGCTTCATCTGTTGTTAATACAGCTCTGTAAGGGTTGTATTTATTCCATACGGTTCCCTGTTTGTTAAGAATTTTAATCTCTACATCTTCAATGGAGTACTGGTGTTTCACCTGACGAAGTACATGACCTCCCGGCTGCGTTTTCTGAGGCGGGATAAGATCTGTAAACTCAGTGGCTCCGTTGGTATGCCCTCCGATTTTTTCACCTGCAGTAGAAGTTGGAATAAGTCCTTTTTCAATTTTGATATCGATATAGGTATCTAATGGAATGGTAGGAAGTTTTTCATGATCTTTAACAGATGGTAACGGCGCATTACCAACCTGCACTACAGGAAGATCAAAGGTCTCACTGGTCAACATATGAACTCCTTTTACCGCATTTTTCAATCTTGCTTCTTTCGGATAATCAATTTCCGGTGGATCTGATTCGTAAGTAAGAGGTGGTACAGCACTTGTATCCACTTTATCACTTTTCTCCCATTTAATACTTAAATGAACTTTAAGCTTAATTTTAAAGATTGCCAGCTTAATCTTGAGTTCGAATTTGAATTCTGCCAGGATCAGGAACGGGAATATAAGTTCTACTCTGAAATAGATCGAGATAAATAAGGCAACACTTACAATGAAAAGATTGATCTCTGCTCCTCCTTCCACATAAATATATCCTCCTACCTGCGGTCTTTCAAAACTGATGTGCGCTCCTACTTCAATAGCGGCATACACTTTTACAATAATCAGATTCAGGTTGAAGTCTACTCTTGCACCAGCTTCAATTCCTTTGGCGGCAATCATCAGATAAGATTCTGCCTTAATATTCACCGAATCTTTAAACAGACTGGCCCTGATCGGCTTGTCTCTTGTTCCGAAGTTGACATACCACGGTCTTTGATTTTTAAAGAAGAAGCCCATCTGAACTTCAGCCTTAATGTCAATGAATGATCCGTTATTCTTGTTAAGCTGGAAGTTACCTCCCGCTCCGATTTCCAGTGAATTATCACCTACAATAACGAATGCATAGAATGGCGGAACTTTAGGGTCATCTTCTGTAAGCCCAAGACGCTCACTGATGATCGTTAATCCGGCATCAATCGCAAACATACTTGGTACTGAAAGCAATACCATGGCACGCAATGAAGCAAGACGCCCATCTAAAGTTGCCAGAGAAGCTCCTGCTCCAAAGGAGAACGGTGCACTGTATTTCTGAGTAAACTGAGGCCCGATAAATTTATCCGTATTGATTCCTCGCTGCGGATGTACATAATAATCGTACCAGGTATCGTTTTCTGTCATTCCAATAGCTGCTTTTTCAGCTACATATCGGTATCCGATGAGTCCACGGAATCCGAAAATACCAAATGAACCTAATGGGATCACGAATGGCAATTCGACGCTTGCATCTACCAGGAATCCCGGATATTTAGGATCAAAAGCCATTTCTGCAGAACCTGAAATATTCATTTTCGGCAACTGAAGAGAAACTTTTCCTCTGTATTCTGTAGATTTTCCTGGTTCAGGAATAGTAAGAGCTCCTTTAATAATGGCTACCGCAGCACTTGCACTCGCTGTTCCCGGAATTACAAGGTCTACTTCTAAAGTTGAGATATGGAAATAATCATCTTTAGTTCCACCGAATTCATCGTTATCAGCAGTATAATAGTACTTTACCCCATTACCTCTTACATCAAGACCTAGTGGATTGATATTGATTCCACCATCAAATCCGATATAATTATAGGTACGCATATTCCCTTTATACATTCGCTGTATGGTTCCCATGTGGATGGCTGTAACCGCCATACGTACCGGACCTAAATTCAGGTGAAGGTTGGTTGGAATGATTGAACTTCCGCCTGCAATTTCAAATTTACCGTTGGCGTAATAACGGATAGCCGGCAGATCAATTCCTTCTTTTCCTAACAGTCTTTCTCCAAATGATCCTTCAGGGAAAGTAATTTTGGTATCTGCTTCCACATAGAAGTTATCATTCTTCTTCCCGATTTCTATTCTTTGTAAATAAAAGTTAAGGATGTTAAAAAGATTCATTTTAAGACCAAAAGGCAGAATGGCAGCAGAAAGTTTGAAATTCTCTTTGCTTTCCCATTCTCCAACAACGTCAATGACCATATCCAGGCCGTTATAATCTTTGAATTTTTTGATTTTCAATCCGGCATGTAATGAGGAATGTACTACCTGCCCCTGGTGGAAATCAATATCAAATTTGCTGAATCCTAATTCCCATGATTTCTCAGTATCTTTCCCAAGATTAAACCATAAGGTACGGTTATCTTTATCAAGACTATCAACAGACAGGCTTGCCAGAAATTTATAATAGTCTTCTTCTTTCTGGAACTCCCTGTAATCTCCTGCAACGGTTCTTAATCCCATTGGATAAACAAACTTAAGCTCAGAAGGTGATGCCAAGCCGTTCATGAAAGACATCAATTCATCCATGTTATGAATAGCTGTTTCATTAGAACTGCTCATGGATTTCACTTTCAGATTAGTATAATCCAGCTTAAAAAACTTGCTGAAGTAATCAACAACTTTTGTCTCGGTTCCTGTTGTTTTAACGGCGTAGGTAGGCCTAATGGCAATATTTCCTGAAAGCCCTCCGGTTCCGATCAGCATATGATTGGCTGAAATACCGATGGTCTGTTGAGTATTTCCTTCTGGATTTTTCTTTTTAAACCATTTTTTAGGAAGGAAAATCTCGGTGTATTCCATATAGACACCCATAAATTCCTTAGGTCTTCCGTCTGCATCGGCTTCAGCAATATTTTCCGTTTTGCTGAGGTCAATTTTAAGGTTGTGAATATCGATGATAAAACCTGTGTTTCCAATCTGAGCAGGGTTACTCATATTCAGGACCAGATCCATATTGTATCCGAAACCTTTTTCTGTATCAGCATAAAATAAAGCTTCCCCAAAACTTAGAGTTACTTTTTTGGTATCATCTTCAATGACTTCTAAAGGAGCAGTCGGGTGTTTTAATGGGTTTACCGGTTTTAAAATACTTCTGGGAAACTCAATCGCTGCCGACAGCATCAAGGTTGCCTTAAACTTCGGAATGGCTACCTCTTTAATGAACTCATCAATATCCTGCGGCATTAAAGCTTTGAAGAAAGTTTTTACCTTTTCTGCTGTCTCCTGGAGGTCGTTGGAAAGCAAATACGTTGCAAAAGCAACAAGAGAGGCATATTTATTATTTGATTTTGCGTAGATATCTTCTACAATATTGGCTACTGTAGTGGTATCATTTACCGCTGCAAGCCCTAAGCCATGTGCAGCATTAATATCACTGACAAACTGCATCAGAGGTGTGATATTCTGATTAACAGGCTTGACAAATGTGTTCACAAAGTGCGCGATGGCCTGTTCTTCCGTTACGTTGAGCACCCTAAGGGCTACCTCGAAGATCTGCTGAGGTTCAAAGGAGAAGTTTCCTAAGCTGAAGTAGCGTAAATACGCCAGGATCTTCCATTGGTATTCAACGGTGATGGGAAATGCGGAGATCGCGGTGTCATCTGTTCCGTTCAGGACTAATGAAATCCCTGTTCCCGGAATTTCAATATCGATTCTCTTGGAAACGACAGATAAACTGTAAAACGCTGAATCTCCTTTCGGCCCTTTACTATACTGTAAATCTTTATAATAGATTTTATCGAGGAGGTTAGTAATCCCCGGTTTTAAGAATCCCAGGATATCCGGGATGTCGTCTTTTGTAACCACAGAGGATAACCTCGGGTAATACCTGTGTGTTACCGGTGTTTGATTTGACATAAAAATAATTTTGTGTTTGGGTGAGTGGAAGGCTTTCGTTTAGGCAAACAAAAGCCTTATTAAGTAGGGGTTACTTAATTTCTCGTGGTGTTGGACTATTTCAGACAGCTTGATAGACTATCAACTTATCATTCTGAACATAATCATTTCTTTTTATTTTATTAAAAAATAAGAAGCAAATTATATAAATCACTATTAATAAAATTCGTGTACAATTTTATTAAATAAGACCTAATATTTCATTATAAAGTATAATGATCTAATAAATTTCCATTATCATCATATTTATAAATTTCCTGAGATGTTTCCCCTACGGAATAACATGAATAGGTAAGTATGCCTCCTTGATTATATTCATTCTCCCATCCTATATGGCTTCCTGATTTATACTCGATTTCTGCTTTTACAATACCATTTTGATATCTCGTAAAAACTATATAACCAGTATATAATTGATTATTATATAATGCAAGTCGACTTCCATCATAATCCCAATCACCCCACTGTATATCATTTAAATTAACTCTTTCTTTTGTTGGTTCTTTTAATCCCATAAAATTTATATTTTAATTTGACATTATCATTCGTATTTCCTTAGTAAGGAAAAAACAATCTGCACATCTAGGCATTATACCATTAACAGTATAGTTTTTATTATATCCTAGAATTTTTTTGAAGACATCATCGGTAATATTAACCCCATTAGCTTCAAGTCTCCATAAAAGTTCATTTAATGCTCTTACTTCAGCATGCGTCCCAGGAATATGTCCTGTAAATCCTTTACTAAAATCATCAATTTTCCATGTGTTTTTAAGTCTTACTTCAATATGATATATAAGTTTCTTTTCAATCCATGGATGTATTGTTCTGTATTGCCCTTTTTCAAAATTAGCATAAATAGATCTTATTTTATCTATATCAAGCATATTATTAGGCTTTGAAGGATTTCTATTCCAAACTACATTCAATGGATTTCCATCATTATTTTTAGGTTCCCGTAAGAAATCATCCATTTTGTTTTTAGAAATATTATCTCGTAATATAATCAGATCTGGAAAATCTTCATGAGAAAAACCACTTTTTAATGTTATATCTTTTAATTCCTTTGCATCATTAATAGCATTAACAGTAATATCAAATTCTTGCTCAACCCTAAGATATAATTTTTGACCATGCATTCCATAATGAGAAAACACTTCAGACAAAGATGTATCAAATGGAAATCCTGATCCTCTAACTGGAATATAATTTCTTAAATAATTTCTTTGAATTACAATATAGCTTGGTTCATTTATGAAATGATTAAAACTGCTTATATCATCTGATTTAAAATCATTATGAAAAATTAACAAATCATCATCTGAATATTTGCTAAAGTAAGTTTTAAAACTTGCTTCACTATTATATTTCTTCCAAGACTTAATGATATCCGGATTTGCTTTTATTCTACTAAAAAATTCTTCCTTACCTAATATATTTAAAAATTCAACCTGTTCCGTAGCTTCTAATTCTAAAAATCCAGCTCTAGTATTTCCTTCTACATGGAAACGCTTCCAAGCTTTTAACAATTGTGGCTTTGCTTTATAGCTATTGAATACGATATCAATATTCTCTACTTTATTTAAAAAGTCCCATCTTCTCTCATAACCAAAAGCTTCTAATTCTTTTTTAAATGAAGGCTCACTATAATATTTTGCCATACTATTAGTTTTTGCCTTACTTATAATAATCTCTAAAGCTGTTCGATCAGATGCACCAAGATTATAAAGCTTTTTCCAATTAATAATTGCTACAACTTCATCATTAATCTTTTCATTCATTTTTAACCATTTGCTAATATCATGCATTTGAATGAAATCAAAATAAAATCCTAATTGTTCTTCTTTAGTAAAATTTAAAAGTAAAGATTTAATATTATTAGTTGTTCCCGGGGCATATGTCTGAAGCAATGCATCTATTTTATCAACCATTGCTCCAAGATATTTTTCACTTCTTGCTAAAGAAATTAAAAAGTTTTTAGCTTCTAAACTAACAGCTATTGTAAGATTAGGATTACTAAGCATAGCTAATATACTTTCAGCTTCTTTTACTGCTTTAGTTTGTGCATACAAAGATCCTAGTCCAGTGCCTAACATTACAAGAAATGCAAGATTTCTTACCCTCTCATAAAACTCTTTATCTGTTTGATTAGTTGATGTTGAACTTAAATAAATGGCAAAATTTGCAAGAGTTGACGCTGTAAATGATATCGTTTCCGTAGTATTAATAATCTTCCAAAGTCGAATTACATTTGATGCATTTTGATAAGCAGAAGGGTTTAAAATTACTTTACCAGAGTCTGATAGGTATTTAAGATATCTCATTTCAGTTAATTCTGATGTGCCAGCTGTAAAATATAATAATAAAGCATCTACTGTAACCTGTACACCAAAATTGATTAAAGCATTTGTCTTATATTTTTCTTCAAATTCTTTGAAATAATAAAACATAAATGCTGGTACCTTAGGAATTGCAGGTAAACGAAACTCTTCTTTTTCATTATCTCCAACTTTCTTATATCCTAAAAGTAATATCGGTTGAAATAAATGATACCATAAATCCTTTTGACTTTCTACTCCTTGATAGATTGTAGATTGTTTTGCTTCGTATTTCTTAATACAAATTTTTTCATTATAAAATTTTTTATCAACTTCATAATGAGTAAATAGTACATCTTGTTCTATTTCGACTGCTTCAAATTCTAAGCTTTTATCTGTGGCAGGTTCACCATTTGATTTTTCAAAATATTCTCGTCCTGGTGAAACCAAGAAAAAACTATTAGGATTTAAACCATCTTGATTAGGTATAACTCCAGAAGGAATATGATTAGGATTATAGGTAGAAAATTTCCAAATAGCATATAAAATATAAACTAAAACTTTACGACTAAGTTCTTTATTTCCTACCGGAATACCAATAAGAGGAATATTAATTTGAATATAATATTCGTTTATTTTATAATACAGGTTTTGGAAATTTAACATTTCTCCATTACTTTTCTTCAATAAAAAACCAAGAAAATTATCTGCATCATTGGAATTGGCAAAACTAGATATGACCTTGAGTAAGTTATTTTGTGTTAAATAAGCTCCATCATCTTGTGGTAAATACTTTGTGTTTAAAGCATCTATCACTATTGCTAATCTAGTATCATAATCGAGTATTCCTAATCCTTCTGTAGTAAGATATTTCAACAATAAGTTTAGGCGGCGTTCATTATCAGCCTTATCTTTTTCTTCTTGGGTAGCCACACCTATTGTTTTATTAGGTAAGGCAACACCATCTTTTGTGATTGGCTTCCCATTAAAATCTAATGGGTTATTCTTACTATCATATCCAAAATAAATATCTTTATCTGCGGCTTTCAATGAGCTGTAAAAGCTTGAAATTGAATTATAATAAGCTTCTGCATATTCTAATGATTTCCCTTCTAATAAAAAACTGGCATCAACATTATCAACATATCCCCAATCTTTGAGTATATTTCCTATTATTTTATCTATTTTAAACAAACTATCATATTCAGAACTATTATTTAATTTTTCTTTCTTGTAAACGGCCTGCTTAATAGTATCCAAATCTTTTTTTGCTAATATTCCAAAAATCTCACTATGTATATAATAAGTTCTAAAGCAAATCATTGTAATTATTTTTGTATAATATTGCTTTCTAAATTCCTCATTATTTACAACTGAAATATTCTTTGTGAAAAACTTTCCAGAATACGAGTTTAGCTGATTATCAGATGTATCCACAATTATTGTATCAATTGGATATTTATTTGGATTAAATAAATCAATCTCCAAATCTTCAATAATTATTGTATATTTTCTTTGTTTATAATATTTGGATGGCTCATCAAATTCTAATCTTTCGAGTATAATGAAATCATACAATTGAGCATATTGAAAATTATTATCAAACCAATTTTTACTATTCAATAGTTCATCCAGTGATATTTTAAAGTTTTTGTACTTCGTATATTCCGTATTTAAACAAAAACCTCCATATCGATCGAATCTGTATTTTTTTGTATTTAATTTATCTTTGTCTCTATCAAGTATGTGTTCGTAACCAATATATATATATCTTAGAGGTGAATTACCACTATTTTGAATATTAAACTCCAAAATTTGTCCCTCAGGAGTTGTTAAAAACTTATTAGATCCTCCCGTAGGTAATAAATTATAAGCCTCTCCATTAGGATTAGTCCCCTCTTTTCTTACTATTTTTCTATTTGCTAAAAATAATGCTTCCATATTATTAAGTGATTTTCAAATTAATAACCTCCTTATTTACCTCTACATTAATTGGCATCCATTTAGCATACTCTTCTGAAGTAAAAACCAAGTTATCTAATGTTATTACAAATATTGGATCTGTTGGAAAGGCTATTAGAAGTTGCCCTAACTGGCTTTCTCCTATAACTCCTAGTAAATATTTTTTATATTGACGGCCTTCGGAAGATTCATAATAAGAAGTTTCTTCAATAAGAATATTTTTAAAATAAAATTTCGGATTATTTAATTGCTTATCAGAAATTAATGATTTAAACTTAGTATTTTCAGTATCTGTAATTCCTACAATTTTTTTACTTGGTAATGTCAGATTTTCTACATTCAGGGATACTCCTGTCATTAAAGCACCATCAGATGCTATCAATTTTTCTGCTTGGAGGTAATAAGGTCTTCCTAGTTGATAAAAATTATTTATTTTATCATTATAAGAAATTGTTCCACTATTAGAATTATCCTGATAAGCTGCCCTGCTTTCAAAAAAACCTCCTACATTCTGTCTAATATTATTCAACAACGTCTCGTAAGTAACTCTTTTCAAATTTTCTGTATCATTTTTCATGATCAGATCCTCCACTTTCTTGGTAGTTACTGTTGCGATATCTTTTCCTCCTGTTTTACTTTCAAAATCAATCAATAATAAATTCTGATCAATTACATATTGAAGCTCATTAGAATTTTTGGATGCTATCATTGGCTTTACATCAATCATCCCGAAAATATCATCAATATCCTTCAAATCATACGTTGTACTTACAGCAGGATCACCCGGATTTGGACCAGGAGTTTCAGAAGTAATTTTCACGGTTTTCCCTTCATAAATCAGTTGTATAAAAGAAGCAACCGTCTTACCGGCACTTGTTTTATCTAATTTAAAAGTAATAGGTTTCGTAAAATTGGTATCTGCTCCGTTTCCATCCTCCTGAAGCAGGTTTTTCCCTCTGATAAAATAATCCTCATTTCGGGTATCTACATGTAAAACACCTTGTTTTACGTACATGGCAGCAGCAGCATTGTTATCCGTTGTAAGCTGAACCACCAATGATGGTTGTGCAACCAGCTCTTTTACCGGCCATCCTGCTTCAAACTGCTCTAAAGAAAGATTCGCAGTGGTGGGTCCAATCTTAATATTGTTGGTATTTCCTTCCAGATTCTGATTTCCATAGAAATTATAAGATCTCTGTCTGCTTCCCTGGATATACAGATAGGTTGTATCAGCTGTTTTAAAGCCTGAAATCTGACTGGCAATTTCTTCTACCGTTTGCAGAACAGAATTATCACTCATATGGATCTTCCCTTTCCCCTGCGTATGTAAACCATAAAAGGCAGCAATATCAAGGAATTGAGTGGCCGTTTCTCTGATCAGTTTCTTTTTAAAAGGGGTATTTCCTATGGCCTGATCTAAAACGTGGTCTGCGCTTCGGGCAAAAGCCAGATTCAATTTAAATGGATTTGGATCGTTCGCTACTGTATAGTCTCCTTCGTTCAATACAATATCAATACCCACACTTCCGTTAGCATTTCCAAGATGCGTTCCTCGTGGGATCATTGGTAGTTCAAAAGCTTTTTTAGGCTGTTCAGTAGCAGTACCTCCGTTGACCTCAACTTTAGAAATCTTAAGGAAATAATCATCAATAAGATCGGATTCTAATTGGGAATTCCCTACTGGAAACCCGATATGCTGAGCCGTAAACTGAGGGACTGTAATTCCCAGCATATTATAGAGACCTGTAAACTCTTTTTTGATAATGTCTATAAAGGCTGTTGGTGTTCCTGATGTGATCAAATCACCTTGGAAGAAATCTGATCTGTTCAGGCCTCTGTATACGATATATTTGATCGCTAATCCTTTAATCGGCTGATTAAAAGGCTTCAGGATCGCATTTACTTTAGTGGAGTCATTTCCACAAGGTTGTAAAAATACCTGTCCCTGGCAAATGGTATATACTTTGCCGGTAAAGCTTACTTTGGAAGTGGTCCTGAATACAGTCCCATTGGCTCCAAATTTTCCGGCTGGCAGTTGCGAGAATACCTTTCCCTTCTCCAGGAAGAAGAAAGATTCCGGCAAAAGATCAGGCCGTACGTTAAGCCCTTTGCTGTCGGGAGCTGTTGATAAGCTTCCCGATGGAATATTTTGTGGCATTTTTGTTATTTTTGGTGTTAATAAAAGATAAGACGGTAGTAATGATCAGTCTGATAAAACTGAAAAGGACCCCGAACCCTTAAGGTTACTGAAGGCTTTAAGAATAGTAAGCCTGGTTATTTTTTAAAGAGTGTTTTTCTTAAAAATCCGATATGATTTTTCTTCATGCATCTTAACTGCTTCAATAATTTTTTTATTCAGTGTTCTTTTAGGTTTTAACAAGTGCTCAATAAGAAGCGTTTTATTCTTTCCGGAAAAGACAAAACCCTTCCTGTACAATCATTCCGTTTGATTGTAGTATTGATTTTCACGGTGAAATAATCCCGGGATTATTTCGTGAAAATTACATATCCGTCTTTATCTTTTGGTAAATTTTGTAAGTTTCTCCAGGTTGCTTTGATCTTTCGTTCGCCTTTCCAGATGGAGTTTCGCTCAAAGTGTGGCAGGTCTTTAAAGGTTTTCCAGTTTCCGCCCCAGTTCCAGCCATGTCTGGCAAATATCTTCACACATTCGTACCAGTCGGCTACACCATCATTATCCCAGTCTTTCGCAGTGTCCCAGCTTGCTGCTTTTCCGTCGATAATAAGGCAAATATCTACTGCTAATCCGTAATTGTGAATACTTTGTCCGGCCTTGGCATTAGTGACTTTTTTTCCGACTTTCGTTCTCCCCTGCGCATACAACGCATCTTGTTCTTTGAAAGTTCTCAGACCTTGGGTAATTCTTACTTTTGCTCTCCCGGTAAGGGCTTCATCACATTCTTTTATAATTTGTGTGACTTCTTTCCTTACCCATGGATGGAGATTTTTTATTCTGTTTTCACTTGGTTTATCCATGGATGATTACTATTTTGTGATTTGGTGTTTGATTCTTTAGCAAAGGTATTTCAGGCTAACGCCAAAACTTGACGTGTTATATTGAATGATTAAAAAAATTGAAATTGTTTGCTACAACTGGTTTGAAACTTTAAGTTTAGAAATGGTAAATATCATCAGGATAAGCAAGCGTACAGTCATCTATAGTTCGTTCTTTAATTCTGAAACAAAAGTATACCCCCCCAACGTCAAAACTTGACGCATTATATTTTTTCGAGGAAAATTTTATCAAAGAAGAAGGATTCACTGAAACTGGCTATTTAATAAGGATGGAAGAAGGAAACTAAGAAGCTTCTACACTATTATAAAACAAGAATCCGGCAACAGACTTATTGTTGCCGGATTTAATTATTCCTGTATTCAGTTATTTCTTACATTTACTATAGTCTGAAATAATCTGTATCAGGTTTTCCTCATTCTTAAGATCAAGACTTTCATTTTTCAGCTGGTCAGAAACCGACTTGCAGTCTTTAAGATAGTCTGCCAGCTTTTCGGATAACTTATCATTGGATCTGCTGTCCAGCATTTGCCCTTTAGGCTGTATATCTGTTTTGATGACATATTTTTGAAGCTCTACAGGATCCTGAAGGAGCATAACCTTATTCTCTTTTGCAACCAATCTATAGAAATAGGAATTATTACCATGCAGACTTCCATAATTCTGAAGCTTTTTCATGAGCTCTCCTTTTACATCCAGGCCATAGTAACATTCTTCGTTTCCATTCGGAGATACACAGAAATGTACTCCTGAATCAGCATCATATACTTTGGTCGCCATACTATTCATCCCTGGTAATCTTTTCTTCAGCGTAACACGTTGTCCAAACCGATCTGCCCCATCCTGAGGAAGTTTTTGTCCAGTTCTTTCCGGATCCAGCATTTCAAACCAAATCGTAACTGCTCCTTCTGTTTTCTTTCCTGATTTCTCAACCAGATACCCCGGAATATCATATAAATTGATACTGCGGTTCACTGCATCATTCATTTTTGCCTGATGAAGTTCCTGATTTTTATAGTAAGCCTGATGTTCAAGTGTATACCCTTCAATAAAAAGATTAGCTACAAACTCATTGATAAATGCATAATCTGAAGGTGCATAAGGCCTTGTAGCGGTAAAGGTAAATTCATTGTTATCAAAGGTTTTTACCAAATATGTTTTCAACCCCTGATTGGTTTGATACATAGAAGCCACCTTCACACCATCCAAATCAGTTACTTCCAGACAAGATCCCGTATTATTGAACCCTACACAGTTAAACGCTCTTGAATATCCAATAATTTTAGATTGAAAGCCTCCGCTATTGATCAAAATTTCTCCATTGGAACCCATTCTTGGATTGTAGAGGCTTCTGATATTATCAAGTCTGCTTTTTCTTGCATTATCTTCAGCAATACTGTTGGTTTTTGCAGCCAGATATTTGTCGCCCAGATTTTCCCTCGGAGTAGTAAAGAATTTTTCTAGTTCTGTCTTATCAAAACCATTTTCATTGAAAAGGTGATATTTTACGGCCAATTGATAAGCTACAATTCTATCTACCTTAAATGAGGTAACCAATACTTCATAAGGAATCTGAGTGGTCTTCCCATCTGCAGATTTCATATCAAGATAATAAAGAAACTGTTCTTTTGCTAACGTCACTCCTTTTAAATCGGCATCAAAAACCTTTTCATTCGCCAGGTTATAAAATTCAAAATGATCTCTGTAAGGGGATTTCAGGATTCCTACTTCCTTTTCATTGAATAAAATCTTATCTTTTTTCAACTGTATCTTTTGAGAGAATACTACAGAAGAAAATAATAAGGCTGTTAGTAGATATATTTTCATGATTCAATAGTTAACAATAATTTAAAGATGAAAAATACGAAAAAAAATGAAGAGAGGGAGAGGTTGGAAGCTGGAAGAGCGAAGGTTACTATTCTATAGGAACTTTTGTTTGTTGTTTGATGGAATAATCTAAATGAAGTATTGGATGATGTATTTTTCTATACGAGGTGTTATTTTTTAGACGCAAAGTTATAGTGATTCGGACGATTTATTTTTAAGTAAGCTAAGATTGCGGTAAACCGCCGATGAAGCGTGGGAATTGTGCATACGTTTAATAAGAATCAATTACATTGATTCTAGTTTTGCTTCCTTAAAATTGTAAAGATTTAAATTTAATCTTCGTTTGAAAAAATCAGGTGATAAATTAAATGGTTTAGATAAAATATTGGGTGATGTGTTTTTCTATACGAACTGTTATTTTTTAGACGCAAAGTTATAGTGATTCGGATGATTTATTTTTAAGTAAGCTAAGATTGCGGTAAACCGCTGATGAAGCATGGGGATGTGCATACGCTTAGTAAGAATCAATTGCATTGATTCTAGTTTTGCTCCCTTAAAATTGTAAAGATTTAAATTTAATCTTTGCGTTTGAAAAAATTAGGTGATAATTAAATACTTTTATTGATTCTTATATTGAGAGCCCTCTTTTCTTGGAATGACAAAATACAAAAGTTAAAAAGACTGAATTATGTATCCAAACCATCAGTACTTCCCTCTTCCAGCATCAGGCTTTCTGCCTCCTTAATTCTTTAACCAGTTCAGGCATTCAGTAATCTGCATTTTACTGATAAATACCTCATCACTTACTTCGGGTTTGGGAGAAAGTTTTAGTTCTACCTTTTGGCTTGAATGCTTGATGATTTCTGTAATTGCTTCTTTATTAATGATAAACTTACGGTTCACTTTAAAGAAAACCTGTGGATTAAGTTTCTGGATAATATCCTTGATGGTATCATCAAAAATATACGTTTGATTATCCATGGTTGTAAGGAAAAGATATTTTCCTGAAGCAAAGAAATAGGCTGTATTTTGTTCATCTACAGACCTTAGCTTATTACCTTCCCGCACCATAAAACGCTTCATCATCTCAGTATCTTCTCCCTGACGTAAGGTAGAAATGGATTTCAATAAAGGTTCTGGATCAAAATTATTTCTGATGGAAACAAATTTCTGTAATGCCTGATGGAGATCTTCTTCTTCAAAAGGTTTCAGGACATAATCTATGGTAAAATGTTTGAAAACACGCATTGCATACTCATCAAATGCCGTAATAAAGATGATGGGAGTAAAAAGCTCTACCTGCTCAAAAATTTCCAGGCTCATCCCGTCGCCAAGATGAATATCCATAAAAATAAGATCAGCAGAATCAGTTTCAAAGAAGTCTATTGCCTTTTTTTTAGAACGAAGAACCACAATTTCCGTAACAGGAATGATGTTTTGTTTATCTAAAAGGTCTTTCAGATAATTAACAGCCAGCAGCTCATCTTCAATAATGGCAATTTTCATACTGCAAAAGTACAAAAAAACCGCTAGAACGGTTAAATTCTAGCGGTTTCAGGGGTTGTTAATATGAAGTGTTCTATAAATTAGGATTATTTTTTCTTGCACTCATCGGATATTCTATTGTATATCTCGGATCATTCTGCTGAAGAATATAGTCCTTACCGTTAATGGTATGTTTAATTTCTTTCTGGTTAGCCCTTCTCAGGTCAAACCATCTGTGTCCTTCTACCGCAAACTCTCTGAATCTTTCATCAAGGATGAAATTCATAAAGTTTGCAGCATTCATTGGTGTTACCATATTCTGAACGGTTGTATATCCTTCCGGAGTATATCTGTTTTTAAGAACTTTTAATAACGTTTCTTTGGCTTCATCAAGTTTGTTCAGTTTCAG
This sequence comes from Chryseobacterium sp. II3a, assembly GCF_057815135.1. Lineage (NCBI taxonomy): Bacteria > Pseudomonadati > Bacteroidota > Flavobacteriia > Flavobacteriales > Weeksellaceae > Chryseobacterium > Chryseobacterium sp. II3a. The sequence goes on along the minus strand of NZ_JBYPZJ010000001.1, from coordinate 416,637 downwards.
TAATGCCTCAGATTTTATGAAATACATTTCTGTAGTTCTGAAGGATACTTTAAATTCTGAACTTCCTTTTTTAATGATTTTATACTGGCTGCCATTTTTTTCGAAATAGAGCTTAAACCTTTTATCTGTAGTAGTATTGAATTTTGACATTAACTCAGAAGATGCAAATGATAAATTCTGTGCAGCACTGTCAAATACATCATCCAAAGCCATAATAGATTCTACCGCCATATAATGATGAGGAAGTGTACTACTGGTATTCAAATCAACAAGATCTCCTTTCATGGCTAATGCCTGTTCTGCATAATACAAAGCTTTGTTCCAGTCATTTTGATAAAGAGCTGTTCTGGCCTGTAAAGCCATTAATGCAATCTTGGAGAATCTATAGTTGATTCCTGCTGTCTGCTTCTGCTCTACCATAAGACCTTCTGCCTTACTCATATCTGCATGGATCAGATTATAAACTTCCTGCACGCTGGATGGCTTTAATACAGCTTCAATATCCATTTCAAGACTGATCGGAACCCCTCTGTCTGTAGAAGCTGTAGCACTGTTGTATGGCTTCGCATATAGATTCACCATGTCAAAATAGGCATAAGCACGTAATGCATAAGCTTCTGCAAGAATTTGCTGCTTTTCAGGAGAGTCTGCCATGGTTTTTACTCCTTCATTGATGATCTGGTTCAGATAAAAGATCACTGAATAAAACTTCACCCATGGGAATTCTAATGTTGCAGAATCATTATTGGTATCTTTCCACATCGCGATTTCACGATATACATTGAAATCACTGATATTTTCATTAACAGTTACCTCATCGGTACGAAGTACTGATAAAGACTTATGATTAGGATATTTTGCATAGGCTGAGGTAAGAACTTTACGATAATCTTCAACAGTAGTCGGAATTACTTTTCCTTCAGGCTGAATATCTAAAAATCTGTCACATCCTACAGTGGTAAAGCTGATAACCGCTAATGCTATGATCGTTGTTATTTTTTTCATTTTTTCAAGTTTTAAAAAGAAACATTAAATCCTACTGTCACTGATTTAGCAATAGGCTGTGCATAAATATTACCATACGTTTCCGGATCAAAATATCCTTTGTATCCATTACTGAATACAAACAGGTTACGTCCTTCCACACTCAGTCTTAAGCTGCTGATTCCCATAGGTGCCGTAAATTCTTTTGGAAGCGTATATCCCAGACGAATACTGCTGATTCTTAGGTAACTGATCTCTTTAGCCCATACATCCAATAATCCATACGTGTTGGAACGGTTTCCTGCAAACCATTTATTAGCCATCCAGCCATTAGGGTTTGCATCCATATCAGGACTTGTAATTCCTGGTAATGAGCCACCAGCTTCGTAAATTTCTCTTGTATAGTTTCTTCCTCTATCCAGATCCATTCCTCTGTAAGAAGGAGTACGCATTACAGTCTGCTTAAAGTTGAATGTCGCCGCAATCGTTAAATCAAAATTCTTAACCTTGAAGTTATTGATGATCCCTCCTGTGAACTTAGGATCTCTGTCTCCTACATAAGTGAAGAGATTTCTCAATTCTTCGTTTGTTAATTTTGTATCTACGAACTGTCCCGGAAGGAAGTCTGCATATACATCATAAAGCTTGAAGAATTCTTCGGCAGATACCTTTTCATTTCCTTTCCAGAATAATGGGTTTCCAGAAGCATCCATTCCTGCAGTTTTTAAAGCAAACACTGCATTTACAGGAAGCCCTTCTCTGGATGGAAGAAACGCATTATCACGAGGCTGCTCACTCAATACATTACTCTTATTATGGGCAAAGTTGATGGTAGTAGACCATTTGAAGTTTTCTTTATCGATGTTTCTTGTAGATAAAGCCAATTCAAAACCTTTGTTCGTGAGGCTTCCCCAGTTCATCATCGTATACTCAAAACCTGATTCAAGCGGCGTTTCCTTCATGCTGATCATATCTGTTCCTTTTCTGCTGTATACATCTGCAGTAAGGTTGATACGGTTTTTGAACAATCCTAAATCAAGACCAAAGTTTACGTTCGTAGTTTTTTCCCAACGAAGTTTATCATTTGGCGGGCTAATCACATTGATTACGTCTTCTCTCATTCCTGGAAGAATATTGGCATAATTGTATTCTCCAATAAAGAATGGTGAAGTATTACGGTCAATATTTCCCTGTAAACCATAGGAAGCTCTCAGTCTCATGTTGGAAACAGGTGTTATATTTTTCATAAAGTCTTCCTTCGTTACCAGCCATGAACCGGAAACAGCCCATATCGGAAGATATTTATACTTTTTGTTGACCCCAAATAAGTTCGTCCCGTCATATCTTACACTTCCGAAGAAAGTATATTTCTGATCGTAAGTATAGGATGCTGTAGCAAACATAGAAGCATAAGCATTCTCTACTGGCGGCATTTCGCGGTATGTTTCATACTTCTTTTCAGCAGCGAAATTGGCACTTGGGAAAGCAATCGGAGTAGCAGTTCTGGTATTTTTGTTATACCCAAAAGCTCTGGTAAGCGTTGTGTTATCTTCTGTTTTACGAAGCTCCGTTCCTGCCATCAAATCAATTTCATGTACAGAATTGATTTTGGTGCTGTAAGTTCCCTGTAATTTCCAGTTGTATTGGAAGAAATCGTTGTCCCAGTTTTGTTTGATGTCTCCGGCAGGCAGGAAATACTTATATCCACCGTCTTTATAATAACGGGTTCCTTCCTTCATCTTTCTGGTAAAATACGTCTCTTGTCCGGCATATTTTTCCGTCTTGTTAGTATCATACTGAATACCTAATTGAGACGTGAATTTCAGATTTTTTGAAACCTTATATTCTAAATCCAAAATCGCCTTTAATGAATGGTTTTTCAGCGTATAACTTGTATTCTGTCTTTCTTCAAGGAAGTTGAAAGGAATATAAGTATCTGCAAAACCATCGATATCTTTATCATACCTATAGCTTCCATCCGGATTAAACGGATTCATGTATGGATTAGCATTTCTTGAATAATTAATAGGGCTTGCAGCAGCATCTGCATCCGTCATAAATGATTCTTTCTCACTCTGAGTTCCGAAAACAGAGATCCCAGCTGTTAACTTATCACTTAATTTATAATTATTCTTTAAAGTAAGGTTATAACGCTTAAATCCTGTACCAATCGTTGTCCCTTCTTCATCATAATACCCTAAAGAGAAATAGTAATCTGAAGTTTCTCCTCCTCCGGAAATACTTACTCCATACTGTTTATTGATGGCATTTCTGTATAACAGTTTCCCCCAATCAGTAGTGTTATTTCTTAGCGCATTGATTTGGTTACGGGTCAATGGACTTAAAGCACCCAGGCCTCCAGTCCTAAAATCATCAAGCTGGTTATTCTGAGTTAAAATTCTCATCACCTCCCCCTTGTCTGCACGGTAAGTAAGATCTGCACGCTGAGCCAGCATCAATTCAAGATCTACTTTCTCTGAGGCGTTCATCAGGTTTAATTTCTCAAAATCAGGACGGGCTGTTACGAAAGTATCTGCAGAGAAATTCAATCTCATGCTTCCCTTCTTTCCTTTTTTCGTAGTGATGGAAATTACCCCATTGGCTGCTCTTGCTCCATAAATGGCTGTTGCAGCAGCATCTTTCAGGATGGTAATATCTTCAATATCATTCGGGTTCAACCCTGCAATAGAAAAATTCTGAAGCTGATCGATATTATCCTTATCGCTGAAGTTAGGAACATCATTTCCTTCTAACGGAAGACCATCAATTACCCATAGCGGATCCTGAGGGCCAGACAAAGACGCTGTTCCACGGATTCTGATTTTTGCAGGTCCACCCGGCGATCCTGTTTCCGGAGTCACCACTACCCCGGCAATCTGTCCGGATAGCATTTGGTCTACACTTGCCACCCCAGCCTGGCTGATGTTATCCATTTTTACCGTAGCAACCGCTGAAGTCTGCTTACGCTTTTCAATCTTCTGATATCCGGTAATGATCACTTCCTGAATCTTGTTTTTATCCGAAACTTCAGGAACCAATCTTACCGTATAGTTGGTTTTATCTTCATTGATTAGAATGATGCGGGATTCATACCCTGGAAAACTTACTAGGATAGATTTGATCCCTACTGGTATTTCCAGTATAAATTTTCCGTCCTTATCAGCTACTGTACCTACAGATACACTTTCGATAATACCGTCTAAATCTGTTTTTGTAGAAACGGACTGGGTTTCTATTTTTATAGATGCTCCTGCAATTACGCTGGAAGTATTACCGTCTTCTATCTTTCCTGTAATGGTCTTTTTTTCCTGAGCCAATGCAACCTGGGCCGCTAAAAGAGGTAAAAGGATTAGAGTTTTTTTCATTGCTGTTTATTTGTTTAAAGCCTCTTCAATACGAATAATTAAATCTGAATAATGCGCTCTTGAAGCGTCATCACCTCTGTATCTGGTTCCATTCAGGAAGTTCAGAACTTTTTGTAATTCTGATCTTTTGTACGTAGTTACTTCAGATACTCTCTTCATGGATGAATAATTGATGTTTCTAAGGTTTTTACCTTCTTCATGATAGTTGCAGATCATGGGCATATTTAATGTCTGATCTGTCTTCAATGTTTTTACGGCTGTTTTTTCGAATAATTTGTTCACCGAAACAATCAATGCATCCACATAGTTCTTCTGCGCCATTTTCTCAAGCATCGTAAGGCTTCCTCTCTTGTTAAAAATGGCTGTTCTTACCTGTTCAAATAAGTTTTCTACTGTGTAGATCTTATCTTTTGAACCTGAAACTTCATGCTTCAACTCGTTCTCAAGGAGTCTAAGCAATCGGTCATCCATAAAAAGGGAATAGATATTGGCATACTGCATTCCTCTGGCCAGGGTATATGGTGTCTGTTCAAACGGTCCCATTGGGGAGTTTTTCACCGAATATGTTTTCTCAGTAATCGGGTTAAAGAATAACCACTCTGGAAGATTGATCGAGTTTTTAACCAAATAATCAACCGCTCTTCTCTGGGTTTCAGCAGGAACTGCTTCATAGGCTTTTTTCTTATTACCAAAAACTGTATTGTTCAGGTAAATTCCTCCTACATTTGCCATTACATGTCCTGTATACAGATCCCATTGTCCAATTACGCCCATGTATAATTTACCAGCATCTGTATAATCTTTACCATCTTCATAGGTCCATTTTAAAAGATTATTGGCAACCACTTTAAGGTTCTTCATTCCGTATTCGCTGGCTTTCATTGCATCATCACCTAAATCTTCAGACTGCGAACGCGGGTCTATCGTTTCAAGATAACTTTGTTGTTCACCATAGAAATATAATGGGTCATCTTCATGCTTCTCTATTAAATTTCTCAGCGCTTTTTTCTCAGCGAATTCATCCGGATACCAACGGTACCCCCATTCAATAGCATATTTATCATAGATTCCGATCTTTGGAGTGATGGCTGTAACTCCATCTTCCGGTTGTGCCACATAATTGTAACGGGCATAATCCATAATGGAAGGAGCTGTACCCCCCATCTTATCGGTAAATTCTTTCGAACGAAGAGATTCTACAGGGAATGCAAAAGAGGATCCCATGTTATGCTTTAACCCGAAAGTATGACCCACTTCATGAGAGGATACAAAACGGATGGCTTCTCCCATATATTCATCACTGAATTTATTCGCTCTCGCTCTGGAATCAATAGGCCCTATCTGAATTCTCATCCATTCCTGAAGAGAAGTCATTACATTGTGCCACCAGATGATGTCTGCTTCAATGATTTCACCACTTCTTGGGTCTACTACAGATGGTCCCATCGCATTAGACTTTGGAGAAGCAGCGTATGTGATTACGGAATATCTTACATCATCAATATCAAAATCTTCATCTTTTTCATCCGGCATCTTAGCGATAACAGCATTTTTGAAACCTGCCTGCTCGAAAGCAACCTGCCAGTCATGAACTCCTGCAATGATCTTTTCACGCCATTGTTTTGGTGTGGAAGGATCTATATAATAAACAATCTGCTTTTTAGGCTCTACCAGTTCACCTCTCAGATATTTTTCTTTGTCTTCATCTTTAGGTTCCAGGTTCCAACGGGTGATGAAAAATTTCTCATCCATTTTCTGCTGCTGGTCATTGAAAGACCAGTGCTTTTCGCTGAAAAACCCTACTCTTGCATCTGCAACCCTTGGTTTCATAGGAACCTTAGGAAGCAGTACCAGATTGCTGGTTACTCCAAGTGTTACCGGAAGATCCACACCGCCTTCATTTACAGAAGTGCTCAGTTGGGATTTCACCACAAGATTTTCCGGGAATGTTTTTACTCCTTCAATAAAGGAAAGACTTGATTTTACTGATCCACCAAGGCCTACATTAGCCAATACATCATTAAAGCTTTTCTGATTTCCGTCAAAAACCTTATTCACTTTGATGGCTACCGAAGTAGAATCATTATTCTGAGCTTCAATATCAAATACCTCAATTACAGATCCTGAAAAGTTATCTTTAACAGATTTTGTAATGGCATCATTTTTAGGAGAAGACACCTTAGCTTCAGAAGTTCTTACCCATACTTTTTTGGCAACACTGTCTTTGTAAAAAGAAATGATCTTATTCTCATAGTTCATTCCTTTGTTCAAACCAGCCTCATTTACCTGCAATGGTACCTGAGACAGCTTGTTCACTACCAAAAACTGGCGTCCCATTAAACTGTCAGGAATTTCAAAATAAAGATCTGTTTTTACCTGAATGGTATTGAAAATCCCTTTTTTGTACGTTCCTTTCTTAATCAATTCGTCAATTTTCTTTGTCTTCTTTGATGATGAAAGATCTGCTTTTTCGGTTTTGTCCTTGGTCGTTTTTACAGTGTCTTTTTTCTGTGCAAGGACAGCAGGCGATGCCATAGCTAATCCAAGATACAGAGCAAGTCTGTAATTCTTCATTAAAATAGTCCGATTCATTCCAAATAGTAAATATCTTAGTTTCAGCTGGCAAAGCTATAGGTATAGTGAATTATATAGGGTGTTTTAGGGAGTGAATGGTGATTATTCGGGAGTGAATGGATTTTTTCATTTTATTTCATTAATGGCAAAAAACATATAAACTTTTCACCATCTACAGAAATATGAAGCGGATTTTCTCTAAAATACTCATAAACCTGATTCAAATAATCAATTCCAAATTTCTCTCCCTGTACTTCTTCCGTTTTGGGCTGATACGTATTCTTTACCGTGATGCCTTTCCCGTCTACTTCTATTGTAATTTCCAAAGGCTGATCTATGGTGGCAACATTATGTTTAATAGCATTTTCCGTTACGATCTGAAGGGATAAATAAGGAATTCGTTTCTTTAAACTTTCGGGATCTTTTATAATGAGCTGGAAAATCAGTTCTTCATCAAACCTGCTCTTCAAAAGCTCCATATATTTCCGGATAAAATCAATTTCTTTGGAAACAGGGACAATATTTTCTTTTGGCGGAACAATCAGGTATCTGTAGATTTTGGAAAGATTCATCGTGAATTTCTGAGCATTCTCTTTATTAATACCTATCAGCATATATAATGAATTCAAAGAATTGAAAAGAAAATGCGGGTTGATATTATTTTTAAGCTGCTGAAGCTGATTAATAACTTCTGCTTTATGCATCTTTTCATTATCAATTAACAGAAGATTTTTTTCGGACTGTATTTTTTCTTTTTCCCTGTAAGCTATACTGGTAGACCGTTGAAATAAAATAAAAACTGTTACAATAAGAAATAGAGCAGCCAGAAATATATAAACAGTATAAGCTTTAACCTTATTAGTATTCTCATCAATGATAAAGTTGACATGATTCACTACTGCATACCCATCAAAATTATCTGTTTTCAATGGTTTTATGAACCGTGTGACTTCCATTCCCAAATACTCTGAAGCTGCAATCCCTTCAGTGTATCCTGATTTTGTTTTATTGCATAACGTGTCCTCCGCTTTAATATCTGTGAATTTAAAAACATTTTTTCCAATGTACTTTTTCTCGGGATGGGTAATACAAATTCCTTCTTTAGTAAAAACGTAAGCATAGGTATTTGAACTTTTATCTACATTGGTAAAATATTGATGCAGATCATCTAAACTTACCGTAGAGCCATAATAAAGAACATTTTTTTCAGGCAATACCAAGGAATCATAACTTACCCAATACATACTGTCTTTACGGGTTATCAAAAGGTCTTTAAAATGTCCGGAACCGTTATTTTTTATGGAAATGGAGCGTGCTGTCTTATTCCTCTCTTTAAAAAGGTCTGATAAAGGATTATTGCTTTCATACGTTCCGGTTTTACTATGGTCATAATAATACCAGCTATAAGTTAGCAGGTTTCTTTTTTTATTTAAATCATTTAAAACCAACGAATAATCTCTATAGTTTTTCAGTCCGTCCTTTTGAATCAATTCACGAAGCAGATACTGATAATCTTCAATATTCCTGAATTCACTTTCCACTGATTCGTACTTCCTGAAAAATGTCTTTTTGGCAAAATCTTCGTTATTTTTACGGTTATCTTCAGCGATCAAATGGCTCAAAACAGCAAAAGCCACTACTGCAATTAAGCAGGTGGATAAAGCAGCAGCATAAATAGATTTTTGGGATAAGGCGTTTTTAAAACTAATACTCAATTCTTCTGCATTTATATTGTCCCCAAAAAAAGAAAGGCAATACCTGAAGCAAAGCCTATATTTTATAATTTATTGTATGGGATAATTTATTCGTTTGCAAAGATATAACAAAGATTCCAGGACCATTGAGTGAAATAAAATTATCTTAAAAATCCTGATAAATACAACCTGTTTTTGATGAAAAAACTGAGGATAAAATGATTTCTTTTGTACAAAAACAAAAACTGCCCTATATACAGCAGTTTAAATATATTCTGGTTTGCATTCTATTCTATAAGTTTTTTAATAATTCTTCAGCATTCAAAACGGATGCAAACTCTTCATTCAAATTGGCTAATGCCATGAGATGAACCAATTCTGCGTCATACTTTTCTCCATTTATTCCTATTCTGTCAAAAGCGGCTGTTGCATCTGAAATAACATAAGTTTCATATCCATAATTTCCAGCCATTCTTGAAGTTGTAGAAACACAATGGTTGGTGGTAATGCCTAGAATTACTACAGTATTTATTTTCTGAGCCTCTAACCTATCTTTCAGATCGGTTCCTATAAAAGCACTGTTCACGTTTTTAGTGATAATGCATTCATTACGCTGAGGCAAGACATTGTCATTAAATTCAAACCCAGGATCAGATTCATGTAATTTAGATTGAGGATTTGTTGAACTGTGTCGAATGTGAAATATTGGCAAATTAAGCTCCCTCCATTTTTCCAATATTTTTCCACTTATTTTTTCGGCGTCTTTATTATTTCTATTTCCACCCCAATAGTTTTCATCAAGAAATCCTTTTTGAATATCTATAAGGATTAATGCTGGCTTTTTATCTCTTAATTTCATATTATTTATTTGAAAAGTCTGCTCATCAAAAACTTTTTATACTGATCAGTCAAGGGACAATTAAAAAGGTCAAATACATGAACTGCCCCCGGAATCACCCAGAGCTCAGTTGCCACTCCTGCCTTATATAGTAATTGAGAGAACTCAATGCCTTCATCTCTTAAAGGATCAAGTTCACAGGCAACAATTGTTGTTTGAGGCAGTGCAGAAAAATTATGGTATTGAGTAAGATCTGAATAGGTAACACTATTCTTCATATTTTCTTTGCCTAAAAAATGCTGCCATGCTATTTCTGCATATCTTTTACTCCATAACGGAGAGTCTGTAAATTCCTGCATAGAAGAAGTATTCAATCCATTATGAATAACAGGATACAATAAAAATTGATGTTTAATATTATCTATATTCTGGTCGGCAGCCATCTGAGCTACTGCTGCTGCCAAATGTCCTCCTGCACTAGCTCCCATCACGGTAAGCTGTTCAGTATTTATTCCTAGTTGATTTTCGCCTTCATCAATCAGCCATTTCAAGGCATCAAAACCATCCAGAATAGGTATAGGAAACCGATACTGAGGCGACAGCCTGTAATCAACAGATATAATGGTCGTCTGCAATTCATCTGCTATCTCAAACATTTGGCTGTCGACCTGCTCTGGTAAACCAAAAACATAACCGCCTCCATGAAAATAGATCAACGTCTTGTTTCTATTAAAATTCTCTGGTTGATAAATATGCAATCGTATTTCTTCACCATTCACCGAACTTGAAATGAAGATATTTTTTATCTTAACATGATCCGGCCGTTTCACAGGATGAGTCTTTGTAAATTCTATTCTTTCCTTCTGTACCGCTTCCGGAGCATTTAAAAATATACTCTCATCGATCTCCAATGAATACGGAACGTTTTCCATGCTGGCCCTCAGCTCCTTATTAATTCTATTTAAATCCATAACATACCCATCTAAAAAAACTATAATAAAAGTCTGTGAAAACAGGACATTCATCCTATATTTCTTCTTTTATTTGTAAATTTAAATCATCAATCCGGTAAAATACAAACCTACGATAGATTGTAGGGAACGAACAAAAATGTTAGTATGAGCATTAAAGAATCATCCACCAATAACGAGAATAAAAAGACGCTGGAATCAAGCTGTTCCGAAATATATGCTGTGAATCTGATTAGCGGACGATGGATTCTTTCCATTTGCTATCATCTCAAAAAAGAAAAGCTGAGGTTTTTTGAACTGAAAAACAGAATTCCCAATATTTCAGAAAGAATGCTTACCCTGCAGCTTAAGAAAATGGAACAGGAAAATCTGATTGCAAAAACAGTATATGCTGAGGTTCCTCCCAGAGTGGAATATGAATTATCTGAAATAGGAAAAAAATTACTTCCGGTACTCAGCCAGCTGGAGATTTGGGGTAAAGAACACAAAGAATCTAAGAAAAAAGGCTAGTTATAATTGTGGTTTTATTATATTAGAAATAAAACCAGACTTATTGTATTCTGCTTTATCAACACCTAAAAACAATTGGAATCTAAAGATATAAGTCTTAAAATTAGTTAATATAGCCATTCTGCTTTAAGATTCCCTCATTTATATTTTGAAAATTATTTATCTTCGCTTCAAATCTTATTTGAAAATGAAGAAGATCATCTCCGGGATATCTATTGTTTGCTCTATTGCCATCTCTGCTCAGGAGACTATACAGTTTCAGGAACTACCATTTAAAGAAATTATAGCAAAGGCCAAAAAAGAAAAAAAATTGGTTTTTATTGATGCGTATGCTTCCTGGTGTGGACCATGCAAAATGATGGAAAAAAATGTTTTTCCTCAGAAATCCGTGAGAGAATACTTCAATACCAACTTTATCAATGCAAGATTTGACATGGAGAAAGGAGAAGGCAGAGATCTTGCTTCCAAATTCGGAGTACGATCTTATCCTACTTATCTTTTCCTGAATGGTGAAGGCGAACTTGTTTCCAGAAACACAGGTTATATGGAAGAAGGTATGTTTGTGGCAATGGCTCAGGATATTAATTCACAAGGAAATAAAAAAGGCTCTCTGAAAGAAAGATTTGCTAACGGGGAAAAAAATCCTGAATTCCTTATCAATATTATGAAGCTTAATTCTGATACTGATTACGAGTTTGCAAAAAAAGCATCTGAAAGATATTTTGAAAATAAAAAAGCATCTGAACCTCTTTCAAAAGATGAAATAGGGTTTATGTTATTTTTCCTGAAATCTACAGAAGATTCCAATTATAAAGCCTTTGTTTCCCGAAAAGCAGAGATCATCAAATTTCTTCCCGAAGAAACATACACTGAATTTGATTCCCAGTTAAAGCTATCAAAAATTGTAGAACAGTCCATTGATGATAAAAACAAAAAAGTAAATGATGATTACTTTATGAAAATGGCTGAACCATTAGTTGGGAAACAAACTGCAATTACTAAATTGAATCAGACCAAACTTAACTATTACGAGCGAAATGCCAATTTCCCGGAATACGAAAAAGCAGCTTTGGATTATTACAAAAATCCTGAAACATTCAATCCGGATGAACTTTTAAGAGCAGCATGGGTATTTGTAGATCATGTACAGACACCATCTTCTTTAAAAAAAGCGACCGAATGGGCTGAGAAATCTGTAATGCGGGGAGAAACTTCAGAAAACACCTACATCCTGGCTAAGCTTTATTTCTTAACAGGAAATAAGGAAATGGCAAAAAATTATGCTGAAATGTCTAAAAACATGGCCGTTCAAGCAAACAGAGATTCTAATCTAGCAGAAGAATTATTAAAACAAATAAAATAAACACTTGATGAAATACAGAGTATTAATGGGTGCTTTGGCATTCCTGAGCATAGGCTCACTGAAGGCTCAGGAACAGGAACAAAGCGAAGATAAAGGTTTGTATGTAAAAGGTAATGCTCTTTTTTTACCAATAGGAATTTTTAACCTAGCTGTAGAAAAGCAGATCAGTCCTAAATACACCCTACAAGGAGATGTTTTTGTCTCACCGTGGAAGTCTTTTGCAGGACATGAGTTACAATTTTACTCTGTTTCTGCTGAAGGAAGGTATTATTTCAAAGAGGCTTTCAAACATTGGTATATAGGAGCGAATGTCTCTGTTGCGGCATACAAAGCTGCTAAATGGAACTATTGGAATGACAATGTTACCCAAAAAGAGGATGGAGAATATGTCATGAATTCTAATCTTTACCAAAAAGGATACTCTATTATGTTGGGTATTACCGGAGGATATCAATTTCAATTATCTGATCGCTGGAATCTTGACCTCTATGCCACCATAGGAACTTCGCAAAGCTTTTATAAAGGATATGACAGAACAACCGGAAAACGCTATGATGATGCAGAAAACTTTAATAAAAGTGGTGAAATAATCCCCTACAGAGGCGGTGTAATGATCTCCTACAAATTTAAATAATACCATGAAACCATTCGGAAGAAATCATATTATCATTTCAGTGATCACTTTTGTGATCCTTTTTTTAATGAATTATCTGGGAAATGATCTTCCAGATAAGGTACAAAGAGCCTTATTAACTGCTTTTGCAGGTGTCGTAGGTTTAACGATTGGACTCTTTATCTTAAACAAGGGTAAAAATGATAAAAATCCACCCCAAAATTTTGATTAAAAATTAAAGGTTGGAAGCTGGAAGCACGAGGCTGGAAGTTACTTTAGTCGTACCACCACTAGGTCATTAAAAAAAGAATACAAGTCATCCTTTTTGACCTTCATAACTTCCAGCTTCCATCCTCAAACCTTTTCTATTCCCATTAATCTTCATACACTACATATCGGGTTCTGATCTTTTCAAAATCCACCAGGTCTTTCTTCCATGAAGCTTTAATTTCTGGGATTGATTTCCCGGCAATAATTTGCTTTCTGAATTCATCAGTCCCGGAAAGAGTATCAAACCACAAATTTTTTAAAAAGAAATCCAACTGAGGATTTTTGTAATTCTGGTAAGCCTTGATTACCCATTCTAGATTCAGTTCTCTTAGATCCTTAGGATAATTGGAAAGGTCTTCGCCATAACATAATTTCCCATTCAGGAATGGATCTTTAGCTCCATAACTTGGCTTAGGAGTAAATTTATAGGGTAAACTTTCCGTCCATGGAGAACCATAGATTTGGAAAGGCTGATCTGTACCTCTTCCTACAGAAACCTGAGTTCCTTCAAAAAAGCATAAACTTGGATATAAATTGATCGCTTTATCATTAGGTAAATTCGGTGATGGTTTGTCTAATATCGGATAACGTTGTTTTTTATGGTAGTTCTTCATCTGGATTAAAGTATACTTTGCCTGAACTCCATTTTTCAGCCATTTTTCTCCATTCACCATTTTTCCATACTCGCCAATAGTCAGCCCATACACTACCGGAACCTCATGCATTCCTACAAAACTAGCCCATTTTTTTCTTAAAACAGGTCCATCAGTATATCCATCGTGAGGATTGGGACGATCCAGAACCAACACTTCAACATTATTTTCAGCACCTGCTTCCATCAGGTAAGTCAAAGTAGAAATATAAGTATAAAACCTCACTCCTACATCCTGAATATCAAAAACAACAAGATCAATTCCTGCCAGTTGTTCAGGCTTCGGTTTCTTGTTACTGGCATACAGGGAAACAATAGGAATTCCGGTCTTCACGTCTACTCCATTTTTTACTTTTGCCCCTGCATCAGCATCCCCTCGGAAACCATGCTCAGGAGCAAAAATAGCTTTGATTTTCACTCCGTTTTTCACTAAAAAATCCACCAAATGAGTTTTATCATTCATCAATCCTGTCTGATTTGTCACGACACCAATGGTTTTATCTTTTAATAGGGGTAAATAAAGCTCAGGCTGATCTGCCCCGGTTTTAAAATCCGGTTGAACTTGAGTTTGAGAATAATATTGGTTGAATACTCCTAAAAAAATTAGGCAAATCAGAAGTAAATTTTTAATTTTGAAATCTAAATTCATAAGCTTGAAGTTTCCTTTATATTTCTCTAGAAAAATAGCGTTTTCCAAAGATAACAAAAATAACCTTTCAAGGGTTATCATCTTCATTGGCAGGCTTTCCGTGGCACTGGGAATTATTGTTTCCCTGATTACAGTAGCCACCGGATTCGGCTCCAAAAAAGCTATTAAAGAGAGACTCGCAGATTTCAGCGGACACATTACGGTAAGATCTACCCGATCTAATTCTTCTTATAATACATCAGTTTTAGATAACCAGGGACTGAATATTGCCAAGATCAAGGAACTTCCTGATGTGGAAGCTACCCAAAAATATGTAACCGTTACCGGAATTATGCGTAATGAGCATAATTTTGCAGGAATTATATTTAAAGGAATTGGAAAAGACTTCGACAGTTTAAGATTTAAAAAATTCCTTATTGCCGGAACTACACCTAAGGTAACTGAAGTAGGTTTTAATAGTGATGTTGCTATTTCACAAAAAATAGCCAATGATCTCCACCTTAAACTCAATGACAGTATAGTCACAGTATTCTTAAAAGCCGATCAAAAACCTCTTTATAGAAAGTTTAAAATCATTGGAATCTATAGAACAGATATTAAACTCATCGATGAACAGTTTGTGATTGGTGGGATTAATCATGCGAGAAAAATTCAGGATATGAAACCTGACGAGATTGGAGGAATTGATATTTTCTTAAAAAATGTAAATGATATTGATAAAGATTTCCCTGATATTGAAAAACTGATCGGTTATAAAAACTATGCGGAAAAAGCAACAGAGAAATTCCCACAGATTACTGACTGGATTAGTATTTTTGATACCAATATTGCTCTTATTATCATCATCATGCTGATTGTAGTGGTTATTAATATTATTATGGTTCTTCTGATCCTTATTATTGAAAGAACGAACTCTATCGGTTTACTTAAGACCTTAGGAGCAAGCAATGCGCAGATTAGAGCTACTTTTATCAATTATACCCTTATCATCATGATTCCGGGACTTTTATATGGTAATGCCATTGGATTAGGGTTAATTCTGATTCAGAAATTCTTTGGAATCATTAAGCTTAATCCTGAAAACTACTATGTAAGTACTGTTCCGGTAGATCTTAATCCTATTGCCATTGTTTCCATTTCATTAGGAATTTTGGCTATATCTGCTCTTGCATTAATTATTCCTAGTTATCTGATCAGTAAGATTTCCCCGGTGAAAGTAATTAAGTATAACTAATTTTATTATTGGTTAAAAAATTAAGCTTTTAATCATCTGTATTAGTTTTTGATCTCAATACAGATAATTTTAAAAGCCTTATCTTTGCACCGCATATAAAACATTTATGAAATACGCAAAAAATATCCTTGAAACTATAGGAAACACACCATTGGTAAAACTTAACAATGTACTGGGTGAAGACTTTCCGGCATTAGTTTTAGCAAAAGTTGAGACATTCAACCCTGGAAACTCGGTAAAGGACAGAATGGCTCTTAAAATGATCGAAGATGCCGAAAAAGATGGCAGATTAAAACCTGGAGGAACCATCATTGAGGGAACTTCCGGAAATACAGGAATGGGGTTAGCACTGGCTGCTATCATCAAAGGCTACAAATGTATTTTTGTAACCAATTCCAAGCAATCTAAAGAAAAGTGCGATATCCTTCGTGCGGTAGGAGCAGAAGTAATTGTTTGTCCTACAGATGTGAAGCCTACAGATCCACGTTCTTATTATTCAGTATCTAAAAGACTGGCGAAGGAGACCGAAAACGGATGGTATGTAAACCAATATGATAACCTATCTAACAGAACTGCTCACTATGAATCTACAGCACCTGAGATCTGGGAACAGACAGAAGGAAAACTGACTCACTTCGTAGCAGGAGCCGGAACAGGAGGAACTATTACAGGATGTGGCACATTCTTCAAGGAAAAAAATAAAGATATTAAAATAATCGGGGTTGACACTTACGGTTCTATTCTTAAAGAATTCCACGAAACCGGCGAATTACACTACGATCATGCTTATACCTACATTACTGAAGGAATTGGTGAAGATATCATCCCTGAAAACTATGATATGTCTGTTATTGATCACTTTGAAAAAGTAACGGATAAAGACGGTGCAATCTATGCAAGAAAACTGGCTAAAGAAGAGGGAATTTTCTGTGGATATTCTGCAGGAAGTGCTATTGCATCATTAATTCAGATGAAAGATCAGTTCACTAAAGATGATGTTATCGTAGTTTTACTTCACGACCACGGTTCAAGATATGTAGGAAAGATCTACAATGATGAATGGATGAAGGAAATGGGCTGGCTGGACTAAGCCAGAACACAACACTATAAAATAAAAATCAGAGCAAAATAAAAAATGCCCTAAAAGTATTTAACTTTTTAGGGCATTTTTTATTATTAAAAGCTTAAGATCTTAATTTTTCAGGAGCCTAATCCCGCTATCCACTCATACTCCTCACGCCATCTCCCTTATCCTTAGCGTAACCAAAGGGCCAACTCCATGCTGCGGGGGTAACCGTTTCTATCGGGGCTATTTTATGAGTAATAAGCAATGAGTAATAAATGATATTATTTTTAGGTATCTATTTTACATATCAACATCAATAAGGAATGTAATCCTTAACTTAATTGAAAGAAGGATGCCAAAAATAAATTCTATTTCCTAGGCTTTAGCTAAAATAAAAACAGAAATCCCATTTATTACGTTGGGGATTCATTCGTAATTTTTTTCAAAAACTTTTCATTAGGTTGTTTAAATACGACAGGTTCTGTCGTTGTTCCGTAGTAGCTTTGTATGATCAACGAAGGATGGCATAAATGCAATGAAGGATCTTAACCATTATAAATATTTCATGTTAAATCACCTAAAAATGATTTGTATGATGTAAAAAAAGTTAAATTTGTAAAAATTAAAAAAAAACTAATATTCAATTTAAAAACAACAAGTGAATGAAAAAGATTTATCTCAGTGCATGTACTGTATGCACTATTCTTGGGCTTTCTGCCCAGGAAGTTCTATGGCAAAAAGACATCCAATCCTCTACTCAGGATTTTCTAAGCCAGGTGACGACAACAATCGATCAGCAATATCTTATTACAGGAAGCTCTATACAGTCAGGAAGCGGGAAGCTGGAGGCTGGAAGTAAGCAGAATAATGGCTATGATTTCCATTTGGTGAAACTGAACCAACAGGGAGAACAGGTCTGGGAAAAGTATTTCTCAGGAAATAACCATGATTATCTTTCTGCCACGGTATCTACCCAGGATGGCGGGTTTCTTGTAGCCGGAACTTCGTATTCAGATAAAGGTCTGGATAAAAAAGATGACTCCAAAGGTGGATCTGATATGTGGCTGATCCGAATCAATGAATTTGGAGATGAATTGTGGCAGAAAACCTTGGGAACTGTCTCTGATGAAGAAGCCAAAGCAGTCATTCAAACTACAGATCTAGGGTTTTTTGTTGCCGGAAATGTACAAAACGCCTCCAAAGGCTATGGCTCTAAAGATGTCTGGATCACAAGACTCGACAAAGACGGAAAAGAACTCTCTCAATTGATTTTAGGCGGAAAAGGTCTGGATGAAGTAGAAAAAATGATTCCAACAAGAGATGGGGGAGCCTTATTGGGAATCTATTCAAGGAGCTCCGAAGTTAAGGATTCTGGGGTTAGAAATCCTGAAAGTAAATCTTCGACTGGAAATACTACTAACTATAACCTGATATCTGCTGCCTCAAAACAAAGCAGCAACTTCGGTGAAGGCGACTACTGGATCGTCAAACTGGATAAAACCGGAAAAGTAGAATGGGAAAAGAACTTTGGAGGGAAAGGAGATGATCATATCAGAACCCTGGCTCTAACGTCAAACGGTTATATCATTGGTGGAGAATCCCGATCCGAAAGATCCGGAAACAAAACCGTCGGCATTGAAGAAGGCACAGACCTTTGGTTGATTGCATTGAATGAAAGAGGCGATGAGCAGTGGCAGAAATCCTACAATTTCAAAAACCGTGATATCCTGATGGGAATGAGTGTGATCCAGAGTCAGGAGCCGAGAGCCAAGAATCAAGACATCACCAAAGGAATTTTATTAGGAGGGTATACCCAGGCCGAAGGAAGAATCGAAAAAGATGATGAAACATTCTGGATGCTGTATCTGGATGGCAACGGAAACGAACAGTGGAGAAAGCATGTAACAGGAGAATCCAGGCAAAAAGAAGAGCGGCTTTCAGACCTGAAATTAAACAGAGACGGTTCTATTGTGTTAGCCGGAACCAGTGCCAAAGAATTAGGCAAAGAAAACTGGAAGATTGTAAAGCTGGGCGACAAGCAGGTGACTGATTTGATTGCCAAATATGACATCAAGATCTATCCAAACCCAGTATCAGATTATGCCTATGTAGAAATCGGCTTTGATTTTAAGGAAGCTGATATTATGCTGTATGATATGAGCGGAAGACAGCTTCAGAATTTTAAAACAAAGAATAAGGTGACCAAGATGAATACCCAGGCTTTGATACAGGGAGCGTATTTAGTGACCATAAAAACAGATAAAAACAAGACAGCGAATGCAAAGCTGATCAAGAAATAAAAAACATTAATCATGAAAAAAAACTATAAAATACCTTTATTCCTTTTATTATTATCTGGTATCAGGATATTTTCTCAATTTGCCAATTTAACTAATGTTGTTCCTACAACCCCCGAAATGTCAGGATTGGTAAAAAGGGTTGATATTCCTGTTAATTACTCTTCAGGGGCCATTAACTATCCATTGAATATTTATACTTTAAAAGTTAAAGACCTTGAGATTCCAATTACATTGAATTATACATCTACCGGATTTAAACCCGGTGAAAATTCCTCTAATATTGGACTTGGCTGGGATCTGGAAGTAGGAGGTAAAATTTCACATAAAGTGAATGGTTTGGATGATCTTCATTCACCCAAAGAATATTCAGTTTTCCCCAATGGCTTTCCGGTTGACATGCCAATAAAAATTGATTTTGTTAATCCTAGTGCATTGAACTATCCTGAATATGGGCTTTTACGTGATAATTCAAATGCCTTATTAGACGAGAACGGAACTTTCATGCGGAATCCAGTTAATCGTATAGACACCGAACCTGATATTTTTCATTTTTCTTACCCAGGAAAAAGCAGCAAATTCTTTTTAGACAAAGATTTCAATGGAAAACAAATGCCGGCTGGAAAAGAAAAAATACAATTTGACGGGCTTAAATTTATAATTACAAATATTCAAGGTGACATTTATGAATATGCTGTTCAGGATGAGATTACTTTACAATCAGATATGGTTCTGTTAAGTGGCTCTTGTCCTTATAGCGGAGGGAATCTCATCTATAATAATTATTACTTATCAAAAATAAGGACTAAGAATGGTGATATCATTGATTTTTTATATGATTATGTTGATTATGCTTATGATAACCCCGCTTCTTATGTGAAAGGCAGTACCAAAGATTATTATAATATTCCAGAAGTTTATACAAGTTCTTTTGAAGTTAAATATTTATCTAAGGTAACACAGCATACTCTTCCCACCTTGAAAGAAATTAAGGTTAACACAAAAACAAAAGTTTCCTTTGAATACAAAAGCACCCCTAGAGGAGATGTAAAAAATAATTTTGCCAGAAAGATTTCGGCACTTGATAAAATAAAAATTCAGGAAGGAGGCAGTAGCTTTACAACAGTATTTGAACAATCTTATTTTACAGAAATGGGAGTTGGTGATTATATTACGGATAAAACAGCTTGGCTTAAATTAAACAGTGTAAGAATAAATGATAAATTATATTCATTTACGTACTATGAAGACCTTATGCCGGGAAAAGATAGTGAAAATAAGGATTTTTGGGGCTATTACAGTAAGTCAGCATACGGAAGATATAATGAGAAAGATTTTAGAGAGTATTTTTATTTGGGAGGCAAGAAGCCAGATCTTGAGAGCAGTCAGACTACGTTGTTAAAAGAAATTGTTTATCCAACAAAAGGAAGTGATGAGTTTATTTATGAAAATAATACTTATGATGAATTAGGATACCAAGAATTTAGTAAAAAGATAATAAGTGCCGGAGTTTATTATACCCCCGAATTCGATAATGGTGATGGTTATACAGAAACAGTAAATTTTGTGGTAGACAAGCCAACTGTATTTTTGTTAACGTATAATATTCCGTTTCAACCAGGAGGAGCTACAGCAGAAGCTAATGTGACTTATGATTTACGAAATAATACAGATAACACGTGGTTTCAATTTCCTGGAATGTCTGGGCATGGACAGACAGAGGTCACCTTATTCCCAGGATCATATACTTTATCTATGACAGCTAAGGGACTTCCTGATCCTTTTGTAATGCTTTATGCGGAAGAAACGGTTAAAACATATACGGGAAGGAAAAACCTTGTGGTTGGAGGAGTAAGAATTGGGAAAATAATTTCAAAGGACTATAATGGGAACCCACTTTTTACCAAAAATATTAATTATAACGATGAAAATAATATTTCCACAGGAAAAATCTATGATAAACCACTTGTTACCGAATTGGAACGAGGCTACACCTTTAAATATTATCCAGAGTTTTGCAAAGTACTTGATAAGTATTTTAATTATAGAAAATATTATAGTACCACGATAAGTGATATTTTAGGGTATAATGGTGCTACTGTATTCTATCCTAAAGTGACGGAAAGTATAACGGATAATGGGATTGATAAAGGGAAAACGGTTTATACCTTTTATGATGAGGATGATGGAAAACTATATTATGATACCCCTTATCTTTTATTTAATGATAATTCATGGAAGCGGGGATTTATAAAGAAACAGGAAATTTTTGAAAAAGGAAATCCAGTTCCTATTAAAACCATAACGAATGATTACTCATTTATTCAAACTCCATCAAGTAAACAAATAGAATCCGGACTAGATTTTACTGCTCCTACTAAACCTAATGAATTTCATAAGATGAGTTACCAAATTTTTGTTACCAGCCCGGAATATTTCCTTACTTGTGTGCCTAAAAACCCGGCTGCTAATTTTGATTTTTATGGAAAAAAACTAGTGTCCGCACAAGTAAATAAAGACAGGGAAATTATAGAAGAAAACCTGAATGGAAAATTATTAAGAACAGAAACTGAATATTTTTATAATAACCCATTACATATCCAGCCTACATCGCAAAAGATTACATTTCCGGACCAGTCTATCCAGGAAACAACTTTTCAGTATGCTCATGAGAAGGGAAATCATTACTTAATTAATAAAAATATTATTGGTCTTCCTTTGGAAACTACTATTGTGAATAAATTATATTCAACAGATACTGGGAAAACTACTTCCAAGATCGTTACATTTTATCCAACTTCTGAGACTGAAGCAAGTAATAAAACATCTGGATTACCATTGCCAACTTCCGTTGTATCCTATGATCTTCAGAATCCTACAGTAGCCTCTAATGAAGTGAACTATGACAAATATGATTCTAAGGGAAATGTCCAACAGTATACTACTAAAGGTGGTGCTTCAACGGTTATTATCTGGGGATACAACCAAACCCAGCCTATTGCCAAGATTGAAAATGCAAAACTGGAAAACATTAGCCAGTCTTTAATTGATAGTATTGTGAATGCTTCTAATACAGATGCTTCTGCTGAAAGAAATAATGACGAAACCAATTTACTGAACGCTTTTAATACTTTTAAGAATAATTTACCCGGTTATCAAATCACCACGTATAGTTACGACCTATTAATCGGAGTAAGAAGCATTACCCCTCCATCCGGAATTAGAGAAGTTTATCTTTATGATGATGCGGGAAGGCTTAAAGAAATCAGAGAGCATAATAATACCGGAAAACTGTTAAAAGAATTCAATTACCATTACAAAAACTAAAACGATGAAAAAAATTATAATTCCCATAGGTATACTGCTGATCAGTCATTCAGTACATGGTCAGCTCACCCAGGGAGAAAACTATATCCAATCCAAGACCTATCTGGATTACAATGGGACTACCCCTTCAAAAACCTCCGAAACCGTTCAGTATTTTGATGGTTTGGGAAGACCCAAACAGGTGGTCAATGTAAAAGCATCTCCATTGGGAAAAGATGTAGCAGTTCATATTGAATACGACCAGTTTGGAAGACAGGTTAAAGATTATCTTCCTGTGCCCCAATCAGCAACTCTGAATGGCGGTATTATTCCCAATCCGTTATCTAATGCTTCCCAGCCTAATATTTATGGCTCAGAAAAAATCTATTCAGAGAAAGTATTGGAAAATTCTCCATTAGACAGAATCCAGCAGCAGGTTCAGGTAGGTAACGATTGGAGTGCTAAGCCTGTGAAATTTAGTTATGAAGCTAATATAGCTGATGAAGTGTATCAGTTTATTACGACCACTACTTGGGAAAAAGGAGCCACAAAAAGTACTGTAAGCTTATCTCCAGGTAGAGTATATGCTCCCTCAACATTGTATAAAAATACTGTTACTGACGAAGACGGCAATCAAACTATAGAATTTAAAAATGGCAAAGGACAGGTTATACTGGTAAGAAAAACGACAAGTCCTGCATATTGGGATACGTATTATGTGTATAATGAATACGACCAGTTGGCTTTTGTACTTCCTCCCAATGCTATTCATAAGCCTGTTAATGATATCCTTCTTGATGATCTTTGCTACCAGTATCGTTATGACGGAAGAAACAGGCTTGTAGAAAAGAAACTTCCAGGGAAAGGCTGGGAATATATGGTTTATGATAAACAAGATAGACTGGTTCTTACTCAGGATGCCAATTTAAGGTCACAGGATAAATGGCTGTTTACAAAGTATGACCAGTTTTCAAGACCAATTTATACAGGATTAGTAGACAGCCAGCCAGGCAGAATTCAACAGGCTGCTGCAATAGAAGGCCATGGTTCCAATAGCGAAGTCAGATCTGCTAACAGTTGGAGTAATAGTGGAATGGACGTCTTTTATACAAGTAACCAAGCTTATCCTACAACTAACTTTAAGCTTTTAAGTGTCAATTATTATGATACCTATCCAGGGTATAGCTTTAATCCACCATTTCCTTCAACAATTCAGCAAGAAGAGACTTTAAAAGAAACAATCTCCTCTGAAGGAAAAAGTACCAAAGGACTTCCTGTGATGAGCCTGGTAAAGAATATTGAAGATGATAACTGGACCAAAAACTACAGCTATTATGACACCAAAGGAAGAGTGATCGGCACCCATTCTATCAATCACTTGGGCGGGTATACCAAAACAGAATCCAGACTGGATTTTGCAGGAATCCCACAAGCAGTCTATACTTATCATATAAGAAGACCAGGAGAAGCAGGAATCTCAGTAAAAGAGCGCTTTGTTTATGATCATGGAAACCGATTAAAGGAACATTATCACCAGGTAGATAGCAACCCTGAACAGCTATTGGCTAAAAACAGTTATAATGAATTATCACAACTGGCTAACAAAGAGGTAGGAAATAATTTGCAGAGTATTGATTATGCCTATAATATCCGGGGTTGGATGACAGATATTAATCCTACCCAGATGCCCTTGTCAGATTTAGGAGGTAAATTATTTGCCTATAAAATTAAGTACAATCAAAAAGATGGAATTGACAACCCAGATCCGGCTCAGTTTGCAGGGAAAAATGTAGTTCCGAAATACAATGGCAATATTGCAGAAGTGGATTGGAGGTCAGTGACAAGTATAGGGGCCAATCCTTCAGTTACTCCCAAAAGATATGGCTATGTATATGATAGTTTAAACAGACTGTCCGCTGCTTATTATCAAAATCCTACCAATGCCTACAGTAAAGAAAATATAGAATCTTTAGCCTATGATTTGAACGGGAATATAACCAGCCTTTATAGAACAGCTTTATTTAATACCGGAACCAATACCGCTACGGTCATTGATAATCTTGCGTATTCATATACCGGAAATCGGGTTATTTCAATTAATGATAATTCTAACAATTCTACAGGATACGAAGGAGGAGGAAGACCAATCAGCTATGATGCCAATGGTAATATGAAAGATATGAAGGATAAACAGATTCTAGGTATTAGCTATAACTATTTGAATTTACCCAACAGCTTTACCCGTGGTCCCGAATTTAGTACCACTAATCTCTATCGTGCAGATGGGGTGAAATTGCGCAAAAGAAATGTTGAAATGGCAGATGGCATTAATGGCACTGTTACCAGTATAGCAGACATTGATTATTTAGATGGATTTCAGTACAGCCATACAGCTGTTGAGGGCGGAGGCGATACTGGCGGAGGAGGTCCCATTGAGTTTTCGATGTCTCCTATGAGAAGAGCAATGGAAATAGAGGCCTTTTCTATAGAAGAAAGAAAAACGTCTGCCAAGACCTTAGAATTAAAATTCTTCCCAACAGCAGAAGGATTTTATGATTATGAAAAAGATCAGTATATTTACCAATACAAGGATCATCTTGGCAATGTGAGAATAAGTTTTGGAAGAAACAGCACAGGCGCTCTTGAAATTACAGATGCCAATGATTACTATCCATTTGGGATGAATCATCTGAAGTCAGGAAATGCATTCTTTGGACAGAGTACATATAAAAATTATAAGTACAATGGGAAGGAGATACAGGAAAGTGGGATGTATGATTATGGAGCGAGGTTCTATATGCCTGATTTGGGAAGATGGGGTGTGGTGGATCCGTTGGCAGAGAAGATGACCAGACACAGTCCATATAATTATGCTTTTAATAATCCTTTGAGGTTTATTGATCCAGATGGTATGGCACCTAAAGATGATTTTAGACTAAATAAAGATGGCTCCCTTAACTTGATCAGAAAAACAAATAGTGACGAAACAAAAGGAACTCACACAATTTATAATTCTGACTCATCAGAAGCTTTAGTTGTTAATAAGGATCTTATTGATAAAAAAGTTGAAGGAGAAAACAAGATGTATGGTGGGACAGCCACATTCTTGATTGAATCAAATAAAAAAGACGCTCAAACGATATTTAAATTTATGGCTAGAAACACCAAGGTAGAGTTTGGTTTAAATGAATATCAATTTAAGGAAGGAAAAGTGTCTATAATATCCACGAATCATGAATCCAATGTAGATACTGCTCAAGCTTGGTTTAATTATTCATTCTATGGAAAAGGAAAAGATTTAAAAATATTGGATAACTGGCATTCTCATCCCAATGCAACAGATTTAAAAGAATTTAAACCATCAGGTTACAACTCAGATGGCACTCCAAATGATTATACTGGAGATAGACAATACTATAAATATTTAAAAGAAAGTAATGGTGCAGGACTACCTCAATATTTTAATATTTATGGTACAAAGGTAAAATCAACTGTTCAATATAATGATCAAGTAATGAAAAAAATCAAAAAACTATGAAATCCTATATTTTAATTTTTCTTTCATTTATTTATCTGGCTTGTGATTCATCGTCGCAAAAAAAAGAAATGCTACCAAATAAGAATGAAATATCTCAAACAGACTCTGGAGTAAAACTAAATCTTATTACAATTAAAGAACCTTTAGAAAGAGAACTGAATGATTTTATAAAAAAGCTAGAAAAGAATGGACATGATAAAAAATCAATTCTTATCTATTTAAAAGATCAAAATGAGAATCATATGGATATTCTCTTGGCTAGTGATACGCCTAAGGAGATAGAGAACTTAAATGGATTTTCTGTCTATAATAATTATACACTTTATTTCTTTTTTAAAAATATTGAGAATAATTGTATGATAAATATTGAAAATAAGACTAGGAACGAAAAATTTAAAATTTTACCACCTGCTCCATATAATAATCCACAGAAAAGAATAGTTTTTAAAAAATGCACTAAGATTAAAGAGGAATATAATGACGGTTGGTAAGCTATAATACCTAAGTTTATCAGTACAAGTACAACGGCAAGGAGCTTCAAGAGACTGGGATGTATGATTATGGGGCAAGGATGTATATGCCTGATCTTGGAAGATGGGGTGTTATAGATCCGCTGGCTGAGAAGATGAGAAGATGGTCACCATATAACTATGCATTTAATAATCCTTTGAGGTATATTGATCCGGATGGCAGACAAGGAACAGATATTTATGAATTGAATAAAAAAGGAGAATTAATTTGGAGAGCAGCATCTGAAAGAGATGTAATTTATGCTTCCAAAAATTTTGATAAGAATAGCAATCTTAACGCTAATAATGATGGTGGTGTAGATGTGGGAGAAAAAGGTTATATTAAAAATAACTCTCAGGAAAAAACATTAAGTTCGCCAATTACAGATAACGAAGGTAATAGCAGTGATAAGCTATCTACATTAAGCTTCCATAATAATGAGTCAAAAGCTTCAGAAGTTGCAGAGTATTTTTACAATAATACGAATGTAGAAACAGCAAATTCTACTTATAAATCGTCTACTTCGGATAGTAATTTTTCTGTAATATCAACTTATCATTTACCTAGTACTTCTCCGCTTGATCCCAAAGGAACGGGATTAATGTCTAATTTTTCAGTAGGAGGCGATAACTTTTTTCAAAGTAGCTTAACAGCACAAGATCATAACCATCCCCTTGGTTATCAATTATCTCCTAGTGGATTTAATTATGGGGCAAAAGGCTTTAAGGTAAATACTTTTGACTGTAATGGAAAAAATTGTGATGTTAATGTAGCAAAAGCTCATGATAATATCAAGCTAAGAGTGTATTCAACTGTTTTAAAAAAATATATTAGATATGATGGATCCAGTGCAAATATTGAATAGGATATTATTTTTATGTGTTATATCATTTACAACTTTAAGTTGTTCAGCACAAAAAATCAATGTAAATAATATTGTTGATACTTATATTGATTACTATTCTTCAAGAAATAAAATTTTTAATCCTAGTAAAACATTTTTACAATTAGGAATTGATAATGAAGAGGATAATCTTAAAGAAAAAAATATCCATATAAATAATAATTGTTTTGATTGTATGGGAAAAATTAATGAAAAAGATTCAATAATTGAATATAGAGGTTATAAAGTAGTTATCTACGCAAACAATGTTGAGAATAAAAATATTTTGTTATCAAATTTTAAAAATACTAAGAAGACTAACGCCTTTTTTCTAAATAAATTTGACGATAATATAATTAATGACGATGGAAGTTGGACATTTAATTATAATGAAAATGCAAAAATATCTTTTTTTTGTAATAGTAATCCTATGAAAAATATGAAAGAGGATATGAAAGAAATTAAACAAAAGCTAGGTATACAGAATGTCAGAGATTGTGTATCAGCTCTACTAAACGATACTAAATGAAACATAGAACCACCGCAACTGCGGTGGTTTTCTTGTTCTGTTTTCATTTACAAAACAGAACAATAGAAATAAACCTTTGGGATAATGTTTAGGTATAGAATAAAAGGTTTGAATTTTTTATATTTGTAGTAATGAATAAAAAATCATGATGAAAAAACTAAAGAGTCTACGAAAACAGCGGGGCTATACTTTCATTGGTATGAGCTTCTAATTTATGTCCTATAAAAAAAATCAGAGCATTTTGCTCTGATTTTTTTATGATTGTATTCTATCTTTTAAAATGGTCTTTAGGAAAGAATAATCTCTTTCACTCATTGATTTTCTGGGAAACATATAACTGTATTTTCCTTCAAGGGAAATGAATTCATTATTACTGTCAAAAAATTCGAAGTCTTTCCATTCACTGGTTTCTTTTTCGCCATCAATATTGACTGTAAAAAAGTTATGATCGAATCTTATTTCGTAAACTTTACATTTTTCCAGTGTGTTCAGATAATGATTAACCTGTTTTTTCCATCTTGAGACTTTATTAACACTTACAGAGAGAAAAACGGCACATAGCAATAAAATAAAACTGAAAAAGTATAAAATTCCCTGACTTTCTTTGCTGAACCATCCTTTAAAAAGAAATGCAACAAGTAAAATCACTGCAGCTGCAATCGTTGTTATGGTTTTGCCTTTTGTGGTAGGAGAAAAAAGCAGACTTCCTTGATTGCCGCTAAAATAAATATCTTCAAAATTCTTTCTCTCAGGTTTTAATATAATCACTTTTTCCTCACTCATAATACATTGTTGCTTTAAAAAGCTACAAAACTAAGCTAAATATCTTCATATTGGTCACTGATGGCAGAAAGTTTATTCATTAGTTCTCTGTTTCTTCGTTTTAAAGCATCCAGTTTCTTCAACATATTATGAATCACCTCCAGACCCGGAAGATTGATTTCAAGATCATAATGCCAATTGGCAAATTTTTCCAAATCAGGCAGATCTTCATACATGAGATAATGCACTTCATTTTCAATCTGTATATTCAGCAGACCATAATCTACAAGCTCATCAAAAAAAGTGATTTCTATATTGTATATTCTTACGAGTTCTTCCCGTGATATTCTTTCACTCATAGCCTAGGAATTTTTAAGTTGTTCAAAAAGATCTTTCTGCTTATCGGTAAGGTTTACAGGCAGTTTCACTTCATAAGTTACAAACAGATCGCCATGCTCTCCCTCTTTCTTATAGATCGGGAACCCTTTTCCTTTCAATCTTACAGTCATTCCGCTTTGGGTTTCTGGTTTAACTTTAAGATTGACACTTCCATCCAGGGTATTCACCTTTACATCTCCACCTAAAACTGCGGTATATAAATCAATAATGACTTTTGTTTTAAGGTCGTCTCCTACTCTTTCAAAATTCGGGTCTACAGGAATATTGAATGTGATATAGAGATCTCCACTAGGTCCTCCATTCATTCCGGGATTTCCGTGGCCTTTTAATTTGATTTTCTGTCCATCATAGACACCGGCTGGAATTGTAATTCTTACTTTTTTACCATTGATTTCAAAAGTTTGTGGATGAGTTACTGCAGCATCCTTCAAATTCAAAGTTAATTCTGCCTGTACATCCTGCCCTTTGAACTTTCCTGAAGCTCTTCCTCTTGAACTTTTACCAAAACCGCCAGATCCGCCAAACATATCCTGGAAGAAATCTGAAAAATCTTCGCCTTCTCCAAAGTCCGCACCAGAGAAACCACCACCATAACTTTGATGTTGCTGATACTGTCTCTGTTGCTGTTGAGCTTTTTCGTACTCCTCACCATGCTTCCAATTTTCCCCGTATTTATCATACTTTGCACGATTTTCCGGATTACTGAGAACTTCATTGGCTTCATTCAGCTCTTTGAATTTTCTTTCTGATTCTTTATCATCAGGATTAAGGTCTGGATGAAGTTTTCTGGCTAATTTCCGGTAAGCCTTTTTAATGTCATCCTGAGTTGCGCTTTTATCTACGCCTAAAATTTTATAGTAATCTATATAAGCCATAGAAACGATGTTTACTCAAATTTATGAAATTTAGGTCTGAAAATTGCATAACAAAGTGTTAAAAATAAACCTATCTTTGATAAAAACTACCACATGAAAGAGGTACTGAAAAACTACTCCGGAATCTTATTTTTACTTCTGGGAATCACCATCGGAAGTATTATAGGAATCGTTGCTCCGGGTTTTGTGGAATACATTAAACCGCTGGGAGACATTTTCCTGAATCTTCTTTTTGTAAGTGTTGTACCTCTGGTATTCTTTGCGGTATCGAATTCTATAGCGTCTCTGGAACAGCAGTCCAAATTTGGAAAAATCATCCTTATCATGGCACTTACCTTTCTGTTTTTTATTCTGACGGCTGCTATATTTACTATCTGTGCAGTTTATCTGTTCCCTGTTTCAGGAGTTTCGGGAAGTTCTGAAATGATAACCGAAGCTGCGAACGAAGACAGTTGGGGAAATAGAATTGTAAGTTTCTTTACCGTAGGAGAATTTACAGCTCTTTTTTCAAGACAAAACATGTTGGCACTTCTTATTTTTGCCTTCATGACTGGGTTTGCAGCCAGAAAAACAGGAGATGCAGGACAACCATTCAGGATTTTTATAGCCTCAGGATATGAAGTGATGAAAGAACTTCTTTTATTGGTCATGAAGCTGGCGCCAATTGGTCTGGGAGCTTATTTCGCATATCAGGTTTCTACATTGGGGCCGCAGCTTTTTGGATTTTACGCTAAACCTTTAGGCTTATATTATGTTGCCGGAATTATTTATTTTCTTGTTTTCTTTTCTATTTATGCCTTTATGGCGAGTGGACAGAAAGGAGTGAAGAGTTTTTGGACAAATGCCATCTACCCAACTCTTACCGCTATCAGTACCTGTAGCAGCTTTGCTACCATGCCTGCCAATTTACAGGCAGCCTCTAAGATTGGAATTCCAAACTCTATTGCTAATCTAGTGATTCCTATTGGAACAACCTTGCATAAAAATGGGTCTTCAATGTCTTCGATTATTAAAATCTACGTGGCTTTTTTAATTATTGGAAAAGACTTTTTTGATCCGGCCAATTTACTTTTAGCTTTGGGAATCACTGTATTTGTAAGTATTGTAGCAGGTGGAATCCCTAATGGCGGATATATTGGAGAAATGCTAATGAT
This sequence comes from Chryseobacterium sp. II3a, assembly GCF_057815135.1. NCBI lineage: Bacteria > Pseudomonadati > Bacteroidota > Flavobacteriia > Flavobacteriales > Weeksellaceae > Chryseobacterium > Chryseobacterium sp. II3a. Next base: position 385,601 of record NZ_JBYPZJ010000001.1, on the reverse strand, counting down.
CTCTGTCTATAAATTGCCTCAGGAAGCTATTCCGGCAGTGATGATTATCGGAACACTGGTAGATCCTTTAGCTACTGTTCTGAATTCTGTGGGAGATATTGTCGCCGCGATGTTTGTCAATCGATTTGTGAAGGATTGACCGTTCATATGAATTTAACGATACAAGATTCTCTGAATTCAAAAACCACAAGAGATTTAAACACTTAATTAGTGTTAAGCTAAAAATATTGATGAGTATGAAGTACACATAAGTTTCAGAAAATCTTTGATTGTCTTATCCGTAAATATCTGCGAAATTTGTGCAATCTGCGGGAGATCAAAAATCACAATGCTTTATTTATGAGCTGCGATAATTGATTTCATCGTCGATGAAGCTATGTGATTCCTATGTGGTTAATAGAAAAGAAAGCTATACAATCCGGCAAAAATCATCTTGAAATGGAATGGTGAGATTCTTCATTCGTCAGAAATCGAAGATTCGGCGTAGCCAATGACAACAGGTATGAAGTGATATAATTATCAAATTTTAAAGCTTATTCGCTGCGTTTTACGGGTTCCAGATTTTCATATTCTTCCTGGGTAAAAAGCCTGTATTGTACTTTGAATGTTTTTCCTAATGGAGTTTCCAGGGAAAAACCTCCCGGCCCGAAGCCGTCAGTGACATCAAGGGTAAAATGAGAGTATTTCCAGTACTCAAAAAGATCGCGGTCTATCCAGAATTCATGTCCGTTAATGGTTCCGATCATGGCATCATTCATTCTTGGAAAAAATCCGCCTTTTTCGAAACATTGCGGCTGGGTTCCCTCGCAACAGCCTCCTGCCTGGTAAAACATCAGCGGACCATATTTTTCTTCAAGTTCACGGATAACTTCAAGCGCCTTTTCTGTGGCGGAAAGTCTTGATATTTTTGTTTTCATTTTTCTTATTTTAAAGGCATTTATAAAAGATCCCGGTAAATAAATTTTAACCGGGATCAATCACTTCATTATTTAATTTGAGCCTGCAATATCTAATACGATTCTGCCATCAATCTGCCCTTTTTTCATTTTATCAAAGACCTCATTAATATCTTCTAATTTTGCTGAGGTTACTGTAGCTTTCACAAGTCCTTCATTGGCAAAGTCTAATGCTTCCTGCATATCTTTTCGGGTTCCTACGATAGATCCTCTTACAGTAATTCTCTTTAATACAGTTTCAAAAATAGGGAGTTCAAATGATCCTGGCGGAAGTCCGTTAAGAGCAATGGTTCCTTTTCTTCTTAAAACGTCAATTCCCTGTTTGAATGCAATAGGCGAAACGGCAGTAATCAATGCTCCATGCATTCCTCCTACTTCTTTATGAAGATATTCACCAGGATCTGTATTTTTTGCATTCACAACAATGTCTGCGCCTAATTTTTTCGCCAAATCAAGTTTGTCATCTGCTACATCAATAGCAGCAACATGCATTCCCATTGCTTTTGCATACTGTACTGCCACATGACCCAAACCTCCAATTCCTGATATAGCAACCCATTCACCGGGTTTGGTTTCAGTTTCTTTTAGTCCTTTATAAACTGTCACCCCAGCACATAAAATAGGAGCGATTTCCAGAAAGTTCACATCTGATTTTAAGTGTCCTACATATCTTGAATCTGCAATTACATATTCCGCAAATCCTCCGTCTACACTATATCCTCCATTTTTCTGAGCTTCACAAAGTGTTTCCCATCCTGTAATACAATAGTCACAGCAACCACAGGCACTGTAAAGCCATGGCACTCCTACTGCATCACCTTCTTTTACAAAAGCTTCAGGGCCACAAGCTACTACAATTCCCACCCCTTCATGCCCGGGAATAAGGGGCATTTTAGGTTTAGCCGGCCAGTCTCCATCTACTGCATGTAAATCTGTATGGCAAACACCACAGGCTATAACCTTTACAAGTACTTCATATCTTCCAGGGGCTCTAACAGGAACTTCTTCAATCTTCAGCGGCTGGCCATAGCCTTGCACTACCGCAGCCTTCATCGTTTTTGGGATCATATTTTATTTTTTAGGTGAGTTTTTATCATGGTTATTTGAGTAATTATCCGATTCTCATTTTAAAAATTTACTTTTTAGTGTAGATGTACATTAATAGTATCTTTTTGCGTGAGGGATAGTAAGGGCGGCGAGGAACGAGCCGGTGCGGAATATTATGGAGCACCGAAACGAAGTGAAGCCCTGCATAGCCCGACCGTTTGCCTCGGAAAAAGCCAAGGCAATCGGGCACGTCCTACATAATATTAAAAGAAACCTAACTTATTTTTATTATAGGAGATCAGCATATTTTTGGTCTGACGGTAATGGTCAAGCATCATTTTATGATTCTCCCTTCCGATTCCTGATTGTTTATATCCTCCAAAAGGAGCTCCTGCCGGATAAGAATGGTATTGATTTACCCAAACTCTTCCTGCTTCAATCTGACGCGGAATATTATACAATTGGTGCGCATCTCTCGTCCATACGCCGGCTCCTAATCCGTAAATGGTATCATTGGCAATTTTTACCGCTTCTTCTTCATCTTTAAAAGTCGTAAAGGCTAGTACAGGACCGAAGATCTCTTCCTGGAAAATTCTCATTTTATTGTTGCCTTTAAAGATCGTAGGCTGAATATAGAATCCGTCTTCCAGATCTTCTCCAAGATGATTCACATCACCCCCTACCAATACTTCAGCTCCTTCATCTACTCCCAACTGAATATAGGAAAGGATCTTTTCTTTTTGAATTTTAGAAGCCTGTGCTCCCATCATTACTGTTTTATCAAGCGGATTTCCAACTTTAATCGCTTTTACCCTTTCGATTACTCTTTGGATGAAAGCATCTGCTATTCCTTCCTGAACCAGAAGTCTTGACGGGCACGTACAGATTTCTCCCTGGTTAAGGGCAAAAAGTACAGCTCCTTCAATGGCTTTATCCAAAAATTCATCATCAGCATCCATGACAGAATTAAAGAAAACGTTAGGTGATTTTCCACCTAATTCCAACGTCACAGGAATGATATTCTCCGTAGCATATTGCATTACCAAACGTCCTGTAGCTGTGGATCCTGTAAAAGCAGCTTTAGAAACCTTAGGATTGGTAACCAGCGCTCTTCCAAGCTCTGCACCGAAGCCATTGACGATATTGACAACTCCTGCCGGTAGTAAATCTCCTATGAGCTCCATAAGAATCATGATAGAAACAGGTGTACTTTCTGCAGGTTTTAGAACTACACAATTTCCAGCAGCTAATGCCGGAGCCAGTTTCCAAGTAGCCATAAGAATCGGGAAGTTCCATGGAATGATCTGTGCAATAACTCCCAGCGGCTCATGAACGATCAGTGAAACGGTATCTTTATCCAATTCATTGTGAGATCCTTCTTCTGCACGGATGACAGATGCAAAATACCTAAAGTGATCAATAGCCAATGGAATATCAGCTGCTAAAGTTTCTCTGACTGCTTTACCGTTATCAATGGTTTCTACTGTAGCGAGGTATTCTAAATTCTGTTCTATTCTGTCAGCTATTTTATTAAGAATGACACTTCTTTCTGTAGCGGACGTATTTTTCCAGGTCTGGAATGCCTTTTCAGCAGCATCTACAGCCAGTTCCAGGTCTTCTTTTGAAGAATGGGCTACCTGAGTAAAATTCTTCCCATCAACGGGTGAAACTACATCAAAATATTGGCCTTTAACGGGCGGAGTAAATTTTCCGTCAATATAGTTATCGTATCTGCTTTTGAACTCGGGACGCTGCAAAAGTGTTGTTGATCTTGGTTCTGTAAGAGTGCTCATATCAGTATTTATTTTAATTTTTCGATACTGCCAAATTACAGGGATACTTGAAAAACCTATAGCACAATCGTATAAAAAAAGTGTAAAATAATACAGAATTCAATTTTATTATTTTCTTAACTGTAACGTTGGATCAAATTTATTATATTTGAGTTACTGCCTTTATCAAAATATTTAGAAATGAATAATAATAGCAAGTTTTTATTAAACACTCCTGAATTACGCAAGGAAAACCAATTATTGAGTCTTGTTGAGAACCAGACAAAATTCAATCTAAACAATTGTGAATTCAGTATTTATGAGACCCATAAAGCTGCTTTCGGAGTGAAACTTCATTTTGAAAATATTGCTTTTACAGCTATGCTGAGAGGTAAGAAACACATGAAGCTGGATAACAAAACCAGTTATTTTGACTATTCTCCCGGAGAAAGTATTCTGGTAGCGCCAGGTGAAACCATGGTTATTGATTTTCCTGAGGCTGATGATACTCCTACACAATGCATCTCTTTAAGTTTAAATCCTGACTTTATAGAGAGTTCTCTTAATCATTTAAACTATAATCTTCCCAAGGTGGATGAAGCCTCACAATGGAACATTCAACTGGATGAGTATTTTCTTTTTAATAACCAGGCGCTTGCTTCTGCTACTAACAACATTATGAGAATAGCCATGGATGATAATTCGCAAAAGGATATCATGGCTGACTTTGCACTGAAGGAACTCCTGATTCGGCTTATGCAGACACAGGCCAGAAGCATGGTGGAGAGAAATATTGTAAAAAATAAATCAAGAATCGGGTTTGTAGTAGATTATATTAAAAGAAACCTGCACCAGAAACTATCAATTGAAAGTATAGCCAAACTGGCTTATGTAAGTAAATCCAACTTCTTTAAGATGTTCAAAGATGAACTGGGAACTTCCCCAAATGATTTTATTCTGCAGGAAAGAATCAGCAAAGCCAAGGAATTGCTGGCCACTCAAAATAGTATTAAAGAAACAGCTTACCAAACCGGATTTTCAGATACTAATTATTTTACGAGGGTTTTTAAGCAGCTGGAGGGTGTTACTCCTAAAAGTTACCAGAACAGGATTATTATCCGTGAGTAAAATTGCTGATCTTGATGCAAGGTTAATATTAACTCTTTTATATGATTTGGTTCTCAAAATAAAAAAGAGCCCCATTTTCATGGGACTCTGCTTATGTATATTAGAAATATTATTTCTTAATAGTCATCATTCTGTTGAATGTTCGGGTTAGCCTGAATAGCATTAATTGGAAGCGGCCATAACCAGAAATGGCTATCTGCTGCAAGTTCCTGTGTCATCGCAGGTGTTCCGGTACCATCAGCAATATCTCCTTTATTAGATCTTTTAATAGATTTCCCTAATCTTTTCAATGTATACCATCTGTCATTTTCAAAAGCCAGCTCCAATCTTCTTTCTTTCAAGATAGCATCTAAAAGAGCTGTCCCAGCTTCTGTTCCAGGAGTGAATGAAGTATATCTTTCTTTTCTCAACTGGTTTAACAAAGCAAGAGCTGTCCCTTGATTTCCTAAGTTGTAAGAAGCTTCAGCTACGTTAAGCAATACTTCTGCAGTTCTCAGATACTTAACTGGAACAATGTTCACAGGTCCACCGTTACCTGAATATTTAGTAATGTGGTTATACATTTTTTTGTTGTACAAAGCAGTAGTGAAGTAAGCTGTTTTTCTTACGTCATTGCTAGCAAACATATTGAAGAAATCATAATCTGCAACAAATTCTGATCTGTACTGACCGTCAATTAACTGGTTGTAAGCAACCCCTACTGTATTACGCTCAGGTGCAGCATTTGAAATCTGGAATAAAACTCCATCAGTAATTTTAGCTAATCCTTCATTTTCTTTCCAGATACTGTTAAAGTTAGCCAATGTTGTAACACTTGGAGAAAGCCCTAAAGCTAATTGACCATATTTTACAGTATTAGCATAGTCTCCCTGATAAAGATATACTCTTGATAATAATCCGTATACAGCAGCTTTGCTGAATCTTCCTTTATCAGCATCATTCTGAGTAATTTTATCAGCTGCTAGTAACAGGTCATTAATGACTTTCTTATATGATTCATCTATTGATAAACTTCTAGAGGAATTATTATTCAAAGGATTAAAAGATTCAGAATAATAAATTCCGTATTTATTCTTTGCTTTGAAGTTTTGAGTTGGAATAGCGGAGTATGCTCTTAAGATATCAAAATGAGCAGCTGCTCTGATTGCTCTTGCTTCCGCTTCTACATTATCTTTTTGAGTACCAGTTAATACTCCGTTATTTAAATAAGAAAGTACGAAGTTAGCTCTGCTTACTACAGCGTATGCAGCACTAAACAACCCTGTAGTCTGTGAAACATCTGCAGAGAACTCAAAGTTTGCAGCTGCAGCGTTAGAGTTTCTTCCACCGTCTGAAATAATAAGGTTATCTGTAGTAAGATCACCCATAATAAGCTGGCTACCTGTATCACTCGTGTAATATCCTCCACTTTTAAATGCAGTATAAGCTCCATCTAAAGCCTGTCTGAATGATTCTGGTCTCAACATTGCCTGCTCTTCAGCTTCATTCACTGATGAAATCTGATCCAAATTTCTTTCACAAGACGTTAACGATACAAAAACAGTCAACGCAGCTAAACTTATTTTTATTATATTCTTTTTCATAAAGCTATTCAATATTAAAATTCTAATTGCATTCCTACCATGATCGTTCTTACAGCAGGATAAGTATAAAGGTTAAATGATCCTGGAACAAATAATGATGCAGATTCAGCAGATCCTACAGAAATTTCAGGTTCTCCGTGGAAATTAGTAAATGTAAATAAGTTCTGCCCCTGTACAAACAGTCTCAGTTTATTAATCGGAGCATCTTCTCCAAGCGCTTTTTTATCAAATGTATATCCTAATGTAAGGGATCTTAATCTCAAGTAATCTGATTTCTCAATCCACTGATCAGAATCACGCATACCGTTAGAGTCTACTCTTTGGAATACCCCCGTATCACCTGGAGTTCTCCACATATTAGCAGCTGCCTGCGCCATGTTTCTTCCCGCTTTAGCCTGGGTTGGGTCAACAGCAAGAGAATACATGTTGTTATATGTATAACCTCCTAACTTGAATGTGAAGTCTGCACTGAAATCGAATCCTTTATATTGAAGGGTAGTTCCAAAACCTCCGAAGCTTGTTGGGAAAGGAGATTTATCTGTAAGTGCAACAGCATCAGAAGCACTATATTTTTCTGTAATGTTTCCTGCTTTATCGTAATATTGAGCATTTCCATTATCTGGGTTTACTCCTGCAAATCTAACATTATAGAATACATATGGAGTTTCACCTACTTTAAGATAAGTGTATCCTAGGTTTCTTTCAGTCTGTCCGTCTGCTAGTTTATCAAGAGTTGATTTCTGGAAAGAGATGTTAGCACGTACAGTCCATTGGAAATCTTTCTTTCTCATCACGTCTACACTTAATTCAGCTTCAAGACCTTTCTGAGTCATATCACCAGCATTGATATATTGGTAATATGATCCTTCCTGCTTATCTAATGGTACTAGTTGTACGAAATCTTTTCTCTTGTTCTGGTAAACTTCTACGGATCCACGAATTCTTCTCTTCCACATTACAAAGTCAACCCCTGCGTTGGTTACAGCATTAGATTCCCATTTCAGATTCTGGTTACCAATGATATAAACTTTTTCGGTAGTGTTATAAGTTCCAGGAAATAAAGCCGCGTTATTTCCGTATAAATCGAAACCAACATTCGCTACGTTATAATAATCAGATAATGAACCGTCATTCCCGGTTGTACCATAAGAACCTCTAAGTTTCAAATCATTGATGAAACCACCTTTCATGAAGTCTTCTTTAGCAATATTCCAAGCAGCACTTGCTGACCAGAAGATGCCGCTCTTGTTATTAGATCCAAATCTTGAAGAAGCATCTCTTCTTAATGAGGCAGTTGCTAAATATTTACCTTCATAATCATAGTTTACCATACCTGCTAAACTGAAAAGAGTATTTCTGATTTTAGATCCGGTAAATGTATTTCTGTCTGAAGGAGTCGTGATAGAAGGAACACTAAGATTTGTAGATTTTAATCCATAAGCACTTGCATTCACTGTTTCAGTGAAGTTATCGTTATATTCGATAAATCCTAAGAAGTCAAAGTTATGTTTTCCGAATGATTTCTTATAGTTTAATGAGTTGTTCCATGTATAGTTAAACGCATAGAATGAGTTTTTCGCTAATGAACCTGTAGGAACTTTGTTGGTAGTTAAATCCAGGTTAGATCCCTTTTTCATCCACGTGGTATTCATATACCAGTCGTAAAGCCCATTGAAATTCGTTTTAAATTTCAATCCGTTCGTGATCTTATATTCTCCGAATAAAGTTACCGGGATTCTTAATCTCTGATCTTCAGATCTGTTATTACGGATCTGCTCTACAGTGTTAGAACCCGCTCTCATTTTCTGATTGTAGCTTCCATCTGGGTTATAAATTGGCTCGTAAGGAGCATATTTATACATTGCCGCAAATGGGTTCTGTGTATTATTTCTGTCTCTGAAGTTTTCTGTAACCTGATACTGAACACCAAGGTTAACTCCAACGTTTAACTTTTCGCTCAGTTTATTAGTGAATCCGAAGTTACCTGTATATCTCTTAAGCCCGTCTAGGTCTTTAAGAATACCATTATCAGCATCATATCCTAATGAATAGTAGAATGTACTTTCTCTGGATCCTCCCTGTGCACTAAACAAATAAGACTGAATGCTTGAAGGTCTCAAAAGATCTTTTTGCCAGTTGTGGTCATAAGCAGCAAGAGCATCGATTTCCGCCTGAGATCTTGGCACTACTTTTAAGTATCCTAACTCATTCTGGTAGTTCATTAACTCTCTGGCGTTCATCATTGTAAAGTTCTTATCCTTCAGCTTTTCACTGAAACCAAACTTACTTTCAAATGAATAGTTAGTTTTCCCAACTTTTCCAGCTTTAGTTGTTACTACAACTACCCCGTTTGCTCCTCTCGCACCATACTGAGCCGTAGCAGCCGCATCTTTAAGAACAGAAATTGATTCTACGTCTGCAGGGTTGATTGCACTAAACTGTCTAGCAGTCATGTACATACCATTTACTACATAAGTAGGTTCAGAAGAACCACCAACACCAGCAACCCCTCTTACCATAATAGTAGCGGCAGAACCCGGCTGTCCGGTAGCACTTTGTACATATACCCCTGAAGCTCTACCCTGTAAAGAGTTTCCGATAGATGTTGTAGGAGAGTTTCTTCTGATAGCATCTCCACTTACAACGGCCTGAGCCTGGGTAATTTCATCTGCTTTTTTCTTCTGATATCCAGTAACGATTACCTCATCGATCTTATTCTCCTTCAGAATAGAATCATTCTTAGATTTTTGCGCATAGGCAGCTTGTCCTAAAAAAAACAAAGCTCCAGCACTTAATACATGTAACTTCACATTCATATTAACAGATTTTAATATATTCAAGGGGACAAATATGTTAATAAATATTAATACCATCAATTTATTAAAACCTGAAAACCGCCCACCAGATAAGGGTTATTCTCAAATAACTCTAAAAAACAGTAAAGAAAAAGTTTAATTATAATTTAAATTTTAGCAAATAATAAAACATTTTAAGCATTAGTGGGATTTTAAAGAAAATCAAAATAAAAATTAATGTACATTAATTTAAAATATTAAATGAAAAAAATTAACAATAAACATTTATATAAGCGAAAAAAATAAAATAACCAATCTCCGATTTTTGCCTAAAATCAGTAAAAAAAAGCGTACTTTTTCTTAAAACAACGTGAAAAATAACCTGATAAAAATCAGGAAGACTGCCTAAAAAGGCAGTCTCCGTGAAAATAATATTAAAAATCTGTTAATATATGATATCCAGAAATTAGTCTAAACCAGCTTACTTTTGAGAATATTTTCTGACTTTATTTTGCCATTTATTTTATATTTTTCACAAAATAAACTGTTTTATTTAAACCAATCTTGGAAATTCATTTTTTACCAACCCGGATTTTGTTGTGCCGCCAGTGTCGGATTATTCACAACTTCCTCGTTAGGAAGCGGCCATAAAACTCTGAAATCTGTTTTAGGAATCATTGCAACCCCCAATGGTCCTGTATATGGAGTTCCTAAAGTAAAAGAAGCCCCAGTAGGCATAGCATTTGCCATTTTAGCAGGAATACCAGGAGTAGGTACTAAATCATCATATAGCAATCGGTGGATATCTCCCCATCTCATCCCCTCTCCTAAAAATTCAATTCTTCTTTCTGTTATAATAGCATCTACTAAAGAAGCAACATCAGTAAACGAAGCTGCTGTATATTGCTGAGTAGCCGGAGTAGCCAACGACCTGTTTCTCACTTGATTCAACTGAGTAATTGCCATTGCTGTATTACCTAGTCTGGCATTAGCTTCCGCCATAGATAAAATAACTTCGGCATATCTCATGATTGGAGACCCATCTGACAAGCCACTAGTATCTTTGTATTTATTAACAAATTTAACCCCTGAAGCCGCAGTTCTTACCATTAAAGTATCCCTTCTTCTTTTATCATTAGTCATCCATCGTGGATTTCTCCAAATAGCAGGACTAATACAAACCAGAGATCTGTCATTATATATAGATGCAAGTCCAGCATTAGTACCAGGGTTAGTATTTGCTGAATTTTCAATACTAAAAATAGACTCTGTATTATTATAGTTACTTTCTTTTAAAAATGGGATTTCAGGAGTCACAGTAAGACTATAAACAGCACTTAACTTCGCTCCTTCTGTAAGCACTTTATCCCATTTTCTCATATTAAGATATGCTCTAACTTTTAAAGCAATAGCAGCCTCTTTAGTAGCTCTGGTAATTTTAATATTACCATTTCTTGATTTTCTAGACACTGTCAAAATTTCTGCCTGATCCAAATCAGCAAGAATTTTAGTATAAGTTTCAGCGACAGTTCCCCTTCCTACTTTAAGTGCAGTTTCAATAGCTGCTGGGCTATTAATTGCAGTTGTACGATATGGAACTCCTGGATGTCCAGCATCAGCTGTAAAATTATAAGGACGTGAGAAGTGCTTTAACAATTCCAAATGAGCTAAAGCTCTTAAAAAATACATTTCCCCTAAATAATTATCACGTACAGCAGCTGTAATAACACCAGTCTCTCCAGCTTTCTTCAACCCATCTATTGTGATATTTGCTTTATTAACCAATCCATAAGCATTTGTCCAATAGTACGAATTATTAGGAGACCCTCCGTCGTAGGTTGCTGTATAAGTTAATTGGTAAAAAGTTGATGTATTCACCATATCTTCACCACGCATATCATTCTGCTCCACATAAGCAGCTCCAAACACATACCCTCTAGGAGTATTAGCTGCATCAGGCGCCGTTTTATAAACGCCATTCTGAGCAGCATTATATACCCCCATAACAGCAAGATCAACATTCACAGGTGTTGTAAAAGCAACATCTTCATAAACATTATTATAAGGCTGCAAATCCAACGTTTCTCTATCCGAACATGAGTTTGCTGTAGCCATTAATAATGATACCGATAAAACTGACAGTCCTATTTTTATTATATTTTTATTTTTCATTGTTACCTTATTTATAATGAAACATTAAAGCCCATACTGAATACTCTTTGACGAGGTGAGCCATTATAATCTACTCCCGCAGATTCCATTTCAGGATCAAGTCCTTTATATTTAGTAATGATAAAAGCATTCTGAGCTTGGAAATAAATTCTTAACCCTCTAATTCCAACATTTTTAAGAATGTCCTTCGGAAAGTTGTACCCTAAACTGATGATATCAAACTTCACAAAACTACCATCCTCAAGGAATCTTGATGTAGCATTACTTGTAAGATTAGAAAATGTATTATCAGCAGCATACAATTTTGGCGTCCATCCATCTCCCGGATTAGTTGGACTTTGCCATCTTCCTAGAATCTCCGTTGAGTTATTATTAAAGTTCAACGTCATCAAATCTCTTCTTGTTGCATTAAAGATCTTATTCCCACCACTGAAACGAACAGTAGTTCCTAAATCAAAGTCATAAAATCTAAACCTAAGGCTAACTGCCCCAAAATACTTTGGCAAGGTATTTCCTAATACTTTTTTATCAGACAATACCAATGAAGACGATTTGCTAACGTCATTAGGATTGGAAGGATCAAATACAGCATAAACTCCTTTACCAACAAGGCCCTGAACCAAACTACCATCTGCTTTATAATAAACAGGGTTACCATTAGCAACATTCACACCCCAGTACTCGTATCCATAAATAGACCTTAAGGATTCTCCCACACGGATAATATTATTGGCAGTAGGGAAAATATCAGAATTATTATTGGCCAGAGCTAACACTTTATTACTCATTAATGTCAGGTTAGCATTAATATCTAAACCAAATCTTTCAGTGTTAATCACACTGTAATCTGCTGAAAATTCAAATCCTTTATTCTTCATATCTCCAATATTCATGGAAATACTATTATTAGGAACCCCTAATGATGGAGCCAATGGAGCATCCAGAATCATATCTGAAATCTTATTTTCGAAATAATCAAAAGTCAGTTTTAATTTATTTTTCAACATTGAAAAATCTACTCCAACATCATACTTGTCACTAGCCTCCCATTTTAATTCAGGATTATAAATCTGTGAATAAGCTACCCCTGTATAATCTGCATATTTATAATTACTAAACAGTCCCATGTATGGATAATTACCAATATCAGTATTTCCAACTTTTGCATAAGAAGCTCTTACTTTAAAATCAGAAATCACATTGTTAATTTTTTCCATAAAGTTTTCCTTACTCACAGTCCACCCTACAGATACTCCTGGGAAATTACCCCATTTATTTTTAGTTGGTAATGAAGAAAGTCCATCCCTTCTTATAGAGGCTTGCAAGAAATACTTACCTGCATAGTTATAATTAAATCTTCCAGCATAAGACAGGATACCCTGTTCTGTGATCCCTCCACCGGACTGCGGCGTTGCCACAGAACTAGTAATAATTCCATTATTGAAGAAAGGAGTAGACAACCCTATCCCGCCACCATAAAAACTTTGCAACTTCTGTTTCTGATATTCATAAACCGCTACTGCAGTAATGTTATGTTTTTCAGCAAAAGTTTTATTGAAGGTTAGAACATTCTGTATATTAGTTCTCAGATAATCAGAAAAATCATTTCTGATATATCCATTAGATCCACGACCGTCACCATGCACAGGATTCCAATAGATAAATCCTTTAGTCTGAGACTGGTCAACACTCACTTGAAGTCTATAATTTAAATAAGGAAGCAGTCTTAAATCAGAATATACAGATCCTATCAATCTATTTACACTGGATTCCTGTTTATTATTATTAAGCGCATATACAATATTTGTAATATTATCACCTGCAAGTGCTAAGTTTTGCCATTTCCCTACAACTCTAGGGTCAGTGGTATCGATATTATATCCTGTTGGATGATTAGGATTAAAGATTGGTGTATTAGGTAACTGCTTAGTCGCATTATAAATATTTCCAGACAAAGATGAAGCACCTGTATTTAATCCTACATATTCTGTCTTGGTAAAACTAACATTTGTACCAATTTTCAACCAATCAAATGCCTGATGATCAATATTGGCACGAGTAGAATATCTTTTCATTTCATTAGGAAGCGCAATTCCTTCCTGATTTGTATATCCAATGGAAGTATAATAATTGGATTTCCCAAAAGAACCTGATGCAGATAAAGTATTATCTGTTTGAAAAGCCGCAGACCTTAAAACAGCTTTCTGCCAATCCGTATTATATTCTGTTCCAACAGCAATAGCAGACTGACCAGCGTTTGATCTTTTTTCATTTGAAATTGTTATAAACTCTGGAGTCTGAAGTAATTTATACAAACCTACCGGCATTGCATATCCAGCATAATTGCTAAAATTCAGACTTAGTCTTCCTCCTTTCCCTTTCTTAGTGGTTATCAGAATTACCCCATTAGCAGCTCTTGAGCCATAGATTGCTGTTGCGGCTCCATCTTTTAAAACTTCAAAAGTTTCAATATCATTAGGATTGATATCCCCTAACCCGTTAGTAGCTGTCTGTCCTCCGATATCTCCTGAGAAAATAGGAACTCCATCAACAATGTACAAAGGTGAAGTACCAGAGTTTATAGAAGCTACTCCTCTAATTCTTACTCTTGGAGCCTCCCCTAAAATTCCAGTTGTACTGGTAATCTGAACCCCGGCAGCTTTACCAGCCAGCTGTTGTTCAAAACTTGGAGCAGCTATAGTGGCAACATCAGCAGCTTTAATAGAAGTTACAGCACCTGTAATTTCTTTTTTCTTCTGAGTACCATATCCTACTACCAGGACCTCATCAATTTCCTTCGTGGAAATCGTGTCCTTTTTTACCTTTTGCGCCATAATGCCCTGTCCTATAAAAAATAGAACCCCCGCACTTAGCACAGATAATTTCCCATTCATATTAACAAATTTTAAGATATTCCGAAGACAAATATGTTAATAAGAAAGAAAGTTTCAAATAATAAAACTTTGTTAAAAAATAAATTTAAATTAACATTTTACATTAAAAACAAATAAATAATGTAAAATAAAAACTAATTTAGATTAATAAATGAAAACAATAATAGTTAATTTAACTTTAACATAATATTAACAACAATTAAATTTTCAATCAACATTAATTAAAAACAATATTTAAAAGAAAAAAATTAATTAAAAATTAAAATTAAATGAATAAAATTCAATATCACAAATGATGGATTTATGTTAAAAACAACTAATTCGATAGTAAATTAATAAAAATAACCCCAAAAATGATATTAAAAAAACAAAGCATTCCAATTTTAGGAATGCTTTTTATAAAATGAGTTTTTATTTCTATTTTTGACAGCCATAATATCTGGCTCCAACTAAAACAGGATTTTCAGTTTCTATAGAAATAAGACCAAATCCCTTGTAATCGGGATTTACAGACTGAATTAATTGCTTTCTGTGAAGCTTTTCATAGGTTTCAAAATCAATGGCCTTTCTATGATGCAGATTTTCGAATAAATTCCATTTTTCTACCACCTTTTTCCAATGAGCAGATACCTTACCGGCAAAAACCTTTGATTTGGAACCACTTCCATATCCAAGGAATCCAATTTCTTTTCCTGATAGATCTTCATTTTCATTAAAAGAAGTCTGCAAACCGGAAAGTAACGCCATAAAAATAGAAGCTGTATACATATTTCCAATTTCAGAAGAAGCTCTTTGAGTCTTTTCAATAGCTGAATTAATTAATTGCATATAATTTTCAGATTTAGCAACAGCTTTCTGTTCATCTGGAGTTTCATAGGAAATTCCATTTTCAAGACTGTAAATCTCTGTGAATACTCTTTTACCATGGAAGGCATAAGGAAGATGGAAAACAATATACTTCCAGTTTTCATAGGGCTTTTCTTTGCCTGTACTCTCTTTATAATGCTGATACGCTTCTCTGATTCTATCCTGATAACACTGATTGGAATACTGCCCGTCAAAAACCGGCTCATCCGTAAAAATTTCTATTTTATCAGGATATACTTCAGGCGCATCTTTTAAATCCTCTTTTATATATTGTCTTCTTGGTTTGAAAAAATCAAAAACACTTTCCGTAGCAACCCCCCAGTTATTTTCAATCTCAAGAAGGTCAGGCTTGGCAGAGACCAATAACGAAACAGCCCCTCCTCCCTGAGTATATTCTCCGGAGGAAGCCAGTTCATATTTTGCATAGTCACTGGCAATCACCACTGCTTTTTTTTCAGGATTCACTCTTACAAAATCCAGCGCATTATGCAGAGCATCCACTCCACCCACACAAGCAAAAGTCATGTCTATTACATCACAGTTCTTAAAAGCTCTTTCTCCAAAATCTACTTCCAATACTTTTTCCACCATCTGCATTGCATAAGAAGCAGTTGGTTTTGCCGCATCCAGGGCACTTTCTGTACCCATATAAATTCTTGAAATCTCTTTAGGATTAATATTATAATCACGAATTAATCTTAACAATGCTTCTGCTGCAAAAGTTGCTGCGTCCTCATGCACGTCAGGTAATCCCATTTTATGAAGCCCCAGACCCTTCTCCAATTTTGCCGGTTCTATGCCCCTTTTTTCTGCTAAATCTTTAATTTCCAAATACAAAGAAGGCACATAATAGCTTGCCGCTTCTATTCCAAAACTCATAATATTTTAAATTTTAAACGAATTTATAAAAGATAACACAAAAAACAGCAGTGAAAACAACTGATTTTTGTAAGATTATTAAAAATAAATAGAATCCAGCTAAATTTCATGAAAACACTTTTTAAACCTCTTCTACTTATAAGTGCAATTCACGTAAATTAACCTGATCAGACAAATCTATAAAAAGAAAGCCGGCACAATGGCCGGCTCTACATCTTATTTATATTATTTATAATTTTCAATGGTTTTATTAATAGCATCAATCTGTTTATTGATACTTGCTGCATTCTGTGGATTCTGTTTCAGTAATTCCATTTTTTTTCCTAGCCCATCCTTCAGCATTTGTACGACCATCATTTTAGCCTGTGGATTATCCCCTATTTGATTTTTTGCATATCCTAAAATCTTCGTTACATTTTCAGTAGCTTTCAAATTATCAGAAGACATGATCCAATTATATCCTTCTTCTGCAGCTTTACCCAATTCCGGATTCTGGAATTTAATAAACGGATAAAATGCCGCCAATGAAGCAATTTTAGGCATTTGAGAAACCACTTTCTTTTTTACAATAATGGGAAGCAATTGCGCCTTCAATTCGTCTGATGCTCCGTCCAAATCAATTTTATCTGCTAATACATCAACTTTTGATGGATCAGTAGTAAGAACAGCTCCCAACGAACTTGCTTTTACAGCATTAGAAACAGCATTCATTCCTTTTTCAAAAAGAGGAAGGTATTTTTTGTCTTTTGTTTTTGCCAAAGCAGCAATTGCAGCAGCCTGTGTCAATGTTTTAGGATCATTAGATGCTAATTTTTCAACCTCAGTTCCGAGTGCCTTCAGTTGTTCAGGATTGGTAAGATCTATTAATTCCAATGCTTGAATTCTGACTCTGAAGAACGGATCTTTTAATGCAGCGGCCAATAATTTTGTTACAGCTGGGCTTTTTCCAGTCTGATCTTTTATTCCTTCTAAAGCATTATATTTGTTTTTATACTCTTTGGAATTCGTAAACTGCAAAAGATTTTGTTCCGGGGTTTTCTTATCGGTGATATCGGCCAGCAAAACACCATCTGCATTAATGTTTACCAGATCCGGAGCTTTTGAAACATCAAAATTGAATGTATTTTTTGCATCGGCATTTACCCAAACGTTATATCTCTTCGGTTTTCCATTATCATAAACATCAATAGCCAAAGGAAATTCAAACATTTGATCCTGAGCCTGATTGATAGTGACAACCACCTGTTTTTTCACGGGTTCAAATGTAAATGAATAGTTGATCTTTGGATTTCCGCTTCCGAAATACCATTGATTAAAGAACCAGTTCAAATCTTTTCCTGAAACCTTCTCAAAAGAAAGTCTCAGCTGATGTGCTTCTGCATTATTATATTCGTTAGTTTTCAGGTAATCATTCATTCCGGCAAAGAAAGCATCATCTCCTAAATAGTTTCTCAGCATATTTAGAATTCCACCTCCTTTCTGATAAGTTACCAGATCAAATACATCTTCGCGGGATGAGTAATTGAATCGCACCAGATTTTTATTAAAATCAGATGGATTATGGATGTATCGATCTACATCTGTCATCAGATGATAATCAGCCTGATCTTTTCCATATTTATATTCATTCCAAAGGTATTCGGAATAATTAGCAAAAGATTCATTCACAGTAAGATTACTCCAGCTCTCCGCTGTAACCAGATCCCCAAACCAGTGATGGAACAATTCGTGAGCAATGGTATCTTCCCAAGTATTCTCATCAATAAGCTGACCTGGTTTTTGAAGAATATCACTTCCATGAAGTGTTGCTGTCGTATTTTCCATGGCTCCACTTACATAATTTCTCCCGGAAATCTGTGCATACTTTGCCCAAGGATAGTCATAATTCATTCTTTTTGAGAAGAAATCAATCATTTCCGGAGTGTTCCCATAGATCTGTTTTGCATAGGGCTCGTACTCTTTTTCAATATAATAGTCAACAGGAACATTTTTCCATTTGTCTTTTACAATAGCATATTCTCCTACTCCCATAAAGAAAAGATAAGTAGAATGCCTTTTATCCATTACCCAATGATCAGTTCTCAGACCATTGGCCTCTTTCTGAGAATCTTTCAGAATACCGTTTGAAAGTGTTACATATTTATCAGGAACCGTCATATAGATTTCCTGAGTTGTTTTCTGGTTAGGTTTATCAATGGTTGGAAACCATGCAGAAGAAGCTTCTGTTTCTCCCTGTGTCCAGATTTGTGTAGGAAGTTCAGGATCTGTTCCCTGAGCATTAATGAAATACAAACCTTTTGCATCATTAATTGCCATACTTCCCTGTTGCTTCACTTCGTTTGGACGGGAGGTATATTTGATATAGACTGTATAATCCTGATTTTTCTGATAGGTTTTATCCAGCGCGATTTTCAGGATATCATCTTTATATTCGTATTTTAAAGGAGATTTTTTACCATTGTTATCAAGAGCTACTTCATGAATCAACATTCCTTTTGCATCAAGGATCAGCTCATTGGCAGGATAGAAATAAGGTGAAGCAGTAAGCCATTCTTCTCCATTCATCTGTTCTTTTTGATAGTCGAAGTTTACCTTTAGCTTAGTGTGTTTTAATTCTGTTACTTTGGTATGGGTTGCTCTGTATACTTTCTCTCTTCCTGAGGTTTCGGTTTGCGCTGATACATTAGCGGAAAACATGATTCCCAGTATCGCAATCGATAGAATGGCCTTTCTCATCTGTCTACTTTATAATTTTAGAGTTATTTTTTTATTATGATATCGAAAATATCATTGACTAAGGTTTCATAGTCACCTGTTTTCAGCTGTTCTTTTGTTTTGGCAAAAGCTTTTTTCAGTTCACTTTCCGGATTTTCATCATCAACGATTTCTGCTGAAGCAACGCCCTTTAATTGAAGTACAATATTTTTCAGGACTTCTGGATCGGCATTCTCTTCAATATTTATTTTTAAATACTTCATGATCTTGTGCTTGGATTTATAATGAGCCTTTTTGTTAAAGGACTGGAATATAGTTCTTTCAAATTTAAAACTTATTTTGGAAAGAATAGCCCTCTTGGTGCTTTTTTACAGGAGATTATTGTAAAAAAAGAGATATTGGAGGATGCAAGTTACTATCCAACTAAATACTACGTGATATTTTTCTAAGGGATGCTGAAGAACTATGAACTTCAGGAGATTCTTCATTTCATTCGGAACAACAGGAAGCAGTTACCAATCATAAAATGAAAGTGATTTTCCGGCTGAAATAACTTCTAGCTTCCAGCTTCAGGCTTTCTATTCCAATACATCACTTCTCTCTAATGATCTTCCCGTTTTGATACAGAAATACCATCTCACATTTTGTTTGTCTGTCGGCATTAAAAATATATACTTTTTTAGCATCAATACCATTCATTTCAGACAGCATACGGCATTCCCAGTTGTTGTAAAAAATAGGTTCTCTCAAAATAAAGTGCGGATTGGTCTTCAATTCAGTGAGCATATCATATCTCAAGCATACTACTCCGCTTTCAATATGCTCTGTTTTCAATGTTTTACTCAATTCGTTAAACATGTTAAGATTAAACTGATTGGCATAGATCCAGGCATTTTTTACACTCATATTGGTAGTAAGTAAAAGAAAGGCAATTCCCGCCAAAAGGGAACCGGTTATTTTATTTCCCAACTTCAGTTTAAAAGACACATAAATGATTCCTGAAATGATAAAAATTGTATAAAAAAGTCTTATTGCACCAAGGCTTCGGTTATCAAAACCAAAAAGGGTCGGAATATAGGCTGAAACATAAAAAACACTTACTGCAAGGATTATTGAAATCATAGAAATTAATCCTATACTTTTAATGTCCTTCAATTTGTTTTTAAAATCATAGCCGGAAAATACTTTATAAATAGCGGAAGACATAACCAAAGCCAAAATAACTTCTATAATATGGAGGTTTTTAAGATTCAGTATCCCTTTATAAATTCCTACAAAAATATCTTTTAAAAACAGCTTTGCCGTTAAAATAGTTACCTGTACTACTCTTTCCCATTCAAAGAGCTTCCCTACTTCATCCCTTTGATAAGAATGTGCAAATATCCCAGGCTGAATTACTTTTCTGAAAAGAATAATTACTCCAGCAGTTAAAAACAGGAATATTATCCTTTTTTTATTTTCTTTTATTAGAAATAGATTCAAGAGAATAAGCGGCAGGAAAATCTCATAACTTAATATAGAAAGTATAAAAAACAGGGCACTGAGTATAATATTTTTTCGGATATAAACATAATAAATACTTATACAGAAGAATATAGTTGCCAGGTTGGAATTCAGCATAATCGGGGAAAACTGAATACTCGTCCCAATTAAGGAACACGAATACAGCAAAGTGATCAGACTCGCCAGTTCTTTTGACAGTATTTTTTGAGCCACCCCATAAACAGCAATCAATGAAAGTGGAAAAAACAGTATTCCTAAAAGATAAATGGAAGCATTATACTGCGAGAGAAAAACCAAAGTCCCTGTTACAAATCCTGATACCGGCCTTGCAGCCATATTGGAGGCATCCAGATAAGAATATATATAACTGAAATAAGGCTTAGAGACATATTTAGCGTTATAAACTTCTTTTAAATCATCTGCAACAATTACCTTTTCTCTGAAAATTGACAGCCAGATATAAAGGTTGTAAACAATGATCAGGATATTCAAAAATATCAGATATGTATTGCTTTGTTTTTTTTTCATATTATTTTTCAACATCTGTGGTGATCATTAGATTCTCACAAACATCAAAAATAATAGAAATCTGTCAATTACAAAAAATAATAAGGCAGGGATGAGATTAAATAGCTACAGGAGCCTTGATCCCCGGATGCGGATCATAATTTTCCAAGGTAAAGTCTTCAAAATCGAAATCAAAGATATTTTTAACATCAGGATTCAATTTCATGGTAGGAAGTGGTCTTGTTTCTCTTGAAAGCTGCCTGCTTACCTGTTCGAAATGGTTGTTGTAAATGTGAACATCTCCAAAGCTGTGAACATAATCACCTACTTCAAGATCGCAAACCTGAGCTACCATCATCAATAACAATGCATAGCTTGCAATATTGAACGGGACACCGAGGAAAACATCTGCACTTCTCTGATATAATTGTAGTGATAACTTCCCATCTGCAACATAAAACTGAAATAACGCATGACAAGGAGCCAAAGCCATATTCGGAATTTCCGCAACGTTCCATGCAGATACAATCAATCTTCTGGAATCCGGGTTCTTCTTGATCTGATCGATTACCTCAGTGATCTGATCAACGACCTTTCCGTCTGCTCCATTCCAGCTTCTCCACTGTGCTCCATAAACAGGTCCTAAATTACCATTTTCATCAGCCCATTCATCCCAGATGCTTACTCCATTATCTTTAAGATATTTGATATTGGTATCTCCTTTCAGAAACCAAAGCAATTCATAGATAATGGATTTTAAATGCACTTTTTTTGTAGTTACCAAAGGAAACCCTTTTGACAAATCATATCTTAACTGATACCCGAAAACACTTCTTGTACCAGTACCGGTTCTATCGGTTTTATCAGTTCCGTTGTCTAAAATATGCTGTAAAAGATCCAGGTAGTTTTGCATTTTGAAGGGGATTTATGGGTCAAATTTAGTAAAAAAAAGCATCAAAAAAAAGCACCCGGTTAATGGATGCTTCTTATAAGAGATATATCTTTTACCTATTAAAAAACGGTATATTCAATACTTCCAGGCGGTTAGGATAATTCTGAAACTACAAAACAGAAACACTAATTTTCTCACTATTTCCACTGATTGATTTCAACTGACCATATCTGTTTTTATCTATAAATTTATCATTTGAATATTCCAGTTTTACAGGACCAAACTTCACAAGTTTCTGAAACCTACTCTCATCAATGATATCTTTCATTCCGTAATCTATGGAGATATCACCTATTGTCTTCAATTTCCCAAGTCTGCTGTTATCCATGATATCATCAGCCCAGTAATCTATAGTAAGGTTTCCAATCCTCTTTACTTTCCCTGCTTTTTCTCTGGTAAATGCCGAATCATCCCAATAATCTACAGCGATATTTCCCATACTTTTCAGCTTTCCTGCTTTGTCTCTATTAAAAGCAGAATCGTCCCAGTAATCTATTTTTACACCCCCTATGCTTTTAAGTTTTCCATATTTAATCTTATCAAAAACAGTATCCTCATAATATTCAATTTTACCGTTTAAGTCAGGAGCATTGAAATCGGAAATTGATCCGTCAGCATTAAGCGTGATCACAAAACCATCTACAGTAAGCTTTACAGTTTCCAGGTCATAGGTTCTTCCGGAAATAGTTGCACGAACCTGTGCATTGATTAACAAACCACCCAATAAAAAGGCAAAAAGGAGTAAGTTTTTAAATTTCATATGATTAAAATTAATTTACCAAATATGTTCAATATGCTGATCGATATTGTTTATGGTAAATCTCTCACCCATTTTCTTGCCAAACATTGCTTTTACTAAAGGAGATTCTGCAGATACCGTCATAATCTTTTGGTTATCAAAAAGAAATTCTCCCATAGAAGCTGATACATAAAATAACCCTTTATTTGTTTTCACCAAAGCACCGTTCTGAACTTTATCAGAAGGATCTGAAGTTATCTTTTGTAGAATTCCCTGTTGATTCAGTACTTCATTAAGCTGCCGCTGCAGGTTATTGATTTCCTGCTGAAGCATTTCCCTTCCGGTTTCATACTTGTCTCCCATAGAGCTTTTTGTATCATTATTGGAAGCACGGGTTTCTGCAATCAGATTTTCGAAGTACTGGATCTTGTCTGCTATTTTAGCTTTAACTTTATTTATTATTTCCTGTTTGTTCATTGTAATGTGGGAATAGTGGTGATGCGATTTTGACACCCCTCCAGCGGAGGGAAATATAGTACCATTTAAAAACTTGTGACTTTAGGTTTTATTTTTCAAATACGGCGTAATCTGAAACTTTAAAATTGAAGTCTTTGCCTTCATCAAAATTCCTTTTTGTCTTTTCAAATACATTTCTGAAGGTCCCTGATAGATTTCCATCTTCAATTGTAAAATTCACAGGTTCTTTTGACATATTTA
Source organism: Chryseobacterium sp. II3a (assembly GCF_057815135.1). Lineage (NCBI taxonomy): Bacteria > Pseudomonadati > Bacteroidota > Flavobacteriia > Flavobacteriales > Weeksellaceae > Chryseobacterium > Chryseobacterium sp. II3a. The sequence goes on along the minus strand of NZ_JBYPZJ010000001.1, from coordinate 362,375 downwards.
AAACAACCAACACTTCATCTTTACCATTTTTTCTTACGTAGGCCAAGATCTTGTCATTAGCGGTGGTATTCAGCAAGTAGGTAACCACATTCGGGTCGCCGCCTCTCAATGCAGGATTAAAAGCCTTTACATCCAATAATGTTTTATAGAAGTCAGCAACCTGATAGGTTTTCGTCCATTTAATTGGGTCTTTCTCGAAAAACTCTAATCTCTTCATGTTGGGAAGTTCCTGACCTGAATATAACAACGGAACCCCGTTCCACGTAGCTGAAAATACCGCCATAGGTTTTGCAATGACTGCATATTTTTCATATTCCGTTCCGTTCCACGAGTTTTCATCATGATTAGCAGTGAACCAGGCTCTCATTGACTGATCCCCGATATTGGAATATTGCACCAATAGATCCTTTAGCTCCTGAAGCGGCTCATTTTTTTTGTAATAATCAGCAGATTTATGCATCCATTTCCATGAATAGCTCGCATCAAAAACTTTCCCATATTCAGGACTTTCTAATTCATCAAATTCTCCCAGCCAGAAAAGTGGTTTTACTCTCTCTACTTCCGGACGGGCTTGTTCCCAAAAATCTACTTCTACCCAAGAGGCTAAGTCACATCTGAAACCGTCAATATCCGTTTCTGTTACCCAGAACTTCATGGCATCAATCATGGCATGACGCATTTCCTGATTTTTGTAATCCAGCTCAATGATATCATCCATTCCGGAAGCAATATGGAATTTCCCATCCGGATCTTTCAAATAAAATTCAGGATGTGTTTTGGTCCAGACATGGTCCCAGCCTGTATGATTGGCTACCCAATCGATAATCACCTTAAAGCCCAATCTGTGCGCTTCATTCACCATGTCCTTAAAATCATCCATTGTTCCAAATTCCGGATTAATGGAGGTATAGTCCGCTGCCGCATAAGGACTCCCAAGGCTGCCTTTTTTATTTTGCTGAGCAATCGGCGTAATCGGCATGAACCAAAGTGTTCTTACTCCCATAGCTTTCAGGCGGGGCATTTCTTTTGCAAATGCTTTAAAGGTCCCTTCCTGAGTATATTGTCTGATGTTTACTTCGTAGATATTTGTAGTATGTTTCCATTCTTTTGGCAGTTCTGTCATCCTTTTTGTATTTTTTTGAGTGGTACAGGAAACAATTCCCAGACCAATTATGGATAATAAAATTAATTTTTTCATTAATCTATTTTTAACAAAAATAAGGATTGTTTTTCAGGGAAAGAGGCTAAAATGGAAAATTACGGATGCTATTTTTGAAATAATACAGGTTATAAGAACAATTGGCCTAGAGTGTATTTTACGTTATCTGAAATTAACAAGTAGATTGGAGTAAGCTTGTAATACAATCACAAAATAAATGAACCATTAAGATTTTTAAGGAGATAAGAAAAATTAAGGAGACAGCTAAAGCTATTGATAAAGCTCTATGTTAAATTCATCTTTGATAAATCTTAAATTACCTTATAATCTTCATTTTTCTTAATGGTTTACGCTTATCATGTTTTTTTCTAACACAAAGTTTTTAGTAAGCTAATGTTATATTTTGAGGGAGCAAAGGGTGGAATCAACTTCATTGATTCTTTCTAAGCAGATGTGTAACTGTATATCTTGATGGAGATAGTTTCATTCAGGCTGCTTTAGCTTTCAATAAAAAAGCCCCGGATTAAAATCCAGAGCTCTATTTTTTATATCTACGTCTTATCTTTCATCATCGTTATCATCTTCATCATCAAAGACGTCATCGTTGTAGTCTTCTTCTTCCTCATCATCGAAGCTGTCATCTTCATCTGAGAAGTTTCCTCCTGCTCCAAAATCATCATCAAAGCTAAAATCATCATCCATAAGAGGTGTAGCGGATTTCTTTTTAGAACCTCCAGCACTTCCGTTTTTGCTAGGTGCTTTCAAAGGAACATTTCCAAATCTGAAAACGGTAATAGGATAGGAAACTCCTTTTTTCTCGTCAATGATTTCTACAAGTTCGCAATAAAACTCCCAAAGATCAAGAAGCCCATATTGAAACTGTGCTTTGTCTCCAGTATTTTCAAAAGCTTCATCAATATAAACATCTGACATAATCTCTCCATCACCATCATCACTCATATCTTCGAGCGGAACACTTTTTACGATTGTTCCATCACTCTCTAACAGATTAAAAGCAGAAAGTTCTTCACCTTGCAGATTGAACGCACTCTTAATTCCTAAATGTAAATTCCATAATGTTTGTTTTCCCCTAACTTCAATATCACGGAAAATATCCTCTTTCGCATCTAATATTACGCGGATTTTGTAAACCATATCAGTTTCTTAAATTACTTTTTTGCCTTTATAATTATGATAAATCTCTGGTGCAAATATATAATAAATGACATGTGACAAAAAAATATTTCAGGATTTTTTAAAATATTTTTTTTTCTTACATTTTGCCGGAATTATTTACTTTTTTCCAGCATAAAACTGAACTTGGTTCCTTCGAGATAAACACTTTCTACGGTAATGTTTTCATTGTGAGCTTCCAGGATATGCTTTACGATGGCTAATCCTAATCCTGAGCCGCCTTCTCTTCTGCTTCTGCTGGTTTCTACGCGATAGAAACGTTCGAAGATTCTTGGAAGAATTTCAGATTTGATTCCCATTCCGTTATCAATGACTTCAATCAGTACTTTATTTTTTAAAACACTGGTTTTAACAATCACTTTTGCTTCTTGCCTGTTAGCATAATGGATAGCATTGGAGATGAGGTTAATAAAAACCTGGGAAATCTTTTGTTTATCAGCTTCTACAAAAATTTGTGGATGTAAAGTCTGGATCTGTAATGTGGTATTATGTTTTTCAGCTTCAAATTCAAGCAGGTCGAAAATTTCTTTGATGAGAAGGTTAACATCAAACCTTGAAACAGTAAGGTTGATTTCTCCTGCTTCAAGCCTGTTAATCATATCAAGATCTGTAACAATAGCAATAAGCCTTTCTACGGATTTATCAATCCTTTCCAGGTATTTATCGCGGATTGTCAGGTTATCTACCCCGCCGTCTCTTAAGGTTTCCACATATCCCTGGATAGAAAACAATGGTGTTTTAAGCTCATGGGAAACGTTTCCGATATATTCTTTACGGTAACTTTCCATTTCCTTCATCATATCGATTTCTGTGGCTCTTTGCTGATTCAGGTCTGAAAATCTTTCCCCTAATTCTTTGATGGTAATATTCTCGTCATTATCATTCACCATTTCCTGGGGAAGAATTCCGGAAAGTCCTTTCACCTGCTTTCTTCCGTAATAATTGAAAAGAAGCTCCAATACTATACAGTTGATAATAAAGATAAGAACAATACAGATTAAAAGACCCGTCTTAAATAAAGGGGTCTCATAATAGATATCTTTTAATGAATCGAAAACGACCACTAAAAATAGCATCACCAAGGTCAGCAGACAGGAGGCGACGAGTGTAAGTCTGTAAAATTTCAATTTTACAACGTTTTAAAAATTGAACGTAAAGGTATTTTTCTCAGATAATTAAACGATAAGTTTATATCCTATTCCTTTTAAAGTCTGAATCGTATTGATTCCTAACTTTTCTCTTAGTCTTCTGATGTGAACATCAATGGTTCTTTCTCCTACGATGACATCATTCCCCCAAACTTTCTCAAGAATTTCTTCTCTTTTAAAAACTTTTTCAGTGTTGGAAGCCAGCAGATATAGCAAGTCAAATTCTTTTTTAGGGAGGAGAAACTGCTGTCCGCTTTTAGAAACTCTGAAGTTATCTTTATCAATGACAAGGTCACCAATTTCGATCAGCTTGGCATTATCAGAAACCTGAGAAGTTAATTGTAATAATGCATTTACTTTAGAGATCAGAATTTTCGGTTTAATCAGCTTTACAACATAATCATTAGCTCCTGCCTGGAAGCCTGCCAATTGAGAAAATTCTTCGCTTCTTGCGGAAAGAAAAACAATAAGTGTCTTTTGAAGTTCTTTTATTTTACGAAGTTCCTGACACGTTTCGATACCATCTTTTTCAGGCATCATTACATCCAGCAGAATAAGATCCGGAACGATTTCCTTTGCTTTTTCTATTCCTTCATTACCGTTGGTAGCGGTATAGATATCATATCCTTCTTTTTCTAAATTGTAAGACAGAATCTCTAAAATGTCCAGTTCGTCGTCTATTAAGAGTATTTTCTTTTGACTCATTTCAAATTTTTACTGTTTCAAAGTTAATCATTTTTGAATGATAGATTAATAAATTAGTTATCGTTCATATAAAGTTAACAATAATATCTTTTTCTTAATGTTTAGTTAAGAAAAAATTAAATTTTACTAAACCATTTACCCCATCAATCTTTTATTCCTTTGCACCGAAAGAAATCTAGTAATAAAGCAAGTAAAGAGAATGAAAATTAATAAACTTAGCATTGCAGTCTTATTTTTATCTGGATCTGTATTCTACGCACAGGAAACGAAGCAGGATACGATCGCTAAGGAGAAAAAAATTGAAGGCGTAGTAATCCAAGGAAGCAGCAATAAGAAAACTGAAACTGCGGTATTAGGAGAACAGAAGAAAGCGATTATTCAGAAACAAGCTGTAAGTGCTGAGGAGATTTCCAGAAAAGGGATCTCCAATGTAGAGCAAGGACTTACGAAAGTAACAGGGATCACTACGGTAGAAGGAAGAGGTCTTTTCGTAAGAGGTCTTGAAGAGCGATACAACTATTTATTAATTAACGGTCTTGGTTCACCATCTAACAACCCTTTCCAGAAGATTATTGCATTAAAGCAATTCCCAACGGATGTTGTAGGTAAACTGAACATCTATAAGACTTTCAACTCCAATCTTTACGGAGATTTTGCAGGAGCTACTTTTGACATTGAAACCCTTACCATTGACAAACCTTTTACGAAGGTAGAATTTAGTGTAGGAGTGAACACATTAAGTACTTTCAGAGATAACTTTAAAGTAGCTGAAGGAGCAGATGGAATGAATGGATATCTTGGATTGAATTCCAGAGACAGAAGACTTCCTGCTGAGATTAGAAATGCAAGACCTAATAACTATAGGTTTACAGCCAATGAATCATTAAGCTCTTTTAAAGACTCATGGAATGTAGATAATGTAAAAGCAATGCCTAATACAAGCATTGGATTTACTACTGCACAGAAGGTAAAAATGGGAGAATCTGGTAACTTAGGAATTCTATTTTCTTTAAATCAGGGAAGTAAATTTGAATATAAAGAAGGGGACAATAACCAATTTAAAGGGTTGGGCCAGCATTCATTCATTGAAAACATGAATTTTCTTAATCGTAAACAATATAATTACGAAACAGAATCTTCAATTTTATTAGGTTTAGGCTATAAAAACAAAGGAACTAATATCAATTTAAATGCTATCTATTTACAAAATACTAACAATATTATAGAAGACAACCATGGTTATAAAGATGGACAGGTACTTAATAAAACAACTTTCTTCAGAACTAACCAGCTAGATATTTCAAGATTTTTAGATTTACAGTTGACAGCTTCACAGAAAATAAACGAAAGACATCAGGTCAAAGCTGGAGCCAGTTATGTCATTAATAATTATCAGCAACCTGATAGAAAAATTGTAGAGGGAAATACAATTGATCCGATTACAGGAGCAACACTTACAGATGGAAACATTTCTATGCGCTATGGTGGAAATAATATTATTCGTCAGTACCTAGATGTTGATTCTAGATTTTATGGTTCTGCATTTGCGGAGTACCAATTATCCTTAGGAGAAAAGGGAGACAGAAAAGATTTTCCAATCCAGATTGCTTTAGGTTATAACGGTTTTTCTGACTTCAGAAAAACTTCCTATAGATTTATCTTTGGACGTACGTCTAATTCAGCATTAACGCCTTTCATTATTAATATCGACAATCCACAAGACATCTTTGATTCATCAATTAGAAAGGGAGATTTATATTATCAGGAAGGGTCTGATGTTTCACAATATTATTCAAGTTTCTACCAAATTATTAATGGTGGATATGCTAATATTAATTTTAAACCTAGTGATTCTTGGGATATCTTATTAGGGGCGAGATTTGAAAACGATATGACTTTAATCCGCTATTCTGAACAAAGTGCTGATAAAAAAATAAATCTGGATAAAAATAAGAACTTCTTTTTACCATCATTATCAATAAAAAAAGCACTTAACAATAAAAATAATGTTAGATTCTCATTTAGTAAAACAGTTACACGTCCTATATTAATTGAGACTATGCCTATTACTTACATTAACCCTGACAATGTAAATATCGTTGGTAATCCGGCTATTAAAAACAGTGAAAACTACAACTTCGATTTAAAGTGGGAATATTTCCCAACAAACAAAGAAATGTTTGCTGTTAACTTATTTGCAAAAAGAATCGACAATGCAATAGAACGTTCATTAGTTCCTTCTGGAAATGCTACTGGTTCTACCATTACTTTCTTCAATGCTAAAAGAGCAGAATTATTCGGAGTAGAGTTAGAGGGGATTTTAGGTTTAGGCAGAATATCCGAATCTCTTAGAAACTTTACACTAGGAGCAAATGCTACGATCATGCATTCAAATGTAGAAAGAAGTCAAGATCAAATTAACATGGAACGCCCTGATTGGTTTGCTATTACAGGAGAAAAATTAAATAAAAGAGGATTACAAGGAGCATCACCTTATACCATTAATGCTGATTTAAAATATGAATTAAAAGGTCGCAGCAATTTAGCACATACATTTTCTCTTGTCTATAATGTTTCAGGAAGTAAAATATTTGCAACCGGAGGGACAGGTACTGATAATTATTATGAAAAACCATTTCATCAGTTAGATTTTGTTTATCAAGGGCAGTTAACAAAAAATTGGAATGTAAAATTCGGAATCCAGAATATTTTAAACAGCCAGTATAAAATCTTAATTGGAGACAAAAATTACCTTCCAACTAATTTTGAGCAAGGAAACAACAGATTTACAAGCTATTACAGAGGTACTACATTCAACCTAACTGTAGGATATACATTCTAATAAATTAGTCAAAAAAATAAAAATAAAGTATAAAAAAGTATAAAAATGAAAAGAAGAGTTTTATCATTATTATCGTTAACAGCCGTGTTAACATTAGCCTTAAATTCATGTACTATCGAGGTAAATGATGGCCTAGGAGACGGTACTACAGTTACTACTCCAGGAACAACTGAAGGTGTTTTAAGCGGAAGCGGAACATTATCAGGTACTATTTCAAAAAATATCCTTATTAAAAAAGGCAACTATACATTAGATGGAATTGTAAAAGTAACCAATGATGCTACCATCACTATTGAAGCCGGAGCAACTTTCAATGTTACTACAACTAAAACAAGTGGACTTGTAATTCTTCAAGACGGAAAGATTAATGCAGTAGGTACTGCATCTGAACCGATTGTATTTACAACATCTACTAAAACTCCAGGAGATTGGGGAGGTATTACACTTTACGGAAACGCTCCAATCAAAGCAATTAATGGAAATGCGCAAGCGCTTTCTGAGGATGGAAACAATGTATACTATGGTGGAACAGATCCAAATTCAAACTCAGGTACAATGAAATTTGTAAGAGTAGAATATGCCGGAAAGAAAATCGGTGATGGTACTTCAGAAACCAATTCTATGACTTTTTATGCAGTTGGAGCAGGAACTATATTAGAAAACCTTGTTACTTACAAAGGAACAGATGATGGTTATGAATTCTTCGGTGGGACAGTGAGTGCTAAAAACCTTGTTTCTTATGGGAACTTTGATGACTCTTTTGACTGGCAAGATGCTTGGAGTGGTCAAAACAACACTAATTGGTATGCATTCCAAACAGGTACAGGAAACTTCGGAATGGAGATTGAAGCTTCTGGTAATGCTGATAATGTAGCCCCAAAAATTTCAAATATTACATTAATCAGAGATGCCAACACACTTCCAGAAACAGCAAATTCCCCAGAAATTACTGCAATCCAGTTTAAAAAGCAAGGAACAGGAATCTTCTCTAATGTTTATGCAAGTGGTTATAAAAATATCGGAACACAAAAAGCTTATAGCGTATTGATTCAAGATGCTGCAACAGAAACAAGCCAGGTAAATACAGGTAAAATAAAAGTAGAACCTCTTGCCTATTTAAATTCTGATAACCTTGGAGTTTGGGGGTATGCCTTCAGTCCAAATGGAGCTAAAACATTCACTAATGGTACTGTTACAAAAGTTTCTCTAGTACCGGGAGCTTGGGCTACGGTAGATGGAGTAAACCTTTTAGCAGCTTTACAATAACTAGTTTCTTCATTTCAAATAAAAAAAGCCATCAGAAAATTTCTGATGGCTTTTTCGTTATATAAAAACAGCCACCGAAAAAACTTCCGATGGCTGATTCACAAAAAACAAGTGTATAAAAAATATATACTACGTAAGATTTAATTTCTCCAGAAAAGGGTCCCTTCGTGCATCAGGGCTTTTATATCAGACATTCTGGAAACAGCTTCTGCTGAGCATGAAGCATCTGCTAAAACTACAGCAGCTTCATCACCCGCTTTAGGCCATTGTTGTTTTCCTTTGTCATCCAAAGGAAGAATACTTTGAGTAGCAAATTGTAATGCTCTTGACAGGGCAAATTCAGTGGCATAGCCATATAATTCTGCGATCAGGTTAGCTTTCTGTAACATACTTCCCGATCCGAAAGTACTCCAGAAATCCTGAACGTTATCATTTCCAATCAAAACATTTACTCCATGTTTTTTCATCGTCGGGATTGGCATAATGGTCTTTTTAAATGGTACTGAAGAAGCAATTCCTACTTTTCCGGCAGCCAGCCTTTCTGAGATTTCCTCAGCTTCTTTTGGAGAAAGATGAGCCAGGGCAAAGGCATGGCTTACAAACGTTTTACCTTGAAGGGCAGGATTTTCAATCGCTTTATCAATCAGATAGTTGATCGTCTTCATTCCGGACTCTCCTACTTCATGCAGGTGAATATCAATTCCTTTATGATGATCCAATGCTAACTGCACTGTAAAATCCATTACTTTTTCGATACTTCCATCAATACTTAATGGATCTACTCCACCAATAAAAGCTACACTTTTTAGTTTCGCAGCTTCTTTCATTAAAGGAGCTGTTTCTGTATAGTACACTCCATGCTGCGGGAACGCTACCAATTCTGCTTTAAAGGAATCTTTTTTATTTTGAAGAGCCTGTTCCAAATTCTCCAATGATTTTAATCCGGATGTAGGATCAATATTGAAATGGGTTCGTGCAAAATGAGTCCCATAATGCTGTTGGAGGCTGATAAGCTGTTCAGCTCTTTCTACTGAAGTTTTTAATAGCTCAGGGATGATTTCCTGCTCATAGGCAATCATATCCTTTACCGTTTTTCTTTTAGCAGAAAGTGCCTGCCAGGGAAGGCCATACCATGTTTTATCCAGGTGAATATGCATATCTCTGAAAGCAGGAAGCATCAGATACCCTTTGGCATCAATCGCTTTGGACGCAGGATCGTTGGCTTTTACCGATTTAATTTTTCCGTCTTCAATTTCTATACTGAAAAGGTCTGTCTTTGTTCCGATAACCTCTTCATTTTCGTATTCAAAACCTGTTTCCAGGCGGACATTTTTAAGAGAATAGTTTCCTTTTGCAGTTAATTGATAGGGAAATTTCATGTTCTAATATTTTAACAATACAAAATTACACCAGCTTCCTTTGAAAACCGGTGTATCAATTATGTCTTGTTTTGTATAAATTATTCTTTGAATTGAGAAGGTGTCATCCCAGTCTGCATTTTAAAGAATTTCGAAAAACTGGCATGGTCATAAAATCCAAGATCATACACAATATCCTTTACAGACATCTCAGAAACTTTCAAAAGACGCTTCGCCTCCAATAAAATACGGTCCTGAATAAGTGATGATGCTGAAGCGTTGAGATTCTTTTTGCAGACAATATTCAGATAGTTGGCAGAAATATTCAGTTTATCTGCATAAAAGGAAACTGATCTTTCGGTTTTGAAATGTTCATCAATCAGATGCAAAAATTTGGAAATAATCGGATTTGAATTGTATACTTCAAAATCCTTAAAAGCACCTTCCACTGTTTGACTCACCAACAAACCGATCAGTTCACTTCTCTTTTGAATCAGTTCCCAAAATACCTTTTCACCATTCAATTCTTTTTGAATCGCTTGAAACTCGTACAAAAATGTTTTAAAAACATCCTTAGAAAGATTAATTACAGGGTGGTTTTGATAATAAGAAGCCGAAAACCTCAATGAAGGTAAAAAGCTTTCAAACCAATCCCTGCTGATCATTAATTGATACCCTACAGTCTCTTTTTCGATCACCCATTGATGTACCTGATCCGGAAAAACAAGATGAATCTGATAATCCTTTACCTGATGTTCTGTAAAATCTATGGTATGTGATCCCACTCCATGTTCAAAAAGATTGATGATAAAAAAATCGTGTTTATGAGGATCATCGATAGAACGTGCTCCGTAGAGTTCATTAAATAACAAATGGCAGCCGCTAAGCTGATTCTCACTAAACTCCTGAATTCCTAAAATGGGAAAATGATCTGTATGATAACTCACGCTACCTGAATTTCTTCTAAAATTAATAAAATTTACGGGAGAAAATAGTAAAATAGCCACAAAAGAAACAAATGAATCCTTTGTGGCTAAAACACCAACTAAATTATATATCTAAATTTTTATGTCCTTGAAATGTTGGAAAATCGCAATGGCGCAAAGATTTTATCTATGATACTGTTTTTAAGGCGCAAAGATTTTATCTTCGATAAAATTAAATACTGCTGATTTTACATTGACAATCATCCTAACCTTTACAATTTTTTATGATTTTAAAATCAGGGCTATTTCTTTAAACCCTAATGATTCTGCATGCTGTAAAGGCGTTTTGCCTGCATGATCAGGAATCGTAAGGTCTGCACCGTTATCCTTCAATATTTGTACAATTTCCTGGTATTTTTGAGTTCCGTTTCCTAAAATTACAGCTTCCATTAAGGCTGTCCATCCTAATTTGTTCACATGATTAATTGGGAAATCTTTTATTTTAACCAATACTTTCACGATTTCTACATGTCCGCGTTCGCAGGCAGGAATCAAAGCTGTTCCATTATACCGGTTGAACACATCGAAGCGGGCCCCGTTTTCCAGGTATAATTTCACCAATTCTGTTTGTCCGCTTGCTCCGGCATATAAAAATGCACTGTCCAGCTGATCATCCTGAAGATTAACATCTGCTTTATAGGAAACCAATAGCTTAGCCATTTCGGTTTGTTTCTCAATGGTTGCTATTAGCAATAAAGAACGTCCTTTTCGGTCTCGTGTATTTACATCTGTTCCATTTTCCAGAGCAGATTTTACAGCTGGAATATTATTTTTCTTTACCTGAGTGATGATGTCTTTTTCCTGCATGATCTTTTCGTTTGGAAAATCACCGGATTTCTCCTGACACGCACTCAGACTTCCGAATGCTAAAAGAAATACCAATATTTTTCTCATGTTATAGTAAGGTTTATTTAAAAAACAACATTTCCCTGATGTACCAATGATTCTACCTTTGAGATTCTGGATACCGCCTCAGCAGAACAGCTTGCATTCAACAGGACAAAATCTGCTTTATCACCCGTTTTAGGCCATTGCTGAGCTCCTTTATCATCCAATGGAAGAATATTTCCTGTTGCAAGTTTTAAACTTCTTGATAATAAAAATTCTGTTGAATATCCGTACAACTGTGCCATCAAATTGGCTTTCTGAAGGACACTTCCGGTTCCGAAAGTATTCCAATGGTCTACAATGCTGTCATTTCCTGTGAGTACTTCCACGTTATGTTTATATAAAGTAGGAATCGGCATAATCATTCTTCCGAAAGGGATGGTAGAAACGATTCCAATCTGTGCTTCTGCTAGTTTTGCAGCAATATCTTCCTGTTTTGCTTCATTCAGTTTTGCCAGTATAAAACAGTGGCTGAGATAAGTTTTCCCTTTCAAAGATGGGTTTTCATTCACTTTTTTAATAAGGTATTCTACCGTTTTCAACCCGGAGTCTCCAGTTTCATGCAAATGGATGTCAATCCCTTTTTTATTGTCTAAAGCTAACTGAACTGTAAAGTCCATTACTTTTTCGATATTTCCATCTACGTTGAAAGGGTCTACTCCACCAATAAAATCAATATCCATTTTTGCGGCCTCCTTCAGATAAGGTGCTGAGTCTGTATAGAACACTCCATGCTGAGGAAAAGCCACCAGCTCTGCTCCGAAACTATTCTTTTTATGGTCTAAAGCTTTCTGCAGATTTTTTAAGGACTGAAGTTTGGAAGTAGGTTCAATATTGACGTGGCTTCTTGCAAAGGATGTCCCTTTTGATTGCAGCAACTCAATTAACTTTTCAGCCTTGAACGTTGAATTTTTCAGCATTTCAGGAAGCATTTTCTGCTCCAGCTCTATCATTCCCTTTACGCCACCTGTTCTTTTTCTTACAGCCTGCCATTTGTCGCCATAGAAAGTTTTATCCAAATGAATATGCATATCTTTAAATGCAGGGAGCATCAATAACCCTTTGGCATCTATAGCTTTTACATTGGGTTGATTGGGAGCAATCTTCGTAATTTTTCCGTTTTCAACCTCTACATAAAATAAATCTGTCTTAGTGGCAGAGACTTCACCTTCATCATATTCAAAACCAATTTCCAGACGAACATTTTTAAGGCTCAATTTTCCTTTTGCTAAATTATTTTTCTCATCCAAAAACGGAGATGCTGTCATGATATTCGGTATTAAAGTTAGTCCTGCCATTGCCAATGCTGAATTTCTGATAAAATCCTTGCGGGACATATTATTGTCTGAAGTCTTCATTTCCAATCTATTTATGACAAAATTAAAAAGAAGTGTTCTGAACAAAGTGTATGGTTTATTACTAAATCTGTATCATTTATATTTTTTTATCATTGTAATAAAAATCCTTACAATAATACATTATTAATTATTTTCTCATTAAAATAACTACTCATATAGGCATTATTGAACTAAAAAACATAGCTTTTAATACATTTCAAGCAATAAAACACGAGCTTTATTTTTTTTCGTATAATTTATATTTGTAAGAAAAATACATGAAAAAATTGATTAGCTTGATTTTAATCGGTGCGGCATCTATTGCATTTGCGCAAGTAGGTATTAATACTGAAAATCCTAAGGCCACCCTGGATGTTACCGCTAAAAAAAATGCTTTAGCCATTGAGGGCTTATTACCTCCAAGATTGACCCGAGCAGAACTTACAGAAAAAGGCAATACTTTATATGGAACTGAACAGGATGGTACCATCATATACATTAATGATGCTTCGGGAGGTGACCAACAAAGCCAAAGAGAATATATTGAAGGTAAAGGACTTTATATCTTTGATGCGGAAGCTTCCAACAAAGAAGGAAGATGGATGTGCTTATATTGTTATGCTGTTCTTTAATCAACTAATAAATAAAAAAGAGACTACCTTATAAATTTACCTTTGAAAAAAATATGAAAAAAATTATCAGCATTATTTCAGTGTGTGCAACTTCTATTGTATTTGCCCAAACAGGGATCAACACAGCAACTCCTAAAGCAACCCTTGACATTACTGCAAAAAAGGAAGTTTTGACCATTGATGGATTATTGCCTCCCAGATTAACCCGTGCAGAACTTACAGAAAAAGGAAACACTCTTTATGGAATGGAACAGGATGGTACCATCATCTATATTAATGATATTTCCGGAGGAGACAGACAAAGTCAAAGAGAGTATATAGAAAGTAAAGGTCTCTATATCTTTGATGCCGAGGCGGCCAATAAGGAAGGGCGATGGATGTGCTTATTCTGTTATGGCTTTGCTTAACAGATTATAGATACAAAAAAAGAGACTGCCTTTTGAGACAGTCTCTTGTTATTTATAAGTTGGAATATTCAAATTTTCTAACAGCTTCCAGTGTCATATCAATCTCTTTTTCCTTGATGGCATCACTGATGAAGTAGGTTTCATAACCGCTTGGCGGCAGATACACTCCATTCTGAAGCATCTGATGGAAGAAATTGTTGAACAATGAATGATTCGCTTCCTGTGCTTCATCAAAGTTTGAAACTCTGTTGGTATGGAAGAATACAGACATCATAGAACCTTTTCTGTTGATTTTATGAGCAATTCCTTTTTCATTTAAAATCTTTCCGATTTCAAGATCCAGCGTTTGGGTTGTTTTACTTAACCTGTTAAAGAATTCAGGATCGTTTTTAATCAGCTGAAGTGTTTTTAATCCTGCTCTCATGGCTAATGGATTTCCACTTAAAGTTCCAGCCTGATATACTCCTCCTTTTGGAGCCAGGTGATCCATGATTTCGTTTCTTCCGGCAAAAGCGCCCACTGGAAGTCCACCTCCAATTACTTTTCCGTAAGTAACTAAGTCAGCTTTTACATTAAATAGCTCCTGTGCTCCTCCGAATGCCAATCTGAACCCTGTCATTACCTCATCAAAAATCAATAAAGCTCCGTTTTCATCACAGATCTTTCTTAAGTTTTGTAAGAAGTCATTCTCAGGCAGTACACAGCCCATATTTCCGGCAACCGGCTCAATAATAACCGCTGCAATTTCTCCCGGATTGTGACGGAAAAGATCTTTTACCTGCTCAATATCATTGTAACGAGCCAACAAAGTATCTTTTGCTGTACCTTCAGTTACTCCTGGAGAATTTGGGTTACCAAAAGTAGCAGCACCACTTCCCGCTTTAATAAGGAATGAATCTGAATGACCATGATAACAGCCTTCAAATTTTACAATCTTATCTCTTTTGGTATATCCTCTTGCCAGTCTTACAGCGCTCATACATGCTTCTGTTCCTGAAGAAACCATTCTGATCTGATCGATATTCGGAACATTTTCGATAATGAATTTAGCAATTTCAGTTTCCAGTTCTGTAGGAGCACCAAAAGAGAATCCCTTTTCTGCCTGGATTTTTAGTTCCTCCAATACTTCAGGATGCGTGTGTCCTAAAATAGCAGGTCCCCATGAATTGATGTAATCGATATACGTATTATCATCGGCATCAGTAAGGTAAGCACCTTTTGCAGATTTCATGAAAACAGGAACGCCTCCCACTGATTTGAATGCTCTCACCGGAGAGTTTACTCCTCCCGGAATGTATTTGTAGGCTTCATCAAACAAAGCCGAACTTCTTTGATACTTCATATATATTTGTCGTTGGTTGACAGTTGCTGGTTGGCAGTTAAGTGTCAACGATAAACTCTCAACAAAAAATTTAAATTAGTTTCTTGGTTTTTTATCAATCAGATAAATCAGCTGTCCTGCAGATGGCTGCTGTCCTTCATCCATCCTGTTTTTAGCATATAATTTATGTAATTTGATTCCGAATTTCTGAGCAATAGCATGCATATCTTCTCCAGACATCGCTTTATAAGTAGCCGTATTTCCTGAGGAATTTTTAGATTCAAGGAACACGATATCATTTTTCTTCAATGTTTCGTTTTCCAGTTCATTCCACTTCATCAGACGGCTTTCGCTAACCTTGAATTTATTAGCAATAAATCTGACATCGGTATCTTCAGGAATCACAATATATTTCAACCCATCATTGGGATGGCTTTTGATGAGGATAGAGTTCAGAATCTCAGCTTTTGTTTTGATTCTTTCTACTCTTTTCTGCTGTTGTGCATAAGAGGTTTGCTTATAAGGAACTTCTACTGTCACCGGCTCTTTCGCTTTTTTTGTTGCCTTACCAGGCTCCAATTGTGCCATGAAAGTTCTGTCGTCTTTCAGATCCGGATACATTTTAAGGACAGCATACAACACTTCATTAGAATTTGTATTGTCGTATTCGTATAGTTTATACTTTTCAATTTTAGTGATTAAGATGGAAGCATAACGCGGATTGGTAGCATACCCTGCTTTTTTCAAGCCATACGCCCACGCTCTGTAATCCTTCATATCCAGATTGAAAAGGTTCTGGTAATATTTTCTAGTGGATAAAAAAATAGAATGATCTTCGTAAGATTGTCTTGGATCGTCATATACTCGGAAACATTCATTAGGAGCATCGTCCGTATGTTTCATTGTTTTACCGGTCCAATCTTCTTTACATTTGATTCCGAAGTGATTTTTACCTTCCTGTGCCAATCTGCTTTGCCCGCCTCCTGTTTCAAGAAGTCCCTGGGCAAGAGTAATAGAAGCCGGAATTTTATATTTTTCCATTTCCTCTACCGCATATTTAGCAAATTTCTGAATATACTGATCTTCGGTTGCCCAGCTCTGGGCAGAAAATTTTGATAAAACTAAAAGGCTTATGGATAGAAAAAGTCTTTTCATGTTTTTCAATTTTACTTATATAATTAAATTTCTATTCTGTTTTTCTAAAAGCAAATTAGCTCCTTCAATTCCCTGTAATCCACCAGTATGAAAGCACAAAACTCTGCTGTTCTCAGGAAAATAGCCTTCTTCAATCAATTCAAAAACCTTCTGCATCATCTTTCCTGTATAAATCGGTTCCAGAGGAATGTTGTATTTCTCTTTGAAATCATTGATAAAACGGATATTTTCATCACTTATTTTACCATAACCTCCAAAACATGAATCTATTAGATCAAAATTATGCTTCAAAGTTAATTCAAAAATTTTATTTTCAAGGGAAGCATCGTCTACGACCTTGCATCCTATAACTTTCTGATTATCTTCACAAAATTTTGAAATTCCGGCAATGGTTCCTCCTGTTCCAACTGCGGTGCAAAGATAATCAAAATCTTTTGTTTGCTCATTGAGCATCATTTTCACTCCTTCTACAGCTTCTTCATTGGTTCCTCCTTCCGGTACAACTAAAGCCTCGGGAAACTCCTGCTGCAGGAATTCTGTCAGTTTTTCTTTATGACGGTATTCTTCACGAGTAACAAATTTCAGGTTCATTCCGTTTCTTTTGGCGAAAAGTAAAGTAGGATTATCTCGCCATTTGTGTTGCAGCTCTTCTCCTCTAATGATTCCCAATGTTGGAATACCCGCTTTATTTCCTACTGCAGAAACAGCAGCAATATGATTGGAAAAAGCACCTCCAAATGTAATGATATAAGGCTTTTCAGGGTTACTTTCCAGATAACGGTTAACATTATAAAACAGCTTCCAGTATTTATTACCTGAAATCTGAGGGTGAATAAGATCTTCTCTCTTGATGAAGAGACTCACGCTTTTATGGATTAGGATTTCCTGAATGGGAATAGGTTCTGTAGGGAGTTGTAATAGCATTTTAGTTTTTTGGACTGCTCATGGGTTTATAGAGTACAAAAATAATAAAAGATTAATTATTAAATTTTTCCACAGGTAGCACAGATTTTCAAAGATGATAATTTCGTAATGCGGTGCAAGATATGTGATTTGTGATATTTTTATTTAAATCTTAGGTTTTGGCTAAAGCCAATGGAATTTGATTATTATTTGGCTGGGCTAAAGCCCACCCCTATTGATCTTGATAGTCGCTTAGATCGTAAATAGAAATACATATAATAGTTATTTAAAGACAAAATATTTTATCTTAAAAATATTTTCTAAAATTCCAGAATTTCCTTTTACTCAAATAATCCAGATTGCTTTCATTGGCATAGGCTTCTCTTTCAAATGAGATTCTTCTGTAGGCCAGGTAGTCATCTTTCAGTTTGAAAAACCAGTAATAATATTCAATCACATAGAAAATGTAGAAAAAGATAACAAGCATCTCCAACTGTTGCCGCAAATGGATTTTTTCGTGATTGATAAGTGTATTATTTTCCTTATCTTCGGGTTTCCTAATGAAGATAAAGGGAAAGAGAGCAATGCCGTTAATTTTTAATTTTTTTAATGGCTTTTGGCATACAATTATCATACTAACAAATATATAAAGTTTTTTGACTTGCATTTAACTTATGGCCCATTATGACATCAAAGAAGGTGAAGACTTTTATTATAATGAACAGGGATATAAAGTTTTTACAGAAAAGTTCCATCTGAAAAGAGGATATTGCTGTAAAAGCGGCTGCAGACACTGTCCTTACGGGTACGATAAAAAGACTGATACATTCATTAAAAATGACAAAAAAAAATAACTAAAATGAAAAAATATATTTTTATTTTGTTGGCATCTGCTACATTAGGTTTAACTTCTTGTAGCCCGTTTCAGGTACGTTCAGATTATGCTGAAACCGCCAATTTCAATTCTTACAAAACCTACAAAATAAGAATTGATGATCTAAAATTGAATGATATTGATAAAGACAGAGTTCTGAATGAGCTTTCAAGACAACTTCAAAGCAAAGGACTTCAATCCGGAGAGAATCCTGATCTTATTATCAACGTAAAAGCAAATCATAAAAAAATTACGGATGTACAAAGTTCTTCTCCTTACGGAATGTGGGGATGGGGCGGCCCATTTGGATGGGGTGTTGGAATGAACAGAACCTGGACAAGCAACTATAATGAAGGCGCTCTAATTGTTGACCTTATTGATGCAAAATCAAATAAGCTGGTTTGGCAGGGTATCGGAAGCGGAATTTCTGTAGATTCTCCAAGATCTAAACAGAGACAGATTCCTGAAATCATGGCTGAGATTATGAAAAATTATCCGCCACAAAGAAAATAAGATTGATAGCTATTATTATATATACCGGTACTTTTGTACCGGTTTTTTGTTTTTATAGGTATAGATTTTCAGGGAGTAAAGCAGAAATAAATTTTGACGAAGAGATATAGTTAAACAACTATTTTAAAGGCCCCATTTCGAGTTGAGGTTTATTTTTTTAACGGTTTTCATCAATTAACTTAATAATTGAATATCGTTTATCATCTTATGGTGAAAACTAAATGCAGCACATCTAAAATTAATGATAATGTAATTTTTTATTCACAAAAATGTAGTAATCTTGTGTGAAATTATATTAATATGAAAAAAATCATCTTATTCTCTGTATTCTCGGGACTTGCCTATGCCCAGGCACCTTCCGGATACTATAATTCAGCCAACGGACTGAGTGGTGCTGCACTAAAAACAGCTTTAAGCAGTATTATCTCTAGTGGACATCAGGATAAAGGCTACAACGGACTATGGACTGCCTATAAAACAACTGATATTGACAAAGACTACGAAAATGACGGGTCTATCCTAGATATTTATTCAGAAAAACCTGTAGGAACTGATCCATATAAATACACACCAGGATCTAATCAGTGCGGAACATACTCTACAGAGGGAAACTGTTACAACAGAGAACATATTGTTCCTCAAAGTTTATTTAATCAAGCCTCGCCCATGGTGGCAGACATTCATTTCATCAGAGCTACTGATGGTAAAGTAAACGGAATGAGAAGCAATTATCCGTTTGGAAAGGTGGGTAGTGCTACTTTTACTTCTCAGAATGGATCAAAACTTGGTAATTCCGTATCTTCAGGATATTCTGGGACGGTTTTCGAGCCGATTGATGAGTTCAAAGGCGATGTTGCCCGTATGATCTTTTATTTTGTAACCCGTTATCAAAGTAAGCTTTCTTCTTTTTCTTCAGGAAATATGCTGGGAAGCTCTACATTCCCTGGGCTTCAGACCTGGGAGCTGAATGTTCTTTTAGCATGGCATAATCAGGACCCTGTTTCCCAGGCTGAAATCAAAAGAAATAATGCATCCTACACGTATCAGGGTAACAGAAATCCTTTTATTGATAACCCAAGCTATGTAAACTTGATCTGGGGTTCTCAGCAGCCGACAGGTGATACTCAAGCTCCTACAGCTGCTACAAGTTTAGCAGTTTCTGCAAAAACTTCCAACAGTATTTCCCTTACATGGAATGCTGCTACCGATAACGTGGGAGTTTCTGCCTACAATGTCTATATGAACGGAAGTCTGAAAACAACAGTAAATTCAACTTCTGCAACTATTTCAGGATTAAATCCATCAACGACTTACGGTTTCTATGTGGTAGCTCAGGATGCTGCCGGAAATTCATCATCTAACAGTGCTACCGTTTCAGGAACCACAAATGCCGGAACTTCTAATCCATCTACGGATTGCGCCAATGAAAATTTCGAATCTATTCCTGCTGCAAGTTCTACCTACTCTACTAAAACGTGGAGCAATGGCGGTATTTCATGGACTGCTACGGATTCACGAACAGACCAAACAATCAACAATAAAGCCATTACGGTAAGAAGCGGATCATTAACATCCGGAAGTTCTGCTAATGGTATTGGGTCTTTAACTGTTACTACCCAGCTGAAATTCTCAGGAAACAATGGTGTTCTTGATGTAAAAGTAAATGGAACAACAGTAGGAACGGTACCCTACAGTACTTCTGCAACGACAACAACGATCAATAATATTAATGTTTCCGGAAATGTTACTGTAAGCCTTGTGAATAATTCGGCCAGCAACAGAGTCGCTATTGATGATCTGAAATGGACTTGCTATTCTGGTTCTTCTGCCAGGCAGGCTCAGAGCATTGCCACAGAGACCGCGCAAAGCTTTAAAATCACCCCTAATCCGGTAACCAATCAGGAAATTACTGTAAAAGGTGATGTTCAGAACATTAAAAGAGCTGAAGTTTATACTCTTCAAGGAAAAGTTCTGCAGACGATCGACAGACCTTTCAGAAACGGAAATGTAATCAGAACTGGAGCTCTTAACCAGGGAGTTTATATTTTGAAACTGGATGGAACCTCAATGCAGTTTATAGTAAAATAATTCAGGTATATTGATAATAAAAAATGGCTGGTCTTCTTTTGGAACCAGCCATTTTTTATTTTTCAGCTAAGATTTTAATCAGTAAACTCATTTAATGATTGCATGGATATTATTGCAAAGTACAATAGTTCAGGGATTTTTTAAAAGAGAATAAAAGATTTGCAATTCAAAAATTCCAGCACCCACCTCCCTTACTAGCTTACCTCCTCCCCTTGTCTTTTTCTTCAATCAACTTAGACCAATCTGTAAACATTTTGGTAATGGTTTTCTCATTCATCAGACAGAAAAAGAACATTCCTGCAAGAACAGTTAACCAGCAATACATCAATTTAATACCATTTTTATCTGTAATAAAATAGAGCACAAAAATGGTAAGTACTCCCAATAAAAAAGTAAACATCATTGTATACAACAGTACATTGATGATATACATATTGATCTTAAGTTTTCTAAAAATCCAACCTATCAAAGCAATTGGCAGCATCAACAATATCGGAATAAGAAGTGCTGCAAAAATCAGCATTTCCGGATGAGCTATCAGATCTTTCTCAAAACCAAAGAAGGTATTAAAACTGAACTCCATGATATTGTTTTTCCTGTTCTGTTACTTCTAGCAGGGTTTTATCATTATATCCAAGCATTTTTGCCAATATCACATTCGGAAATTCATGAATTCCGATGTTATAAAGATTGACACTGTCATTGAAAAACTCTCTTCTGTCGGCAATTTTGTTTTCCAGTTCAGAAATTCTCTTCTGAAGCTCCAGAAAATTAGTATTGGATCTCAGTTCCGGATAGTTTTCAGATACAGCAAAGAATGATGATAAGGCTTTTGAAGTTTCATTGGCCAATTCTGTTTTCTTGTCTGAATCGGTGGTACTATTATAAACAGTTCTCAGCTCCGTCAACTTAGTAAGAATGTCTTTTTCGTAGTTCATGAAATGTTTGGCTACGCTTACCAGATTGGGAATTTCATCAGCTCTCTGTTTCAGGATAACATCAATATTGCTGTACGCTTTATCAACATTGAATTTGAGTAACACCAATTTGTTATATAAATTAATCAGAAAGCTTACTACTGCTACAATCAGCAGTACAAGTAATATAATGGCTACAGTTTGATTCATTATTGTATGAGTATATAAATGATGATTAATAAAATAATAGAGCAGGTGAAAAGAAATGACCTCAGCAAAGGCTGGTATTTGTTCCATACAGTGATTCCTGATGATGAAGTAATCCCAAGAACTTTACGCTGTTCATCTTTTCTAATGAAAGGAACTCCATTTTTGGAATCAGCATAGCCTACCAACAGCATCTGCTGACCATGTTTTAAAAGAGTTTCTTTATATCTTTTATTGTAAGTACTGCTTATATTGGTCTCTCCCAATAAAATCAGTTCAATTCCGTCCGGCTGGATTTCAATGAGTCCTGTATGATCTTTCATCCTGAAAATGTTACATTGGGTTTCTCTATGAACAGTTGTATAAGTATTCTTTCCATCAGAATCTTTATCTACGTCTTCAATGGTATAATAATATCCGATACATTCTTCATTATTTACCGGTGAACGTAAAGGCGTTTCCATCACCAATGTACCTTCTATCTCAACAATTCCTTTAGCCAATGAGGATATTTTGGATGTAGGAAGTGAAGCCTGCAATCTTAAAAAACGTTTGGTTCCGGATGGTTTCAGAATATTAAAAAAAATCAGTATAAAAATGACTAAAGGGATACAATATAAAACACGGCCTGCATACTCATCATAATGGCTATTAATATCTGAAAGGTAA
Source organism: Chryseobacterium sp. II3a (assembly GCF_057815135.1). Classification (NCBI taxonomy): domain Bacteria; kingdom Pseudomonadati; phylum Bacteroidota; class Flavobacteriia; order Flavobacteriales; family Weeksellaceae; genus Chryseobacterium; species Chryseobacterium sp. II3a. The sequence continues at coordinate 339,806 of NZ_JBYPZJ010000001.1, read as the reverse complement.
TCGTGAAAAGGCATTTTTTCCTTAAAGATCAGCCATACTATATAATAGAGAAAACAGAACAGCACCACACCTAAAACGGTATAGCCTGCAGGGGATATTTTTTTCTTATTCTCCATATATATTGGGGGTTTGAAATCTATTTTCATGTTAGCTGTATTTCAAAAATACATTTTATTTCAGAATCATTCGTTTTTTTATGGCCTTACATCAGTGTTTAAGCACTATTAGCAATATACATCCTGCATTAAGGACAATGATAGCAAAAGATCCGTATAAGGAGATGGTAATTCGCTTTTTAAGAGGTTTATTTATAATATAAGTTATGAGTAAACATGCGAAAAAGGTTGCCACTCCAATAAAAACACAACCAAAAGCAAGCATAATCCAGTTGAGTTCAATTCTATTGGCTCTTTCTCTCGCTTCATTATCCGTAATTTTCAGGATTTGTCCTATTGCAGGTGGTTGGTTATCAGTAATATCCAATGTTTTTATGACTTCTTTTCCATTGAAATTGGTGTATTTTACTCGTGGAAAGTATACTGGCTTGTCATAGTATCCGGAACTGCGAAAGTTTTTGGTAGAAATATTCTCTTTTTTATAACCAATAACAACAGCTTCATATCGCTGTTCTGAAAAGGTTCTGTATGCCTTTTCCCAAAAGAAACTATAAGATAAAACCATCGTTATCGAATTGAGAGAAACCATCAATATACTTATAAAAAACAGCATAAATCCTTTTTCAAGCCATCCAACATTTCCTTTTATGGCACTTCTTTTTTTCAGAATTTTATCAAAAATCCTGTAAGCAATGTAAAGTGAAAATAAACATACAGCTAAAAGGAGGTATCCTAAAAAGGTCATATTTTATTTTGATTTGATGATGGCAAGAATTTAATTCGTTCTCTTGTAATAGGGGAAATACATGTCGTTTAAAATAAAAAAGACCGTCTTATAAAGGACAGTCTTTTATTTTTAAGGAATGAAGACTTAGCTGCTTGGCCAAAGTCCTGCATATTCAGAATTACCATAAGTAATAGTTTCAGCACTTACCACAAAGCTAATCAGCATATTATTGCTGTCTATTGCATCAAAGTCTACCTCGTGCTGGATCACATATCCGTTCTCCCATTTCAGAGTAATTAATGTTCCTTCTTCGTGAGATTTATTGAAATTGATTTCCCCAGTTGTAGGCTTGTATTTGCTGTTTAGTAAACTTTCCAGAACATCAGACTTTTCTGTTGCTTCGATCGTTACTTTAATCAGTGCATTAGACGGGTCTGATGCTACACGTCCTGAAACATCGGTAGCTCTCGAAACGCTGTAATTAAGTTTTAATAACTTCTGACCTTCACCTCCATTGAATTTTAAGATTCCTCTTGAATTTCCTGCCATATTCTTAAATTTAAATCATTAATGATAGCCCTGTTTAAAGGATTTCTCATAACAAAGATAGACTTCATGTTCTAATCTCAAAAGTTTTAGAACAAGAGTTTGAAAAATTGTAGTAATTCTACGACTTTACAATTTCAAGAATTATAAAATTTTCAAGAAAGGACTCTGGTTTTTATTCTTCTCTACAGTATAATCAGAAATGTTTGTAAACATAAGAAACAACCATGATGACAAGATTGATCCCCACCAGCGTCATAAGAACTGAAGAATATTTTCTTTTCCGATCTATAAAACTTATCCCCAGAATAACAAAAAACAGCAATACAGTATATACAGCAGGATACATTTTAAACGCTTCTGAAAACTTTCCTTCAAAAACCATAACAATGGCCCGCTGAGCACCACATCCCAGACATTCTATTCCCAAAAATTTCTTACTGGGACAGGTCAGCATAAAGTCTTCTATATTCATTGATGGAGGATTACAATATTATTATGAAGAGATCTTAGCCCGGGTATATTGATGTGGAAAAAAGCAGTCTTCCTTCATTTCAAAGCTTCCCTGAATAGCAATATATGGGTTCCTTAAGATTTCTCTCGCGACAAAGATCAAGTCTGCCTCTTCATTCTGGAGAATTTCTTCAGCCTGCTCTACTTTTGTAATTAAACCAACTGCTCCGGTTTTCACATGAGCTTCTTTCCTTATCTGAGAAGAAAAAGGAACCTGATAACCATTGAAAACTGAAATTTTTGCCCCGTGGATATTTCCTCCACTGGATACATCTATAAGATCAACGGAATGTTCTTTTAAAACTTTCGCCAACGCTACACTTTCCTCAATATCCCAGCCGTTTTCTGCATACTCAGTTCCGGATATTCTCACAAAAAGCGCTGTGTTATCATCCAGTTCTTCATTCACAGCATCCACAATTTCAATAAGAAAACGAATTCTGTTTTCAAAGCTTCCGCCATACTCATCCGTTCTGATATTGGATAACGGAGACAAAAACTGGTGGATAAGATAACCATGTGCTCCATGAATTTCAATAACATCAAAGCCTGCTTTTACAGCTTTTCGGGCTGCTTCTTTAAAATTCTGAACCTGTTCTTTCACCTCATCGGTACTCAATGCATGTGGAATTCTTTCGGAAGGATGGTAAGGAATGGAACTTGGCGCAATGGTTTCCCAGCCTTCTTCAACCGGGATCTGCAGGTTATTCCACGTAGAGCCTTTTCTGCCTGCGTGAGCCAGCTGAATGCCTATTTTGCTGTCTGAGTTTTTATGAACAAATTCTACAATTCTCTGCAGCTTTTCCGCCTGTTCATCGTTCCAGATTCCCATACAGTGATTCGTAATTCTTCCTCTCGGTTCTACTCCTGTAGCTTCCACTACAAGCAGACCGGTTCCGCCTTGTGCTCTGCTTCCATAATGTACGAAATGGAAGTCATTGGCTATTCCGTTTTCACATGAATACATACACATAGGTGACATAACCCAGCGGTTTTTCAATTCTACATTTCTGAATTGTATTGGAGAGTATAGCATTGTATAATATTAAAAAATTGAACTTTTTCATCGGAAGAATAAAATATTGCCCACCTCATTAAAAAGAACTAATTTTACCCCCCTTTTTTACTGTACAATATATGAAAAAAGACATACAGATCAGTTACGAATATTTTAAAAATAGCAGCGAGCTGAACGATATAGAAAAACAATTATTCGAAAGAGCCAAAGAGGCCCGCGAAAATGCTTATGCGCCGTACTCACAATTTTTTGTAGGATGTGCTGTATTGCTGGAAAACGGAGAAATATATTCCGGAAACAACCAGGAGAATGCCGCTTTTCCTTCAGGGCTTTGCGCTGAAAGAACCACTCTTTTCTGGGTGGCAGCCAATTTCCCTGATGTGAAAGTAAAGAAAATTTTCGTTGTAGGCGGTCCTAAAGAATTTCATGAGAAAAATCCACCAATTCCACCCTGTGGAGCCTGCCGACAGAGTTTGATAGAATACGAAACCAAACAAAATGAAAACATTGACCTTTATTTTTCAAGTATGAATGAGGAGGTAGTGAAGGTACGTGCTGTGAAGGATTTGTTGCCGTTCTACTTTGATTCTACATTTTTATAAGATCAATTTATAAAATTGTAATGCATGATTTTAAAGTAATATCCGGCTTTTGCTGTGATATTTAAAACAATACGGACTTACATTTTATGGTGAGTTATATTGAATTTAAACCAACAGTCGTTCTGTTGGTTTTTATTTTTAATACCTAAAATTTTATCTACATTAAAGTTTAATACAACCATGTTTGTACTCCCATAGCCATGAATGATATGTAGCTTGAAACCTATGTTCCGCTATGGCCTGTATAAGAGCTGATAAGGAATTAAAAAACTATTTTCTAAGAAAAGTAGAAGAGGGCAAAAATAAAATGAGTGTTCTTAATGCTGTAAGAAACAAAATAGTACATCGAATAATGGCCGTAATCAAACGAAAACAGCCATTTTTCCCAAAAGAAGAATTTTTATTAATAAAAAAGGCTTAGAATATTTGCTTATTAACATAGAAATCTATGTGGTTTAATTTTTTTTGCCACATAGGTACATAGATATTAGTCCTAAAAATATACGTTTGCTGAAAATCTTTGATTTTCTTGCTCCTTAAAAGAAGTATTCTTATTAAAACTCTTTGTGCTATTGCATTTTCCAACAAATAGCATCAAAGAAAAATCTGTAAAACCTGTTTAATCTGCAAGAAAAACATTCTCTGTGGAGTTTTTAAGCTCTCACAGATTTTACTAATTAAGCAGATCTTTAAAAATTATTAGAAAATAAAAAGGTTGTCTTATTCCTAAAACAACCTTTTTATTTTTTTACATTACCAATTAATCTTCTGTTTCCTCTTCGTCTTCCTCATCTTCATATTGCTCCAGGTAGTAGCTGAAAGTGAACTCTTCCACTTCTTCCTCTGCGTCTTCTAATGTTGTCAGAAGATCTTCAAAGATTTCCAGCTGATCTACGGTCATATTTACGAATTCAATGTGAAGCGGCATTTCAAGGTCTCCGGTAATGGTATCGAATAGCGCATCAAGGTTATCTCCAAAATGTTCAGGAAGCTGAACTTTTTCTTTTAATTGAGCATAGAAATCCTCATAATCGCCTATGTCTGTAAAATCTATATATACTGTCTTCATATTGAACTAAATTTCCAATTTTTACTGATTAAAAAAGTTTTGCATTTCTGGCAGAAATCCGTTTCTTCATTAGTTGGATTTTTACCTTCCGCATCTCTCATAAAACACATTTTTTCCGGGCAATGTGGCAGCCCCTGTGTATGGCCAAGTTCATGAATGGCAATCTTATAAAACTGCTCATCTGAATTCTCTTTGTTTAACCTAAAATCTGAAGCTACACAAGCCTTTCCAGGTCTATATCCTAAGCCCATCACTCCAAAATCTTTTATTTTGCCTTTGGTCACACTGATGTCTTTAGAAGTGAGGCCAATGGTTACAAAGTTTTCCTTGGTCTTAGTATTCAAAAACTTGATGATTGAATCTGCTCTATAGCGGTTCCTTTCCTTATAATAAGCATTTCCGGGAAAATCTATCGCTTCAAGCACCTCAACATTAGGATACACTTTTTTAATTCCTTCAGCCACAGCTTTTACTTTTTCAGATTGTATATCTCTGAAGGGCTGAATGAGTATGGTTACTGCGGTCTTTTGTTCCGGTTGTTTTTCCGTTTTTTGTTTTTCCGAGCATGAGAACATCAGAAATAAAAACAGTAAATAAGCAAAACTATTATTTTTCAAAATTACTACTTCTTCTCGTTTAAATACAAATTATACTTTAGTCATTGCGAACAGACTGAAGGTTTACAAACGCAGTTCAGAAGAGGCGAAGCAATAACTATTACTGTTTTTCAAAGCTTTTATAATGATTTTTAGTAAGATAAACATCTCCATTTTGGGTATAAATAATCCGGTCTGCATTTCTTTCACCGCAATGGTAATTGACATCAGCTTCAAAATACTTATCGCCATCAGGAAGTCTTCCTTCTCTATTACCGAATTTATCTCCACCAATAGCTTTTCCTGGAAGAACTTCACAAAGATTTCCTTTGGAAGGATTCCAGCCCTGTTTTCTGGCTTCACTTTTTGTAATATAATAATCCGGAAGTCTATGATTTTGTTTTACATAACTGATTACTGTTTTTTCTTCAGTCAGCTTTTCAATAGAAACCTGTGCTGATGAATTTCCGGTAGTATATTGATCCTCCGTTGAAGTACTTCCGTAATTTACAGTCTCTGTTTTATCTGAAGATGAATGATCTTTACTTTTAATAAAATTATTATAGATATACATCACAGACATTCCGAAAAGAAGGCCCAGACATATAAAAAAAACGGCTCTTATTCTGCTGTTCATAGTAAATGGTTTAATGTAACAATGCATCAATATAGCCATGTAAAAAAGACGGATAATCTATTACATGGCTCAATGAGTACATTATATTTATGATGCTCTCCAATCTTCAGGAATTTCACAAACAGGGATAGGATCCATCTTATGTTTTGCAGCCTTATGCATCCTGTCAAAGATTTGGAATACTTCTTTATCTCTGCCTTCATAATCATCCGCTGTTTTGGTCCCATATTCTTTCTGAATTTTTTCCAATTCCGGATAAGTAGCCCCTATTTGCTGCTCATCGGTACGGTCTACATCCCAAAGGCCATCTGTAGGAATCGCTTCCTGAATACTTTTAATTAGGTTTAATCCTTTTGCTAAGGCATATACTTCTGTTTTATAAAGGTCTCCAATTGGAGATACGTCTACACCGCCATCTCCATATTTGGTATAAAATCCAATTCCGAAATCTTCCACTTTATTTCCGGTTCCACACACTAAAAGTCCGTTAATCTGACCATAATAATAGAGCGTAAGCATTCTCAAACGAGATCTTGTATTCGCAAATGCCAGTTTTTCGTTTGGATACAGATCATCCTTTACATCAAAGGTTTTGTAAAGTTCTTCAAAAGCCGGTGTTAAATCAACAGACATTATTTCCACGTTTGAAAATCTGGATTTCAGATCATTCATATGATCCTGTGCTCTGTCTACCTGGTCCGCTTTCTGACGAATTGGCATTTCGATCAATAATGTTTTCAATCCGGTCATGGCAGCGAGGGTAGAAACCACTCCGGAATCCACTCCTCCGGAAACTCCAATTACATATCCATTTACTCTGGCTTTTGTGGCATAGTCTTTTAACCAGCCAACAATATGATCTATCACTTTCTGTGTCTGCATCGTTTATATTTTTTAGTCTATTCCAAATTCTTTGGGATATTTCACCATCCCTTTTTTATTTTTTAATCCTCCTTTTATCAGTTCCATGGCCATTCCGTTTTCTTCCGGAATTTCAAACGGAAATGAGATTCCAAAATTACTTGTTTTTTCGTAACCAAACTTTGGATAATACTCTTCATGTCCAATTAAAATTACCGATTGGTAACCCAGTCTTTGAGCTATAAGATGTCCTTCACGGATTAATTGACTTCCAATTCCCTGATTTTGAAACTCAGGTTTTACAGAAACAGGGGCCAAAGCTAATGATTCAAAAATTTCTGAATCATTTTCAATCTTAAGTTTTGTAAACAAAATATGTCCGGCAATGATTCCATTCTCATCTTCCGCTACTAATGACAGCTCAGGAATAAATGCCTCAGATTTTCTTAATTTTTCAACAAGAAAATGTTCCTGGTGATCACTATGCTCCATTTCTCTAAAGGCCTCTTCTGTCAATTTAAAAACCTCCTTATAGTCTTTTATCTCTTCTTGCCTTATTGTTATCATTATATATTAAAGATATTTTTCACGTTTCAATTCATACCAAAAGCATTTAACTCCTGAATCTTCAAATTCGCCGGTGTTTTCAAAACCCATTTTATTGAGGATATATTTAGAGCCTGTATTTCCAGAGTCTGCATAAGCATATATAGAACTTGCCTTCAATTCATTAAAGCCATAATCAAGAGTTGCTTTCGCTGCTTCCCAGGCATATCCTTTGCCCCAGAATTCCGGAATAAACCGATATCCCAAATCTAATGTTTCTACATATCCGTTTATAGGCTCTTTTAATAGTTTTAAACCACACCAGCCAATCAGTAATCCGCTTTCTTTTTCAATAACAGCGAGTCTTCCTACTCCATTTTCTTCATATTGCTTTTGGATCATTTTGATGACTTCCTTCGATTCTTCTCTGCTTTTCACTGGCGGTCCAAGGTATTTCATCACCTCAGGATCAGAATCCATAAGGAACATTCTTTCAAAATCAGTATCTTCTAGTTTTCTTAAAATCAGTCTTTGAGTTTCTATTTTCATCGTATTAGTTTGGGTCATTGATTCCAAAAATTGTTACATTCGCTTTTAGAGCTTTCTTTATGTCTGCATCATCCATTTTATTTCCGCCTACATTTAAAGTCTGTAAAGCAGCATTTTCGGAAATATCAATTTTCTGGATCTTGTTGTGTTCTACATTTAACCTCCTTAAGTTTTTAAGCTGGGAAAGATCTATTGTTTTTAGCTGATTTAAAGATAATGTTAATTGATCAATTTTTGGTGTTGTCTTTAGGGAAATATTATCCAGGCTATTATTATCCAGATATAAAGAAATGAGGTTTCTGAGATTTTCGGCTTTAAAGGAAGTTACTTTGCATCCAGTGCACGAAAATAGGTTTAGCTTATCCATATCTTGCAGCACGATTGAAGAGATGACATTATCATCCAACACTATCATTTTTACGTTTTTAAAGAAATGAAGATCCTCCGTGGAAGTAATCCCTTTTTCAACCAGAAAGAGATTATTAATTGCTTCTGCCTCAAGCTGGCTGATCGTTCCATCTTTATTCTGATCATAATTTTCAATGACAGCCTTTTCCAGGTTTTTATCTTTAAACGTAAGATTCTGGCCTTCTAAAAAAACAAACCCGAAAATACCGATGAATGCTGTAAATATTTTAAATTTCATCATGAAATATCCATTTAATCCTTATTTTTGTAAACTTAATGTAAAAATAATGAAGATTTTCAGATATATCGCCCTTTCTTCTATTTTAGCCGTAGGATTGATTTCCTGTAAAAAAGAACCTGAAAACCAGTGGAAAATAGAGGTAAAAGATACTACCGAAAAAATTGAAATGGCAGACATTTCCAAAGAACTTTATAACCCTAATATTCCTTTGGATCAGTTTAAAGCTCAGTTTCCATGGTTTCAGGGAACCGTTTCTGATGCAGATTTCTCCAAAAGAAGAACTGATGCAGAAGAAATTAAGATCTATAAAGAAGCTATTGGTAAAATAGATCAGGCTAAATTGCAGAAAGAGCTTCAGGATTTATTTGCCCATATCAAACATTATTTCCCACAGTTTAAAAGCCCAAAAGTATATCTGTTTTCATCAGCCTTACAGATGGTTCAGGATCCTATCTTCTATGATGAAAAAGGAAATCTTCTATTCATAGACATTACCGGTTTTATGGGGGATGGCAATGCTCATTACAAAGGATTGGAGCTTTACTTCCAGAAATCGATGAACCCGCAGAATATTGTTCCTAAAGTTTCTCTTCTTTTTGCAGAGAATATTGTAACGGAGTCACCGGACCATCAGAAATTCATAGATCAGGTTATCCTGAACGGAAAAGTAATGATTCTTCAGGATGCCTTCCTTCCTGATTTTCCAGATTATCTGAAAATGAATTATACAAAGAAACAATATGAATGGGCTACTTACAATGAAGCTAATATCTGGAATTATTTTGTAGAGAGTAATCTGTTATTCGGTGATGATCCGAGATTGGGAGAACGTTTTATTGCACCGGGACCATTCTCAAAATTCTATACTGAAATAGACAATGAATCCTCCCCTCAAATCGGAATTTTCACAGGATGGCAGATCTGTAAAGCCTATCTTAAAGAAAAGCCTGAAACAAAACTGACAGCCTTCCTGAAAATGGATGCTACTCAAATTTTTAACGAATCCGGTTATAAACCTCGTGTAACAAAATAGATAACAACTCATACCAATATAAGACCTTTTGTAACAACAGAAGGTCTTTTTTTATTTTTCACATCTCACCAACACAGAATATATGGAAAACTTAATTAGTATTCGAAATCTAAATTACGGGTTTACTCCCCATCAGCTGATTCTGAAAAATATTGATCTGTCAGTTCCGAAGGGAAGTATTTTTGGATTTCTGGGAGCCAACGGTGCCGGAAAATCTACAACGATGAAAATGCTGATTGGCAGTATTCCTGATGATAACCATGCCATCCGAATTTTTGACAAAGATTTATCTGATCTCTATCCGGAAGGATTTCAAAAAATCGGAAGTCTGATTGATACAGCAGCATTTTATGACCATCTTTCCGGATGGGATAATCTTATTATCATTTCCAGGCTTCGAAACTTACCCGAATCAGAATGTGAAAGGGTTTTGCATCTCGTAGGTCTTTGGGAAAGCAGAAAAATGAAAATGAAGAAATATTCCTTGGGAATGAAACAAAGACTTTCTATTGCCATGACTTTACTTGGAAAACCAGATCTGCTGATTCTGGATGAACCTGTAAACGGTCTTGATCCCAATGGAATGCTGGAAATGAGGGAACTCTTGATAAAACTTAACAAGGAGGAAGGGGTTACTATTTTTATTTCCAGCCATCTGCTTCAGGAAATTGAAAAAATGATCACCCATCTTGCCATTATTTCTCATGGTGAAATACGATTTACGGGAAGCATACAAGATCTTAATGAACTTTATAGATACAACCATATCAGAATAGGAATCAACAATGCCTCCCATTTTATCAATGAAATTCCGGAGCATTATTCTCCTAAAATCATCAATAAGAGTACCATAGAAATCACTGCAGAATCTAAAGAACATATTGCCACTCTTATCAAAAACCTGGTTTTGAATCATGCCGAGATCTTTGAGATCAGAAATAATGCAGGTCTTGAAGACTGGTTTATGGAAATCACAAAAAATTAAAACACAGATGAAAAAATTAATAATAGCCATTGGTACAGAATGGCTAAAAACAAAAGGATTAGGGCTTACTTATATCGCTCTTATTCTAGGTGCATTAATCCCTCTGCTTGGTTTTGTTCCTGACTTTTTCAAAAAGAATATTATCATAGATGAAATGCTGAGCTATTCTATATTTGAAAAAGCCATAGGTGGTGAAGCTATTAAATATTTCACATTTTTCGTATTACTTTTATTTGTGATTATTGCTTCCAACAGAATTGCCCAGACTGATCATAAAAACAATGGATGGCAGCTAATGGAAACTCAGCCAGTAAGCAGGCTTCAGCTGTATTTATCAAAGTATATTATCCTGATATTCCTTTGTACGCTATGTATTGCTTCTTATTTAGGGTTTAATATTATTTTAGCTTTAATAGATTATTATATTCATCCTGATCCTGCAAAACTTCTTACTGTTGATGCTGCCTGGCTGATAAAAACCTTTATCAGAATCTGGGTAACGATCTTAGGAATCGCGGCACTTCAACTCTGTGTTTCTGTAGCATTTCAAAGCTTCATCTGGTCATTTCTCATCGGTTCATTGGGAGTGGCTTCCAATATTACTTCTCTTGTACAGAAGCAGGCTTTTTTCTTCAACCCTTATAGTTCTCTATACACTTTTTGGAACGCTCCGGAAATAAAAGGACTGAACAGTTTCATTTCTCACTCCGAATATATGAGCCTTTTCTGGATGATTATTTTTCTTACTCTGGGCTATTTTTGGTATAGTAAAAAAGGATTTAAAAATGCTTTTCTTAAAAACAAAAAACAGATTCTGGTTTCTGCTGCGGCATTAATCATTGGTTCGGGATTGCTTTATATTTTCCAGAAACCAAAGCCGTATCACAGTGATGGAGCCGGAGTTGTTATTAGAGGAAAATTGGAAACTGATATTAAAATAGACTCTGTGAGGATTTATTCTAAAGATTTTCACAAAAAGATAGGGGCTGCAGCCGTCCAAAACCATACGTTCAATTGGGTGACAACCCGCCCTATCCCATTGGATGAATATATCCTTGAAATCGGAAATAAAAAAGTCAACTTCATTATGGCAAGTGGTGATTGGTTTGATTTTACTATCCAGTTGAACAATACAAAACGGATCTTTTATTTACGGTCTAATAGAAAAGCAGATCAGGCATACAGCAACAATGAAAGTGCTTTTGGCTATGAGTTTGAATCTGCTTTGGAAAAACAGAATTACATCAATGATCCTGCAAAATTTTATGACTTGGCCGAATCCGACTGGAAAGAAAATAAAAGAATCCTGAATGTATTTGCTGATCCCGAAAACAATGCGCTCTCCGAAGAGTACAAAAGGTACAGAAGAGAACTTATGTCTATTGAATATCTAAATGAAATCAATAATTATAGAAAAATGACTTCATTAACTGATGCAAAATTTGCTCCACCTGCATCTTTTCTTAAGGAATTAAATGGAAATATACAGAAACCAAGTGCTTTATTGAGTAAAAATGATAATTACCTGCAATATAAACTGGATCAGCTATTGTCTGATAAAGAACAAATCTCCAATCCCGACAGTATTCTTTTTGTGAAGATCGATCAGATGCCTAAAGGAATTTCGAAAGATCAGTTGTTATCCAAACACTTGGCTAAGACTATAGAACTACAGACTGACAGCATTGCAAGAAACAAAATTTTCAATACTGAAATCAACAAAATAGGTAATATAGATTACAAGCAGGATCTTTATTCAAAACTTGACCGGATCAACAGCTCTCAGAAAGGGGCCTTATTTCCTGATCTTAGCCTTCTTACAGATAAAGGGGTCGCTCAAAAGCTTTCTAAATATAAAGGTAAATATGTAGTCATTGACTTCTGGGCAACCTGGTGCGGACCTTGTAAACAGATCCGTCCCGTGTTTGAAACGAGGAGCCATCAATACAGATATTATGATAATATTCAGTTTATTTCTATCAGCCTCGATGAAAACCAATCAAAATGGACTAATTATTTAAAAACAAAAACATCCAATCTTCCGCAATTTTGGCTGGTAAATGCACAGCAATTTATGAATAAATACAAAATCCAGTCTATTCCAAGATTTATTATCATCGATCCGGAAGGGAAAATTTTTAACTTTAATACTCCATTTCCTGATGAAGATAATTTCGTAGAAATTTTGGATAAGCTAAAGAAGTATTAACTTTGCTAAAAATTTTAGATTGATATGAGAAAAACTCAGATTACGATAGATGTAGAGTTAGATGAAAACCACGTTCCGGAAAACATTACATGGAATGCACAGGATGGCGGGATTGAAAAAGAAGAAACAAAGGCTACCATGATCTCTGTATGGGATGATAAAACAAAAGAGGCTTTAAGAATTGATCTTTGGACCAAAGAAATGCCTGTAGACCAGATGAAGATGTTTATCCACCAGATTTTAGTTTCTTTAGGAAATACTTATCAGAGAGCAACTGGTGAAGAGGATGTAGCACAGTGGATGGAAGAAATTGCTGAAGAATTTGCTATCAAATCAGCTATAAAGTAAAAAAGCATACACAAAATGTAACAATGAAACAATTTAACAGTGTAACAACTAGAAAAACATTGGTAAATTGGTACAATGTTAGATTGATAAATTATAAAATATTATGAATTTTAATACCAAAGTAATTCACGGAGGGCAGCATCATGAGTCTGCAACAGGATCTGTAAATGTTCCTGTATTTTTAACCTCTACGTTTGCACAGAAAAGTCCCGGAGTACATTCCGGATATGAATATTCAAGAGCCGCTAATCCAACAAGACAGGCATTAGAAGATTCTTTAGCAAGTATTGAAAACGGAGCGAGAGGTTTAGCTTTCGGTTCCGGGCTTGCTGCTATCGACTGCGTTTTGAAGTTATTAAATCCTGGTGATGAGGTCATCGCAGTAGATGATCTTTATGGAGGAACTTACAGAATGTTCACCAGACTTTTTGAAAAATATCAGCTGAAGTTCACGTTTGTGAATTTTGATGACGTTTCTAAAATTGCAGATGTTATTACAGATAAAACGAAACTAATCTGGGTTGAAACTCCAACGAACCCTTTGATGAAACTTGTAGACATCAAAGCTGTAGTAGACATTGCTAAAGGGAAAGATATTTTAGTAGCTGTTGACAATACTTTTGCAACTCCTTATATTCAAAGACCTATTGATCTGGGAGCTGATATCGTAATGCACTCTGCCACCAAATATTTAGGAGGACACTCTGATGTAATCGCAGGAGCACTTATCGCCAAAGATGCGGAATTGGGTGAAAAACTTCACTTTATTCAGTTTGCAAGCGGTGGTATTTTAGGTCCTCACGATTCTTATCTTGTACTAAGAGGAATTAAAACACTGGCATTAAGAATGCAGAGACATTCTGACAATGGTCTTGCAGTAGCAAAATATCTTGAAACTCATCCTGCTGTAGATAAAGTAATTTATCCAGGATTAGAATCCCACCCTCAATATGAGCTGGCAAAATCTCAAATGAAGGAATCTGGAGGAATGGTTTCATTCACCTTCAAATCTGGAAAGAAAGAAGATGCAATCAAGTTCCTTGAAAAAGTAAAAGTATTCACATTAGCTGAATCTTTAGGAGGTGTGGAATCTCTAGCGAACCACCCTGCATTAATGACTCATGCTTCTATCCCTGCAGAAAAACGCGCAGAATTGGGAATCACAGATGACCTTGTACGTTTAAGCGTTGGAATTGAAGATGCAGATGATCTAATTGCAGATCTTGAAAGAGCATTTTCGTAAGACATAATAATATAGAAAATGAGAAGGATTTATTATCTTTCTCATTTTTTATTACTACCACCAAATACCTATGAAAAACACAAGAAAAGCAATCATTGCAGATTTACCTCAACTGGCTGAATTGTTCGATCAATACAGAATATTCTATCATAAGTCATCCGATATTCCTGCAGCTTCAGATTTTCTCCAGGAAAGAATTGAAAATCAAGACTCTGAAATTTTTGTAGCAGAAGAAAATGGTATCCTAACTGGTTTTGTACAATTATACCCTATATTTTCTTCCACAAGAATGCAGCGCTATTGGCTGCTGAATGATCTGTATGTCAATGCTCACCACAGAGGAAAAGGCTACTCCAAAGAACTTATTGAAAAAGCGAAAGAATTATGCAAAGCTTCCAGCGCCTGTGGAATTCTGCTTGAAACAGGAAAAAGCAATGATGTAGGTAACCAATTGTACCCTTCCTGCGGTTTTGAACGCTATGATTCCGTAAATTTTTACGAGTGGAGCAATTCATGAATAATAAGCAATGGATAATTAGTAATAAATATTATAAGCCAATATTTTATCTTCCCCGAATATCGTTAAAGGCAAATCCCCTAACTTATAACCCAAAAACAATATGACCCATTTCCAAAAATACATACAAAGATATTTAGATCAGATCCCATCCTCAGATTGGTTAGCTGAGTTAAAAATATCAGAAGAAAAAACAGTAGGAATTTACTCTAATCTTACGGAAGAACAATCAAAATTTGCATATGCTGAAGGTAAATGGACCTTAAAAGGATTACTCCTTCACTTATCTGATACAGAAAGAGTTTTTCAATACAGAATCTTAGCTTTTGCAAGAGGTGATAAAAACAATCTTCCAGGATTTGATGAAAATGAATATGCAGAGCAGTCTTTTGCCAGTGAAAGATCTCTGGAATCTTTACTGGAAGAATACAAACTGGTAAGAAAGTCCTCTCAGATTCTATTAGAAACAATGAATCCGGCAGCTTTACAAAATATCGGTACAGCAAACGGTCATGAAATCTCAGTGGAAACCATAGGAAAACTGATTATCGGACATAATTACCACCACCTGAACATTATTGAGGAAAGGTATTTATCTAAATTAGGATGGATGTAATGTAATAAAACGATAAGATAAGTTTTAGCTAAAGCTAGATGATTTTTTATTCATTGTTAAACGTGCTAAAGCCCATTCCTATTGAATTTGATAAAATGCTGCAAAAAATTATTCTAAAATAATATAATTAGCTTATTTGTTACTGAACAATTAATAATGCTTCCATAATTTTCACAAATACAGAACATCAATAGAGACGGGCTTTAGCCCGTCTTTTAATTTATAAATATTTCATTGGCTTTAGCCAAAACTTAGTTTAAAAAAGATTATTTTTGATAAAAACAACACAAATGTCCTTTATCAAAATTTACGTTCACCTTGTCTTCTCAACAAGAAACAGAACTCCCTATCTCAATACATTCGATCTAAGAATAAAGGTATGGAAACACATTAAAGAATATTCTTCAGAAAAAGGAATATTCTTAGACATGATTAATGGATATTCAGACCATTGTCATTGTCTGATTTCTTTAGGATCAGATCAGAATATAGAAAAAGTAGTACAATTATTGAAAGGGGAATCGTCTTATTGGATCAATAAACATCAACTCACCAAAGATAAATTTGCATGGCAGGATGAATATTTTGCTGTTTCTGTTTCTGAAGCCAGATTAGATGCGATAAGGAATTATATCAAAAATCAAGAAAAGCATCATCAGAAAAAGAGTTTTACAGACGAATTTCAGGAATTCATTGAAAAATATAATTTTAAAATGTAAGTTTTGGCTAAAGCCGGAAGGATTTTTTATTTATTGTTGAATGGGCTAAAGCCCATTCCTATTGAATTTGATAAAATGTTGCAAAGATTATTCTTCATTCATTATATAAAACATCAATAAAGATAGCTAATGCCCATCTTTAATAATTTATAAAACGTTCCAATGGCTTTAGCTAAAACTTAAAGATACTCCGATACACAATCCTTTTTTAGCTACAATTTTTTGCCCAAAATTCATATATTCTCTACCTTTATCCATTATTTTGAATGTAATAAAAATATGGAACCTATTATTGAAATATTAAAATCCGGCGGAACTATTCTGTACCCTACTGATACCATTTGGGGAATTGGCTGTGACGCAACCAATATAGAAGCTGTCAATAAAATTTTTGATATCAAAAAACGTGAAAAAAACAAGTCTATGATTATTCTGGTAGAGTCTGAAAAAAGGCTTCAGGATTTGGTAGATGTTCCCGAAATGGCTTGGGAAATTATTGATTTAAGCGAAAAACCGGTCACCATTGTTTATGAAAACCCAAGAGGTTTGCCTAAAGAATTACTAGCCGAAGATGGAAGTATCGGAATCAGATTGGTAAAAAATGACTTTTGTAAAAAATTAATCACGAAGCTGAATAAGCCTTTAGTTTCTACTTCTGCTAATTTCAGTGGTGATAAAAGCCCGTTGAAATTCTCAGATATTTCTTCGGAAATTATTAATCTTGTGGATTATGCTGTGGAGGAAGACAGAGATAAAGTTTCGAAATATTCAGGATCTTCGGTGATCAAAATATGGAATGATAACAGAATAAAAGTCCTTAGAGAATAAAAATTCTGTAGTAATCTGCTTATTTTTTAGAGTCTTGTCAGTTCATATCGGCAGGATTTCTTTTTTTTAATTCTATCTTTGCAAAATCCAACTCATAAAATACATGCTATGAATCATCAAGAATTCGCTAAAATGTGGGTAAATACCTGGAACTCTCATGATTTAGAGGATATCCTCACCCACTATTCTGATGATATTGAGATTACAACTCCCATGATTGCAATGGCTGCCGGAGGAAAGGAAAGTTTCTTAAAAGGAAAAGAAGCCGTTCGTGAATACTGGAAAAAGGCATTGGACAAGTTTCCGGATCTGCATTTTGATCTGATTCATTCCACAGGAGGAGTAGATTCTGTAGCATTATTTTATAAGTCTATCATGGATAAACATGCTGTAGAAGTTATGTTTTTTAATGAAGAGGGAAAAATAAATAGAATGTACGCTCATTATGACTAATGGCCGGCATTGTTAATTGACGCTATTATAAACGATGAAAATTAATCTTACTCAAAATAAGAATTTAAAACTTTTTAAAATAATTTCTGAAGCCGCAGAAAGAAATAACCAGTCGGTATATATTGTCGGTGGATATGTTCGTGATCTTCTGATGAAGAGAAAAGCATCTACTGATATAGATTTTGTGACGGAACAAAGCGGTATTGAACTGGCTCAGAGTGTAGCTCAGGACATTGATCCTAAATTAAAGGTTTCCGTATTCAAAACCTATGGCACCGCTATGATTAAATATAAGGATCTTGAACTGGAATTTGTAGGTGCCAGAAAGGAAAGCTATACCGAAAACAGCCGAAAACCCGAAGTAGAAGGCGGAACTTTAGAAGACGATCAGAAAAGAAGAGATTTTACAATCAATGCGATGGCTATTTCTCTGAATAAAGACAATTTTGGAGAACTCATCGATCCTTTTAACGGAGTTGAAGATCTGGAAAAAGAAATTTTAAGAACCCCACTAGAGCCTGCTCAAACGTATTCTGATGATCCATTGAGAATGATGAGAGCGGTACGATTTGCTTCCACTTTAGGTTTTACGATTGAAGAGAATTCTTTGGAAGCGATTAAACAGGAAGCAGAAAGAATCAAGATTGTTTCTATGGAAAGAATCATGGTGGAATTCAACAAGATCATGCTCTCTGAAAAACCTTCTGTAGGATTAAAATTAATGGAACAAACAGGGCTTTTAAAGCTTATCATTCCTGAATTGATCGAACTAAAAGGAGTAGAAGAAGTAGAAGGACAAACCCACAAAGATAATTTCTATCACACTCTGGAGGTAGTGGATAATATTTCTGTGAATACCAATAACCTTTGGCTGCGTTGGGCTGCATTACTTCATGATATAGGAAAAGCGCCTACCAAAAAATTTGTTGAAGGTACAGGATGGACATTCCATGGACATGAATTTTTAGGTTCTAAGATGGTAAAAACACTTTTTCAGAGATTAAAACTGCCATTAGGAAGCGATATGAAATATGTTCAGAAGATGGTTAAACTTTCTTCCAGACCTATTGCCCTGATTACGGATGATGCTTCAGATTCTGCATTAAGAAGGCTTTTATTTGATGCCGGAGAAGACCTTGAAGAACTGTTTACTCTTTGTAAGGCAGACATTACAACTAAAAACTCTAAAAAGCAGGAAAAATTCAAGAAAAATTTTGAATATGTAGCCGTGAAGATCAAAGAGGTTGAAGAAAAAGATCAGGTAAGAAATTTCCAGCCACCTATTACCGGAGAAGAAATTATGGAAATGTTTAACCTTCAGCCAGGCCGTGAAATCGGTATTTTAAAGGAAAAAGTAAAAGAAGCTATCCTTGAAGGTGAAATCCCAAATGAAAAGGAAGAAGCAACAAAATTCGTGATTGCTGAAGCCGAAAAACTGGGATTAAAAATAAACTAATTTTCACGATATAGAAAAGTAAAGCTGGATGAGTAATCCAGCTTTTTTATGTTTTTGAACAATATATATCAAAGCCGGGCGGGTTCTAAGAACCCGCCCGGAAAAAAACACAAATGATGAAAAAATAAAAAATTATTTTAAGTACGCCAAAGCGTATTATATTTTTAGTTCCAATATACTGAATTGGAAGCTATACCAGCAGAGAATGTTTTAATAATAGCTCCAGATGTATTGTAAACAACAATTTTACTATCCTTCGTAAATCCGTTTGCATCAGAGGTAAAAATAAGATCTTTAACCACACTGAATCCATATAGATCAGAATATTGTTCAGAGCTAGCTTCTACAGTAAACAATGGTGAAGTAGGTACAGTTCCTAATTTCATATCCATAGTATAAACACTTTTGCCTGAACTGAAATAGAATTTATCATTTGAAATCTCCAGGTTTTTAGCATCAGTAATTCCTGTTAAAGTAGTTGTTTTTGTAATAGCTCCTGTATTTGAAATCTGATAGATATAAGAATCTGTAGTTCCGGCTGCTATAGCATAAACGTTCTGATTATATGAAATAATCTTGTTGATATTTCCGTTTACAGGAAAAGTCTTCTGAATTTCATTGGTTGTTGTATTAATAATAGTGATATTATTTCCATATCCAAATGAAGCATTCTGTACAAAGATATTATTTCCTGCTTCCACAATTCTTTCAACAGTTTCTGTAAAAGGAATTTTTTTGATAAAAGAATTATCTGAAGTCTTATAAACACTTACAAATTTTTCTCCATTATATTTATCATTCGTTACATAAATATTATTGTTTGCAAATGCCATATAGCGAGGTGTATTCAACTCTTTTGTAATTTCACCAGTCGCTTTAAAGTTATTACGGTTTACAATCTGAATTTTATTTGAATTGTTTAATAATAAATAAGCATTGTTTCCATTGAAAGTAATCATTTGAAGAACATCCCCTAATTTTCCACCATTATTGAATGAAAAAATATTATCCTGCTTAAGACTTAAATCTGGAGTAACAAAAGTTACTTCTGCATTTGGCGTTCCATATTTTCCTTCATTGGCAATCAGGAATCCATTACTATAATCAATTCTAGGTAGAAGTTCATCAGTATTATCAGTACTACAAGATACAACACCCAAGAGAAGCGTAAAAGCAAAAAGAAGATGTAAAAATTTGTTCAGTTTCATATTATTTAAAAATTAATTGTTGCATAAATACTATAATTTCTTTTTGGCATCGGATAATCATATACTGTCTGGTAAACTGTATTTGTAAGATTATTCACTTTGAATCCTAGGGTATATTTCTTTAAAATATCCGCAGAAATACCAGCGTTTAAAATAAAATAAGGATCCAGTGCCACAGATCTTTTCTCATCTGCCGTAGTGTAAGTAAGTCCATTCATAAGCCCTTGAGCATATATTTTAAGGAAATCAAACTTATAATCTATTGAGCCACTAGCTTTGTGTAAAGGAACATACATCATCTGTTTTTGGGTTTCCTTATTAATAGATTTTGAATATGTATATCCCGTATTAACCTTCAGGCCATGTCTGCCAAAATTTTTATTCCAGGTAATCTGCGATTCTAAGCCATAAAACTCAGATTTATATGTATTAAAAGGAACCCAATAGCTATATGAAGTAGGAAGCCAGCTGATAAAATCCTTAATATCCATATAATATGGGCTGAGAGTAATCTTAAAATCTCTAAAATTAAACTCATGATCCATATCAATATTTAAGGAGGTCTCAGGACGTAGGTTCAGATTTCCTCCAGGCTGCCAATAAAGATCATTAAAAGTTGGATATCTGAAGTTTCTTGAAAAACTGGCACCTATATGATACCATGATAAAGGATTCCATTTTCCAGAAAAAGAATACAGAACTGGGGATGAAATGTTTTCAACAAAATCTTTCTTTATTCCTGCTTCAAAACGTAAATCTTTAGAAACAAAATATCTTATCATTCCTCCTAAAGATCCTATATTTCGACTGACACTTCCTATCCCTGTCTCATACCCCTCCGCCTTATTCACCTGAAACTCTCCAATCACATTAATATTGATTTTGGGAGTGATGAAATAATTAAAATCGTTTTTAAAGATATAATTCTTTCCTTCTGCTCCACTGGATTTAAGTGAATGGATATCTGAAAAATATTTGTAATTATCTTCCGTATAAGCAGCTTTGAAGCTGTTAGTGAGATTCACCTTATTGATATCCCAGGAGATCAAACTTCTCAAAGTATTTGCCTTATACTTCGACCTGTTACCATTTTCCTCGTAAATTGCGTAATGCTGAGAAGCGTCAAATATCTGGCTTTGCCATGAAATAGTCTGAGAATCCGTAATTTTATAAGCAGTTCCTATATTAAAGGTAGTATTGTAATACCTTCCATTGATATTTTTAAATGGGGTTCTCCCTACTACAAATTCCGGCACCTCATAATCATTAGCACTTACACTATAGTTTGCAGAAGCTTTAAAGCTAAATTTATCATTACTGTAAGAACCCTTTACAAAGTTATTATAGGTATCAAAAGATGCTACCTCTGAAAATAAAGATCCGTGGAATCCTTTATTAAACTCCAGGTTATTATTCAGATGAATACTTCCCCCAATAGCTCCTGATCCGTAGACAATACTTCCTCCACCTGCTTTTATTCCAATCTGGTCATATCCAAACAATGCAATATTATTAATATCTCCCTGTCCTAAAAAATTAGAGTTAATGTTAATACCGTTCCAGACAAAAGCAGTCTGCTGAGCTGATGTTCCCCTAAAAGAAGGTGAAGAAACGGCACCACGCCCATTTTCTTTAATATAAAGGTTAGATTGAAATCTAAGTAATTCTGAAAGATTGCCTGAATTCTTTTGAGCTTCTTCTGGTGTAATAGTTTTCACAGGGTGAAATTGTTTCACCTTGTTCATCTGGCTGTCGAATATATAAATAGTATCTACAGCTTTCTCCTGTCCGAAAAGAAAGCAGCCATAAGATGAGAGAAACAGTACCAGAGATCTTTTTATATCCATATCCTTCTACTTTTCCACCGAAAGCAATATGTTTTTTGATTATTATTCTGGCAGGTCTCCTGACTTTCGCTTTCTGCGCCTTCCCGTTTTTATACAGTGGCTGAGTACAGAAATTGGTATTGCGATCTACAGTTGCGGGGACAGTTTGGGAGTTACACCCAATTCCCTTTTCATTCCAATATACTGGAAACCAAAATTTTTGCAAAGATAGCTTTTTAAATGTATTAGACAAAAAGTGGATGTTGTAGCTGAAAACAAAGAAGATAGGAGTTGAAAAGTAGTAAAGTATATATATCAACAAAATAACTATAGTAATCCCCTTTAAAACTATATCTTTTATCGTAGGCATACTCTGATAAAATTCCCAACACCCCTCTTCAATGATTCATAAAAAACAGCTGTTTTCACTATTGAAAACAGCCATTCATGGTATAACTATTATTAAAATTTGCTAACTTTTACTTCTTAATGAATTTGTAATTCTGCTGTTTGCCTTCTTTCTCTGAAAGCTGTACTATATAATTCCCTTTTGGCAAAGATGATACGTCAATCTGATGTTCCATAGCAGTGTACGATCTTACTTTTTGCCCTACCATATTATAAATTTCTGCTTTTTCGATATTTCCTGTTCCTTTTATATATAAAATATCAGCTACCGGATTTGGATAAATACCCATTGTATTTTTATCTTTTGAAACATCACTCACTGATAAATATTCTGTAAGATCAAGATAAAATGCGACCATTTGATTCGAAGCATTCATTCCCGTTCCTGCTATTTTTTTCCCATCCTGAGAAATCGCCAAAGGAAGTCCCATAGTTACTCCATTGGTATTAATTCCTAAGCTTGTTGCATAATCATTAAGATTAACACGGCCATCTGCTTCTGTCCAGATAAAGCCTTCTCCCGACATAGGCGGTGCTCCAAATGCCCTGTAAAATCCAATAACCCTTGTTCCATCTCCAGAAACACCGGTCGCCCCTCCTTTGAATGAGAAAGAAGCATTAGGATGTGTTATATAAGTCACCCCCGTTGCTGCTTTCCATACATAAGGATTTGGGGTTGCTGAGCCAATAATGGTATTTCCATCTGCAGAAACAGCTCCCGCTTCTCCTACGTTATTTCCATTGTTATCTGTAATGAAACTTTCGACCCCATCTATCCACTTTGCACCACTTCTGGCTCCTGTAGGTTCATCCTGCCATCCTACTACCACAGCTCCATCTGCACTTATAGCATTCGCTCTTGAGCTTCTTCCGCTTACCATACTTCCAAGGTCTACCACTCCGTTTGTCTGATCCCATTTTACAGCATGGGCATTTGCTGCAGTAAGCCAGCCCAGGCCTACAATGGTGTTTCCATTGGGAGATATTCCCCATGTGGAGCTTACACTTCCGTCCCAACCGGTAGGAACAAGGCCGCCTTTGTTTGTCCATGTTGAGGTAAATACATCATAAATTGAAATTTCATTAAAACCTGTTGCTGCATTCGTAATTGATGATGCAATTGTATTTCCATCGTTAGAAACGACAGTTTTTCCCGCAGCCGGATACCCGTTTGAGATGGATCCTATCTGTACAATTCCAGTATTGGATGTCCACATATATATACCACCACCGCTGGTATGCATACTCACTATCCCTTTATCAGACACTGCCCCTACGTTATAATTCCCGAGTCCCATTACCGTAAGTTGAGCTTTTGCTGCACCAATATTTAAAAAACAATAAGCAACAACCATTTTCATTGACACTTTGTAAAAATTTTTCATATATTATTATATTTAATATTTAGAATCAACAGAAACAATATTAACATTATATTTACCCAAACAAAAGAAATAGACTTTCACAATTCGTGAATTTCGAAAGAATTAAAACTTTAAAAAATTAATAATCAAATACTTAAATAATTCTATTTTGTAGGCAGCTTTTCAGGCGAGTTGTTAAGAAGAACATGAAAAATAAATGGTTATTCAGAAAAATGGTTAAAAACAGTAGAAGAATATTTCTGCTGATCTTTACATTATGCTTTCTTATTATCAATGGACAGTCTGGTCCTGATTTTACTATTATTGCTGACAAAGCATTTCAGAAACTGTATCAAAATCCTGATGACTGTATTAGTTATACTCAGGGACTTTTAGTAGGTGATCAGGATATAGAACATAAGATTGTACTTCAGAACATTATTTCACAGGCTTTCGCCATGAAGGGAGATTATATGCAGTCAGTCAATAGTTTTTCTCAGAAAGAAAATCCAGGTCAAAGTCAGGAGCTCTCTTATTTTATGCAGATCTTTGGGGATTATAATCTTGCAGACCAATATCAGAACCTGGGATTGTATACTCAATCTAAAAAGATAATTGCTCATCTTTTATCAGATCAGAAGATTCTGAAAAGCAATGATCCCAAATTAAGAATCACTACCGCAAAACTCTATCAACTTCAAGCTTTGAACCTGGGAATTAATAGAGACTATTCCAATGCATTAAAAAATCTTGACAAAAGTGATCAATATACCAACAATGATAACCAAGAGAATAAAATTATTACAGCAGAGAACAATATTTTCCGTTCCTCTTATTTAATGAAACAAAATAAGCTAGCCGATTATAAAAAATTGATAGAAAATGTAATTTCTGACCTTGAAAAACAGCAAAACCAACCATTTTTACTCAGTTTAGCTTATGAAAATCTTTCCCGGTACTATTTCCTACAGCAGGATTATAAAACTTCAGTTCAAAAACTGGAACTAGGATTGTTATTAATTGAAGACCTTCCTTTTAACAATATAAAGATTAAGATTTACGAGTCATTGTCCCGTACTTATTTTGCCCTCCAGGATGATATAAAATATCATCAATACAACAAATATTATAATGATTTAAAAACCAAAACGGATTACAATACAAAAGAAGGAATACGATACATTGTAAAACTGGTGGAAACCAATCAAAATAAAACCCTTGAATTTGAAAAACAAACTTATTCAAAATCTTTCTGGACTTTCACTTTGATTTTATCTGCAATCATCATTGCTTTATTCATCTATTTTTTGATTATTAAAAGTAAAAATAAAGATTTGAAAAAGCAATTTGACTTCTTTGAAAAACAGAATTACCAGCAAAAACAAATTGTCCTTCCAACCACTATCTTACTCAAAAACACTCCTGATCCAGAAAGGAATTCCAATAAAATTTCTAAGGAAAAAGAGGAAGAAATCCTTCAAAAGCTTGAGGAATTTGAACAGTCTGACCGGTATCTGAACAAAAACATGTCATTATCAATGCTTTCAGCCCAATTGGAGATCAACACCAAATACCTTTCGGAGGTCATCAATAATAAGGAAAAAAATTTCAATGGATATATTAATAAACTAAGGATCAATCATATTGCTCAACTGCTAAGAACAAACCCTACTTTTCTTAACTATAAAGTAAGCTATCTTGCAGAGTACTCGGGCTTTTCTTCACATAGTGCCTTTACCACTGTTTTTAAATCTATTACAGGAATGTCTCCTAACGCTTACATCCAGGAAATCAGTAAAAGTAAAGTATCATGAAACTAAGATTAAAAATTTTCTCATTATTCCTTTTGTCCTCTATTTTTATAAACGGTCAAAGCACTTTAGATGCATCCCTGTTGAAAAAAGCTAAACTGGAAATCTATGATAATCCGGAGAAAGCCATTCGCATTGGAAAACAACTTCTGAAAAAAGACAATAGTCTCAAAACCTCTATTGACATCTATATGCTTCTTTCCACGGCTAATGTTGCCAAAAGAAATTTTGAAGAATCTCTGAAATATATTTTAAAGGCCAAAGAACTTTCACAAAAAACAAATGATGCAAAAAGCCAGGTAAGTGTACTGGTTTCTGTAGCGATACAGTATCAACAAATGGAACTTTTCAGCAAAAGTCTTGAAACATTGGATGAAGCAGATCAATATCTGGCCAAAATCCCTGAAAAAACTCCCGAAAAATATATAGAAACAGCCACAATCTATGCCATAAAAGGAATGATTTATAAAAGCCAATCCAACTCTGACATTGCCCTGGAAAAATTTCTGATCTCTATAGAAAACTTTGAAAAAGTGCCGGTAAAGAAAACTACTTACTCTAATATGAGTGTGGTGTATTACAATATTGGCTATTGCTATCTTAATCTCAATCAAATTGATAAGGCCCAACAGGCATTTTTGCAATCAACAGATTGTGCCCAGCGAAATAATGCCAAAAGTCTGGAAGCATTTGCGTTAAAGGGAATGTCTGAAGTATATAAACAAAAACATGAAAATCAAACCGCTGTCAATCTTTTGATAAAGGCTGAAAATCTCAGTAAAAATACAGGTGATATTATTTTGAATGAGGGAATTTACAATGAGATGGCCAACAACTACCTCGCCATGGGACAGCAGGACCTATATCAGCTGTACAATAAGAAATACTTTGAAATGAAATTTAAGAGAAAACAAAACGAACTGTCATCCATCAACCAAGTCATTGATAATCACAACAAAGAAACATCTGTAAAAAGCCAAAAACTAAAATCTCAGTATTATTATATGAATATTATGTCTTTTGTGATCGCCAGCATTCTTATCCCTATTCTACTATATTTTATTGTAAGAATCAGAAAACAGAATAAAAATTTTCAAAAAGAGATCCAACAGATCATACACACTCCATAATTTATATGCACAAAAAAAACATCCCAAAAATGGAATGCTTTTTTGTTTATGATATTTCAGGCTATTTGCCTATAACTTCAGTGATTGGATTTCCAACACTTCCGCTTGGGAACTGAATTTTCAATAATGAAGAAACAGTAGGAGCAATATCCGTCATGTGATAAGCTTTATTACTTTCTCCCTGCTTCACTCCCCAGCCCATAAAAATTAGTGGAATGTGTGAATCATAAGAATTCCATACACTGTGGGTAGTTCCTGTTTTAGAATACGGTGGAAGCATAGAATCGTGAGAGATTAATTGGATATCACCACTTCTCTGTCTGTTGATTCCGTTGATAATTCTTTGTTTAATAGGCTCCGGAATGCTTGATTCAGCCACTTTGTCTACAGAAACTGCATATAAAACAGTAGGATCTTTTTCTAACTCTTTAACTGTGAAGTTTCTTACATCATCCAATTCAAGTTTACTGTCTGCCAATACTTTTCTGTCAAAATAAATCTGATAGTTATCTATGGCGTTGATTAATTTATCCGCTCCGAATTTATCTTTCAGCTTTTGATTAAGATTCTTTTCAGCACCTTCTCCAAAGAAACCGGTTGGGATTTTATGCTCTTTTAAGAATCCTACAGAATGTGCTCCACCGTGATCAGCAGAAAGGAAAACAGTATACTCTCCTTTTCCTACTTTAGAATCCAGGTAGTTGAAGAATTGTGCTAAATCCTGATCTAATCTGATATACACATCTTCCACTTCAATAGAGTTTGGACCGAATTTATGTCCGGCGTAATCTGTAGAAGCCAGGTTGATCGCTAAAAAGTCTGTAATATTATCACCTCCTAATTTTTCCCCATCTACAGAAGCTTCTGCTAATTTCAATGTTAACGTATTTCCGAAAGGAGTATAACGGATGTTGTCTTTCTTAGTCTGATAATCTTTTGCAAGATCATTGTAAGGGAATGTAGGTGTTTTTGCACTTCCCAATAATCCTTCCCAAGGAGAATTGTCTGGTGCACTTTCCGTATATTGATTGATCGGAAGCAAAGTGTTCCAACCGTTAGCTACCAATTTTTCAGGTAAATTCTGTGAGTTAAATGATTTTACCCACTGAGGCAGATCATTCATATACCATGTACTGGTGATGAAATTCCCGGTACTGTCATCAAACCAGAAAGCTCCGTTGGGTGTATGTCCTGCTGGAAGAATAGAAGCTCTGTCTTTCAAAGAAACTCCGATTACTTTTCCCTGGAAGTTCGTTGCCAGTCTCAACTCATCAGTTACTGTTGTTGACCAAAGGTTTTTTGGAGAATGACTTCCTGTTTTTGTATTGGTTGTACCAACCGGCTGAACACTATCATCAGCAGTACAATATACTCCTTTACCTGTTTCTTTATCTGTCCAGTCATTTCCGGCAATTCCGTGAATTGCAGGTACCGATCCGGTGTAGATACAAGTATGTCCTAAAGCTGTAATGGTAGGAACATATGGAATGTGTACGTTATTTAAAGAATATCCTGTATTCAAAAGTCTTTTGAAACCGTCATTGCCATATTTATTGTAAAAACGGTATAAATAGTCCCAACGCATCTGGTCTACTACCAGACCAACTACTAATTTGGGTCTTTCAAGTTGAGAATTTCTGTTCTTCTGCGCATTGATTGTAACTACGGACAAGAAAGTAGCTGCCGCAATTGAAATGTTCCTAAGCATCCAAGTAAAATTTTATTGTTCACAAATTTAGGGGTTTTGAATGTTTTAGAACGTGAAATTTTATTTAAATTTGATCTTTATTCAATTCTCAACAAAAATTCATCATGATTCTCGGAGTATACTGGTACTTTAAATTCCCTGAAGATTTATATCATTTTAGATTTTTCAAGTTCTTCGAAGGATATGGCGGGCATGCAGATAATGCCGCAGAATTGACAGTAAGAATACAGGTTGGCCATCCGGATGATTTCATTGAAAAATTAGAAGAATTGAAATCAGGGTTTAAAAAGGCTTTTTTACACCTTAATATCAATGAAAATCAGTTCATCATCAGCATTGGAGATCATATGCTTTTTGATTTTCATTTTCAGTTTGCTCTTGAGATAGAAGAGCTTTTGATTCGTGAAAATGCTTTATTATTGGATTCCAGCATTCCATTTAAATCACTTTCTACTAAAACTTATCATGCAGCAAGAGACCAATTTGAAAACAATGAACATCGTTTTATACAGATTGTAGGTTCAGATTTTAAAAAGAATAATGCTGAAAACCTTTCTATAAGGATTGACTGTAACCTGCCTTTACATGATAAAGAATTCTTCATTAGTGATTTGGGTTCTATCTGTCGTGAAGAAAATATCAATGTATTCTATTATAATGATTATGATTTTAACAGCCATTGTAATCTGATGCTTTTCTTTACCAATGGCCGTCAGAAAAAAAATGCAATCCAAACAGTTAATCTCAATTCATTTGGAAATAAGGTCAGACAGCTTACTCAAAAATACCCTATTCATTTCGGTCATCTTGAGGGTTTAAAAAAGTATCCTCAAAACGGGCCTCACGTTGAATTGGTGATAGATGAGGAATATATTTTAAACAAAAAATAATTAAAAAAAACGACTAAATCTAATAGTATGATTAAATTTAAATATGTAATTCTTTATGTAGAAGATGTAGAATCAGCAATGAATTTCTACCAAAATACTTTTGATTCAAAAATAAAGTTCATTACTCCTGAAAAGGATTATGGAGAACTTATTACAGGAGAAACTACGCTTTCTTTTGCTTCCATTGCTTTAGCCAGTTCTAATATCAAAAAGGGATTTCTTCTTTCAAAAACAGAAGCTAAGCCTTTTGGAATTGAACTTGGATTTGTAACAGACGATGTGGAAGCCCTGGTTGAAAAAGCAATACAAAACGGAGCCGTTTTGTATGAAAATATTACCGTAAAACCTTGGGGACAGAAGACAGCTTACATTAAAGATCCTAATAATTATCTCGTAGAAATCTGTACTGAAATTCAATAAAATGATCATCCGTGGAAATAAAAAAACTACAAAGGCTAACGTCTAACCCCAGTTTGAATTGGGGAAACAATGGATATTCTACAGATATCATCTATTCTGTTTCTTCAATAGAATTCAGCGGCACCTTTGAGTTCAGTCTGAGAGAGAAAAAATTATCATACACGAAAGTATGGGAAACCAGTACTGAAGATATTGAAGAACTCAATACCCTCATTGAAAAAGATTCGTCTTTCGGGGCTTTTGCAGATAATGCCCTTCAAGGCTGGATTATCTGTGAGCACAGAACCTGGAACAATAGTTTTTACATTGAAAACGTTCTGGTTAATGAAAAGTACAGAAGACAGGGATTGGGAATTATGCTGATTAAAAATGCCATCAAAGAAGCAAGAAAACTGAACTGCCGGGTGATTGAGCTGGAAACCCAGAACACAAATTATCCTGCCATACAGTTTTACAGAAGAATGGGCTTCAATATCACAGGAGTGAATACCAGATTGTATGATCATTCTGAAGAAATTGCCGTTTTTATGACATTGGATATTGAATAAATCACTGATCAATATTTCAGATATGTTCTAGCTAAAACCAACAGTTTATTTATTGGAGAGCGGGCTTCCTTCGACGGAGCTCTGAATAATAGCCCGCTCCTATTGATTTTTACATTTATTTTATTTTCGGTAAAACGATCAGACTTTCATTCCCGGAAGCGTTTACAGCTTGTACGGCAAAGAAATAGTTGTCTTTAGAATAAGGCAGCTTAATGACAGTTTCTTTGGTAAATATTTTTTTCTGCCATACGGAAGCATCCGTTTCACGCATTAACACATAATATCCTGTTATCTCTCCCGATTTCGGTTTTTCCCAGGAAAGATCTGTAAAGTTGGTAAGTTTGGTGACTTCTATTTTCACATTTTCAGGTTTTGAAGGTGACTTTGCCAGGTTGGCCAGAACCGCAATATTCACGCCTACATTCTTTTTAAAATAGTCAAAATCCATAAATTCCGGTAAGTCTCCATACTGCACTCCATTTTCTTTTCTGATGTCCTGATGCTGATGATCAAAGTTTTCATTGAATTCCGTTAGTCGTACAGCAGAAAACCCCTTTTCAACAAATGGTGTATGATCTCCACCTCTCAAAAAACGGTCGTTTCTATAGATTAATTTGACCTGAAGATTATCTACATACCGTTCTCCTATTTCTTTAATATACCTTGCCAGCTGTCTTGGTTCTCCATCATTTTCTAATCCGAATTTCCTGATATCCTGTGCTTTTTTATCCAGTTCATATTGAGGCAGGCCTTCAGAAAAAACTCTCAACTGATGGGTGTTAATCAAATGGGTATCACTGCTGAGATTATTGGAGATCATATCATTATTCAACAAAGCTTCCAGTTGCCAACTTTCATTAGCAGCCTTCTCAGCCAGCATTTTTGATCCCAACAGGCCTTGTTCTTCTCCGGAAAATGCCACCAATACAATACTGGCAGGAAATTTAGATTTGCTCAGTATTCTTGCACTTTCAATAAGAGCAGCCACTCCACTTCCGTCATCATTGGCTCCTGGTGCATTATCTTTGAAATTCATCACATCGCTTACCCTGGAATCCAGATGTCCACTCATCATAAACACTCTTTTATCGTTGGGATTTGTGCCATGAATAATGGCAATGGCATTTCCTAAATCCGTAGTATGGTCTATTCTTTTTCCATCCGGCTGGATCGTTTGATTCTGGAGAAAAACCTCCATTCTTCCTCCTGCATTTTTCGCATAATCATTGAACTTTTTCAGCACCCATTTTCTAGCAGCATCTATTCCTCTTTTAGGGTCTGTAGTGGAACTCATGGTATGCCTTGTTCCGAAGCTCACCAGAGAATTGATGTGGCTTTTCAGAGAATCTGTACTTACCTGTGAAACATAATTGATGATTTCAGGATCCTGCTGAACTGTTTGCTGAGCATGGAATACAACGGGGATAAAGAACAAAGTGAATATCAGTTTTCTCATAATAGAGCTATCAATTAATCTTTTAAAACTTATTTTGAATTAATAAATTTACGAAAAAAGGGAATTAACAACTTAATTACAAAAGCCAATGACGGGAATATTTGATAAAAAATATGCATCTTTGAAAGACCTTATTTCTTTTTCTAAAGATTTACCATGAAAAATCTCCTTATTTACATCCGCTCTCTTACTCCATTTTCTGATGAAAGCTGGACATTACTTCAGCCCGCTCTCTCTGAAAAAGAATACAAGAAGAATGAAGTGATTTTGAAGGAAGGAGAAATATGTAAATCATTATTCTACATTGACAAAGGATACTGTAAATCGTATTACGAAATAGAGGGTGTAACGAAAAACACTGATTTCTTCTTTGAAAATGAAATAGTTACCAATATCGGAAGCTTCGGAAGCGGAATTCCTTCAGAATTTAATATAGTTGCCTGCGAGGAATTACATGCTGTTGTTTTTGATAAAGAAATACTCTTTACAATTGCACAACAATACATTGAAATAGAATCTCTGGGCCGTCACTGCATCCGTCAGTTTGCTACTAAACAGGAAGAATTCGCCAACCTGTTCAAACTGTATTCGGCTCAGGAAAGATTGGAATATCTTGAAAAAAAACATCCTGAAATGTTACAACGGGTTCCTCTTACCCAACTGGCGTCATTCCTTGGTGTCGCAAGAGAAACTTTAAGCAGAATCAGGAAACGAAGAATTTCGCAGTAGCTGAAACTTCTTACCCAAAGAATCAAAAAAAATAACATCATACCCCAACCAAAATGAAAACATTAATCTGGAAAGGAATTGCTTTTCAATCCTTAGAATATTTCAACATTACAGAAAATGACAAGAACCTGATCGTAGAATCAAAAATAATTGGTTTCTACGAAGACAAAATGTATACTGTAGATTATCAGCTAATCATCGATCCTAACTGGAATATCCTTGAATTTGTCATTGAATCTGAGGTTAACACAATCAAAAATAAATTAACCGGTAGAAAACTGCAGAATGAATGGGAAATAAACGATGTAATCAATCCTGATTTTAAAGATTTTCCTTTCATTGATATTTCTTTAACTCCTTTCACCAATACTTTACCCATCAATAATCTAAATTTGGCTGAAAGTGACATCCAGGAAATTAAAGTTATTTATATTGATGTTTTAAATAGTCTGGTAAAACCGGTTACTCAGCAATACACCAGAATTGATATGTACAGTTATCATTATGACAACCTACAAACTGATTTCAAAGCAGATATTGTAGTTGATAAAAATGGTTTGGTTGTCAATTATCCAGAATTATTTGAAAAAATTGCTGAGATTTAAAGCTCAATCTCATTAATTATTAATTTCTTTCTATTTAATTTCTTTCTATTCAATTTTTTATCTTTGACTCAACATCAACAATCACTATGACTATTGCTGAAATAAAAGAAGCTGCTCTTACTTGTGGGGTTCTAAACCCACAGGAGCTAAGTAAGAAGATAAGAGAATTAAAAGACAGTGGAATTTCATATCTTGGATGTTTTGCATTTACTCAACATAATCAACAAGTTTCCATTTTAGAAGCTAAAAACCTAACATTGGAACTTGATGCGTTTACAGAGGAAGAAAAAGCTGAATACAATGGGTATTACAATTTGATGATGGATGATTTTAAAGAAAACGAAGACTAAAGCTTATGGAAAAAACAGATAACAGAATTCAGGAAATTAAAGATAAAATAGAAAGACCTGCCACAGAATTTTTTACTGGCGGCTTCAGGCCTCTGAATGTGCTAGAAGAATCATGGATCGGGCGGGTATTTGCCTATGCTGAAGATGAAGAAATTCCTTTAGATAAAAATGGTGACCCAATGATGCCGCTTATCCAGTTCTATCTTCCTAACCAACCTTTTGTACCTGAGCTGATCAAGGATAAAAAATTAATTACAGTCTTTATCACTCAAGACTTTCCGGAAACTTTTGAGAAGATGGGGGAAAACTGGTTAATCAGAGAATATGATAGTCTGGAGAATATTGTCATCAAAGATTTACAAAGTCCGGTTTCTTATTTAAAACCATTTCCACTACGCTCCGAATTATATCCTAAAGATGCTCCTTTATGGGATGGTGGCGGAATTGAAGATATAGATTATAAATTAATCTCTGAAATTGTTAAGCTTGAAAGAGAAGGACATTTCAACAGCTATTTTGACATCATTAAGCACTGTTACAGTACTAAATTGGGTGGTTATCCATCATTCTGCCAGCCTGGCATCGGGTTTAAGAATGGTTTTGGAGAAGGCTTCGAGTTTGTTTTTCAGGTTTCCTCAGACAACAAAGCTCAACTGAATGTGATTGACAGTGGAAGCTTTATGTTTGCTAAGAATAAGGAAACTGGGGAGTGGAGTTTGTATTATGATTTTTATTAATAAAACAGGCAGAATGGAGGTTAGTATGGGTTGTAAAATTTTAAAAATCAATTTTAACAGAAAAAATAAATAGCTGTGTTCTTTATGAATATACTATTGTAAAGCTCAGTCTATTTATTTCTATAAGCATCCTGTATTCCAATGCTGGAGTATCTTAAAAATATAATCAGCAGTGAAAATGTGGTGAAAGGAAAATAATTTTTGTCCTTAGTAATAAACACGCCTTCACGATTGTTATAATACTATGAAAACAGTTGCCCTCCTACTCTTTTTTCTGTTTCTCTGACTGTCTTTCCAGCTCAGAATCATCAGTCTGAAGGCTTTTATGAAACTTCAGATCATGTAAAGATCAAATATAAAATCTCCGGAAAAGGAGAAGCTTGTATCTACATCCCAGGAGGGCCTGGGCAGGGATATCCGTCGTTTGAACTGATGGGAGGAAACAATCTGGAAAAAAACATGCAGATGATGTATATGGACCAGCGCGGATCCGGCGAATCCGGTACTTCTGAAAATTATCATCTTGATAAAATGATTCAGGATATTGAAGAACTGAGGCAATATCTCAAATTGAAAAAAATCTTTCTGCTGGCTCATTCTTTTGGAGGAATCATTGCAACAAATTATGCAAAAAAATATCCGCAGCATACCAAAGGGCTTATCCTTGCCAATGTCACGCTCTACTTCCTGAATGATGAATCTGTAAAAGAACAGATTGAATATGGAAACAATCTCTTACAGACAAAAAACAGAGAACTCCCCAAGGACAGCCTTTCTTCAGAGCTCACCAAAATCAGCAGTGCTTTAAGAAAAAAGAGAATCGGATATAAATTCCTGACCGAAGATATCGAAACCATAAAAGAGACAGATAAAATAGATTCTCTCCATCCCCGTATCATTGACTTTGGAATGGCTGTCATTTCAAAACCTAAAGACTTCCCGGAATACTATGCCGATTATACGTCCACTACAAAAGATATCAAAATTCCTGTACTTGTTATTACTGGAAAAAAAGATAAGGCAGTCGGGACTCAACATTATAAAACCTTTCGGTTTCCCAATCAGAAAATAGTTGTCATTGATGGCGGACACCTTCTGTATTACGAGAAAAATAAGGACTTTGTAAATGCTGTAAGCCGTTTTGTAAATGCAAATAAATAAGTCAATAATTATTAATTCAAAACCTTGTTAACATGTATGGAGTTTTTTAAATAAACAGAAAGCCGCGCCCACCGGGCGCGGCTTTCCTATATAAAATTCAGTATATTAGAATTTAAGATCTCCGTTCACTTCTCTTACCGCATTAGCAGCTTCAGAGAATTTCAATTGCTCTTCAGCAGTTAATGTTACGTTTACGATTGATTCTACTCCGTTTGCTCCGATAATAGCCGGAACTCCTAAGCAGATATCATTTTGACCGTATTCCCCTTCAAGCATTAAAGAACAAGGGATCATTTTCTTTTGGTCGCAAGCAATTGCCTGAACCATTACAGAAACAGCTGCACCTGGTGCATACCAAGCTGAAGTTCCTAATAATTTAGTAAGGGTAGCACCTCCTACTTTAGTTTCTTCGATAACATATTTTTGTTGATCTTCGCTTAAAAACTCAGTTACTGGAACTCCGTTTCTTGTAGCTTTGCTCAATAATGGAAGCATTCCTGTATCACTGTGAGCAGCGATTACCATACCGTCAACATCAGAAATTGGAGCTTCTAACGCTTCAGCCAATCTGTATTTGAATCTTGCAGAGTCTAATGCACCACCCATTCCGATGATTTTGTGCTTAGGAAGACCTGAAGTTTTGTGTACCAAATAAGCCATCGTATCCATTGGGTTAGAAACTACGATGATGATTACTTCCGGAGAATGTTTTACTAAGTTTTCAGTAACTTCTTTCACGATACCAGCATTGATACCGATCAATTCTTCTCTTGTCATTCCAGGTTTTCTTGGAATCCCTGAAGTGATTACGGCTACATGAGAACCTGCAGTTTTGCTGTAATCTCCTGTTGTTCCGGTAATTTTTGTATCGAATCCGTTAAGCGACGCTGTCTGCATCAAATCCATTGCCTTACCTTCAGCAAACCCTTCTTTAATATCTACCAAAACTACTTCTGAACAGAAGTTCTTCATTGCGATGTATTCTGCACAGCTTGCTCCTACAGCGCCTGCACCTACTACAGTTACTTTCATATTGTTACTTTTTTAATTATTTATTGTTTAGTTACTATTTAATTTTGAAACTTCCCAAATTTAATAAATCCTGAAAAAATGCACAATTTTTCAGGAAATTTATTAGCATTAAAAGGAATTAGTTGACATTCAGTAAAAATGAGTACAGCTTTTTCGCGCCAGACAGCACTTCTCCGTACTTTTCCTCTGAAACTTCAGTGTCCAAAACGTCTTTAAAGTTCTTCCACATGGATCCTGTATTTTCCTGATAGCATCCGAAGAAGTTAAAAGTCACCGCGTCAAAACCTTCCGTTTTAGAAAGCTGCTTGGCAATAACATTCCCTCCCAATGTAGAACCTTCAATGACATACATAGCCCCTAATGCTTCATGTTCATTTTCAAATTCAAGATGATGGGAAGCCGGTTGATTTTCAAGAGAAAGACTTTCGAGGTCCTTTTCAATAAGAGGAAGCTTCTTTCTTTCGGCAAGCTGAAGTTTATCAGCATACTTGTCAGAAAGGCTGTTGAATATTTTATTTTCACTGTGAAGAAGCATCAGGTAATTGGTATGGATGATCTTTTTATAATCTTCTAAAGTGAAGGTTTTATTAAAAATCTTTTCAGAATTAAAAAGTTTCTCGGCTGCATCGTGATAGTCTGCTGTATTGTGTTTAAGATATTCTGATACCATAATTACATTTTAAAGTTTCTCAAATGTAAGGCTTTTTGAACGTTAAAATGAAGGATGTCCCGTCTTTATTACTCTCATAATCTATATTTCCACCTATTCTTTTCATAATACGGTGTACAATAGACAATCCTACTCCATTTCCTTTAAATTTCTTCGCATTATCCATCCTATTGAAGATCTTAAACATTTTATGCTTCTCAGATTCCGGGATCCCGATTCCATTGTCTGAAATTCTGTAGACAATAGTTTGCCCGTCTTCAGCCCCTTCAATTTCTACCTTAGGCTGATCTTTATGAGACGAGTATTTCACTGCATTATTAATGATATTCAGAAAAACCTGGTGAAGCATCGTTTTATCAGCCAAAACATCCGGACATTCCTTAATAAGAATTTCACTTTGCGGACTTCCATATGTCATCTTTGCATTATCA
Source organism: Chryseobacterium sp. II3a (assembly GCF_057815135.1). Taxonomy (NCBI): domain Bacteria; kingdom Pseudomonadati; phylum Bacteroidota; class Flavobacteriia; order Flavobacteriales; family Weeksellaceae; genus Chryseobacterium; species Chryseobacterium sp. II3a. Next base: position 302,486 of record NZ_JBYPZJ010000001.1, on the reverse strand, counting down.
GAGATTTTTTGAATGGTATTCCCCGTTTTCAGTGTTTCAAGTTGTATCTCACTATGTTTTGCACGGCTCAGCTGCAAAACATCCTGCATCATTTCAGCCATACTGTCTATTTCCTCAATGATTGTATTGATCTTGGTTTTGCTCTTTTCAGAACCATCGGTAAGATTTCCCAAAAGCATTTGTGCATTCAGTTTCATCACCGTTAAAGGAGTTCCCAGATCATGGGAAATCGTATAGGAAAAACTGTCGAGTTCTTCGTTCACTTTTTTAAGCTCATCATTAAGCCTTTTGATGGCATTGTAATTCTTGTGAGATGTTTCTAAAATAAGATCCCTCACAGCCTGCACAGCGCTTATATTTCTAGAATTCCATCTTTTGGAATGTCCTTTAATATTTTCTGTAAAAATACGGAATGAAGTTCTTGGGGAAATCATCTGTCTGTCTTCTCCATTTTGAGAAAACACCTCTATTTTCTTTTCCGGATTTCCAGCCCAGTCAATATGTTCATTAAATTCTTTACGGAACCAGATCAGCATCTCATTTTTATCTCTTTCAATAAAATAGATGATAATTCCAGCTGCGTTTTCAGACAACTTCAATTCCTCACCGTGATTTTTAAGGAAACTTCGGTTGACATAAATTCTGTCACTTGTATTTTCTAATGCCCAGTTTACAATTCTGCTGATACAGACCGCAGTGGGTACAGCTCCTTCAGTGATTATATTTTCATCTGATATTATAGCAAGGCCGTTTGCTTCCGGCAAATTCATTATTTCTGCTTTACTCTCCCAAAGCGAATCAAACAGGTTATTATGCTTTAGAAATTCCGTTTTAAGTTGAGAAATTCTCTCATTCAGTTCAAGTTGATAATTAAGCTCTTTTTTTGACTTAAAAGAAGAATAGGCATTTGCTGCCAAAGCCGTGAAAATACCTGCCTGTACTCTGTCTTCAAGGTCTATATGCTTAGGTTCCACATTCTGGCAGGTCACCAGTCCCCAAAGATGATTATCAATAATAATAGACACACTGAAGCTGGAAGAAACACCTGAATTTTTAAGATATTGCCCATGAACAGGGGACATAGCCCGTGATGCAGAAAGACTCAAATCAATATTCTTCATCGTTTTGCTTAGCACAGGAACCGTATCTGCATAAACATTACTAAAGATTCTTTTTCTCTTTTTAAGATAGAGCTCTCTTGCTTGTTTCGGAATATCAGATTCAGGATAGTGAAGTCCCAGGAAGCTTTCCATATCCTCATTTTTTTTCTCAGCAATTACTTTTCCTGAACCGTCCATCATAAATTTATACACCATTGTCCGGTCATAATTCACCACTTTAGATAGCGTCTCCAGAAGATGATTCCAAAGTTCCTGTTCATCATCAATCACATAAAAGTTATCGTATTTATTCGAGATTCTTTTATCCGGATTAATCAGAACTTCTTCAAATTCAAGAAAAATAGAGCCATTACTCCTGAAAACAGAAAAGTGATATTCCTTTTCATCAATAAAGATCTTGTCAAAATAGGTTTCATTCTCCCTTCTTGTAAACCGGTCCAGAGAAGTGTAAATATCCGAATCAATAATATTTTGAAAACTTTCCGGAAAATCCGTAAGCTTTCTTCCGAATAACCCATCCTGGTTGTCGATTTTAAAAATATCCGATATATTCCTGCTGAAAAAAGTAATGGAATGGGATTTCGCATCAATGCCAATCAGATAGCCAAAACTTTGTATAGAACCCGGAATATGGATAGGTTCTTCATGACATTCTACAAAATTCATATTTCTTTTCAGTCTATCTATCAAAGATAGCGCTTTTTTTTAACTGGTTTTGGTAATGTGGTATATAATTCTCACCTGTGCTAATGTGGTATCACCCAGTAGAAAAGCAGTTTTTACGTCCATTGAAAAATTATCGATTTTCTTCCAATTTCGATATGACATCTTTAAAATATACGAATTTTTTTTCAATAATAGCATTTTTAACTATTAAACTATGATTCATAACATGAAACACTGCTTATCAGCTAAAATAATTATGTTATTTAAACAAATTTAACTAAATTTATATCACCAAATAATGAATATCACCGCAAAACAATTGAATTATTCACAATAATTTCAATATAAATTTTAAATTCAAATAATACTATTATGAAAAAGTTCCCATTAATTTTATTTTCTCTTGTTCTTTCAATAGGATTATGGAATCCGTCAGAAGCATGTACCCGCGTTGTATACAAAGGTCCGCAAAATACCATTCTTACAGCCCGCTCTATGGATTGGCGTGATGAGATTCCGGCTAATATCTGGGTTTTTCCGAAAGGAATAGAACGCAATGGCCAAACCGGTCCTAAATCTGTAAAATGGACTTCCAAATATGGAAGCGTCATCAGCTCTACCTGGGATATTGCTTCTGCAGACGGAATGAACGAAAAAGGATTGGTAGCGAATATGCTATGGCTGGGAGAGTCTCAATATCCTAAATTCGATCCGAAAGGAGGGAAAAAAGGCCTTGCCATCTCTCTATGGGCACAATATTATCTTGATAACTTTTCAACGGTAAAAGAAGCGGTGGAATTTTCAAGAAAAGAACCATTTGTAGTAGTGAGTGATAATATTCCGGGAACAGAAAGATTTACAACCATTCATGTTTCTCTTTCTGATGCTTCAGGAGATAATGCTGTATTAGAATACATCAATGGAAAACTGGTTATCCATCATGATCCGTCTTACACGGTGATGACCAACTCTCCTATTTTTGATGAGCAGCTTGCTCTTAATAATTACTGGAAAGGGATCCCGGGAACGGTGATGCTTCCGGGAACCAATCGTGCAGCCGATCGTTTTGTAAGAGCTTCTTATTATATTGATGCTATTCCAAAAACCGCTGATACCCGCACTGCTGTAGCCAGCGTATTCAGTGTTATCAGAAACTGTTCCGTACCATACGGCATTTCTTCTCCTACAGAACCTAATATTTCTTCTACAAGATGGCGTTCTGTTTCGGATCAAAAGAATCTGGTATATTATTTTGAAACCGTTTTCACTCCAAACACATTCTGGGTAGATCTTAAAGATTTTGATCTGAGTGCCAAAGGAAAAGTGATGAAACTGGATCTAAGCAATTACCAGACCTATCACGGTAAATCAAATACTAACTTCAAAGAAACTCCATCTTTCAAATTCTTAGGCTTAGAATAAAAATTCAGATTTAAAATAAGTATTTAATCTTAGGTGTTTCTTTGTGAAAGAGTACCAAAGTTTAGCAAATCCTGAATATGATATCAGGATGAGAGATAAGATAATTTCCTTCCTCCGGAGAAACATACACCGGAAATGTAATGGAAGGAATTAAGCACCAAAAGTTTTTATAATGTATGGACACATACAGTGCATTCCCTCAATTTATCAAAATAGAGACAAGAACTTTTATGCTTACATACAATTCAAAAAAGCAAAAAATTAAACAAATAGATATGGCCTTTTTTTCATTAAAAAAGAGAAGTTTGATTCTGTGTATTCTCATGAGCTGTTTTTCAGCCAACGCTCAGATACAGGATTCTCTACAGACCACTCTCAAACCACAGGAAGAAGATCATGTGAAATATCCTCAACTTCAGATCAAAGGGCTTTTTCAGGCACGTTATCTGGTAGGAATGAGTAAGGATGTTGACGTAAATGGCCTTCATCATTCCGACGGATCGGGAACCAGCAATAATTTCATGCTGAAATACATGAGAGTGCAGGTAAGAGCACAAATCAGTAAACGTACTGAAGTGGTAGCCTTGGCTAACTTCGCAGATTTCAAAAATGATCCCAAAAGCAGAGTCCTTGAGAATGCTTACCTGAAATATACTTTCAGTCCCAAGTTGGCATTTACCGTTGGACAGTTCAGACCCTGGTTCGGTATTGAGGAGACCTATCCTATCGACATTATTAAATCACTGGACTGGTCTAATCAGTATTCGGAATTTGGAAAACTGGGCTGGACGAGCTTCCAGATCGGACTTTCTGCTACAGGACAAGTAAAATTAGGAGAGATACCTCTTCAATATGCGGTGTCTGTTGTCAACGGAAACGGGAAAAACCAGGTCAATGATAATGACAACGGAAAACAATATTCAACCCGGTTACTTTTCGGATTATCCAAGAAATATAATTTCAATGTTGGTTTAAACGGAGGGATCGGTGAGGTATTCAGCAAAAAAGTATATGCTGTAGGGATTGATTTAAGTTCAATGGTTCAATTTGATCCGAGATGGAGCCTGGATATGCAGCTGGAAGCTAAACAGGCTACCAATCATATTCTATACAATTCTATCGCTCCTGAAGTAAGACCTGATAATCCGGATCAGTACCTGATTCGCGGGGTTTATTTCCTTCCAAATCTGAGATATGAGATCAACCATAAAAATCTAAGCGCTTTCGAATTGTCTTGCCGATATGAGTATCTGGATACGAATTTCAGAATGGCATCCAATCCCAGACAAACTATCACTCCCATGGTAGGTCTTGAGTTTCTGAAAAACTACGGGGCAAGAATTCAGCTGGGTGTACAGTTCGACCGCTACAAATACCAGGTAGAAAATACCAATCAATACAACAACAATCTATTCATAGTGCAAGTACAGAGCAGATTTTAACGGATTAAATAGCAAGTATCATGAAAGAAATTAATATTAAAAACGTTGCGATCACATTTGTCGTTGCGTTAATCATCTGGTTTATTCCAGCTCCGAAAGGTGTTGCTGAGAATGCCTGGCATCTTTTTGCCATTTTTGCGGCAACTATTTTAGGAATTATTCTGAAAGCCGCCCCTATGGGAACCATGTGTATGATGGCCATCGGATTTACAGCCCTTACCCAAGTAGTAGCTCCCGGGGATGCCGGAAAATCTATTACCAAAGCACTTTCCGGATTTGGGGATAAAGTGATCTGGCTGATCGGGATTTCATTCTTTATTGCTAGAGGATTTATCAAAACAGGGCTTGGAAACCGTATTGCCTTTTTATTCATAAGGGTTTTCGGGAAAAGCTCATTGGGACTGGCTTACGGATTAGGACTTGCAGATGTTTGTCTGGCTCCGGCTATTCCAAGTAACACGGCAAGAGGTGGCGGAATTATCTACCCAATTATGAAATCTATGGCGATAAGCTTTGATTCCGTTCCTGAAAAACCGGAAACTCATAGAAAACTGGGTTCATTCTTAACATTGAATAGTTACTATATGAACCTCATCGCTTCTTCTATGTTCCTAACCGGAACTGCAAGTAACCCGATGTGTCAAAAATTTGCAGCCAACCTTGGTATCGATATTACATGGATGTCTTGGGCTGCTGCTGGTTTTCTGCCCGGTTTAGTAGCATTCTTCGTAGTTCCTTTGGTATTGTATAAATTATATCCGCCTGAACTGAAAAAAACAGGTGATGCTCCGAAAATGGCTGCTCAGAAATTAAAAGAAATGGGACCTATCTCCAGAAATGAATGGTTAATGCTACTGGCTTTCTTCATTCTTTTATTCCTTTGGATCTTTGGCGGAGCGCTTTCTATTGATGCCACCACTACCGCATTTATCGGATTAACATTATTGCTGTTAACCTCAGTGTTAACCTGGGAAGATGTAAAAGGTGAAAAAGGAGCTTGGGATACCATTGTTTGGTTCGCTGTTTTAGTAATGATGGCAAGTTCTTTAAATGAATTAGGCTTTATTGGCTGGTTCAGTAACCTTATCAAAGTTCAGATCGGAGGTTTGAGCTGGCAGGTAGCTTTCCCGGTTATTATCGTTGTCTATTTCTTCAGTCACTATATCTTCGCCAGTGCTACGGCTCACGTAGCGGCAATGTATGCAGCTCTTTTGGGAGTTGGAGTTTCTTTAGGAATCCCACCTATGCTTCTAGCCATGATGCTAGGTTTCATGGGATCTATTTATGGGGTACTTACTCATTACGGACATGGTCCGGCACCTGTATTCTTCGGGAGTGGATATGTAGATCTGAAAGCCTGGTGGCTTCGTGGTCTTGAAATAGGAATCGTACTCTTAATCATATACATGGTTGTAGGAGGTCTATGGATGAAAGTTTTAGGATATTATTAATTATTAAATCAACTCTATGTTATCAACATTGTCAAGAAAAATGCTGATGTGCCTTACAGGACTCTTTCTGGGATTCTTCCTGTTGATTCATTTCCTCGGAAATCTTCAGCTTTTTCTGCCTCAGGAGCAGGCTCATCTTCAATTCAATGCCTATTCGCATTTTTTATCAGGAAATATCATCATCAAAATAGTTTCTTATGTTTTGTATGCCAGTATTATTCTGCATGCGGTAGATGGGCTGATGATTACGTTAAAAAACAAAAAATCCGGTGGCAACTATCAGAACGACAGACGCGGAAGAGCCAGCAAATGGACTTCCAGAAATATGGGGATCCTAGGAACCTTAATCCTGATCTTTTTAGTAATCCATTTTCAAAATTTCTGGTATGTCTATAAATTTGGAAATCCGCCATTGGATGAGAATGGAAATAAGGACTTATATATTCTGGTAGTAACCGTATTTAAAGAATGGTGGTATGTAGTGATTTATGTACTTTCTATGATCGCCTTATGCTATCACCTGATCCATGGATTGTACAGTTCTGTAAGAACTCTTGGATTATATCATCCTAAGTTCGTGAAATGGGTTAAAATCATCGGAACTGCCTATTCTATCATTATCAGTTTAGGTTTTGCCCTCATGCCTCTTTATGTATTCTTTACTTATCATTAAAAAAGACCTATCATGATTTTAGATTCAAAAATACCACAAGGCCCATTGGAACAGAAATGGGCGTATTATAAAAAGAAAGCCAAGCTTGTGAACCCGGCCAACCGTAAAAAGCTTGATGTGATTGTTGTAGGAACAGGTCTTGCCGGAAGCTCTATTGCTGCTTCTTTAGGAGAAATGGGATACAATGTAAAGGCGTTTTGTTTTCAGGACAGCCCAAGAAGAGCACACTCCGTGGCGGCTCAAGGTGGGGTAAATGCCGCTAAAAATTATAAAAACGACGGTGATAGTGTGTACAGAATGTTTGTAGATACCTTAAAAGGTGGAGATTTCAGAGCCCGTGAAGCCAACGTATACCGAATGGCAGAATGTTCTTTAAACCTCATCGATCAGGCTGTAGCACAAGGCGTTCCTTTTGGCCGTGAATATGGCGGCTATCTTAATAACCGTTCTTTTGGAGGGGTTCAGGTGAGCCGGACATTCTATGCCAGAGGACAAACCGGACAACAATTGCTCCTTGGGGCTTACCAGGCTTTAATGCGACAGGTTGGAAAAGGTTCTGTACAATTATTTTCAAGACATGAAATGCTTGATCTGGTTACTATTGACGGCAAAGCAAGAGGAATTATCGTAAGAAATCTAGATACCGGAGAAATTGAAAGACATGCGGCTCATACTGTCATATTGGCAACCGGAGGATATGGAAAGATTTATTATCTCTCCACCTTAGCCATGGGATGTAATGGTTCCGCCATCTGGAGAGCACATAAAAAAGGAGCTTTAATGGCTTCTCCAAGCTGGATTCAGGTACACCCTACTTCCCTTCCGCAGTCCGGAGATTATCAGTCTAAACTAACTTTGATGTCTGAATCATTGCGTAATGACGGAAGAATCTGGGTTCCTGCAAAACAGGACGAAAACAGAGCACCCAATGATATTCCAGAAAGTGAAAGAGACTATTATCTGGAAAGAAGATATCCTGCATTCGGAAACTTAGCACCAAGAGATATTTCTTCCCGTGCCGCTAAAGAAAGAATTGATGCCGGATTTGGAATCGGTCCTTTGAAAAATGCAGTATATCTGGATTTTTCTAAAGCAATAAAAGAACAAGGAAAAGATAAAATTAAAGAGAAATATGGAAACTTATTCGATATGTATCTTAAGATCACAGGATATGATGCTTATAAAGAGCCAATGATGATCTCTCCTTCTGCTCACTTCTCCATGGGAGGCCTTTGGGTAGATTATGAGCTGATGACAACAGTTCCTGGATTATTTGCCTTGGGAGAAGCCAATTTTGCGGATCACGGAGCCAACAGATTGGGAGCCAACTCTCTTTTACAGGCTTCTGTAGATGGTTATTTTATTGCACCATATACCATTGCCAATTATTTAGCAGATGAAATTCACACCGGAAAAATTTCTCCGGATACTCCCGAGTTTGAACAAGCTGAAAATGCCGTTAAAAATCAGATCCAGGATTTAATAAATATCAAAGGAACTAGAACCGTTGATTATTTCCATAAAACTTTAGGGAAATTACTGTATGATTATTGCGGACTGGCCAGAAATGAAGAAGGGCTGAAATATGCGATTCAGGAAATCAGAAAACTAAAACAGGAATTCTACAAAGACGTAAGGGTTTCCGGGCAAGGGGACAAGATGAATGCCGAACTGGAAAAAGCAGGCCGTGTTGCAGATTATTTTGAAATCGGAGAACTGATGTGTTACGATGCTTTAACCCGTAATGAATCCTGTGGCGCTCACTTCCGTGAAGAGTATCAGACTCCGGATGGGGAAGCGATGAGAAATGATGCAGAATATCAATTCATCTCAGCATGGGCCTGGACTGGTGAAAATGGCGAACCTGAACTGATTAAAGAACCATTAATCTTTGAAGAAATACAGCCAACGGTAAGAAGTTACAAATAAAAAACAAAAATTATGGATTTACACCTTAAGATATGGAGACAGAAGGACAAACAAAGTGAGGGAAAACTGGTTAGCTATGACCTTAAAGGATTAAATTCTCACATGTCTTTCCTTGAAATGCTGGATACTTTAAACGAAAAACTGATCGTTGAAGGAGATGAACCTGTAGAATTCGATCATGATTGCCGTGAAGGGATCTGCGGACAGTGTGGAATGATGATTAATGGTATCGCTCACGGTCCTTTAAAAAATACAACCACTTGCCAGCTTCACCTTCGTTCATTTAAAGATGGGGAAACCATTCTGATAGAACCTTTCCGTGCAGAAGCATTTCCGGTGAAGAAAGATTTAAAGGTAGACCGTTCTGCCTTTGACAGGATTATTTCTTCAGGAGGTTTTGTATCTGTGAATACCGGTCAGGCCCCGGATGCTACAGCGATTCCGGTAACGCACCAGGTTGCTGAAGAAGCTTTTGATTCTGCTGCTTGCATCGGATGTGGTGCTTGTGTGGCCACCTGTAAAAACGGAAGTGCTGCTTTGTTTACCTCTGCAAAAATTGCTCACATGGCATTATTGCCTCAGGGTAAAGAGGAAAGGAGCAAACGTGTTTTGGATATGGTTTACCAGATGGATACTGAATTATTCGGGCACTGTTCCAATACGGAAGCCTGTGAAGTAGAATGCCCACAGGGAATCTCCGTTCTGAATATTGCCAGAATGAATTTTGAATACAACAGAGCCCTATTTTTTAATAAAAAAGGGTAAATAAACGAAGAACGCTAAAAATGATACTATGTGAAAGGGTGAATCTGCAAATGCAGGTTTGCTCTTTCTATTTTTTATGAATCTGTCTCAAAAAGGTGAAGGATAATATTGTTTGTATTTGTGGAATTTAACGCAAAGTTTTTAGCACATGATCTCTCATTTTTAAGGGAGCAAAGGATGGAATCAATTTCATTGATTCTTTCTAAGCGAATGCATATCCATTAAGCTTCTTCAACGACAAAGTCGCACTTCTTAGCTTCCTAAAATAAAACATTTGAATCATCTTTCTTTGCGATTTAAAAATGATCTGTTGGTTCAACAAAAAGTATAGATTTTATACGAATAACCGAATTTTGCACTTGATCAATTTTTATTAATCTATCATAGCCACTACCCTTGCCGGAGCAGCAGAACCACCTACAATCTTTAACGGAAATACACAGACTTTAAATCCTGATGGTGGTAATGCTTTAAGGTTGGTAAGCTGTTCTATATGCAGATATTCTTTTTCTATTCCTATACGATGACCTTCCCAGAAATATTCAGGATCATTCAATTCTTTAGCTTTTTTAGCCATAAACTTCAGAGGAAGATCCCAACCCCATTGGTCTATTCCCATTACTTTCACCCCTTGATCAATCAGCCATTCCGTTGCTTCACGGCTCATTCCGGTTCCTTTTTCTACAAACGCAGGAGTTCCCATTAATTTGTCCCGATCCGTTCTTATCAAAACAATATTTCCTTCCTGTATGGTAATCCCGTTTTTGTTGAGATCTTTTTTCAGATCATCCACTGTAATCGCTACAAAATCCTCCTTGTGGCTGCAGTCTATAACAATACCATCTCCGTAACACCATTCTAAAGGAATCTGATCGATCGTTTTCGCAGGCTTGCCTTCTACTACAGGTCCGTAATGCCAGGGTGCATCAATATGAGTAGTGGCATGAAGTCCCATATTTTTAATCGTATCATCTGCCCAGCCTGTCCAGTTTTTAGGAAAAAGTCTGAAGGGAAGATTCAAAGCCAAACGAATCAGCCAATGGGATTTTCTATGAGGCTTATGTTTAATTTTCACTCTCATAAACCATGGATCTCCTGCATTGTACTGAATAGGTTTTGATAAGTCGATAATGGTTGTTTTCATAGGTTCAACTTTGGGAATAAAGATAGTAAGTTAGATTGGAAGATGAAGGATGGAAGCTGGAAGTTATGAAGACCACAAAAACAGTTATTCGTCTCTTTTACTCTCTTCAAGATAAGATTAATGATGTGGTTGATTATTAGTAATTAAAACTGAAAGTAACTTCAAGCTTCTTTCTTCCTGCTTCCTGCCTTTAAAATATCTTCGGAATCATAATCTTCTTCGGATCATTCTCATCATACATAATCTCTATAGTTCCTTTTTTAGGGACAGAAGAAAGATTCAGGAGGCTTATAATTTTTTTATAGGTGGCAATATGTTCATTTCCTCTGAAATCTTTGAAACTCACCTGAAACATAATCTGCGGCTGATCGTTAACACTAACCCCTGTTTCACTAACGCTGAGAATATGAGCTTCTGCATTTCTTCCTGCAAAGAGAATCCGCTCGTTTTTCTTATTCTTAAAAAACTTTCCTACAATAAGCTGAAAAACCAATACATAAATAAGAGTCATCACTCCACTGAAAATAATCGGATGCATGAAAGTGAGAAACTGCCAGCCAAAATCAAAGGATTCCCTCATATAGAAATAAGAGTACAGACCGATAATATAAGTAATTAACAATATGATAAATATTATTCTCAACATCATCCCTGATGCATTGAAGCCTACCTTTTGATCACTTAAAATAAAATAAGGTTCCTGTGAGGCATTAGGATTCAACAATACCTTCACATGATTCCCTACATCAAATCTTTTTTCCTGTGGTTTAGAATCATGAAACATCATTTCATGCTCAATCACTGCATTTCTAAGATTAGGAAATGAAAGAACAATCTGAATAGCATTCATATTGGTTTTCGGAAAGTATTTAATAAGCTGATAGCGAATAATTTTTGCTTCTCTTGGAATACCATTTCTCAAAATAGAATGAATGGTATTCTTCTGTTTGAATGTTTTAATGAAAAGAGTATTGATGAAGAATATGAGAATATATCCCCATATTAACAAAGAAAGACCAAGATATCCATAGCTCACCGCTAGTGAATTTCTTGGTCCTATTGTAACTTCCTCAGTCATCATATAAATGAATATCGGAAAGGGTATACAGAAAAAAATGAGGAAAGCTCCCCAGAAAATGAGCATAAATTTCATAACTACTGTTTTGCAATCGGCAATAAAGTTATGATATTATTTTTAATGAAAAACATAAAGGCTGGAAGCTTGAAGAAAGAAGCTGGAGGTTATTTTTGGTTATAGTTACTAATAGTCAACGACATCATTAACTCTACCTTAAAAGGATAAAAACAGACGAATACCTGTTCTTATAACCTTTATAACTTCCAGCTTTTCTGAACTCTATTATACTTCTTTATCGAAATACAATCTATAATATTTTCCTTTATCATCCTCTCCCATCTCAAGTTTCTGACGGTCTCCGTGAATGTAAATATGGAAGTTTTTATCTAGTTTGATGATACTTTTAAAGTGTCTTTGAGTCTTTTTCACAGCAGATTCATTGATCGGGAATTCTTCTGCAATATTCACCTGCATATCCTGTTCGTAATCAGTTTTAAAATTCACAAAGCTTTCGATCACATGCTCATCTCCCAATACTTCATTGGTAAATTCATCCAATTTGAACTCTTCTTTTTCTTTGAAGAAATTGATGGATTTATTCAGGAAATCCGCCTGATCCGCTTTTGAAACTTCAAATTCCTGAGGAAGCTGCTTCGTGATATAATCTTTGTAAACCATCAATGCTTCCTGAGTGTGGAAATACTCATCATCACGCTGTTTTACCTTTAAGAAATCTTCAAACCAGTAGTACATATCTCCGTTTTTGTTGTTATCAACCACAGAAAGTACATAACCTGTATCTTTATTATTGTTGTAGATCAACGCTGCTTTATCAATTTTAGACAAACCAATTCCCTGATCTTTTTCAATATCAAATGTTTCTTCCGTAGGATGAATTTTCAGGAATGATTCTCTTTTCTCCGTTTTAAAAATCCCAATTTTATCTACTTTATCAGGACGGTCGCTTTCATCTTCAAAAAGAACGATAAACAACTCTCCACTCTGAACTCGTGGGTTTTCAGCCGCTTCAAAAAGGTGTTTTGCTATATTTTCAGATTCCCAGATAAATTTGGACTTATCATCAAAAATTTCAGATACAGCACTGTAAATCGGGTTATTCACCAAATAGGTGTCACTATAAAAATGAAAAGTTTCTTCCGACTTGAATGATCCTAAAAAGTAATCCTCAAGCATCTCTGCCATACCTTCCTCCAACTTCAATTCCTCCTGGGAAAGTGTTAGAGAATCTCCGTTGATCTTATTTCCGACTCTGTGTACTATTATTTTTGAAAACATCTTCTGAATATTTGGACTGCAAAGATATTCATTCTATCCTTTCTATGAAACTGAAAATTAGTATTGATTGTGATGATCTTTTTAACCAAAAACCGAAGATTCGACGAAATCAAAAGTCACAAAAGTTTTATTTTAAAAACACTTTAGTTCACTTTAGAAGTTTAAAATAATACTGCAGAAAGTACACTAAAGAGGAAAAACTTAGATTTTCAAGATACACCTTTGATTATTCTTTTCTAATAATTGATGGTTATCATTCTGAATACAAACTGAAGGTTTGCGAACATAGTTCAGAAGTGAAATGAAGAATCTAAACCATATATGAGATTCTTCCTTCGTCAGAAATCGAAGATTCGGCGTAGCCAATGACAAGTATGAAAATCTAAATTACATCAAAAAAACTAAAATTTTCAAATCTCCTGATTAAAGAGAAGCTTCATTTAATATTCTTTAAACCTTATTATATCTTAATGGTTCCTATTCATCTCTTCCAATTTGATAAAATCCTTATCATTTTGAAATGCTTTTTCATCTTTTAAATCTCAAACACAAACTCACAAACAATTGTATTTCAACCAATTAAATTAAACCCAACTTCAAAGGTACACCATTGGCATCATCAATTTCAAAACATACAAAAATGGACTTGAAAACATTGAACCGAATAGACAAACTAAGAAGATTAAAAAGCAAAGGACCCCAAACTCCTAAATGGTTGAAGCCTTATCATTTACTTTTTATCGCTTTTTTAATCGTTTTCATGTTTGGAGCTTTCATTAAACTGTTGGAACAAAACCACATTTAACAATATATACTATGAACTATTTACAAGCTGTACAGGAAATCAATGAGCTACTTCCTGACTTTGAAACGGAATTGAATGAAACGAAAAGCCCCAACTCATACAGTGTGATCCGGACTTTCACGGAACGTATCAAAAATATGATCCGCCAGAATGACAGTAAGCTGCTATTCAAAAGTTTACAAAAAATAGACAAAATGTATCTTCATGGAGATACGTTGTTAAAAAATGCCATTGAAAACACTTTTATCTACTCTCTGGACAATTTTACGACGTTTTGCAGTAAGGAATACCGCCAAATAATCTTCAGCCATATCTCTTCTGACCTGAAAAACAGCTATTCGAGACAAATTTACAGTCATGGTATATGAAACTTTTATTACATTTTTCAAAGGTTTCATTACAAAGTGTTTAAATTAAACAAAAATAAAAATAACTCACAATCAATAGATTATGAAAAATAAAATCAGAAGAATTTCCGATTGGAAAACTTGGAAAAATACGAATAACAGACACAATGCAGAGATATTACTCACTCACATCGCTGTGATTGTAGGGGTTTTTATTTTTGCAGCATGTCTTTAAATTTTGGTATACATTTCGCTGCAATAAAAAGTGTTTGAAAAATTCTTAATTATGATGAAAGTACAAATGCAAACTATTAATCAAAAAATAGCTGTTGAATACTTAAAATTTTTCTATCCGCGACTTCGTAATGAAATCATACAGCTGTCTGGCCAGGACAACTTTGCAGGAATTATGCAGGCAACAGTCAATTATCTGAAAGGATTGTTGAAAGAATCGAAGATCAACATTATTGCCCATCATATCAAACTGATGGATGGACTTTACAGAAACGGAAACTCCTATGTAAGAACAATGATTGAAAATATATTCGTAAGATCTTTTGAAAGCTTTAAAAAACATGCTAAGATTGCCCATTGGAAACTTCTTTACCAGTATATGCCAGTAAGCTTTCAAATTATTTATAATGAGCAGCAGAAGCAGGATCAGATTTATTTCGGAAAATAAATTTTCACGAAAAATTGGCTTGAAATACACAAAATAGATAATGATTTCACAAATAAAGATCATTATAAAATTAAGATTCAATAGATAAAAAATTGCCTCAAATACTGTTATTTGAGGCAATTTTTATTGGGTCTGTAGATTAGAAATTTTTACTTCTTGGTAAATACCTTTTCAATGCTTGAAATCTCTTCTTTACTCAGTTTTGAACTTTTCTCGAGCTTAGCAATAAAAGTGGCTACTTCTTCAGGAGTTGAAGGGGATCCCAAATTCTCTCCTTTAGCATTAAATGAGTCTACCAACACCTCACCTTTTGGATTTAAGATCAACCAAAACGGTAGTCCTGCATTTTCTCCTTTGTATTTATTCATCAATTCCTGTCCACCAGGATTTTCAAGAGACTTCTTCTCTCCTCTTTCCTGAACATCTACATAAGCAGTAACAAACCGATTTCCGAAAATAGATTGGGTCTCCGGAAGGTTCATGTTTTTTTCCATCATCTTACACCATTTACACCATGAAGCATGAAATACTAATAAAACATTTTTCTTACTTGCTTTAGCCTCAACAGAAGCTTTATTTAATACAATATCAGCCTTTTCCTGTGCCGCTCCCAGCTGAAACAACAATAAGGCAACAACCACAATAATTTTTGAATATTTCATTGAATTTTATTTTATGATGTACGAATGTAGGGATTTTTCTCTTGTTGATTCCTTAAATCCGCCCCATAAAATCTTTATTTATATTGGCATTTTTTGTAATTTCGTTTCATTACAATACCATGGTTTTCATTTTTAATCAATATAAAAAATGATTGAAGTAAAAAAATATTCCAACCAGTCAGGGCATCCTGAACCAAGAAGAGTCATCAAGTATACTTTATTCTGGTGCCATACCGGAACTGCTGAAATTCTGATTGACGAAAATATTTTTATACTGAAAAGTAGCCAAACTATTACCATTACTTCCGGACAGTTTCATCAGCTAATTTCAGTGAAAGGTGAACTTACCGCTCTTGAATTTACGTTGGATTTTTTCTGCAAAAGTGACAGTGATATTGAATTGATTTTCCACAACGGATTATTCTGTCATTTTGGAATGAATGAAATGATTACTGTTCAACATCCTGCATTTTTTACAGATACTCTCAACCTTATTGAAAAGGAAATACAAGAAAAACCTTATCAATACCTGATTTCCACACATTCTCTGGTAGAATTATTATTGGTGGAAATTAACCGCAGTAAAATTGCCAATGGTGATGAAATATGGAAACCAGATGCTCTGTTTTTAAAGTTTTTGGAAAGTGTCCGAAATCATTTTTCAGATCATCATCCCGTATCCTATCATGCTGATGCTTTGGCAACCACTGAAGCTAAACTGAATGAGGTTTCTAAACTGCATACCAATAAAACGGCTCAAAACGTCATCTACAGTCTTACCATTTCCGAAGCCAAAAGATTATTACTGTATGAAAAACTGAGTGTCAAAGAAATTGCTTACCAGCTTGGTTTCAATGATCCTTTTTATTTTTCAAATTTCTTTAAAAAACATACTTCCCTTTCACCTAAAGATTATCAAAAATCTGTGAAGAATTAGCATAAGGCGGGAGGATGGAGGCAGAAAGTTTCTGAAGCCTATATCATGATACAATGGATCAGTGCTAAAAATTAATTAATATAAAGGTTCAAAATAATTAATTTTCTACCTCTAAGCTTTTTTGTTTTTTTACGCAAAGTTTTTATTTAAAGTACGCCTTATTGTTAAGGGAGCTAAGAAGAAATCGATTCATCAATTCTGATGAAGCGAATGTTATCCAGCTACTTTATCGAATCAACGGAGTTGATTCCATCTTTGCCTCCTAAAAATAAAACATAAGTTTCTTAAAATCTTTGCGTCTGAACTAAAAACAGATTCAATATAATTTATGTGACTATATACAATTTTACGCCATTGTCATTGACTACGTTGAATCTTCGATTTCTGACGAAGGAAGAATCTCATATATGGTTTAGATTCTTCATTTCACTTCTGAACTACGTTCGCAAACCTTCAGTTTGTATTCAGAATGACAGAATTTCTATATAAGGATTAGTGTAAAATTGTATATAATTACCTGATTTATTAACCCGGATCCTGAACCTCATCCAAATATTATATGCTTTTCCCGGAATTGTCTATTCTTTAGGCGAGCGCTTTCGCTGAACTTTGTACCTGTCATTAAGACCTAAAAATTACGTATATGAAAACAAGACAGGACATCGCAGGATTTTTATTAAGAATAGCATTGGCAGCCGGATTTTTATCTGCTGTAGCCAGCCGGCTGGGCTTTTGGGGTGTGCAGTCTTCAGGATGGAAACATTTTGTAAGCTATACTGCTGAAGTTAATTCATTTTTCCCTTCATTATGGGCTCTTACACTTGCTGTATTCTCCACTGCTGCAGAATTAATCATCGGTATTTTTCTGTTGACAGGGTATCAGGTTCGTAAAGCAGCACTCGCCGCATCTGTTCTTACTTTACTGTTTGGAATTGCCATGAGCATTTCTTTCGGATGTAAAGAAGCTTTGGATTATTCTGTTTTTGTATTCAGTGCGGGAGCCTTTTTACTCAGTACTTTCCCTCACTATATATGGTCTTTAGATCGATTTTCACATTAATAATAATTTAAAATATACTATCATGAGTACTAACATCTACGACTACATCGTAAAAACAGAGCAAAAAGAATGGCAGCCTTTAATTGAAAAAGGAGTTCATTATAAAGGTATTTTTGTAAAGTCCTTAAAATTTGATCCGATACAAAACCGGTCTACAACAATCCTTCTAAAATTTGAAGCAGGAGCAAGCTATCCTTATCATAACCATCCGGCAGGTGAAGAGCTTTTCATTCTGGAAGGTGATGCTGTTATCGCAGGCGGAAACCTGGAAAAAGGAGATTATCTGTATACTCCACCCAATTTCAAACATTCTGTACAATCAGAAAATGGCTGTATTATTTTGTTTATGGTTCCGGAAGAAGTGGAAATCCTTTAATCCGATCAATCCTTTTACAATCAAACCTGTGATGGACTGCTTTTTAATCACGGGTTTGCCTGTTTCTTCCCTTTTATTCACTGTAAAAAATGTATCTTTGACTATCAAATTACATCATGAATAAAGATTTTGAAGCTTTTAAAGAGCAGTTGTCGTGGCTTATTCACCCTTCTCAAATCGATACCGTTTCTGAAGCGGAAATCAGATTATCTCAAACATTCAAAGATACCTTCCCTGTTCTTACCAATTTAATATCCAAGGCAAGGGTTTTGAATCTGAATATTGATCATGAACCTCATCGTCTTTTTTCCTGGACCCATAAAAACAATGAAATTTTCGGTTGGCTAACCAAAACAGAATCTGGTTTTACCTCTACTCTTCCTTTTATTGAAGAACACAAACTGTTACTCAAGGAAATTGGTGGGATCCGGGAATCTTTTAATCAACCAGCTCCAAGTCTTTCCAATAATCAGGAGTTTATGTTCACCGGATCAGCATGTTCTCTAGGGATTAATGATTGGGAAGAATATTATGAAGAACTATGCTCAAGTGAAAACAAATCTCCAATAGCTTGCCAAAACCTCATCAGTTTTGTCATTGAAGCTAACGGAAATACTACCGTATATGATTCCCAGACAAAAGAGGTTTTCCTTTTTGCCCACGATCACGCTTTTGACAATGTAAATTTTCTGGAGAACCAGCCGGAGTATACTTTTCATCAGTTTCACAACATCACCTATTTTACAGATTATGTAGAAGCGCTGGCCCAGGAATGGAAAAATGAAATCATCTAAACCTCCAGTTTTCACCTTAATCTCTTAAATTAATTACTTTTACACCTTATTAAATTTATATCTGAAATGAAAAAATTCGGAATATCCGTTCTTATATGTCTGTCTTCATTATTAAGTGCCCAAAACAAACAGCAGATTGATACTTTCTATACTGCTATCCGTGAGAATAACTTTCCACTGGTAAAGAAAATAGTGGATCAGGGATTTCCAATTAAGACCACACTTCCTGAACAAACAGCACCTGTATTAGCCGCTATCTGGAAAAAGAATTTCCCTATGGTTGAGTATTTGGTAGAGAAAGGAGCCAACATTACTGCTAACAAAAAATTGGTAGATGGAGCTATTGAATATGGAAGCCCGGAAATTACTTTCTACCTTATCAAAAAAGGAGCTTATGCTAAAAATGCATTGTATACAGCAATCTTCTACGAAAATTTTGGAATAGCCAAAGAATTATATCTGAACCACCAGCCACAGACTACCAATTATGAAGACATGGGAAGGTTTTTATTGCTGGCCGTAAAAAGCAAAGATCTGGAATTCATTAAGAAACTTCCACTAAAAACAAAGGATTCTCCAATGGATTACTTTGATGATGATGGATATAATGCTTTATTGCTGGCAGTAGAAAAGAATGAAACTGAAATTGCAAAATATCTTCTTTCTCAGGGAGCTGATAAAAAATCCAGAATCACTTTTGAGACTGATAATGGTACCGCTTCCGGAAAAACAGCCCTACAGATGGCCAAAGCCAATAAAAATACAGAACTTATGAAGCTTTTGAAATAAAAAAACGCCATGAACAATATCAAAAAACTAATAGTCTTTATTGCAGCATCAGTTCTCTGGAACTGTCATGACAATATCCCGAAAACAACTCCAAGTAAAGTGGACCACACTACATTACTGGTGGCTACAGAAGGAAATATTTATAATTTTGATCTTGATAAAAATACCATTGCCTGGCAATATAAAAGCCCAATAGATGCGGCTGGTAACAGAAACTTTTTTGTTTTGGACGGACAGAATATTTTCATGCCTTTTGAAAGCGGAAAATTTATCAATTTTGATCTTAATACCGGGAAAATCATCTGGCAGCAACAGATCTATGGAAATGAAGAAACTCCCATGAGCATGAGCAATGATCCCAATGCTGAAGTTGCAGTGTTACGCCCTTTAGTTCCTTTGTTTATGGCTAAACCTTTGGTCGATGGCCAGAATATTCTGATGGTGTCAGCCGGACAGCCTGAGAATGTAAAAAATGCCTGGTTATACAATTTCAACAGAACGAATGGAGAGCGAAAATGGCTGAGTGAATTACCCACAGTATACAATTATTTTGCTCCGGTAAAATACCGTGATTCTTATTTTGTAAATTCAGCTGTTTTCCTTAACAAATACAGTATACAAAATGGCACAGATACATCCTACGGGATGTTTGACGGTGATGTGGAAATAGCAGGCCAGCCGAGACAGCATCATGAACCTAATCAGTTTGCCAATACTACTTACAGCCAGATACAGACGGATGGAGACCATCTGTTTATTGCCGAAGATAGTGGAAGTATTTATGCTTTAAATCTAAATAAAGACGGCAACCTGCCTGATGGAGATATTTCTGACCCTAATAACACCTTTATTAAAAATCCGAAAGTTTTCAAATGGATATTCCAGGATAAAACTTATGGTTCACATAAAAGCAACAAGTTCTTTTTGAAGGATGGTATCTTATATATAGAATTCGGGCTTCCTATTGATGGCAGAAGCTGTCTTTTTACCCTCAATGCTGATGATGGAAAAATGAAATGGCGAAAAATGATACCTTCTGAGATCAAAAGCTGGACACTTAACGGCGAAAAAATCATAGGTTATACAGCAAAAGGTATTTTTTATATGGATACCAATGGTGAAAACTATGCGGAATTCAATGTCAAAAATTTACCGATCTCTGATATAACATCCATCGACAAAACTCATTTTCTATACATCACCCAAAAAGGGATTGAAATTTTTGATACCGCTGACAAAACAGCAAAGTTGGTAGTAGCAAAAGCATTCAATAATAATGAATATAATAATTTACAGATACAGTATATTTCAAAATAGTATTTTCAAGTATTATAATATGTTTAGATAATAATAACCTACTGTATGGAGGGTTCTAAACAGATGTACAATATTTTATTTTCAATATTATTTATTTTATCGTATTTTGCCTCCCCTCATAAAAAACTAAAAAACCTACGATGAAATTTAATTTTACAAAAAAATCTATTATACTCTGGGGCATTGTCATCATTGCCGTAATCATCTTGCCTGATTCACAAATATATTATCAGCGCTATAAGCTGCAATCTGATCAACTTCCGGAACAATATAAGTCTTATTCTTCACTAGACAGTCTGAAAGATAATGAGTATGAAATCATAAAATTGTCCCGCGGTATCCATGAGCCTGTTATTCAGGAAAACGACAGTACTATTGTCATCATTACCAAAAGAGATCACGATTCTGAAAAAGAAGGTAATAACAATACCTATACGTGGTATAAAATAAATCTGAAAGGCCAGATAACGGATAGTCTCCAATACCAATACAACAGTGAAGATGGTGTACATAATTATCAGACCTTCAATGATTATATTCTGGACGTAGATCAGAATACTTATTCTAATTGGCTGAAGGATGGTGATACCACCCATTATCCTTATAAAAATTTGGATGAAGCTAAAATATTTTCGGTGGCAGAAACCGAAGATATCATTGCCAAAAGGGATTATATGTATGATGACATTATCCATTCTGAATCTCCCGAAAATGAATATAAGTATAAACTCACTGTATTTAAAGATAATGTCTGGAATTATTTTTATGCTGAAAAAAACTGGCATGGTTATCCGAAAAATACACCTAACAAAAAAGCCATTGACTATGGAAAATCTGGTTATGAATTAGATAAACCGTCAGGACTTATCAAAAGAGATCATGTTCAAAAAGAAAAATGGAGTGCCCGTACTTTCTGGAGCCTAAAAAATCTAAGCTGGGGAACTGGAAATGGTTCTGGCGGCCATGGATGGACAGGTACCTCTTATTTCTCCATAAAAATGCCGAAAAAAACACTGCATTATAAACAGAATGTTTTCATAGACTATCCTGATAATAATGTAAGAGACCCTTTTTCTTATTTCGTATACCAGCCTAAAAACGGAGATTATTTGCTGCTCATTGATGAAGAGAGCCAGATCTACTATCTCATAAGGCCTAAAAAACCTTAGAGGGACAATTGTTAAAATTCAGATCAATCTATTCTTATGAACATCTTTAAACTCTTTTTGAAGCGTCTGCTTATTACAGCTATACCTCTGGTATGTCTGTTTATTTTTTCTGAAATTGCATTTCAGAATAATCGGAAAAAGGAACATCCTACAGATGTTGGTTTAGGGATAGCATTGCTCCTCACTTTTATTTTATTCTCTTTGTTTATAGGCTTTATGGCAGATTTTATTATAAGATTAAGAAAGAGAGAGTATAAAACAGCCCTTATTGACCTTCCTTTCCTATTGTGCTTCATTATTCCTGCTTTATATCTTGCCTGTTTATGGGGCGGTGGTGATGGATTCTGCAGCTGGATGCTGGATACTGCACGCAATTTATAATACTGATTGTCTTATTTTTTTATTTTGTATTCGAACTGAATCCGGAGTGAAAGACTACTCTCCTGCCTTCAATGTATCATAATTATTAAATCCTTTATAGATTCTGGTTTCCTTAAGCTTCCCTTTGTTATAGATTTCTACTTTTTCTATATCGGAAGATTTTTTATTAAAATATTTTATTTCGGTCAACTGTCCGTCATTGTTAAAAAATTCGGTTTTGAGGTTTCTTCCGTCTTCCTGAACATGTTTTGTTCGTAGTTTTCCGTTCTTTTTATAAGAATAAGTCTTTTGATTATAAAAATTACCTTCGTTGTAAGTAATTCCCTCATAGGTATACTGAGCAGTATACTTTCCTTCTTCTATCAGTTGCTGGCTTCCATTATAAACAAAATAATACGCTCCATCTTTTGGGTTTATTAATGTATACTTTTCCATTAACTTTGGATAACTATCAGGATAGGTTACCATTACCTCTTCCTTTCTGAAAACAGTGGAATCATTCTGTGATACCCATAATGTATCTGTATCATCTGGACCGCTTTTGTGATGGACTTTTGAGATGATAACGTTTTTGTCGCGGCCATCATTTTTCCCTTTGGTATAATTGCAGGCCATGATAATACCGGCGGGTAACCATAGCAACGATAATATTTTCAGCATTTGAATGTATGTTTTTATTTTATTGTTAAGGTATCGTCTCTACTCCTGATAATTTGAAGTTTCCTTTTTCTTCTTTTAACCAGAAAACAAATTGAGCACCTTCATGTCCATCCCCAAATTCATTCGGGCGGTAAGTGGTATACAATACAATATAATTTCTGTCTTTAAATCCTGGATCAGATTCGTCATAGGAAAACTTTGTTTCATTACGTTTTAGCCTTTCCAGTAATTCTTTATTAAAAATAGTACTGACATGCTTTTTGTAAAAAACATCCTTTGCTACAAAGGCATTTTTCTCAGGAGCACTTTCAAAGCATAGGTAGCAGTATACTTTTGAAGTGGTTAACTGATTCAAGGACGCATAATCTTTCTCCGTAATCAAGTGAATTATTTTTTGAGTAAACGCTTCAGCCTTACTTTGTAATTGTTGAGTCTCCCCTTTTTTTTGCCCATAGCATACCAGCTGTAACCCGATTAAAAAAAACAATGAAAGGTATTTTGTCAACTTCATTTTTAATATTTTTTGGTGATTTTATTATTTTTTTAGGTCTAGTGATTCCTTATAACTTGCAATATTAAAACAATGAATATCATTGTCTGCTTTCTCAAAATTATGATTTACAGCATTTTCATTACTGCGAAAAATAAGCGCGTAAGCATAGTTCTTACTTTCTCTTTCCAATTTTTCTTTTCTTTTCAGTCCAACAAGATCAAACTCATAAATCCCTCTGGGCAGATCAAACCCTCTTGCCGGAAAATAAGATTCAATATGTCCATCTGCTCCTGTTGGAATCTGATCTTCTTTATCCGTTATATTCTGTTTGATATTTTCCAGACGGTATTCCAGATAATCAAAACTGGCAAAGCAAATTCTCCCTATCTCACCCACTTCAAGAAAAAAGTTATTGTACCGAAAGACCTCATCATATTCCTGGGGCCATTCAATATTTTTCTCATCTACAGAAGTAAATATTGTATATTCGAAAACATTGATCTGATAAAACGGAAGAAACTTTCCATCTTTAATAGAGCTCAAAAAAAAGATCCTTATGCTTGTCAAAATAAGACAGCAATTTCTTCCCTCTGCACTTCTTTTCCCTGAGATATTCCGTAAACAGATCTGTAGAAATAATAGCCATTCCATAGCCATCTGCAGAAAATTCACCTATATTTTCCATATTTCAATCCTATTTTTAGATACTTAAATATTTCGTCTCCAATTTTTTAACATGGAAACCACCAACTTATTGAATAGATCCTGTTGTCTTTAAAATACATATTAATATGTCCATCAGAAATATCCTCTTTATCTTCCCTTAATCTGATCACCGGAAGTTCTCCTTCACCAAAACGTTCCAAATGGCTAATGTTTTGTACCGAATTGGGAAATATCTTTTTAATATCCTCCAGCGTAGTCTTTGCATCTATTCTAATTCCTTTGTACAGAATAAAGTTTCCATTGAAAAATCTGAATTCATTAACTCCTACTTTTTGCTTGCTGCTTTCAAAGCAAGATCCGTTTTTATAGAGATATTTATCCTCAGCGCTTCCCTCTTCAAAAATATAGGAACACGGCTGCTCATCAGCCATTAGTTTAGTACTGTCTGCCTTTCCGAAAACTTTTTCAAAATCCTTAAAGTCGAAAATCCTTTTTAGTTTACCATTGAAACGTATATCTTCTGCCAGCATAACATCGTCCTGCCCATCGTTTACTGCTTCTGATGTCTGTATGGTGTTTTGTACTGCGGAATCTGTTCTAGTTGTATTTTCTTTCAGTTCGGTTTTGGATGCCTTCCCCTGCTTTTCTTCTTTTTTCGTATTACAGGCCTGAAATAGAATGATCATGAATGCTATAGAAAAATACTTCATATTTTAAATTTGTTTACATGGTATAAAACTCTGATCAAAAAACAAAGAAAAGAATTCGTCTTCTGCTATCAGAATCGGTTTTATCAACACGAAATTACAAAAAAAGCCTTACTAAAGCATTTTTAGACCCATTATTAATCTTTTTTAACTTTTACAATAAAAATAAGGAAGTGTATTTCAAAGACTCATTATTTCAGATATTTATATTAACTTTTGGTATTATTTTGTAATTTTAAAACCAATCTTAATAAAAGATTAATAACCAACTCATCAGAACATATTATGTCCAATATTGATCACGCTATACTCATTGGCTCTTCAAAAGAAAAAGTATACCATGCCATTGCCAGCCAATCTGGTTTATCTGCATGGTGGACTCCTCATACCAAAACCAGTGCTGAAGTAGGCAGTATTGCCAGATTCTCTTTTGGTCCGGATTATTTTAAAGAGATGAAAATCATAAAACTTACTCCTTTTGAGGAAATTCAGTGGCATTGTATTGCAGGTGCTCATGAGTGGATTGGAACTGATATTTCATTTCATCTTTCATCCGGAGATAAGGAAACACTTCGTAAAATGCATCCGGAAATGGAAGGCCAGATTGAGCAATTGGTATATGACAGCGGTACATTATTGATATTCCGTCACAAAGGCTGGGATATCTACTCACCGATGTTCGCTGAATGCAATTACACCTGGGGGCAGTTTCTGAGAAGTCTTAAATTACTTTGTGAAACCGGGAAAGGAAAGCCCTGGCCACATCAGCATCGAATATGAACTAGTTTTAAGACAGGAAGCTGGACAAGGCAAGCTGGAAGTTACTTTAGCTGCAGCATCAATGATTATCGCAGCATCAATTTATAGTTATTCTTTAGAGGCCGCATAATTCCCACTTTTAATTTCCCAGATTACATTATGGAATGGTATCAATCCCTGTTATTTTAAATTTACCGTCTGATTTTCTCAAAGTAATCATCCCTTGAGCACCTTCCCAATGTTCTGAAGGCGGAGCCAAGGTATATAAAAAGTAAATTCCATGTCTTTTCACTTCTTGATTAAAATAAGGATGGAAAAACTGTATATTAAAATTTTTATATTTTTTCACTTCAGTTTTTAACGGTTTTTCAAAAAATATTTTATAGTGTTTTTTATGAAATAAATCTCTGGTTACCTTCACTGTGAGATGATTACTGTTTTTAGATTCTGTATCATCTCTACACGGTCTGCAATAAAAGGGAAATTCACAAAGGGTTTTTATTTTTTCCTTATTATTGTTCATTACAGCATCGGTAAAATCAGTCCAGAATTTTTGTAACAGAATCTGGTCCTGAGCAGAGATTTTATTATCAGCTATCCCTATCTGCCCGGGAATGCATATTGAAAATAAGAAACTAAATAATACAACCAGAATATTTTTCATAACAGGTTATTTTTATTATTTCAGATTATTATTTTCCTTATAAAATTGATTGTCTGTTTCTCTCAGAAAATCAAGATAACTGAAATTAGCCGCTTTATTTTTTCGATATTCCAGATAATCATTATAATATTGGAACACTCCGCCTAATCTGGAAGTTAACAAAGGGGTTTCTTGGGCACTGATTGCTTCTAAATAGCCAACTTTCTTGCCCTTTTCATTCAACATTGACAATACAAGATATGTGATACCATTCTGCTTACCACTAAAAACTCTGGCTCTATCCACACTATCTTTTCCATTATCAAAAACCAATTTGAACTTTTCCTTTGTATTCAGCAGATAGCCCAATACTTTTTGAAAATTATCCGGATTTTCGAGATTAAGTTTAAATCCCTCACAGTTATTTCCCTGATTTTTTCCGTAAAAAGAAAGCATTCCCGGAGTAAAATTTCCTGATTCCGGAGCATCTTCGATATTAATTCCTCCAAAATTAATGGGAAGCTTACCATTATTCACAACATCCGCTTTGTAGATAGCATATTGAATAGCCTCTGTTCCCACGCCGGTTCCATACGTTTTCAATCCTAATGTTTTTAAATCAGCCTGCTTAATAGGAAGCTTCATTTTCTCTAAATCAAAACCCTGACTTTGACATGATTGAAAAAAAAATGAAAAGCTTAGGATGAAAAAGAGAAATTTCAGTTGATGCATGATATTAAAATTTTATATTGGTAATCAACAGACAAGATACAAAATTTAGATTCTTACTATTCAATATCCAGATCCGGTTTTGGAAATGTTTTTTGAAAATTAAAGGAATATTCTGAAGCTCCATTCTTTTGCAGATACTCTAGTCTTTCCAATGCTTCTTCTATACTTGGATATTGATCATCTTTAATCCACCAGAGTACATATGATGCTTTTCCGTATTTTTGGAACCATTCTTTTCTTCTTCGTAAAAAATCAGCGTGAAACGTTTTGTAAGTAAAATATTCCAATGATTCTTTATCTTTCCATACTGAGAGGTTGATGATGACCTGTTCATCATTAAATGGATTAAAACCTGTAGCGTTATTATCTTCATCCTTTAGCCGCCATACAAAACCATTACTCTCTTCTGCGAGTTGATTCACTGAATCAAAGTGTTCAACAAATTCTTTCATGACCGGATCTTCAATAGTAACGCCAATCATCCTGGCTACATTAATTTGTGCTAATTGATACATTTTATTATTTCCTGTTTTATGTCTATTATTGTGTAAAAATAGGTCCTGCAGTATTAGTAGAAAATAACTATCAATTTAGATACTATAAAAAAGATGGAAAAAAAATGTGAAACTTCTTATATTAATGTCAACCAAAAATCCTACCCTTGTGCCGTAAGTTTTGTAATGGATCTTATTGGCGGCAGATGGAAAGGAGTCATTCTATGTCATTTAAAAAATGGAGACAAACGGTTTGGTGAACTTAAAAAAGAGCTTTCTTTTATCACTGAAACAACATTAAGCCTTCAATTGCGACAATTGGAAAAAGATCAGCTGATTACCAGAACTGTTTTCGGGACAAAACCTCCGGTTAAAACCGTATATAGCTTATCAGAATTGGGCACTTCATTTATTCCGTTGTTAGATAATATCAATGAATGGGGTAAAAATATTCTGGAAAGGAAAATAACATCTTAAAAATCTGAAAAGCTACTCAAATTTTTAAGATGTATTTCAGATTAATACACTTTGCTTCCTTTAATAGTCAGGGCATGTTTAGTTTTTATTGAAGGACAGCATCTTCCGTCTTCTTCAGTATATTCCAGTTTTTCTACAATGATTTTTCCATTTTTAATGGTATCAAAGGCAAACAGGTAATCCGGTTCATATCCTGCTATCACTTTAACGGTATGTCCGTCATTTTTGTACAGTGACAACCCCTGACCTATCAGTGCATTTCCGCCTCTAGGTGCAATATTCCAGTAAATAGCTATATCTTCTATCCCATCACCGGTAAAATCTCCTACATTAGGAACCTGAAGATCAATAACACCATCATCATACGTTTTAAGAATCTTAGGCAGATAGGCTTCAAATTGTTTTACAGCCAATTTCACGGCTTCTTCTTTGGAAATGCTTCTTTTGGGAGCTTCCGATTCTTTTGAATTTGATTTCTGGTCTTTGGATAAAGACTTTCCTTCTTTCAGTTCATCTTTTTGCAGCCCTTTACGGTCAGAATTGTTGCAGCCTGTCAACACTGCAAGCAGCCCTAAAACACCGATGATCTTTCTCATATACTTTGTATTTCTGATAATAAAATTGAAGTGATAAATATACAGTTATATGACACAATCGGGCCCATTGGATTTTTATTATTGGATTAAAAGACAAAATATAACCTTTTGAAAGGTATTATTTAAGTAAAATCTTTATCCGTACGCTACAATCTATCTCGAAAGGAATAAAACCTTGTGAATATTTAAAAACAAAATTAATGTCTGAAAAATCAATTTTCATTTTAACTAAATTCATTAATCCAGCCACTTTATCAAAAAACAGAAAAACCAATCGCTTATTATTATAAGAGATTGGCTGATTGCCACCATCTGCATTTCTTGTACAAAATTAATTTTAATTACTTCATTAAAACTTCAGGATTGGCAATATGAGTTGGATGGCCATTGATATAGTTGATAACATTTTCAAAGGCTTTCCCAAAATACAGCTCGTAACTTTCTTTAGCCACATACCCTAAATGTGGGGTACAAATCACATTATTCATATTCAGCAGACTAAAATCCGGATTGTAAATAGGTTCATCTTCATAGACATCAATTCCCGCTAAAATATTTTTACCGCTTTTCAGTGTATTCAGCAGTGCATATTCTTCAATAAGCTCTGCCCTTGCTGTATTTATTAATACTGAATTTTCTTTCATTTTCATTAAATCCTCTTCTTTTACAATGTGTAAGGTATTTTCATTCAGTCTTAGATGTAAACTGATAATATCTGCTGTCCTAAAGAATTCATCTTTATTGTACGCTTTTTCAAAACCATCCTCTACTGCTTTGTTTCTGGAAGCTTCACTTCCCCAAACCAGAACTTTTGCACCAAATACTTTTGCATATTGAGCAATCCTCTGTCCTATTTTACCATATCCCCATATTCCTATTATTTTTCCATTGATGGTATTCCCAATATTAGTCTGCCAGTGTCCATTTTTCATTCCTTCAATAGCTTGAGGAATTTGTCTTACGGTATTCATTATCAGTCCCCAGGTCAATTCTGCAGGAGCTATTGGAGATCCCACTCCTTCTGCAACAAGAACATTGCGCTCAGTACATTCATCCAGATTCAGATGATTAGATATTTTTCCTGTCTGACTTATCAGCTTCAGGTTGGGCAAGTATTGAAGTAATTCATTAGAGATTTCAGTTCTTTCACGAGTCAGCACTATAACTTCTGAATCTCCAATTAATGATGCTAATTTCACAGGATCTTTTTCGCTTTCATGCAGAATATTTACATTTTGATGTTTCAATATTTGAAAACATTCCAGATTTTCAATGATATTTTGATAATCATCCAATATTGTTATTTTCATATTTTTATTTTTAATATCAGGTTTACAATTGTAGATAATTCCTTACTTCAAATATTGTTCTATAGATTTTTCAAGAATCTCTTTACCATTTATTGTCAGATTTTGATAGCTATAGAAACCATAAACAGAGTCAAAATTCAATTCTGAAAAGCGTTTTTTAATCCTTACTATTTCAGATCTCTCTAAAGGAATTCTATTAGGATAACTATACATAATAGCAAAAAAATTCATACTCGGTGAAAGATACATCGTATCACCACAAAGCATCACTCCATGCTCTGAAAAATGAGGAAGCATCAATATGCTGCTTCCTCTGAAATGGCCGCCAATGTTTTCAATTGTTATAGCATCCCAGAGTTCAAATGATTTACCAGACCAAAGATGTATACATTCCCCATGATCAACAATATATTCTTTATCAAGCTCATGGAGATAAATAGGGCAATTAAATTGTTTTGCCCAATCATTCATATTACTGTAGTAATGAGGATGAGAAATAGCTATTGCATTTATTCCACCTTTTTCACTGATAAAATTGATTACATGCTGATCTAATAAAGGAATACAATCCCAAAGAATATTCCCATTTTCTGAAAGAACCAACAAGGCTCTTTGTCCTATAGCAAATCTTGGAGTAACTGTAATCTCATAAAGATCTTCTCTGATCTTCAGAATCCTGGTTTTATTTGTTTTTGATAATTTTTCATGCGTTGTCCAGGACTGTCCTCCAACTGGTATATATTGCCTTTCATCTGCACATATGCTGCATACCGGCAAGTCATAGTTTTCCGGAAACTGTGTTCCACAGGCTGTACATACATTTTTCATTGTATTCATTTATCATAAAGTGTTAGTTTTCAGAAGTCATATTCATCGAACCATATAGTGTTCAATATCTTATGAATTTCATATTCCAAAATTATACAAAACACCTTTTTGCTGAAATGGATAAAATGTCGAAAGAAATGGATATTTAGGAAGCTAAGAATGAAGTTTTCTGAACTCTGTTGGACTCATCTGATTATTTACCATAAAAAATCTTGTAAAATATGAAGAATCATCAAACCCCAGCTGAAAAGCAATTTCTTTAATCGAAAAATCTGTGTAAGTCAACATTCTTTTAGCTTCTAATAAAAGCCTGTCCTTAATGAGCTGATGAGCTGTTTTATGACTGTTTCTTTTACATAACTCGTTTAAAGTTCTTGTTGAAAATTTAAGCTGCTCACTATAAAAGGTAAGATTGTGCTGATTCCTAAAATGATTTTCCACCAACTCCTGAAACACCTGAAACCGAATAGAATTGGAAGTATAAAGATTATCGATTGGGAAACTTTCTTTTTTGATTTGATATATCTTTAACAGTAATGATTTTAATAAACTTAAAACCAATGTTGTCATTGGAACTCCACTTACCTTGGTTTCAGCAAAAATAATTTCAAAAAGATTTTTGATTTTTTTTGCCTCGCTCATCGGTAAATTAAGAACCGGGAGAACATCAACATCATTGAAAATAGCAAATTTCAATAAGAATTTTGATGCCGGCTCATCATTGGTAAAAAAATGTTCATTGAATTTGATGACTCCACCAGAGGATAATGTATTCTTTTGAATTTTATGGGCATTCCTGGGATGTAACAAAAAAATACAAGGTCCTGAGTAATGGTAATCCACAAAATCAATCGTATGAATTCCGCTTCCTTTTTCTACCCAAATAATTTCGTAATAAGTGTGTTGATGAATATCAAGCCTGTTACTATTTTTGAGATTTGCATCCTGATAATAACTAATGTAAAAGTTTTCTAACATGCTATTAGGAAAGCTATCTTGTTCAGAATAAATATGAATGTTATTTTTTTTCAAAAATTATTGTCTGGAAAGGTTAATTACTAGATACTATCACATCAGCAAATCTATGTAAATTTTTGTAAGTTAAAACTTTAGACTTAAAACTATATTTTTTCTTTTCATAAGTTCTTGTTTAACCTTTACAAAAGCCGATAAACACGACAATTCAATATTATTTTATAAAAAAGTGAAGAAAAAATTTGCGCAACCGATTGGTTTCATTTAACTTTACATATATAATTCCACCAAATAAAATGACAAGACGGGATATTTTTCAGGCCATTGCAGATCCTACCAGACGGGCCATTATCAGCCTCATTGCGATACAGGCTATGACTCCTAATGCTATAGCAGAACATTTTGCAACTACAAGACAGGCAGTTTCAAAGCATCTGCGCATTTTAGTGGAATGTGAACTTGTAAAGCAGGGACACCAAGGCAGAGAAATATATTATTCTCTTGAAATTGATAAGATGAAAGAGATAGATCATTGGCTGGAACAGTTCCGTACAATATGGGAGACTAAATTCAACCAATTAGATGAATTATTAGCAAACATCAAAAAATAAGAAAATATGAAAACTAATCTTTTATTTGATTTTTCTGTAAACAAGGAAAACAATACAATCGTTATCAAACGGGAATTTAATGCCAATCTTGAACTGGTTTGGCAGGCATGGACAACCGCTGAATTATTAGATCAATGGTGGGCTCCGAAACCTTATCATGTTGAAACCAAATCACTAGATTTTGTGGAAGGCGGAAGATGGCTGTATGCAATGGTAAGCCCTCAGAATGAAAAACTGTGGTGTAAAGCTGATTATGATAAAATAGATGTTCAGAAAATATTGACATGGCTGGATGCATTCTGTGATGAAAACGGAAAAGAAAACACAGATAAACCGCGCTCCCATTGGACCAATATTTTCTCAGAAGAAAATGGCATCACCACTGTCAATATTACACTTCAGCATGACAGTCTTGAGGATATAGAGACGATGATTCAGATGGGATTCAAAGAGGGGATTACCATGTGTATGCAGAATCTGGATGAACTTTTGCCAGCCATAGCAAAGTAATTCTCCCTATGATTAAAATTAAAAGTTCTGTTTCAAAAGTTAATTTTAAACTTTTGAAACAGAACTTCTACAATTGAAAATTACCGAAAAAGATCATCTAAAAACCTATATTTATCAAAGTCTTCATCCATGCATTATAGTCTATCTCTGATGGAATATTGTATCTTTTCCTGGATCTGGATTTTCGCATTTCCACAGTGTGAACCGTTACAGAGATATAGGCAGTAATTTGCTTAGCAGAAAAGCCAAGATATAAAAAAGCTGAAAATATAAGTTCTTGATTTTTGATTCTGGGATTAATCTCTAGCATTTTTTCATATACTTCCGGAGCAAATGATTAATCTGTTATTAATAGTAATTCAAAAAAGACAGTTAATAGATATTATTATCACATTCTTTATTTGCTAGTATTGAAAGTCTTTCAATAATTCTTCATAATCAGGTATAAACCCTGGGAAAGCAGTACCTTCTATCCTATAAGTGATGACCTCATTTTTTCCTACATAAGCTTCTAAAACATCTTTTATATAATCTGATATATAGTCATTTTTTTGACCAGTTATATTTACTTTGCCTCCTGAAGCAATTGCTAAATAGATTTTTTTGTTATTAATAAGTCCCACTCTGCTACCAGTTTGATCAAATCTGTAAGTAATACCTACACGAACCAGCTGATCAATCCAGGCCTTCAAATTAGCAGAAATTGAAAAATTATGGATAGGAGTACTGATAACAATAATATCAGCTTCACTCACTCTCTCTAACAAATTATCTGAGTATTTGAATCCTTCAAAAGAGGTATAAGCAGGGTCCTCCGGTGACATATAGAATCCTCGGATCATTGTATGGGTAAATAATGGTGGTTGCTCTTCCACTAAATCCCATGTTTTAACCTCTATTGAAGAATCTTTATTTTTCAGATTCTTAATTATTTCTTTACCTAGATGGGTGCTGTAAGAATCATTTCCTCTGGCGCTTGATGTGATATGCAAAATCATTTTCATCTTTTAAAATTTATATTATTACGATTAAAGTATAATGGGTAAAAGGTCCAATAAAAATTTTATCATCAAATCA
The DNA here is from genome assembly GCF_057815135.1 of Chryseobacterium sp. II3a. NCBI lineage: Bacteria > Pseudomonadati > Bacteroidota > Flavobacteriia > Flavobacteriales > Weeksellaceae > Chryseobacterium > Chryseobacterium sp. II3a. Next base: position 268,642 of record NZ_JBYPZJ010000001.1, on the reverse strand, counting down.
TTATTGACAATCTTCTATAATGATCTCTTCTTACCTTTTTGATTATTTTTTTAGTTTCTGGGTTGTACTTTAAGTTGACATCAATAGTTTCACTGCTTTTCTATTCGCTATTTTTCACGATCTGATCTACTGGAAGCTAATATTATTCAAAATATACCCCCAATAAATATGACAGTTGACAATTATCTAATGCCGCATTTGGAAAGAACGATTCCATCTCCGAAAATGCTATATGCTCTTCTAAAGCTAAAGTTTTTAACATAACAAAAATTCTTATACAAAGTAAAGACACACATTAAGAGTGAAATGTGACGTTTTGTTAGGTACTATTCAATACCATCATGCTTCTTCTGTGAGAAATAGCATGATGATATTTTTTAATGAGTAATATATCTATTGGAAACAATAAACAAAACTATTTAGAAAAAAAGATGTTCAGAAAAAAGTTACTTTTATTCTCTAGAATTCAGTAGAACAGGATATCTTAATAGTCCTTTTACTTATTTTAAATACTATTTTCTTTATTTCTAGACCATTGATTAACAGCCTTAGTTTGTAAGTTGAATTTAATCGCTATGAACCGAAGAGTGGTAGCTATTACTATGGCTATTATAGCAGATGTCTGGGCATGAATCCCACAGCTTATTCCCAGAATTAAAAATATCGTAATAGCAACAATAGAGTTCACGGCATAATACTGTCCGGGTTTAAAGAAATGAGATTCTTCTTTAATTAATATATCACGAAGCAGCCCTCCTCCAACAGCATTTATAAATCCAATAATGAATGCTGAGAAAATACTGAATTCCAATATAATAGCTTTTTGAGTACCAAATACAGCATACATTCCTAATGAAATAGCATCAATAATATTAATAATCTGTGAGAAATGCTTACTGTATTTATACCAGAACATAGCAATACTGCCAGCTAAAAAAACCGATAATAGATATCTGTAATCCAAGAGAGGGGCAGGTGGTCCATTTTGTAATAACGTATCCCTGATTAAGCTGCCACCGGTACTGGTAACCATTGCAACAATAAAAACCCCTATAAAATCATATCCTTTTTCAATTGCTTTTACAGAACCTGAAAAAGCAAATAAAAAAACTGCTATAAGGTCAAAGAAAGTGGGAAGCAAATAATGTCCGTTCATTTTTTTGTGTTTTCGTAAAAATACACTTTTTATATGAAGGCTATTCTTTTGGAAGATTAGGTAGTTTTAGAGACATGGAGAAAGAAATACTAAAAAAAGGTTAGAATTTAACTTTCAAATAACACAGCCCTATACTTCGCTTAATAATATTAATCTCATTGTTTGAAAATCATATATTATTAAAAATCATTTGAATATAAATTAAATACCAACAATTTAAAATGATAAAACAATAACAAAAGAAATATAAAATAGATGTCCAGTTTACTAATATCTTTATTTTGAGGTACTATTTAAAAGTTTTGAATTTGTTGATTTATTAATGAATATCAAATAATCAAAAGAATTAGCAACATTTGTCTTTTTAAATTCATTTTTATCTGTTCCTGATCCCGTTTTGCGAAATAGAATATCTTTCAATATCCAATGGCCAAGTTTGTTATCATCCTTTCTGATTGCTTTTAAATCCAAAATAAAAATTGGAATGCCGAGTGAATTAAGCTTATATTCTAATGTTTCTGCCCTTGCTTTTTCTGAGTTATAAGTACCTAGTTTACCATCAATACTTGCAGAATAAGTACCTTCATAAAAGGCAAATCCAAAATTCACAAAATCTTTATTATACATTTCATTGATCCAATAGCCCATTCGATCTGATTTTAACTTGGCAATATGATAATTATGAGCGGAGACAATTACTTTAGAATTCTGATAGTTTTCTTTCATCCATTTAACATTCTCCGCCATAAATTGGTCCCTCTTAATAAAACTGAGTTCGATATATTGTCTGATAATATCTACATTTAGCAGGAAGCGCGATTTCTCTTCCGGATTTTTTATGGAGACAGATTTTTGTTTTATTAAAAACAGATACTCAGATATAGTGTTTTGACCTTTTTTAGAATAGGTTCTAAAGCCTCTATTATTTTCTTTTAAAGCTGTTTCAAGATCATTAATCTCTTGTTCAGACCAATTATTTTCCTGATATATTTTTCTTATCTGATCTATCGCTCCATTTGCATACTGCATATCAAACCCATCAAAAAAAACTTTTGAATCATGATTTTCATTATGTTTTTTTAACCATTCAACAAAATTTAAAGTTTCTTCGGTTTGCCAAAGCCAGAAATACATACCTTTTAGAATATCTTTAGGGTTTCCTTTTCCTTCCTGAATATATTGATTCATTAAAAAACTTTCAGGCATATTGGCTTCGAGCGAAAAAACATTGAAATTTTTATTAGCGATCAAATATTCACTTATTCTATATTTCATTTGATACACTTCACTCGAACCGTGAGTAGCTTCTCCTAGTCCTACGACTGTAGAATTTCCAATGAGTTTGTTTAAGATGAGTAAATCACTATTATCTTTTTCCGCCGGGTTTAAAGTTTTGATTGGATATATAAATTTCGAAATATATTCTTTCTCTTCAGGATTTAAATCATTTTTTGATTGTGCATTGATTGTTATAAAAAATACAATCAAAATAAAAGATAATTTCAACTTCATTTGCTGGTTATAGTTATAGTAAACAATTATACAAAAATATTGCTTAAAATTATTAATGTAAACATTTTATAATACACTATGTTGTAGATCTTTTTTCTTTTTCAATTCTTACATCAATATTAATTGCCGGACTTCCTGCAACTATTTTCTCCCAATTGCTGTAAAAAGTTCTTTCAAAAACAGTTCTTAACAATGCAGCACTAAAACCAAAATCACCTTTAAATCCACTCATAACCTGTACAGATACGTAAAAATCTTCTTTATCAATCCAAACAGAATAATCATTTAAATCAAAAGTAAATGTCCCGTCTATGATTTTATCTGCAGTGAGTTCTGTGGTAAGATTTTCCAAAAGAATAGATTCTCCCGGTTGTTTATTTTTATTAGAATAAATATTGAAATTGAGAACTATAGGTTTATCTGTTTTAAACTTTGCAATGTTAAGATGTATTTTCTCTATTTTCAGCCTTTTTTTGTTTGAAAATGGGATTGCAAATTCCCTATAAGCCGTTTGACTGGAACCATTTGAGCTAAACCCATACAGCATTTTCTTTGCTTTTGATTTGACTCCGATATTCTTACTTTCAAAAGCTTTTGGAACTATTTTTAATTCAGCAATTTCATTAACTTTTTCTTTAAGAATAATAGTATGATTATTTGAATGGATAAAATCTTTGATATTTTGCTCAAAAGAATTATACCCTCCTAATTGAACAATTATTTTTTTAGATTGATCAATATCGGATAAATCAATACTGTAATTTCCATTTTCATCTGTAAGTGCTCCGATATTTTCATTTTCAACTCCGATTCTTGCGTAGGGAATCACCTGATTTTTTTCGTTAGAAATAATTTTCCCAGAAATAAGTTGAGAATTTGTAAAATTGAATAGCAATAAAGAAAAAAAGATAAATTTTATTTTCATATGTATATTTTATTATTAAAATACTGATCAAATATACTATTTATTATCAATTTTCATTAGTCAACAGATCTTAGTCATTTGCAAACTTATCTGTTTACCAATACCAATAGAAAAATAAAATCAGAAAATATCAAAAGGTAAAAAAGAAAACCCGCCTTAGATAGTGATCTAAAGCGGGTTTATATATTTATTAATTATTATTAATCAATAATTATTTTACTTCTTCGAAGTCTGCATCCTGTACATCTTCAGCTCCGGCGTTATTTCCGCCAGGGTTCTGAGCACCTGCATCAGCACCTGGCTGTTGACCCGCTGCATATAATTCTTCAGAAGCCGCCATCCATGCTGCATCTAAAGCTTCAGTTTTAGCTTTTACGTCATCAGCATTTTTAGCTTCGAAAGCAGTTTTCAATTCTCCGTGAGCTGCTTCGATTGCTGCTTTTTTGTCAGCAGAAAGTTTTTCACCGAATTCTTTCAATTGCTTTTCAGTTTGGAAGATCAATCCGTCAGCTTTGTTGAAGATCTCAACTTCTTCTTTTTTCTTAGCATCTGCTGCAGAGTTTTCCTGAGCCTCTTTCTTCATTCTTTCAATTTCTTCGTCAGAAAGACCTGAAGAAGCCTGGATTTTGATAGTCTGTTCTTTACCAGTTCCTTTATCTTTAGCAGATACACTTAAGATACCATTCGCATCAATATCGAAAGTTACTTCAATTTGAGGAACTCCTCTTGGTGCTGGTGGAATATCTGTAAGGTCGAATCTACCGATTTCTTTGTTGTCATTGAACATAGATCTTTCCCCTTGTCCTACTCTGATGCTTACCGCTGGCTGGTTGTCAGAAGCTGTAGAGAATACTTCAGATTTTTTAGTTGGGATCGTAGTGTTCGCTTCAATTAATTTAGTGAATACAGAACCCATTGTTTCAATACCTAAAGAAAGTGGGGTAACGTCAAGAAGTAATACGTCTTTTACGTCTCCTGTTAGTACACCTCCTTGGATAGCAGCACCAATTGCTACAACCTCGTCCGGGTTAACTCCTTTAGATGGTTTTTTACCGAAGAATTTTTCTACTTCTTCCTGGATGATCGGGATTCTTGTAGAACCTCCTACCAAGATTACCTCATCGATATCAGAAGTTGATAAACCTGCATCTTTTAATGCTTTAGCAACCGGCTCCATAGATCTTCTTACTAGATCTGCAGATAGTTGCTCGAATTTAGCTTTAGTTAAAGTCTTCACTAAGTGTTTAGGACCTGTAGCTGTAGCTGTGATATACGGTAAGTTGATCTCAGTCTGTGGAGAAGAAGATAACTCGATTTTTGCTTTTTCAGCAGCTTCTTTCAATCTTTGAAGCGCAATTGCATCTGATTTTAAATCTACACCTTCTTCAGCTTTGAATTCGTCAGCCATCCAGTTGATGATTACATCATCAAAGTCATCACCTCCTAAGTGAGTATCACCGTTTGTAGATAATACTTCGAATACACCATCACCTAAATCAAGGATAGAGATATCGAAAGTACCACCTCCAAGGTCATATACTGCAATTTTCTGATCTTTATGGTTTTTATCAAGACCATAAGCTAACGCTGCAGCTGTAGGTTCGTTGATAATTCTTTCTACTTTAAGACCTGCGATTTCTCCAGCTTCTTTAGTAGCTTGTCTTTGAGCATCGTTGAAGTAGGCAGGAACAGTAATTACTGCTCTTGTTACTTCTTGTCCAAGATAATCTTCAGCAGTTTTCTTCATTTTCTGAAGAGTCATTGCAGAAATTTCCTGCGGTGTATATTCTCTGTCGTCGATTTTTACTTTTACTGTATCGTTTGGTCCAGCTACAACTTTATAAGGTACTCTTGAGATTTCAGCAGCATCTTCTTTGAAGTGTGTACCGATAAATCTTTTGATAGAGTAAACAGTTTTAGTTGGATTCGTTACAGCCTGTCTTTTTGCAGGATCACCCACTTTTCTTTCTCCATCTTCTGTAAATGCTACGATAGACGGAGTAGTTCTCTTACCTTCTGCGTTAGGAATAACAACAGGGTCTTTACCCTCCATTACAGCAACACAAGAGTTGGTTGTTCCTAAGTCAATTCCAATTATTTTACTCATAATATTTTTATTTTTTTCTAATTTTTATATTTAATTTACATTCACTATTTCACAACATTTGTACCATACCCCGTTTTGTGACAAAATGACACAATCAAGACAAAAACCCTGAAATAATAAGGTTTTCTGTTACACGAATACTGAAATTTTTTCATGTAAAATTGATTTTACTATTATTATCAGTCATAATCATCACATCATTTAATAAATATATAGATAGGATAAAATAATATTAGACGGGCGGAAATCCCATATTACAACATGACAGGAATAAAAGTGTTAAAATTAATCAAAGTTTAACCTAAGAAATAGAGATATAATCTGTACGAATTATTATTTTTGATAAAATATACACATTTAGAATGTCATTACACTTTAATCCACGAGATATTACATGGTTGGCCTTTAATGAAAGGGTTTTACAGGAAGCCATGGATGAAAAAGTTCCTTTACATTTAAGAATACGTTTCCTTGGCATTTTCTCCAACAATCTGGATGAGTTCTTCCGAGTGCGTGTTGCCGGATTAAAGCGTGCCATGGATTTTAAGGAAAAGGTAATTGCCGAATCCTTTTATCAGCCCCCCTCCAAAATTCTTCAGCGAATCAATGAAATAGTAATGAAACAGCAGCTGAATTTCGATAAGACCTGGAAAAAAATCCAGACTGAAATGGCTGATCATAAGGTATTCATTAAAAATGCCAAAAACCTTACTGCCCAACAAAAGGAGTTTGTCAGAAACTACTTTGATGAAGTGGTAGAATCTAATGTGATCCCTATTCTTCTTCATGAAAACACCCCAATGCCATATCTGAGAGATAAAAGTCTCTATCTTGGGGTTGCGATGAGGAAAAAAGACTGGCAGTATTCCAGTAATTATGCCATCATTGAAATTCCGTCCCGATTTGTAGGCCGATTTGTATTGCTTCCTACAGAAGATCCTGAAGAAAAGAATGTAATGCTCCTGGAAGATGTTATTACTTTCAACTTACCGCATATTTTCTCTTATTTCGGATATGATGAGTTTGCAGCCAATGCATTTAAAGTAACCAAAGATGCAGAATTGGATTTGGATAATGACATCCGTACCAACTTTGCAGAAAAAATAGAGAAAGGGCTTAAAAACCGAAGAAAAGGGAAACCTACCCGTTTCGTTTTCGATAAAGATATGGATAAGGCCTTGCTGGAACTCCTTATCAGAAAACTGAATTTAACCAAGAAAGACAGTATTATTCCTGGAGGAAAAATCCATAATTTCAAACATTTCATGGATTTCCCTGATGTTTTTGAAAAATATGAAAGACCTGTAGAGCGAACATCTTTTACTCATCAGGCTTTTGAACATGGAGAAAGAGTGACAGACGTTATCATGAAAGAAGATGTACTGCTTACTTTCCCATATCATAAATACAACCCGGTGATTGATCTTCTGCGTGAAGCCGCCATGGATCCGGATGTAAAATCGATCCAAATTACCGCCTACAGACTGGCTAGTAACTCAAAAATCAGTAATGCATTGATTTATGCAGCCAGAAATGGTAAAGAAGTAACGGTAATGCTTGAACTGCAGGCCAGATTTGACGAGGAATCCAATCTAGAGTGGAAAAATATGCTCGAACCGGAGGGAATTACTGTTCTGATAGGTCTTCCAAACAAAAAGGTGCATGCCAAGCTTTGCGTTATCAAAAAGAGAGCCCATAATAAAACCATTCAATATGGATTTGTAAGTACTGGAAACTTCAATGAGAAAACAGCAAGAATTTATGGTGATCATTTGCTTCTTACTTCTGACCGAGGCATTATGGCAGATATCAATAAAGTCTTCAATGTGCTTAAAAAGCCAAAAGATGATTACCTTCCCGTTTTGAAAACTTGTAAAAATTTACTAGTTTGCCCTCAATTTATGCGTGAAAAGATTGTTCACCATATTGATAAGGAAATTGAGGAAGCAAAAGCAGGAAGAAAAGCAGAAATCATCGTTAAAGTAAATTCACTGAGTGACAGATCTTTAATAGAAAAATTATATGATGCAGCTACAGTAGGAGTAACCATCAGACTTATCGTAAGAGGAATCTATTGTGCCGTTAACCAAAAAGAATTTAAAGAGAAAATTAAAGCTATCAGCATCGTAGACGAATATCTGGAACATGCCAGAGTCATGTATTTTTATAATAAAGGAGCGGAAGATCTGTATATTTCCTCTGCCGACTGGATGACCAGAAATCTTGATTACAGAATTGAAGCTGCCGCCAAAATAACCGATAAGAACCTTAAAAAAGAATTAAAAGACATTCTCGATATTCAGCTTAGGGATAATGTAAAAGCAAGGATTTTAGATAAAAAACTGAGCAACGAATACATCAGAAACGATAAAAAAGAGTGTAGATCCCAAATAGAAACCTATAAGTATCTAAAAGATAAAACAAGTAAAAAATGAAGATCGCAGCAATAGATATAGGAAGTAATGCCGCCAGACTTCTCATCAATGAAGTAAAGATAAATAACAAAAAACCAGAATTCATCAAACTCAACCTTCTGAGAATCCCTCTGAGATTGGGTATGGATGTATTTACCATAGGAAAAATAGGTCCCGAAAGAGAAAAAATGGTCATCGATTCCATGAAGATTTTCAGTGATCTGATGAAAATTTATAACGTAGATCATTACAGAGCCTGTGCAACCAGTGCGATGCGTGATGCTGCCAATGGCGATGAAATTATAAGACAGGTAAATGAAACCTCAGGAATTAATATTGAGATTATTTCCGGAGATGAAGAAGCCACTTTAATCTATGAAAACCATGTCGCTGAAGGTCTTGACAAAGAGTTTGCCTACTTATATATTGATGTAGGTGGTGGCTCCACAGAACTTACCTTCTATGAAAACGGCAAAATGGTGTATGAAAGATCTTTCAATATAGGGACCATCCGTCTTCTCAACAATCTTGTCACACTAGATAACTGGAATGAAATGAAAGGAGAGATCAAAAAAAATATTGTCAGCAAAAAACCAATCGTGGCCATCGGATCAGGAGGAAACATCAACAAGATATTCTCCATGAGCAAAACCAAAGATGGAAAACCTATGTCTTTATCTCACCTGAAAAAAGTTCACAAAGAATTTAATGAACTTTCGGTAGAAGAAAGAATGACAAAGTACAGCCTTAGAGAAGACAGAGCCGATGTATTGGTTCCTGCCTTAAGTATTTTCAATAATGTAATGGCATGGGCAGATATTAATAAGATTTTTGTTCCGAAGATCTCCGTGGCAGACGGTTTGATCCAGAATATTTACAGCCAGTTGCAGCATAAGAAATAGTTTCTTAAACATAACCAGATTCAGAACCAGGCAATTTTTGTCTGGTTTTATTTTTTCAAGCTGTCATTGCGAGCAAAGCGAAGCAATCTCATCATCACAACAATCAGAAATATTTCATTCAAAACCACCTTATTCTTTAGGTTTTGGCTAAAGCCAATGGAATTTTTATTTATTTAGCCCGGCCCTATTGATATTGACATCCGGATGCATAATAGTTGTTTAACGACAAGATCTTTTATCTTTTATCAAAAAAAAATAAAGTAATCCTTCATCCTCATCCGTCATACAACTATCAATAGCAAAACAATGAATCCAATCAAAATAATTCTTACAGGAGCCACCGGAATGGTCGGTGAAGGTGTTTTAATGGAATGCCTTGAAAACCCTAATATCTCTCAAATATTGAGTATCAGCAGAAAACCATCAGGAAAAACGCATCCAAAACTGAAAGAATATCTCGTTCCTGACTTTTTAAGCATTGATCTCAATGATGAAAATCTCAAAGGTTATGATGCTTGCTTCTTTTGTGCAGGAATCAGCAGCGTGGGAATGAATGAAGAAGATTATACCAGAATCACTTATGATACCACGATCCATTTTGCAGAAGCTGTTTTACATCAAAATCCTGAAATGGTATTCAATTATGTATCCGGAGCCAGTACCGATAGTACCGAAAGCGGAAAACAGATGTGGGCACGGGTAAAAGGCAGAACAGAAAATGCGTTAAAAAAGATGAATTTTAAAGGGGTTTACAATTTCAGACCCGGATTTATGAAACCTATTGAGGGTCAAATCAATGTAAAATGGTTTTTCAAACCTTTTATTTGGTTTTTTCCTATTTTTTTACCGTCAAAATCATTAACTTTACATGAAGTTGGAAAAGCTATGATCAATACCGTAAAAAAAGGGTATCCTTCTTCAACATTAGAAATTAGAGACATTAAAAATTTAGCGATATGAGAGACATGTTAAAAAGAATTGTCCTGGTTATATTTGTACTCTTGGTTCTGACTGCAGTTTCAGGGTTTCTCTATATGCAGAAACACCCTCTGGAAGGTGCTAAATCAGGAACAATGCTAAATTTTTCCGGTAAACCTGCAAAATAGCTAAATCTAAAACATAAGTCTATCATTATTCTCTCTTTTATCAGAAACAGACCTATTTTTTAAACATTTATTAAAATTCCATTAAAATAGTTGACAAACATAAAGTTCATTTTTGTATCTATCTAATTGAAATCAAAAATGATCAACAACTACCTATTAAAAGGGTCTGTCGTAGCTGCATTCTTTTTCCAGAGCGGGCTATTTGGGCAGACACTTATTCATTACTGGAATTTTAATAATAATTCATCCGAAACCGCCATCACTGCACCTTCATCTACACTGGTGAACGGCTCTCTTTCAGCAATAGCAGGAGGAACAAGTGTAATAGATTTTGCAGGAGGAACCGGACAAAATTTCAGTATTGATAATTTAAATGCAAGAAATGGAGATTTACCGGGAACACATTTAAGATTCAACAATCCTATTGGCGGCGGATTACAGTTTAATCTGCCTACAACCGGATACAATAGTGTCATTGTAAAGTTTACAACAAGAAGATCCGGACAGGGAGCCGGAACACAAGCCTGGTCTTATACAACGGATGGAACTACTTTTATCCCTTATCAAACGGTAAGTCCACAAGATGCCGATCCACAATTGATCACTTTTGATTTTTCTGCGGTGTCAGGAGTTTCCAATAATCCCAATTTTAAATTAAAAGTTGAATTCTCTGCAACAGGTGGCGGAACAAGTGGTAACAACCGTTTTGATAATTTTACAGTAGATGCAACACCTACAGGAACTTCCGATACAACTCCACCAACAGCCACTTATCTTCCTATCAACAATACCAATAATGCTTCAACAACTGTAAATCCTACTATTTCCTTTAATGAAAATGTAAGATTAACAAATAACTCTGCGATAACCGATTCTAATGCACAAAACCTTGTAGAATTCCGTCTTGGAAATGCTACAGGTACACAAGTTCCATTCACGACAGCTTTTAGCAACAACGTCATCACCATCATCCCAACTTCCGGCTTAGTGCCGGGACAAATGTATTACCTGGCGCTTAAGCCCAATACTGTTGAAGATTTCAGTGATAATGCCGTAACAGCAGTCACTTCTTCTACATTTACCACTGCCGGAACCTCTATTTCTCTTGAGAAAAATTTCATCAAGGTGGAGGAAAATGCAGGAACACTGGCTTTCAAAATCAATGTAGCCAATCCTTCAGCTTCAACGGTAAATCTTGTTGTAAAACCTGCTCCTTTTAGTACTGCAGATAACAATGACTTTACTTTAGCCAATCAAACCATCAATATCACTCCTTCCACAACGAGTTATACTGTCAATATTCCCATTATTGATGATATATTGGAAGAACAAAAGGCTGAATATTTTGTAATAAGCCTTGAAGATCCAACAGGTGCAACCATTTCAGGAGATAATTCTGCAACGATTTATATTGTAGATAACGATAAACCAGCACCCGTTCCTTCTAATGAGATCAAACTGAATTATATCGGAAGCTTTGATCCTTCCGGAAACAACAACAGTTCTACGGAGATTGTAGTTCATGATCCTGCTACCCAAAGACTGTTTACCATCAGCTCTCTTACCGATGTTTTTGATATTATTGATTTCAATACCCCTACTGCTCCATTGGTTGTGAATACCATCAATATGGCTCCTTATGGTGGAATCACCAGTATAGCTGTTAAAAATGGAATTATTGCAGCAGCATCTCCCAATACCAATCCACAACAAAACGGTTCTGTAGTGTTCTTTGACATCAATGGAAATTTCCTAAAGCAAGTCACTGTAGGAGCCTTACCGGATATGATCACCTTTACACCTGACGGAACAAAAGTAATTACAGCCAACGAAGGAGAACCTAATGATGCCTATACGGTAGACCCTGAAGGAACCATCAGTATCATTGATATTTCAGGCGGAATTGGTAACCTCACGCAAAGCAATGTAACTACATTAAATTTTAATAATTTTGATTCACAAGTGGCTGCTTTAACCGCTACAGGCCTAAGAAAAGTAAGAACCAACAATACCCTTTCCCAGGATCTGGAGCCGGAATATGTTACAGTAAGTGCAGACAGTCAAAAAGCTTGGGTTACCCTTCAGGAAAACAATGCGATTGCTGAGGTGGATCTTGCTACTAAAAGCATCACAGGAGTCTGGGGGCTTGGAAAAAAAGATATGAACCTTCCTGGAAACGGTTTTGATGCTTCAGACAATAATGGTGAGGTTCTTATCGCCAACTGGCCTGTAAAAGCCTATTATCTTCCTGATGCCGTACAAAATTATAAGATAGGAAACACCCACTATATTGTAACTGCCAATGAAGGAGATGAAAAAGATCTTTCCGGATACAGCGAAAGAACTACTGTAGGGGCTAACAGTTACACCCTAGATCCTACAATTTTCCCAAATGCGAATATCTTAAAAGCTTCTCACAACCTGGGAAGATTCAGAGTGTCTTCTGCTACAGGAAATACTGATGGAGATACAGATTTTGAAGAAATTGCAGCTTTAGGAGCCCGCTCATTCTCCATTTTCAATGCAGATACAAAGCAACAGGTATATGACAGTGGAGATCAGTTTGAAAGATATATTGCAGACAAACAACCATTGATCTTCAATGCAGATAATGAATCCAATACCATTAAAAGCAGAAGCCGTGCAAAAGGTCCAGAACCGGAAGGAGTAGCTCTTGGAACGATCCATGGGCAAACCTATGCCTTCATTACCCTGGAAAGAACTGGTGGTGTAATGGTTTATAATATCACGAATCCAAATAATCCTACGTTTACAGATTATAAACATTCTCGTTCTACCTCAGCTTACGGTGGAGATAATGGTCCTGAAGGAATTATTTATATTGCTCCTGAAAATACCACCACTAATAAAGGATATGTTATTATTGCCAATGAGATCAGCGGAACACTATCAATGTATGAAGTGGCCCTACCTCCTACTTTGACCACTGGTGAAGTAAATTCCGAAAAAGCAACATTCAATGTATTCCCGAACCCTGTTAATAAAGGAAATATTTTATATTTCAACAGAAAACAGGATTACGAATTATATGATATGTCCGGAAAACTGATTAGAAAAGAAAAAAATGCCCTTACAATCAGTACTACAAATCTTTCTACAGGAGTTTATCTTGTAAAAACTTCAGAAGGACATCTTAAAAGAATTATTGTAAAATAATATACCATTCTACGATTTGATTGAAGCCTCTATTTTTAGGGGCTTTTTTATTAGGATCTATTTAAATTATACCACTGGAAGAGAGGTTGAAACCACCAACATCCTTGTCAAGGTTTAAAACCTTGACAAGGATTGTCTCTTAGATTAAACTAAAATCTTTGGATTTAAAACAATAACCTATCCCCACCGTTGAAATAGATTTTCTTTATCTTCTAAAAAAGCAATCATTTAACTTTTGATTAACTATGAGAAAATTATTTTGTACTTATATTTACCCACAACAAAAACCAAATTCAATATGAAAAGTATTAAAACAGCAGGTATTTTAGCAATTCTGTTACTAGGAACAGGAACAGCATTTTCTCAATCCAGAAAAACAGAATCTACGAAAGGAGTAGAGCAGTCTAATGGAAAAACAATACAGGTAGACGGTGTAGGCCATACCCTCAATTATAGTCTTAATGGTGGAAATGTTGAGGTTTCGGGAGGTGATAATACAGTAACAGTTAAAGGAAGTGCAAGGAAGATTTCAGTTTCGGGAACAGGTAACAAAATATATATTGATAAAGTGGATAATGTTGCCATAGAAGGAGGTAATAATACGGTATACTACAGAACTTCAGGAACAAAATCAGGAAAACCTAATGCTTCTCTTACAGGAGTGGGAAATAAAGTGGTGAAACAATAATTTACCCATATCATTAAACAACTAAGGCTCAAAGATATCTTTGAGTCTTTTTTAATAGTTTAAATCAACGATTATTTTCAATAGAAATAGAATTTATTTCCCTTAAAGTATAAACTTCTTCCATAATTATATAACACCAAGATTTTTATTCATTCTAATTTTATCCCGCGAAATGAAAAGAGTCTTTCACATACTGTTTATTCTTCTTTATATTGTAGTTTCTTCGGGATTTACTACGAGTAAACATGTGTGTAAAGGGAATGCAAGTGAAGTACATGTAGGTCTGAAAAAACTCTCTGATTTAGACTGTCCGAAATGCAGTGCCAACAAAGAAAAAAATCACAGTAAATGTTGTAAACTGGAAGTAAAAAAGATCTGCAAAGAAGATAACCTTCCTCACTCCTACAAAAACTCTCCTGTTAAGTTTTTATCGGCATCGATTCCTTATTATAATCTGGGTGCTGTATTTGATTCGGTATCTGCTCTTGATGCTGAAAACCATACTTTTTATTTTGATCCTTCAAAATACCATCTCAACTACCCTTCTCTTTTTATCCTTCATTGTGTTTATAGAATTTAGAATAGATTGAATCCTATGTGATCCCGATCGGGACAATTATTTTTCAATTTTAATTCTAAAAATATTCTATGAATTTATCATTCAGAGCACTTATCCTATGGCTGAGTTGCCCTGCACTATCCTTTGCTCAGTTGACGAGTTTAGAGGATGTACTTCTCAGGGCCGAAAAAAACTATCAGTCTATTCAAAAAAAAGAAATCAATATACAGGCTTCACAGGAAAGACTTAAGCTTCAGAAAACATACTATTTGCCGGAAGTAACATTGGCTGTTCAGCAGAGTTTCGGAACCATCAATGCCCAAAACGGACCTATGTACAATATGGGAGTTTCAGGTATTGCCTCCACTTCCATGCCTCTGGCAGAACAAAACTGGAATGCAGCTTTTGGAAGCTTATATCTGGCCAATATCAATTGGAATGTCTATACTTTTGGAAAACTTAAAGCGAAAGAAAATATAGAAACAGCTGATGTGGAGCTTCAAAAAGCAGATTTGAAACAGGAAATATTTCAGCAGCAGATAAAGGCCGCCGCCGCTTATTTCAATCTTCTTGTAAGTCAGCGTCTTGAGCATGTACAACAGGAAAACCACAAACGTTCAGAGGTCATTTATATGATTGCCCAGGCAAGAGCCAATAGCGGGCTGATCCCAGAAGTAGATGCATCACTGGCCAAAGCAGAAATGTCAAATGCACAAACTGCAATCATCAATGCCAATGACCATGTTCTTGATTATAATCAAAAACTATCAGATCTTCTGGCAGAGAACTTCAGAGACTATCAACTGGATCATTATTTCAGTAAAAATACTCCCATTTTCATCCAGGAAGTCTCTTCTTTTGATCAACATCCCAGCAGTCTTTTGGTGACTCAAAAAATTAATAAGAGTAAGCAGCAGGAAGGTTATCTCAATAAATCTGCTTTGCCCTCACTTTCAATGTTTGGTTCATTTCAGGGACGTGGATCCGGTTTCGAATGGAACTATGTTCAGGATAATTCTGCGTATTCCCCATCTTATCTTGAAGGTATTGGCATCAATAGGATGAATTATATTGTAGGATTCAATCTCAGCTGGAACCTTACTGATTTTTACAGGAATAATGCCAGAATAAACGAACAGAAACTGATTACAAAGACTTTGGATGTGGATTATCAGCTCCTCCAGCAGGAACTTTATAATCAGCAGAGCCTTTCAGATCTGAAATATAAAAATGCTTTGTCAAAAGTAACTGAATCCAAAATCCAGTTACAGTCCGCTACCGATGCCTTTAATCAACAAAAAGCACTGTACGAAAACGGATTAACGACTATTGTAGATTTTACACAGGCATTATATCTTCTGAACCGGGCTGAAATCAACTATGAAATTGCCCAGAACAATTCCTGGCAGGCTGTAGTACTGATGGCAGCTTCCAAAGGAGACCTATCACTGATTACCAAAGCAATTGCTCATTAATTCAAAAATTTAAACATGAATCTTATAAAGTTTGCATTACGCAGGCCAATATCTGTAATGGTATTGGTATTGGGGCTGTTGTTTTTCGGAATCAAAGCTGCCAAAGAAGTAAAAGTAGATATTCTTCCTGAAATGAATCTTCCTGTAGTGTATGTTGCCCATTCTTTTAATGGATATACGCCACAACAGATGGAAGGCTATTTTACCAAAATGTATGTCAATATGCTTTTATTCACCAATGGTATTAAAAGTATTGAATCTAAAAATACCCAGGGTCTCACCCTCATGAAAGTTAATTTCTATGAAGGAACCAATATGGGGGAAGCTATTGCACAAATCAATGCACTTTCTACCCGCTCACAGGTGTTTTTACCGCCCGGAGCCCCGCCACCTTTCATTATTCGTTTTGATTCCTCATCACAGCCAGTAGGACAGCTTGTCTTCCGAAGCAATACGAAAACAAATAATGAACTTCAGGATATAGCGAATTTCAATGCCCGTCCTTTTCTTATTGCTATTCCGGGGCTTACTACTGCTCCACCGTTTGGGGGAAGCCCGCGTACCATAGAGGTGAATGTAGATCCTGTTAAACTACGGGCTCATCAATTGTCACCTGAACAGATAGTAGAAGCCATCAGCAGAAATAACATTACCTCACCATCAGGAAATGTCTATATAGGTGAGACCAATTATCTCACTCCTACTAATAATACGGTAAAAAAAGTGGAAGAACTTGGAGATATTCCTTTATTTAAAGGAACTGCAGATAATGTATACGTCAAAGATGTGGCTACTGTTAAAGACGGAGCTGATATCGCCACTGGATACGCTCTTATAGACGGAAAACGTTCTGTATACATCAATATTGCCAAAGCCAGCAATGCCTCTACCTTAGAGGTTGTCAACAAATTAAAACAATCACTCCCGAAAATTCAACGAAATATGCCGGATGATGTGGAGATTTCCTATGAGTTCGATCAGTCTGTTTATATTTCAAATGCCTTGAAAAGCTTAGCGGTTGAAGGTATTTTAGGAGCTTTGCTTACTGGGTTGATGGTGATGCTTTTCCTTAATGACCGCAGAGCGGCTTTGATTGTGATTATGACCATTCCGATTTCAATTATTTCAGGAGTATTATTTCTAAAATTATTCGGACAGTCTATTAATATTATGTCTTTATCAGGACTTGCTCTCGCAATAGGAATATTGGTAGACGAAAGTACGGTTACCATTGAAAATATCCACCAGCACTTTGCGATGGGAAAAAACCGTGCACAGGCTATTTGGGATGCTTGTAAAGAAATAGCCTTCCCAAAATTACTCATCATGCTTTGTATTCTTGCTGTATTTGCACCTGCATTTATGATGACTGGCATTCCCGGATCTTTATTTATGCCTTTAGCAATGGCCATAGGATTTTCGATGATTATCTCTTTTATATTATCACAGACTTTTGTTCCGGTGATGGCTAACTGGCTGATGAAGCATGATCCTAAGATGTGTGAAAATCACAATGCAAATTGGTTTAACAGCTTCCGAGACCGTTTTACCACATTCTTATCCTCTCTCATGAAACGAAGAAAGCTTATCGTGAGTATAAGCCTTGCAGCTGTTTTATGCTTAGGAATCGGATTGTATCAGAAAACTGGAAAAGATGTATTACCTGCTGTTAACTCAAGACAGTTTCAGGTTCGTATAAAAGCTGCAGAAGGAACCCGTATTGAAGTTACCGAAATAAAAGTTAAAAAATTTCTGGAGCATCTGAAAAATAAAGTAGGAAAAGACAATATCGCTATTTCATCTGTGTTTATTGGCCAGCATCCTTCAACATTCGCTGTTAGTCCTATTTATCTTTATAATGCAGGTCCACACGAAGCCTTAATGCAGGTTGCCTTAAAAGAATTCAACGGTAATTCTGATGAATTGAAGGACGAATTGCGAAAGTATTACAAGGAAAAAATGCCGGATCTTCAAATCTCATTTGAACCCATTGAACTTACGGAAAAGATTTTAAGCCAGGGAACCAATACTCCTGTTGAGATCAGAATTTCAGGGATGATGAAAAAAATGAACCGAATGTATGCGGAAAAGCTTTTAGCCAAATTAAAAGAAATTGAATATATGCGGGATCAGCAAATCCCACAATCTATGAGCTATCCTGCATTACAAATTAATATTGACAGGGTAAAAGCTGCACAATTAGGATTGGATGCACAGGATATTGCTAAATCACTGGTAACAGCTACCGCATCTACCCGATATACCAATAAGAATTTCTGGGTAGGCGGAATGATGGGAATTGCTTATGATGTACAGGTGCAGACTCCCCAAAATATTCTCAACAGCAAAGAAGAGCTGGCTAATATTCCGTTATCCAAAAACTCAGATAGACCTGTTTTGGGTGATGTGGCCACTATAAGCTCTGCAAAAGAATTGGGAGAAAGCTACAATTTGGGAACAATGGGCTACACTACTGTTACAGCTAATCTCCATAAAACAGATCTGGAACAAGCTTCCAAAGACGTACAAAAAGCCATCGAATCTCTTGGTGAGCTTCCGAAAGGAATTAATATTGAAGTTTCCGGAATGGCTCCTGTCTTGAATGAAACCATGAGCAGTCTTTCTTCCGGACTTCTTATCGCCGCTGCGGTAATTTTCCTGATGCTTGCGGCTACCTTTCAATCATTCCGTGTTTCATTGGTTATTTTAACAACAGTTCCTTTTGTCATGGTAGGATCATTAGCATTACTAAAATTGACAGGTTCTACCCTGAATCTTCAGTCTTATATGGGACTCATTATGTCCGTTGGAGTTTCTATCGCCAACGCTGTTCTATTGATAAGCAATGCCGAAACCATTCGAAAATCAACAGGAAATGCACTGGATGCCGGCATTGAAGCGGCAAAACTTCGTATCCGCCCGATTATTATGACAACTCTTGCTATGGCTGCCGGTATGCTTCCTATGGCTATAGGCTTCGGAGAAGGGGGTGACCAAGTATCTCCGCTAGGACGTGCTGTGATCGGAGGGCTTATTTTTTCAACCTTCTCTGTTCTGATTATTCTTCCCCTTGTCTTTGGATGGATCCAAAAAAATGCCGGCACTATTTCTCCTTCCTTAGATCCTGAAGATGAAGAAAGTATTCATTATTCTAATTCCAACCCATAATTTTTATACTCAATGAAAAATCTATTATACACCGTTGCTATTCTAACCCTTATGATTATTCCTGCTTCTTGCAGCAAAGAAAAAGAAACAGCTCAACAAGAAGCCAAGCCTATGATGATGACTAGCATGGAAACAGTAGCTATAAAAAAAAGTAATCCCAAAGTAGATCTTAAACTTCCCGGTGAATTGGTTCCGGATCAGGAAACCGCATTATTTGCCAAAGTACAGAGCTATGTAAAAAAGATCAATGTAGATATTGGCTCTTATGTAAGTGCAGGACAGGTTCTCATGGTTTTGGAAGCTCCGGAAATACAATCTCAAGCTGCTAATGCGAAAGCAAAATGGCAGGCACAGGAAGCCATCTATGCTTCTACAAAATCAAGCTACAGCAGAATGTATAAAGCCAATGAAACAAAAGGAGCCATTGCAAAAGATGCACTGGATCAGATCACTGCCCGTAAACTCTCTGATGAAGCACAAGTAAATGCAGCAAGATCTGCGTATCGTGAACTTCAGAATATTAATCAATACCTGGTTATCCGTGCTCCTTTTAGTGGAATAATCACGGAAAGAAATGTAGACCTGGGCGCTTATGTAGGTCCTATGGGAGGAACACCACTTATGGTTATTCAAAATACGTCAAAGCTTCGCCTTAGTTTATCGGTCTCCGAAGCAAATATTCCTTATCTCAATGTGGGTGATACCATCTCATTCCGGGTCAATGCTATTCCTGAGAAAAATTTCAAAGCCACAATATCCAGAAAAGCAGGATCATTAGATCTTAAGCTTCGTTCAGAAAAAATAGAAGCCGATTTTATCAATCATTCCAGAGAATTAAAGCCTTTTATGATTGCTGAATCTATCATCCCGCTACAGAATAAAGAAGCAACTTTTTTTATTCCCAGATCTGCTGTGGTAGAAAGTAATATGGGAATTTATATTATTAAAAAAGACCATGGAAAAGCCAAATTCATTCCGGTTAAAAAAGGAAGAATTCTGAATGATACTATTGAAGTTTTTGGAGAGTTATCCGAAGGAGATCACATCGTTAAAAAGCAAACGAAGAAATTACAGAAGGAAGTTTAATTAAATAATATTATCATGAAATTAATAGTTAGAAACACATTTTTAATTCTTTTCAGTACTATGGCTTTATATGCCTGTAGTAAAGAGAAAATAAAAAGTTCGGAAACTGCAACCGTGCAGAAACAGCAACCTCAGCTTGCAGCCTCAGGAAAGTATGTAAAAGGTAGTCATGTTCCCAATGAAACAGTATGCATGGTTAACAATGCTTATATGGGCAAAAAGCAGATTGAAGTTCCCCACAACGGAAAAATGTACTATGGATGCTGTGAAATGTGCGTAAAGCGTATTCCATCTGATAAAACAGCCAGAGAAGCTATTGATCCATACACCGGAAAAACAATTGATAAAGCTGATGCTTATATTGTCATGATCAGTGATGAAGGTGAAGTAGCTTATTTTGAAAATGAGGAGAATTATAAGAAATTTCTCACTCAGAATTCATAATTATATTTTTAAATTATTTGTTTAAGGCTTGATAACCATTAATTATCAAGCCTTTTTTAAACAGAAACAAAAAAGACAGGCCTTATACAAAAGCCTGTCTTTTTACTATCTCAGATAGAGTATTATTCTACGTTGATTACCTTTTCAATTTCCGGGGCATGTTGTTTGATTGTATTTTCTACCCCTAATTTTAAGGTTGAAAAATTCAGCGAGCATCCGGAACAGTTACCCAGAAGTTTTACAAAAACCTGATTATCCTTCACGTCAATAAGCTCAATATCACCACCGTCTTTGTTCAAAAACGGTCTGATGCTTTCCAGAGCTTCCATTACTCTTGTTACTGTATCTTCGTGCGTTATGTTTGTTTCCATATTTTTTCAGTTCAATTCGGTTTTTTCAAATTTGATTGAAAGTTACTATTATTTTGCTTTTGGTGAGCAACCTGCCATTGTGGAGATCTTCACAGCCTCTGTTGGAGGAAGGTTTTTATTTCTCTCTACAAGACTTTCTACCATTTTTCTTGCTGTTTCAGTATAGATCTCTGCAATTTTAGAATCTTCCTGAAGAGCAGCCGGTCTTCCTACATCTCCTGCTTCTCTGATGCTTTGGATCAAAGGAATCTCTCCCAATACAGGAATTCCAAGATCTTCTGCCAGATATTGTGCTCCCTGGTTTCCAAAGATATAATATTTATTCTCAGGAAGTTCTTCTGGTGTAAAATACGCCATATTTTCTATTAATCCAAGAACCGGAATATTGATGCTCTCCATCTGGAACATGGCAATCCCTTTTCTTACATCTGCCAAAGCAACGTGCTGAGGTGTACTTACGATCACGGCTCCTGTTACAGGAACTTCCTGGATGATAGATAAGTGAATGTCACCTGTTCCTGGAGGAAGATCAATCAATAAGAAATCCAATTCTCCCCATGCAGCATCTCTAATCATTTGGTTTAATGCTTTTGAAGCCATTGGTCCTCTCCAAACTACCGCTTGGTTAGCTCCGGAAAAATATCCAATAGAAAGCATTTTCACTCCATAATTTTCAATAGGCTTCATCATATTTTTTCCGTCCACTTCTACAGAGATTGGTTTTGCGCCTTCTGTATCGAACATGGTAGGAACTGATGGTCCGTAGATATCAGCATCTAATAATCCTACTTTAAAACCCATTTTTGCCAACGTTACTGCCATATTTGCAGAAACTGTAGACTTCCCTACTCCTCCTTTTCCGGAAGCAATAGCGATAATATTTTGAATCCCAGGAATCTGTTTTCCTTTGATCTGGCTTTGCTGAATTTCACTTGGTTCTGGAGAAACTATTTTAAGTTTTAAATGAACGTCTTCTCCAAACTCACTGGCAAAAGCCTGCTTCATGGCAGCTTCCAGTTTTTTCTTTTCGTGCATTGCTGGTGAGTGAGCCGTCATGTCAATATAAACATCATTACCCATAATCTGAAGATTATTCACCAAATCATCTACTTCTATTTCTTTAAGGAATTCCTGAACCTTTTCTTTCGTCAACATATAAATATAAATTGTTTACAAATTTACGTTTTTTTTCGGTAATTTAGAATCAATAAAATCTATAATATCAGGTGATAAATCAGATCGTTAAAAATTTTGTTTATCCTGTTTTTTCATCATAGGAACCATCCGCCATCAAACAAAATCTATGGAAACTATTGCTTACCCATCTAAATATGCATTACCAAAAGAAATATTCACTATAGGAAAAACAAGATTCAAATGGTATGATCTGGCTAAAGATTCTGCTGAGGTTTCTTCACAGGATATTCAGAATGCCAAAACATGTATTGAAAATGCTGGTGAAAACTTTCAAAATATCGAAGATCTTGGATTTGTGATCATGCACCGATGTGGAGAAAATTATCTTCTTTTGATATGTACATGGCGAAGTGAAAACGAATTATGGGAAAGCGTCTACTATGACGGAAGTGGAAAATTTGAAATATGGGATAGAAATAAAACCCACCTCCCGACTTACTGTGTCTGGGAAATGGGCATTGTTTACCATGAGTCCCAGGCATGGAAAAAATACCTGGGAACTGCAGGGCATGAAAGTCATAAGTTGGAATATCTTAATAACTTTTTTGAAGGCGAGGTTTAGTCGGAAGGAAGTTGGAAAAGGAAGGCTGGAATTTATAGTAGTTTATTAACAACTAAAGTTTTATTTAACTAAAATATCAACCTTTAATACAATTAGTTATTGTAAGAATAAAAGTACTTCCTACATACCGTTTCCAGCCAGTTTTCTTTTCAAAACCTATCAATAAATTGTAATCAGTAAACTGCAACTTATCAACAACCTGACAATACCTCCAGCATCACTCTTCCTGCTTCCAGCCTTAATTCGCTCTATCTTTCTCGTCAAAATTCACATTACGGCGTACTCCTTTTACCTTTTTATTTCCGAAAGTATAGGTTGCTGATACAGTAAGCCTTCTGGCATCATAGTAATTATTAAAATAATGTGTTCCGGTTGTAAAATAGATTTCCCCTCTACTTCTTGCCTGCTTGAAAATATCGGAAACAATGACACTCATCTGCAGATTTTTATCCATAAGGTTCATCTTGAATCCTGCTACAAAATTTCCTACAAAAGCAGAATATCTATTTCCAAAATTGGAAGGAAGACGGAGCCAATAGTTGGCAATAAGCTGAATATTTTTTTTCTTATCCAGCGATATATTATTCTGAAAATCGAACACATAGCTATATCCTTTCTTTGTTAAGGCATCTGTAGCAAACACCTCCATACTGCTGTAAGCAATATCTGCAGAATAATTGGTTTCCCAACGTTTAAAGAATGTATTGGAATAATTTATTGTAGCACCTATGCTGTTTTGGTTATAGTAATTGAAAAAAGTACTCGTTCTGCTTTCCCCGGACAGGCTGGCCAGCTGTCCAAATCCATCCAATGTTCTCTGAAAATAAAGGGTAGTGGATAATTTCCCTTTGTAGACATGGGAAAATTCAAAATTATGATTGATAGACGGCTGTAAGAAAGGATTCCCGGTAAAATAAGAATTTATATTGGTGTACCAGCGATACGGATTGATGGCACGAAACCCAGGTCTATCAATCCTTTTGGAATAATTAAGACTGAATGTATTATTCTCATCACTCTTATAACTCACATAAGCGGTAGGGAAAAAATTTCCATAGGAACTTTCCGATTGTTGTCCGGAAGTGAGAGAATTTCCGTTCACTACAGAATATTCATAACGAAGCCCTACTTTTGCCGACCATTTTTCATTGAAGGATTTCTCAAGACTGAAGTAAGCAGCATAATTTTTCTCATTATACTTAAATTCATTACTTTTCGAAACATCCGTTACATAACTTCCATTCTCAAGGTTTTGGTAAAAGATACTTGAATTATTATCGAAATTGGTAAATTTTATTCCAGCTTCTGTTTTAGCAAATTCATAAGGCAGGGTAAGATCTGCCTGCCCTGAATAAATTTTATAGTCCACCACTGATGGTGATCTCACAACAAATTCATTCCCGGAGTTTTCTATCGTTGTAAAATCTATAGTCGTCTTAGGGAGATTAGAAAAATAATTCCCTGTAATGCTCAATTTATTATCCTGCTTTCCAAACTTAAAGTCATAGTAAGCACTTATTGTATGTTGTGCAGATTTCCCCCTATGTTCAGCGTAAGTAGAAAGTGTATTGGTATACTGATCATTCTGAAAGTAATCCGAAGTATTCTCAACATCCATATTGGAATGTCCAAATCCATAATCATAAATAAAGCCTACATTTGATTTTCCGTTTAACTGATAATCAACACTCAAATTAGCTCCAAGTCCATCTCCAAAATCTTTCCTGTCATCATGGCTTTTAAGTCCTTCTGTTCCCGTTATTCTGTAGTTTTCAAAAGAATGTTTTTGGTATTTGCTTTGTCTCAATTTTAATGAAGAACGTAATTTTTCATTTTGATAATTGATCGTTGCACTGTTTGAAAAGCCAGGATAAGTCTGTTGCTGAAAGCTTGTCGTAAGACTTCCGCTCCAGCCCAGATTTTGATTTTTCTTCAGAACAATATTGATAAGACCACTATTTCCCTGAGCTTCATATTTAGCAGGCGGCGTAGTGATCACTTCAATTTTCTCTATATTTTCTGATCTGAGACTTTTAAGATAGGTTACAAGTTCGGCTGAAGATAAGTTCAGAATTCGTTCATTGATCATAATGGCAACGCCGCTTTTCCCTGCAATAGAAACTCCTGCATTCTCATCAACTTTCACTAAAGGTGTTGTAGCCAATGCATCTGCTCCATCCATTCCCTGGGAAGCAACAGAATTGGCCACATTAAAAACCAATCTGTCAGCTTTTCTTTCAATCAGCTTTTTTTTAGCAGTAAGTGTTACCCCTTCAATTTGCTTTTCCTTTTTTTCTTCAATGAAAAAGTCCTGCTTTACATTCCCATTCACCGTAATATCTGTATGGGAAACTTCCATTCCGTCCTGAAGCAGTTTTATAGTATAATTCCCTTCTTCAGAAAGCTTCAATGAATAATTTCCTTTTTCATCAGAAATGGCAGTCTGCTTTTTCTGATCCTTTACAGCTATAATTTCCACATAGGAACCTGCTTTTCCAGAGTGGGTGATCTTCCCTGTTATAGTTTGAGAAAAAAAAGCGGCTGGTAATAAAATAATGGCTGAAACTAGTATCTTCTTCATGCGGTTTAATAATCATGGTTTTATATAAGACAAGCTGATACTGAGTTTTATTACATGTTAAGAAAAAAATGAGCTGGTGGTTGGAAGAATGAAGTTATTAAACCCCGGCTACGAACGACATTTTTTTAATAAGATTTTCTAAACTTATCCATTAACTATAATCAACAGATAACAAGTTACTCCTAATCTAACAGCACCTCCTGCTTCCCACTTCAAGCCCAAACCTCTTTCTAAACTTATGAATTAATTACAATCAATAAACTGAAATTTACATATCTCCTGACAGTACTTCCATCTTCCATCTCTCATCTTCCAGCCCACTCTTTTTCAATTTCCCACCCCTCTTTTCATATTTGGTACTGTACTTGATTTATACCCGTTCTTAATATCAGAATATGAAAAAAGGACTGTTTGCATTGTCTTTATTATTGATCCAGATTATAGATGCTCAAAATCATTCTCAGCATATGGATCCAAAGATGGAAACCAATGATCCAACAAATACTTTTCAGCAGGTCATTGCCGCTCCGGCCGTTAAAGCAGACAGAATCTTTGATTTTTCTACCAAGGTTGAGATTACTTCATCGAATTCGGCTGATAAAATCTATTATTTGACTATAGATGCGAGTGATACCAACAAAAAAAAGAAATTCACAGTTTACAAAAAGCCTTTCGTTATTAGTAAAACAACACAGGTTCAGGCTTATGCAGAAAGAAAAAGAGAAAAAAGTTCAGTAACAACAGCTAATTTTAACAGAAGACCTAATTATTGGGAGATCACTACCCTATCAAAAATTGATCCTCTATATACAGCTACCGGAAAACTCGCATTAATTGATGGAATCAAAGGTGATCTGGATTGGCGAAAAGGAGATTGGCAAGGTTATCTAGGGCAGAATTTTGAAACTGTAATCGATTTTCAATCTCCTCTGCAAATCACCCAGATTTCCTCTACCTATCTTCAGGACCATAAAGCCCACATCTTAATGCCAAAAAAAGTGGAATATTATGCCTCTATGAATTCAAAAGATTTTATTCTTCTGGATACTATCAACAGTGATATTGATCCTAAAGATGAAAAGGTGCAGATCAAGGATTTTGCCACTGAAATTCTTCCTACCGAAGCAAGATATCTTAAAGTAAAAGCTTATTATTTTGGAAAACTTCCCGGTTGGCGTCAGAAAACAGGTGGCGAAACATATATCTTTGTAGATGAAATTTCTGTAAAATAGTAAGAATAATTGGAGATGAAGGTTCAGCCCCAATAGCTCACTTCAGCTTTTCAACCCAAAAATAAAGACCTTCGAAAATTTCGAAGGTCTTTATTTTTTTATTAATTCATTCTTTCTACCCATTGCAGGACTTCCGGAAGTTCTCTATCAGAAAACTCAATATGAATTACTCTTCTTTTCTTTCCGTTCGTAGTTCTGTTTGAACCATGTAGTGTAAGTGGTTTCATCAACATCACACCACCTTTATTTACCTTACAGATTTCTTCTCTTTCTATCGTCCAGTCTATAGTTTCCGGTCTGTAAATTCCTTTAGCATGAGATTCCGGAACCACTTTTAACGCTCCATTATTTTCATCCGCATCATCCAGATGGATTCTGATGGTGTAAATACTCTCTAAAATATCCAATGGCGGCTGTACAGCAAACTGATTCTGTTTTGTCGTCCACGGACCAAAACCAGATAGCTCCAGCTTTTTATCAACAGAAATCGTCAGATCCTGATGATAAGCAACATACCAATTGGAGGTTTCAGGTTTATCAAAATAGATACTTTTAACTACAAAATACCGGTCACCAAAAATTTCATTGATGATCGTTCTGATATTGTCATTAAAGATGAAATCTTTAATTTCCGGAACTTCCTTTAAGAACTGTCTTATGGCAAACAAGTCCTCGGACTTTCTGAAATTCTCTTTTGATGTATCTATGTTGTCCAGAACATTGATAATCTGAGCAACCTCTGCATCAGAAAATACTTCATTAATAACTGAAAAGCCATATTTCTCAATATGGCTTTTATAAGTTGATAAGCTGTTTAAACTCATTATTTAAATTTTGTCTAAAGGTTCGGTTAACTGCCCTTCCCATTTCGAGACTGCTGAAGTAGCCAGTGTATTTCCTAATACGTTAGTCATACTTCTTCCCATATCACAGAAGTGGTCAATTGGTAAGATTAAAGCAATACCTTCCGGTGGAATCCCGAACATTGAACAGGTTGCTACAATAATCACCAAAGACGCTCTCGGAACTCCTGCAATCCCTTTAGAAGTAAGCATCAATACTAAAAGCATGGTGATCTGCTGCCCGATGGTCATTTCTACTCCATAAATCTGAGCAATAAAAATAGAAGCAAATGTCATATACATCATACTCCCATCCAGGTTAAAGGAATATCCTAAAGGAAGAATGAAAGAGACTACTCTGCTGTTACATCCGAATTTTTCAAGCTCTTCTACCAATTTTGGAAATACGGCTTCCGAACTGGTCGTAGAGAATGCAATGAGTAATGGCTCTTTAATTCTTTTTAATAAATCAAACAGTCTGTTCCCTAAGATAAAATATCCTACCAATAAAAGAACCAGCCAAAGTACGCCCAATGCAAAAAAGAAATCTCTCAGATAGATGGCGTAAACCTTAAAGATCTCAAAACCATTGGTCGCTACCACGGCGGCAATGGCTCCCAATACTCCAAGAGGAGCAAACCACATGATATATCCTACCATTTTAAGGATACCATGAGCAATAATATCAAAAAGTTTTACTACGGGTTTAGAATATTCTTCTCCTAAATTAGCTAAAGCAACTCCGAACATAATCGCAAATACTACAATCTGCAATACTTCGTTGGTGGCAAAGGCTTCAAATAAACTTTTAGGAATCATATGCTTTACAAAGTCCTCTAATGAAAAACTTTTACTGCTTTTCAAAAGATCTTCTGCTGAAGCAACGTCCTGTACGGGTAATTTGGTTACATGTCCCGGCTCCAGCCAGTTAACAAGTATCAACCCGATAAAAAGGGAAACCAAAGAAGCGGAAATAAACCAAAGCATTGCTTTTGTACCTACTCTTCCGATCATTTTGATGTCACTCATTTTAGCAATTCCTACCACCAGTGTAGTAAATACCAAAGGCGCAATAATCATCTGTACCAACCTGATGAAAACCGTTCCCAATAGTTTTATATTCTTTGAAAAAGGTTCTGCACTTTCCGGATATTGCACATGTACAATTCCTCCAATTCCTACTCCCAGGATAAGTGCGATGATAATTGCTATAAAAAGTTTATTCTGTCCTTTCATATATATAGTTCAATTTGCGCAAATATAATGGTTTTTGAATTGGCAGAATATTTTATTCTCATCATGCTAAGGCCACAATAAGTTTTTGAAACATAAAAATTAAATCGCTGGTTCAGAAAATATTGTAAAAAAATTAAGAAACATTTATTGAATTTTTATTCTTTTGGTACAAATTTTATTATTACATTTGATTGTATAACAACATTAATAAATATACAATATGAAAAAAACTATCGCAATGGCTGCATTAGCTGTAGCTGTATCTTTCGGGGCAGTTTCTTGCAAGAAAAAAGTTTCTGATGCCGATCTTCAGACTCAGGCTACAACTGTAGTAACTTCTAATCCCAATGCTTCTGTTGAAGTAAAAGAAGGTGTAGCTCACTTAAGCGGAACTTTCGCAGATCAAGCGTCTAAGGATGCTATGATTGCTCAATTAAAGGCAATTAAAGGAGTAAAAGATGTAATGGATATGTCTAAAGTTGAAGTAACTCCAGCTCCGGCACCTGTTGAAACTAAATCTGCTGTAGATCCTGCTGTTCAGAAAAAAGTTCAGGATGCAGTAAAAGATTTCCCTACTGTAAAAGTAGAAGTTATCAATGATGAGCTTACCCTTACAGGAAACGTTTCTAAGGAACAAGCTAAAAAAATCAAGCAGTCTGTTGACGCTTTAAAAGTTGGTAAAGTTAAATTTAACTACACAGTAAAATAATTAAATTAAGATGAGTACATTACAAGATAAATATTCAAGCGTAGTTTCAGCAGCTCAATCTGCTGGGATTTCAAACTTACAGGTTCAGGAACAAGACGGAATTTTATATGTTTCCGGAGATGCTTCCAATACAGCTGCAAAAGATGCAGTTTGGAATGCTTTAGGTGCTATTGATTCTACTTATTCTGCTTCAGATATCAATATCGATGTACAGGTTGCAGGTCTTGCTTCAGGTGCTTCTCTTACTGTAGCTACAGATGAATCTAATCTGAATATCAGACAAGAGCCTTCTACTGAAGCTGCTGTAGTAGGAAAAGCTGCAAAAGGTTCTGCTGTAACTTTAATTGAGCAGACTTCTGATGACTGGTGGAAAGTGAAAACTGCTGACGGTCAGGAAGGATATGCTTATTCAAGATATTTAAGAGCATAAAAATATTTTTTTAAATATTCATAAGGAACATCCCTATATTGGGATGTTTTTTTATTTTTACGCTTTGGAAAGCTCAATGAAGAAAATCTTATTATTCGTGTTTTTGGTGTGTAATTTTTTAATTATATACGCTCAAAGACTATATATTGATGGAAAAGTAACCGATCCGGAAAAAAAACCTGTAGAAAATGCCACCATATATCTGCTAAAGGCTAAAGACTCCACCATTATCAATTATACAGCAACCAATAAAGAAGGTAAATTCTCGTTGCAGACCGATGAGGTAAAAGAACCTTCCTTTTTAAAAATTGATACTGAAAAACTATCGTATTCAAAAGCACTTGAAAATATTCAGCAGTCATTATCTTTGGGTAATATAGAACTTGAAAAAAAGAAAATCATTGCTCTTGATGAGGTGAAGATTACGGTTTCTCCGGTGAAAGTAAAGAATGACACTATAGAATTCAATGCTTCTGCTCTTAAAGTTCCGCCAGACAGTCAAATTGATGAACTTTTGAAACAGATTCCAGGAGTGGAAATTGGGAATGATGGGAAAATTACCGTCAACGGAAAAGCTGTAGACCAGATTATGGTCAATGGAAAACCTTTTTTTGACAAAGATGGAAAGACTGCCCTACAAAATCTTCCTGCAGACATCATTAAAAATATTCAATTTACAACTACCAAAACTAAAGAAGAAGAATTCACCAAAAGAGCTCCGAAATCTCAAAATACTACCATTAATTTCAATATTGATGAAAAGAAAAACAAGGGTCTTATGTCAAAAATACTGGCCGGATATGGTTCTGATAAACGGTATGAAGGAAATGTATTTTTAAATTACTTTAAAGGAGATACCAAAATCAGTGTATTAGCATCTGCCAATAATATCAATTCAAAAAGCAGCTCCGGAGATCAGATCTTTGATACAATGGGACGTGGCAGCGGTCAGCAGGGAGGCGGAATTCAAAAATTCAATAGTTTTGGATTGAATTACAATGACAAACTTGGGAAAGATGCCAATCTTGACAACCTCAGCCTGCAATATACAGACTCTAATACTAAAACCCGGTCCAAAGCTTCAAAGACAACACTTCTTCCGGATTCTACTCTTAAAACAGATTCTGAAAGCAATAATGAGAATGAATCCAGACAATATATTTTTAATAGTTCTGTGGGCATAAAACTGGATTCATTGACTAATATTTATATCGCACCTTCGTTTTCAAAAGCAGAAACTTTCAGCTCGGGACAATCCGCGTCATCAACCTTAAAGGATGAAAAACTTTTAAATGAAAGTAAAAATATCACTCAAACTAAAGGAGAGACCAATACTTTCAGCCCCAATATTAATTTTTTCAAAAATTTCAAGAAAAGAAACAGGTCAATGATGGCCATGATGAATACTTCTATTACAGAATCTAATAATGATAATATCAATCAGTCACTGAATACTTTTTTTAAGGATTCCGGGATGACTACCGATAACCGTAATCAATTACAGAAAACCCGTTCTCAGGATAATAATTATAGTTTTATGGCCAAATATACAGAGCCAATCTCAGATTCTGCCACCATAGGTATCGGCCTGCAATACAACTCAAAATTAACCCGAGATATAAGAGATTTTAATGATTTTGATCCTGTTACAGGGCAATATTCTCAGTACAACACCCGCCTTTCTAACAGTATGGATCAAAAGATCAATCAATTTACCCCTGAATTATCTTACTATCTTTATAAAAAGAAATTCGGTCTCTGGGCTACGGTAAATATTGATATTTCAGAGATGGATGTCAATTCAGTTTTTAACGGACAACTGTATAATCTTCAGAAAAGTTTTGTCTTACCCAAATATTCAACCAATTTCCGATATTCTTTTACAGATCGTCAATCATTAATTATATCCAACTCTTCCAGTTTCACAATTCCTGATGCCGGAAAGCTGATTCCCTATAAGGATGAATCTAATCCCCTTATTACCAATACCGGAAATCCTGACCTTAAAAATACCTGGACCAACGAAACAAGTGTATCTTTCAATAGCTATAATATGGTTAAGAATTTAAACTACCACATCATGGCTGGGTTTACTTATAGAAACAACGATGTTATCAATTATTCCAAATATGATAATTCCGGAAGGCAGATTATCACCTACAGCAATATCAGTGGTAATAAAAACTTCAGCTTCAGTATGGGACTCACCAAAACATTCAAATGGAACGACCATAAACTTAGAATTGCTCCAAGGTTCAGCATGAATTACAATTATAATAACGGATTTATCAATGGTGAAGCATTTACAAGCAGAGCATACAATTTCAATCCGGGCCTTAATCTGAATTATGAAATAAAAGATATATTTACCATAAAACCATCCTACAGCCTTGGTTATAGCTTTTCAGATTACACCAATTATAATGTAAACAAAGTAAACACCACCAGCCAATCTCTTAAGGTTGAACTAACGAATTATTTGTTCCAAAAGACTTTTTTCATTGGCAATGACCTCTCCTACAATACGAACTCCAATATTGCTCCCGGATTTAAAAAGGATTTCTATTTCTGGAATGCCAGCCTTGGATATTCATTCTACAATAAACAACTGACCGCAAAAATAAAGGTATATGATGTACTGAATCAAAATCAAAGTGTAAAAAGAACCATTACGGATTCTTATTTTGAAGACCGTGAAGATTTAATCCTGAAACGGTACATTATGTTTTCTCTGAGTATGAAGATTAATAAGTTTGCAGGTAAAAAACCGAAAAAGAAATAAACACCATACTTTTATATATTTTCATAAACGGCCGGAAAATTTTCCGGCTTTTTTGTTAGCTAACCACAAAGTCACAAAAGTTTTTGAACACTTAAGTTCTTTTAAAGTAACTACTAACTGCTTGAGAAGTACACTTAAGTTTACTAAAACTCTCCGATTTCCACAAATATTCAAGTCGAAAGACTACACATTCCCATCCTCTGGAGGGGTGGCAAAAATTCTTTGAGTTTTTGACGGGGTGGTTTTATTGTCTGCACTCCTCTTCAGGTCCAAAAACTCTTTTACAAATTCCACAATCAACAGTAAAAAATCAAAACAAATCCACTTTTAAAAGAAGATTCATCTGAGAAAACACAATGAAAGTATTTTTATTTCTAAATTAGCCACAAATTTTACTTATGAAGACCCCTATTTCAGTTGTATTCATTCTTCTTTTCGTTTTTGGAAAGGCTCAGAATACGGAACAAAAAGACAATTTCGTTAAAGATAACTTTACTAAGAAGGAATTTTATATTCCCATGCGTGACGGAGTAAAACTTTTCACTGCTGTTTATATTCCCAAGGATATTTCAAACAAGAACAAATATCCTTTCCTGATGCAAAGAACATGTTACAGCATTGCTCCTTATGGTGAAAATGAATATAAAACCAAAGTGGGTCCCAATGCTTATCTGATGAAAGACAAATACATTTTTGTATATCAGGATGTACGCGGAAGATATATGAGTGAAGGAACATTCACCAATATGACTCCACAGGTAGAGCGTAAAACAAAGAAAGATGTTGATGAAAGTACAGATACCTACGATACTATCGATTGGCTTTTAAAAAACGTTAAAGATAACAATGGGAAAGTAGGACAATTTGGAACATCTTATCCTGGTTTTTATACTGCTGTAGGAACACTAGCACAACATCCTGCACTAGTTGCTTCTTCACCACAAGCTCCGATTTCTGATTTCTGGAATGATGATTTTCTTCACAACGGAAGATTTATGTTAGGGTATTTCAGAACATTTCCTGTTTTTGGAGTTCAGAAGACAAAACCGGAGCAAAAGGCTTGGTATATGGATTCATTCATTAAACAAACTTCTGAAGATGGTTTAAAATTCTACAGAGACATGGGAACTCTGAAAGATGCCTATGAAAAATATTATAAAAATAATTTTTTCATGACAGAAATTATGAACCATACCAACTATGATGAATTCTGGCAAAAAAGAGGACTGCTTCCGCACCTGAAGAATATCAACCATGCAGTAATGACTGTTGGAGGCTGGTTTGATGCTGAAGATCTTTCCGGACCTTTAAATATCTACAAAACTATTGAAAAGACAAGTCCTAAGGCTAAAAACACCATTGTAATGGGACCTTTCTCTCATGGTGGATGGTCTCAGGAACAAGGTAAGCACTTCCACAGTGAAACGTATTTCGGAGACAGCATTGCAACGTATTACCAGAAAAATGTAGAAACAAAATTCTTTGCTCATTATCTTAAAGGGAATACAAAAGAAGATGCAGGTCTTCCGGAAGCTTTGATGTATGATACCGGAGCCAAACAATGGAAAGAATTTGCCTCTTATCCGCCTAAAAATGCTCAAAAAGTAAATTTCTATCTATCAGATAAAACATTAAAAAATACTTCTGCACAAGGATATTCTGAATATTATAGTGACCCTAATAATCCGGTTTTAAGTTCCGATCATTTAAAGGATTTCAATGGGTTTACTCCAAAAAATTATATGTCTGAAGATCAAAGATTTGCTGTAGGAAGACCTGATGTGTTAACGTTTACTACAGATGTACTGACAGAAGATATGGCTTTCGCAGGAGAAATTATGGCAAAATTGAATATTTCTTCATCTTCTACAGATGCTGATTTCGCTGTAAAGCTAATTGATGTGTATCCTGAAGATTTTAAACCGGTAGAAAAGAAAGATGGCGTGATTTACGGTAACTATCATCAAATGGTAAGAAGCGAAATTATGCCTGCAAGATTCAGAAATACCAAAGAAAAAGGGGAAGCTTTGGTTCCTGACCAGAAAACGGCAGTGAACTTCAGACTTCAGGATGTGGTTCATACTTTTAAAAAAGGGCATAAAATCCAGATTCAGATCAGCAGTACGTGGTTCCCGCTTTTTGCGCTGAATCCTCAGAAGTTTATGGATAATCCGAATTTTGCTTCTAAGGAAGATTATACTAAAGCATTTATTAGAGTGTATGGTGACAGCTCTATTGAAGCTGATGTATTGAAATAAATTGAAAAAGCTGTTCGGATGAACAGCTTTTTTGTTTTTGGCTCTCGCAGATTAGGCTGATTTTGCAGATGATTGCGTTATCAATCTGCATGATTTGCGTAATCTACGAGAGCTTTTATTTTTCAATAAAGATGATTATTTCCCACTGATTACACAGATTCTCACAGATGGTTGCAATATTAATCTGCGTGATTTGCGTAATCTGCGAGAGCTTTTTATTCTTCAATAAAGATGATTATTTCCCACTGATTACACAGATTCTCACAGATGGTTGCAATATTAATCTGCGTGATTTGCGTAATCTGCGAGAGTTTTTCTATTCTTCAATTGTTCTGAACGTAAGATTTACTCTTGGAGTTTTCACTTTGGTCGTTGGTGGCAACCTATGCAGCCAGTTGTCCTGAGTTGTTCCTTTCATAATGAGCAGACTTCCGGTTTCCAGGAATATTTCTACTTTTTCTTTGGTCGTTTTATGCTTGAATAGAAACTTTCTTTCTGCTCCGAAAGTCAGGGAAGCGATAGCTCCATGTTTTTTCAGATCGGTTTCTCCGTCACTATGGTAAGCCATTCCTTCACTTCCATCATGATATAGATTAAGCAGGCAAGAGTTATAAGTTTCTCCTGACACTTCTTCACACTTCTGTTTTAATTTCAACAATTCAGGAGTCCAGGGTTTTGCATGCTTTGTTCTATTGGAGTAAGTATATTCAAAAGCTTTTTCTCCGAACCAGGCTACCTTTCTTTTGGTAAGAATTAATTTTCCAAAAACTACCGCCTCGTCATGCTGCCATGGAATCTGATTGAAAAGATAATCGTAATAAGTTTCTGTCTCTTCTTTTGAGAAAACTTTTCCATAGTACAGAACAGTTCCGTCATGCGGAAGAAGGCTTAGTGGATAATCTGGTGTTTCATCAAACAGGCTGAGCATTGTTTTTAATTTTGGATAATACAAATTACGTAATGTTTCTGGAAAGGAATTGTAATTTTTTATAAAACTACCCCATCAAAAATTCAAAGAATTTTTGACATCCCTCCAGAAGAGGGGAATATTTTCTTCTTAAACTGAAATATTGGTGAAAATTGAAGATTTTCAGTAAATTTAAGTGTACTTCTCAAGCAGTTAGTAGTCACTTAAAAATAACTTAAGTGTTCCAAAAACTTTTGTGTCTTTTGTGGTTAAAAAAATATTTTAAGAGTAAAGCTGCGAGCTTTCCCAGCCCACAATCATCTGTTTTCTGTCACTTCCCCATCGGTAACCGCCAAGATGTCCGGTGGATTGGATCACACGGTGACAAGGAATTAAGAATGCTACAGGATTACTGCCTATTGCTGTTCCCACGGCTCTTGAGGCTCTAGGATTTCCTATTTTTTCTGCAAGGTTGCCGTAAGTAGACAGTTTCCCCATGGGAATGGTCAATAGACTTTCCCAAACTTTTAATTGAAAATCGGTTCCTTTTAAATGAAGTTTGATGGTGTTGAGTTTTGTCCAATCTTTATTGAATATGGACAATGCATTTTTCTGAAGCGTATCTTGTTTTTCAAAAAAAGAAGCATTAGGAAATTTATGCTGTAAATTCCCTAATGCAGTTTCTTTATCATTTTCAAAAGCCATATAGCAGATTCCTTTCTCTGTGGAAGCTACCAGGATATTTCCAAACGGACTTTCTGAAAAACTATAATTGATAACAAGGCTTTTTCCACCATTTTTATATTCAGCCGGAGACATTCCTTCTATTTTCACAAACAGATCATGCAGTCTGCTTGTACTGGAAAGTCCCGTTTCATAAGCGGTATCAAAAATACTTGCTTTTTCTTCCTTCAATAAATTTTTAGCATGTTCAAGGCTGATGAACTGTAAAAATTTTTTCGGACTTGTTCCTGCCCAATCTGTGAAAATCTTCTGAAAATGGGCCGGGCTCAAGTGAATATTTTCTGCCACTTCCTCCAAACTTGGCTGAAGCCTGAAATTGCTCTGGATATAGTCTATCGCTTTGGCAATTCTGTTGTAATCTATTTGACTTTGTGTGGACATTTTATTATGTTTTTATATCACAAATTTCCAAAGAATACCCGACAGAAAAAATCCGATTCTTGCGGAATATTAGTTATTGTTGTTATAAATATCGTTATAAGCAAGCATTTTGTAATATAACTTAGCTGCAAGGAAAGCGGTTGGCTTAGCCATTGGAGAATCCATTAATTCTACAATATCAAATGCCACTACGTTACATTTTTCGAATACTTTTCTTAATAATTCCAATGTTGGATACCATTGTAATCCACCTGGCTCAGGAGTTCCTGTAGATGGAGCAATAGAAGGATCAAAAGCGTCAAGGTCAATCGTAATATATACGTTTCCTGAAACTTTCTCCAATACATCATTTACCCAGTTTTCATTGTTCGCAATCTCGTGTGCAAAGAATACTCTTCCTTCCGGTAAATATTGAGCTTCTTCAGCATCCATAGAACGAATACCCACTTGTACTAAGTTATGCTTCTGATTCGCTTCAAACACAGCACAAGCATGATTAGAAGTAGAGCCATGGAACTCAGGACGTAGATCTGTGTGAGCATCTAATTGAAGAACTGTAAGGTTTTCAAATTTTTCTCCTACTGCACGGATAGAACCGATAGAAACGGAGTGCTCCCCTCCAAATAAAGTAAATACTTTTCCTTCGTTGTTCAAAAGCTCTTTTGTTTTCTGATAAACAGCTTCTGTCATTGCTTCAGGTGTAGAGTTTTCAGAAACTTCTCCAGCTAAGTATACTCCCTGAAGATAAGGTTCGGTTTGTGTTTCAATGTCATAAAGCTCCATATTTTCAGAAGCATCTAGGAATAATTCCGGACCTTTATCAGCTCCTTTTCCCCATGTTGAAGTTCCATCGTAAGGAACTGTTACCAACATTACTTTCGAATTCTCCAACGTTGCGTTTTCCTCTGGAATTCCTGCGTATGTTTTCATGCTTTATTTAAAAATTTTAATGTTGTAATTAATCGCAAAGATACGAAGAGTTTACGAGTTGAAGAGTAAGAGCTGTGAGAGTTTGTAAATGATAATTATCCGTTAATACAAATCAGTTAGGAAGCTCGAGGCTGGAAGAAGGAAGTAATGAATGTTTAAAGAATCAATTGAGTTCAATTTAATAAATTTAATAAATACCTTCAATCTATTTATCATCGATATATTGAAATTTATCCTAGAATAACTTCCAGCTTCCTTCTTCTAACTTCCTGACTTTTCTTTATACTAACTTAGATCAACCAAAAGCTGACCTTTTAATTCATAACAGTTCTTGCCATAACTTTCCCCTTTCAACTCAATTTCCTATTTTTGTGAAAAACTTAAATATGTCTTTAAAAGCTGTTCTTTTTGATATGGATGGGGTCATTGTAGACACAGAACCATTGCATAGAAAAGCCTATTTCAAAACGTTTGATGAATTGGAAATTGCAGTTTCCGAAGATTTATACACCTCTTTTACCGGGGCATCCACCAAAAGGGTTTCTGAAACTCTGATTAAGGAATTTAATTTAGATCAGACTTACGAATCTATTGCGGTTATCAAAAGATCTCACTTTAAAGATTATTTTTATAATGATGATGAATTTGATCTGATTCCCGGAGTAAGAAATCTGATTCAGCATTATCACGAAAATGGCATCAAACTTATTTTAGCTTCTTCTGCGACCATGACAACGATTAATATGGTATTCGAGAAATTCGGATTGGAAAAATATTTCAGTGGAAAGATCAGCGGGGCCGATTTAAAGGAATCCAAACCTCATCCTGAAGTTTTCCTACTGGCTGCTGAAATGGCAGATGAACCCGTTGAAAACTGCATGGTGATTGAAGATTCCACCAATGGTGTTCTTGCCGCCCACAGGGCTAAGATATTCTGTGCCGCTTACAGAAGTCCACATTCAAAAAATCAGGATTATACTTTAGCTGACACGGTGGTTTCTGATTATGAAGACCTTGAACTGGATAAAATTTCAAAATATTTCTAAATAAAAAAGCTCTCAGAATCTGAGAGCTTTCGTATTATTCTATGAGATTGCTTCGTCACTTTCGTTCCTCGCAATGACAAGTTGATGTTTATTTATAACCAAGAAGTTTCAGGATATCTTCTGGCTCCTGTTTTTCACGGAAAATTTCATATTGCAATTCACCGTTTTCATCTTTCTGAATCAGGACGTGTCTTGGCTGAGGCATCAGACAGTGGTGTACACCACCATATCCTCCGATGGTTTCCTGATAAGCCCCTGTATGGAAGAATCCGATATACAAAGGTTTTGTATCACTGAAAACAGGCAGATAAATGGCATTAGTATGCTGCTCAGAATTATAATAATCATCTGAATCACATGTCAACCCGCCTAAGAATACTCTTTCGTAACTATCTTCCCAACGATTTAGAGGAAGCATGATAAAGTGTCTTGAAATTGCCCATGTATCCGGAAGTGTTGTCATGAAAGAAGAATCGATCATATTCCACTTTTCTCTGTCATTCTGACGTTTCTGAGAAATGATTTTATAAAGGTTAGCTCCACTTTCTCCAACAGTAAAACTTCCGAATTCAGTATAGATATTTGGTTCTTCTACCCCTTCCTCTTCACAGAATTTTTTGAT
The DNA here is from genome assembly GCF_057815135.1 of Chryseobacterium sp. II3a. Taxonomy (NCBI): domain Bacteria; kingdom Pseudomonadati; phylum Bacteroidota; class Flavobacteriia; order Flavobacteriales; family Weeksellaceae; genus Chryseobacterium; species Chryseobacterium sp. II3a. The sequence goes on along the minus strand of NZ_JBYPZJ010000001.1, from coordinate 229,093 downwards.
CTGAGAAACAATTTCCTCTACCATATATTGGTAATCATAATCAAAATTCAAAGAGGTTTTGATTGGAAAACCACCCCCAATATTCAGTGAATCTACTTCAGGAGCAATTTTCTTCAAACGTGCATATACACGAAGACATTTGTATAATTCGTTCCAATAATAAGCAGTATCCTTGATTCCCGTATTGATAAAGAAGTGAAGCATTTTCAACCTTGCATTCGGATGTTCAGCGATTTTCTGGCTATAATAAGGAATAATATCTTTATATCCGATTCCTAATCTTGAGGTATAAAATTCGAACTTAGGTTCTTCTTCTGAAGCAATTCTGATCCCGATATTGAATGTAGAATCTATACTTTCTGTAAGTTTATCCAGTTCACGGTAATTATCCAGAATCGGAGTAATGTTTCCAAAACCATTATTGATCATATCTGAAATATTGGTCAGATAATCATCCGTTTTGAATCCATTACAGATTACCTCAATGTTTTTATCTACTTTTCCTTTCTCATAAAGAGATTTTACAATATCCATATCATAGGCAGAAGAAGTTTCTATTGAAATATCATTCTTCAAAGCTTCTTCCAATACGAAATTGAAATGACTGGATTTTGTACAGTAACAGTAGGTATAATTCTTTTTATATTCAATTTTTTCAAAAGCTTCTTTAAACCAGCTTTTAGCCTTTTGAATATTTTGAGAAATTCTCGGCAGATAGCTAATCTTTAGCGGAGTGCCAAATTGTTCGACTACGTCCATCAATGGAACGTCGTGAAACAACAAATTGTTCTCAGAAACATTAAATTCCTCTGTAGGAAAATATAATGTCTGATCAATAAGTTCCGAGTACTTTATTTTCATTTCTAAACAAGTGAATTAAGAAATGCAAAATTGCTAAAAAAGTTTGATTTTTAGATGTTAAAATTATTATAATTTAAAATAAACCTCCAATATTGTGTTTTATGAAAATTTAGGTCTGATAATCAATGCGTAAACTTTTGAATATATTCTTCTCTTTTAGCCTCAGAAATGCCTAATACCCGCTGAATATAAGCATCTGTAGATCCATATTTTTTATCGATCTCACTAAAAGCTGCATCAAGGTATCTTTTTTCTACCCAACTGAGCTTTTCCAAAACCTGTAAATCCATCTTCGGATACAGAAAATGCAGATTGTTTGCCAGCCGAAGCCTTTTCTCTACCAAAGGTTTTCTGAAGTTATTGGACAAAAGATATTCATTATAAATAGTTTCTTTATCAAACTTTAGTATAGTTAAAATTAAAGCGGTAACAATTCCTGTTCTATCCTTACCTGCAGTACAGTGATAAAGAATAGGTTTTTCGGACTCCATAATTTCCGTAATGATGGTTTTTATAGTCTCCGGATTTTCCGTAACATATTCACGATAAAAATCAATCATTCTTTTGTCAGCATCAGAAGAATTTACTTTTCCTTTCAGCACCAGTTTTCTTGCCTGTGACAACTGATCTCCTTCATCTTCAAAAGCTGAATATTTCTTATACGTGATTCCATTCGGCAAATGGTCAGGATTCTCAAAAATCTCTTTTGAATTCCTTAAATCTATAATTTCCGTAATTCCTAATTTTCCAAACTCATCAAAGGATTTCTTTTTAAGTTTATGAAGATGGGCACTTCTGTAGAACATTCCTTCTTTCAAAGACCGTCCTTCGGTATTTTTAATATTACCTACTGCCCTGAAATTATGGACCTTTTTAAGCTTAATTGCTTTCTCTGTTTCATTCTTGCCATATTCAGGAGTTTCAAAATGCTGCGTTTTACATGAGAAAACACAGAATAATGAAATAGTGACAATCGGTATTTTGATGAATATATTCAATATCTTTTTCTTTTATCACAAAAGGTACAAAAGTTTATTTTAATACCCCTTCAGCTCACTCAAGTAAGCTTAAAAAATCATATAAAAGAAGCACACTTAAGAAGAAAATTAAAGATTTTCAGAACTTAGGTGCACTTCTCAAACAGTTAGAAGTCACTTTAAAAGCTTAAGTGTAAACTTTTGTGACTTTGTGGTTTAAAATTTATTTTAAGTTTTGGCTAAAGCCAATGGATCTTATTTTATTTTTACTAAGCAGGCTAAAGCCCGTTTCTATTGAATTACTTGTGTAGTTTTATTTAAAATTTAGTGGCTTATATAATTTTACATTACTGTCATTCTGACGAAGGAAGAATCTCATAATATGGCTTAGATTCTTCATTTCACTTCGTTACATTCAGAATGACAGAGTCATAATAATAAAATAACCGCGTTAGTGCAAAATTGTATGTAATTACCTAAAATTTTATCACAAATAATTTTTCCCAATAAAAATCAACAGGTCTCCTTTTTCATAGGTAATGGAAACCTCATCTTCCACTGCAAAGTTTCGGGTTCCGATTCTTGCGGTAATGTCTAAACTTCCATTATTCAAAGGCCAATTCAATCCTGTTGTTGTAATATTCTCAGCTGCAGGAAATGGATATAGTGAGATCATCTTATCTTTTATTCCTTTTACCGTAAAGTTTTTTGAAATGAAATAATATGCTGAAAATTCATCATAAAACTTCACTTCTAATCTATCTTTAAAAGCATAAGCAACTGTAAGATTTCCTAAAAAATGATCCTGTTCACCCCCACTACCTCCATAAACTTCTACATTCTTCCCTCCTTTTTCAATAATGATATCCAGTGCTTTATAAAAATCTGTATGATTCTGATCTGGTGTATGGATAAATTTTTCCTGATAAATATTTTCATCAGATCCGGAGTGAGAATCAAAATCACCGGAAATGAAGTCCAGCTTATCTAAAGGAAACCCTATTCTTTTGAGATAGTGAAAAGCACCGTCTGTACAGGCGATGAGGTCATAATGCTCTGGATTAGGGAAAAATTTTGGAGCTTCTCCGTTGATGAAAAGTAATACTTTATCTTTCATTCGGGTTCCAGTATTCTTCAGATTCGTTGTTGAGTTTTGATATATATCTTGCTAAAACAAAAAGATAATCTGACAATCTGTTTAAATATTTAATCAATTCCGGACGTACTTCTTCAGATTCATTTAAAAATACCAATGAACGTTCTGCTCTTCTGCAAATGGTTCTAGCGGCATGCAAAAATGTTGCAGGTTTTCCACCTCCGGGAAGGATAAAATACTGAAGTGGTTCCAATTTCTCATCAAAAGCATCCATCCATTGTTCCAGTTCTTCAATTTCTGTTTCTGAAATAATAATTGGAAGCCGTGATTTTCCGTTGGCCAGCATCAGTTTATCTACTGGAGTAGCTGCTTCTGAACCTACAGTAAATAAATCAAACTGAATTTTTTTCAGTTGTCTTAAAACTTCTTGATCTTCAATATGACTTTTTGCAATTCCAATGAACGAATTCAGTTCGTCTATATTTCCATAGCTGTCAACTCTCGCACTGGCTTTGGAAACTCTTGTTCCACCATAAAGTGCTGTCTGACCTTTATCTCCTGTTTTTGTATAAATTTTCATACTACTAAAATACTTTTTTTTGTACAATGTAAAAAGTAAAATATAGCAATAACATCCTATTCTATCTGAAAAACAGCCAACTGACATTAGGAATTAATGTCAGTTAATATTTGCATATGAGGGCTTTATATCTTTTGAATATAGCTTAAAAAGTATAATTAACATTTAGCTGAAAAGTGGTTCCGTTAAACCCAAACTGGTTCACCTCCCAAGGATATTTGAACCTTCCTCCAAGATCTGTTACGATATCTCCTTTACTATCTATAACATCCGGGTAGATATTAAATAAATTATTGACAACTCCGGAAACTTTAAGGTCTTTCGTGATTTTATAGGTTAAAACGATGTCTGTAATTACTTTACCAGAAAATGTCTGATCTTTGGCAGGATCGGTCGCATGCTGCCATGTAACAGAACCAAAGTACGTATTATTTAAGTTAAAATTAAACTTTGAAATATCATAAGAAAGACTAAGAATAGTTTTTGTTTTTGGTCTTGCAGAAATAATTCTGGATTGCTCTTTTCTATCAAAAAAGTTTTCAGAGTATCCGTTTTCAGCTAAAATAGACGGAACGGCAATATTATCTACTATTTTAGTCTCATTATAATTGAAAGCAGCAATAATCCCCAGTCTTCCTTTACCTATAAAAGAATTATAATTAGCTACGAAATCTACCCCTTCTGTAACGGTATTTACTGCATTGGTGAAAAACTTCAAAGAGGTTATTTTATTATTATCTAAAATTACTTCTACAGGGTTTGTAGTATCCGGACTACCCGGAGCCCCGGTCTTATAACCAATATCGCCTGAGAAAAGGACCCGGTCTTTAATTTTTATTCTATAATAATCTGCTGTAATAGTAAGGTTTTTAAAAGGTTTTACGGCAAACCCTCCAGTAATGTTAAAGGCTTTTTCAGCATTTAATTTTGGGACACCAAGGTCAGATCTTACAATTTGAGAATCGTTATTGAAGGTTCCTTGATTAGCTACGGTATTTCCTGTAATCTTGGTTTGAACATTGGAATAATAAATTTGGTGTAATGAAGGTGCTCGAAACCCTGTAGAAACAGATCCTCGAAAAACTAATTTATCATCCAGTAATTTATACCTTGCATTTCCTTTCCAGGAAACATTATTTCCAAAATCACTAAAATTTTCATATCTCACCGTTCCTCCGATCAGCAGGTTTTTCGTAACATCCCATTCAGCATTCATATAAGCTCCAATATTCTGGCGATTTTTATTGACTTCATTTTGAGGCTGCAATCCCGGAAATGACTCTGCACCAGTTCCTATATACGAAGCTTGCTCTCCTGCCGTTGCCTGATAATTTTCATTACGCACTTCAACTCCAGCTCCTAAAACAAACGTCCCAAAATTTCGGTTGATATCTATATTTCCTATAATATTACTAAACTGATGACCACCTGCTTTAAAACGGGTTGGTGAATTTACACCCAAAGATGTATTAATGGTATTTCCTACAACATAATTTACCGCATTAGAGCCAAAGGTCGCACTTCCATCAAAACTCCATTTTCCAAACATACCTTTCCATCCGGAGGTTAAATTATAATCATAAACATCTGTTTTAAATTCTGGTTGAAATCCATTATAAGGCTGTCCTTTTGGAGTTAATAAGCCAAAATCTGAAGTTACCCAATAAGGTGTTCTATACAAACCATAACTGGTTCCATTCCTATAAGTTGTACCCCCAAAAGCATAAAATTTGCCTGTTTCTCCTGTTGGCAATTCAAAATTCACAAACATATTAGCAACTTTTGTCTCCGGCTGTCCTATAATCATTCCTAAACCAGGATTGGCTTGAGTCCAGGCATTCTCCACCCCAAAAAGATCATCTTTTGTAATAGAACCTGCACGGTTCGTTTTATTTTGGGAAGAATATCCTAATGTAAGATTCAAGCTTCCATTTTTCGCCACTCTTATTCCTGTATTAAAATCTGCTCCGATATTAAAGCCATCTCCTTTTGAGGTAATACCTGAAAAAAGATTGACTGTACTTTTTCCAACACTGTTCTTAAGAATTATATTGATTACTCCAGCAATAGCATCAGAACCATATTGTGCAGAGGCGCCGTCTCTCAATACCTCTACATTCTGTAAGGCGGCAGATGGAATACTTTTCAGATCCGTACCTACCTCACCTTTTCCTGGTGTATCATTTACATAAATTAAAGCACTTTGATTTTTTCTTTTACCATTAACCAAAACTAATGTTCTGGAAGGTCCTAGTCCTCTTAAATCTGCCGGATCAAAATGAGCTGTAGCATCAGAAACAGTTTGCTGTGATGAATTAAAAGAGGGCACAGAATAGGTTAAAGCTTTATCAAAAGTAACCTGTCCTGTGGATTTTAGCTGTACAGCCGAAATATTATCAATAGGAATTGCCGAAGTAATGATGGTTCTGGGTTTAGTTCTCCCCGTAGTAACCACTACTTCATCAATATTATTTTCTTTTACAGTTTCCTGAGCATATGCAATAGTACCCGCTCCGCTTAATACTAATGCATAGATTTTTTTATTAAAGATTTTCTTTTTCATATCAAGTATTAATAATTAAATAGTTTTATAAAATTATTAAATACTTAACATAAAAATCAAACATGTAATAAAAATACCATTCAAAACATAATAAAATATTATTAATATGTAAAAATAAAAACTCGGTTTATAAAATATAAAATAACTTATTAATCGTCTAAAAAGAAATATAACAATCACTTTGCATTTTATATGAAAAATAATTAACTAATGTTACCAAATATCATAATTTTATTCCTTCAGACAAATAGTGTAACCTCGTAATTACTGGGCACAAAAAATGGCCGGGAGAAACCGGCCATATCCAAATTATTTATTTACCTCTACATATTGTATGATGGTCTGATTTTTTGGGTTGTAGATAATAGTACTACTGTTGGGAAATCTTTTCAGCTTATAATACCGAATGCTTTTATCGGTTTTAATATCTTCTAAAAAGCTTGTATCAAAAGTATTATCAGGAAGAAATTTTGAAAGAAGGCTTATTTTATTAATGATGCTTTGTCCATCAATTTTTCTTGCTGTTTTATCTGATTTTTCTTCATTAGAAGTGGGCTGTTTTTCTAAAAAGGGAAGCAATACGGCAATGTCTGCTTTATATTTAAAAATATAGCCTTCAGTTCCTGTAGGAAGTTTTATTTTTTTCCCTTTTTCTTCTGAAATCATCTCAGTTCCGGCATTAGGAAAAACAGTATTAAATTTAACATCCTCAGAATTAGTCAATGAATTAATAGATTCATTGACTGTTTTTTTAACAGTCTCTTCTACTGCTTCCTGAGCTTTCTGTTGTACTTTTTCTGTGGTTTCCTGAACCGTCTGATCTATTTTTTCTTCAATTTTATTACATGATACTAATAAAAAAGTGGCCATTACAGGCAAAACATACTTCTTCATAATTCTAAATAATCATTTTCTTTTCATTAATATACTTCTCTTAAACGGAAAAGTAGCCTTCAATATTTTAGCAAAGAAATAAAATATTTTTTCAGCATCAAAAATCCTACTGACAAACTGTTGTCATCACCCGCTCTTACCTTTGTATCAACAATAACAAACAAAAACAATACATTATGACAACTACAGCAACAGCAACCCAGCAATTCATGACTTCTGAGCAATTATTAAAAGACTGGCAAGGTCACAGAAACCTTACAAGAAGAGTGATTGAAGCTTTTCCTGAAAAAGAATTATTTGAATTTTCAATTGGTGGAATGAGGCCATTCGCTAAAATGGCAGTGGAACTCATTTCTATCGGAGGCACAGCTTTGAAAGGAATTATTGAGAACAATGTGGAAGCTTATAGCGAAGAAGCTTTTAACCCAAAAACCAAAGAAGACATCCTGAAAAAATGGGATGAAGAAACTGAGGTGATCAACCATTATTTCAGACAAATTACTGAAGAGCGTTTCCAGGAGACTTTTAATTTATTTGGTCAATATGAGTTCCCGGTATACGAAAATATTCTTTATTTTATTGATAATGAAATTCATCACCGTGCACAAGGATATGTTTATCTGAGAGCTTTAGGGATAGAACCGCCTTTCTTCTGGGAGAGATTTTAATACAAAACAGACTTATAAACCATTTCATCTATTTGCCAATAAAAGTCAATTTACCTCAGCAGTTTTTGTTGAGGTTTTTTACTTATGTTTTTCTATCATTTTGACAAGAAGTTCATTCATTCTTGTCCTAAGACTCTCTGGTTCCAGAACTGTGGCATAGTCTGCAAAAGTGATAACCCAGCGGGGAAATCCATCATTAATCCATTCTGTTTCAAAAGTAAGCTCCATTCCCTGATCGGTTTCTACTTCTTCAATCAGACCATAATATTTCTTAGAATTAACAAGGTGAGCCATTATCTTTTTGTCTACCAAAAGTTTTGCCTGAACTTTATTGCCATGTGACTTTCTGTAATCGTTGATCTGACCGTATTCCTGCAAAAAAGGAATCTGTGTTTTAGAAATTTTTAGAATTCTATCTACTCTAAACTGCCTGAAATCTTTTCTCAATGTACAGTAGGCCATGATATACCAAAAATTAAATTCAAAGAAAATCCCGACTGCTTCGATCGTTCTATTCGTTACTCTTGAATCTACCGTTTGATATTCAATATTCAGCTGCGTTTTCTCTGCAATACTTTCCAAAATAATAGGAATGACATTCTTCAGAGAATCTTCCTCTTTCTGCTGGGTATGAACATTAAAAACATCAATTTGTTTTTCAATATTCTGTATTAAGTTTTTATCTGAATACCTCAATACTGAACGCACTTTTTCCATGGCGGTCTGGTAGTGATTTCCCAAACTCTGATGAGAAAATTTCTGCATCAGCTTTTCAGCAGTGATAAAACTCAAGACTTCTTCTTTCGTAAACATAATCGGCGGAAGTTTATAACCTTCCATCAGTGAATATCCGTTTCCTGCTTCTCCCACAATTGGAATTCCTGCATTCTCAAGGGTTTTTACATCCCGGTAAATAGTCCTTACACTCACATCAAATTTTTCAGCCAGATCCTGAGCCCTTACTACAGATTTAGACTGCAGCTGGGTAAGGATGGCTGTAACGCGGTCGAGTTTTTTTAGATAGTGATCGTTCATATTGCTTTAGCAAAGCTAAAATTCTTTTTTGAGGTATAGCTCATAATATAGCAGCTTTTTCATTAATTTTATTCTTGCAAAACAGGCCTATTTTTTATGCGTCATACCCATTTTATTCAAACTATTGAAAAGATTTTAAAGTTGGAACAACCAGTAATGGATGGGCTTATTTCCCACCTGGAAGCCAAAACTTACAGAAAGGGAGATTTCCTTTTAAAAGCAGATGAAACCTGCAGATATTTTTATTTTATTGAAAAAGGAATAGTCAAACTTTTCTTTGATAATGGTGACAAGGATTTTATTATGACATTCTTTACTGAAAATGCTTTTTTTGCTGAATTGAGTGGTTTTCTTACTGGCCAGCCATCAAAATATATGATTGTTGCTTTGGAATCCACTGAAGTGCTTCGTATCCATAAAGATATCATTGTGGATTTATGTAAAAAATACCATAGTGCAGAGACACTTTTCAGTAAATTATATTCAAAAGCTCCTGTTAATATGATGGGAAGAATCAGTGAAATGCTGGAAGATGATGGAAAAAAGCGATATCATAATTTTCTGGAACAAAGGCCGGATCTTATTCAACGTATCAGTCTTGGAGATCTCGCAGACTATATTGGGATCACACAGGTTTCTTTAAGCAGAATCAGGGCGCAAAAGTTGTAAATAATCCCGAAAGACTTCATTTTTTTCATTCTACATCCGATTTCTTTTCTACATATAATTTATCATTTGTAAAAAAAAGCCAGAAAATTCTATTCTACATTTGTCACATAATTAATCAAAAAAACAAATATTATGTCACAAAGAATCAATGCATTTGCAATGGGAAATAAAGCTGTAAATGCGCTGCAAAATATGGGATTTCAGGTACAAAATTCCTCCTTGGATAATCAGTTTTTAGAATTGTTATATTTCCGGGTTTCTCAAATAAACGGATGTACTTTTTGCCTTGATATGCATTCTAAAGAATTAAAAGCTAAAGGTGAAACGGAACAAAGGATATTTTTGGTAAGCGCATGGAGAGAATGCTCTTTTTATACGGATAAAGAAAAAGCCGGGCTGCTGTGGGCAGAAAGCTTAACAACCTTGAATGGTAAAGAAATCCCAGATGAAATCTATTCACAGGTAAGTCATCATTTTTCTGAAACTGAAATTATAGATCTTACCATGGCAGTTATTGCGATCAACAGCTACAATAGAATCAATATTGCCTTCGGAGCCAATGTAGGGACTTATCAGGTTCCTGAAAAAGTACATTAAAGATCTTATGAAAGATAAAAACCTCAGCTTAACTAGAGCTGAGGTTTAATTTTAATTTTCTTTAAGCGTATTTACCAATTTATCGAGATTTAAGCTTCTTGCCGAGGCATCGAAAATTTCACGGTAAGTACCTTCTTTACTGTACAGCTCATCATGAGTTCCGTTCTCTACTACCCTTCCTTTTTTCATCACATAAATGGTATCCGAATCTAAGATCTGCGATAATGAATGGGAAATAATGATCACAGTCCTTCCTTCTTTGATAGCATCTAAAGAATTCTTGATCTGTTCCGTTGCAATGGCATCCAAACTTGCTGTTGGCTCATCCAGGAATATAATAGGTGGGTTCTTCAAAAACAATCTTGCAATCGCAATTCTTTGTTGTTGTCCTCCTGAAAGCTGGGTAGCATCATGCTGGTAACCTGTAGGAAGATCCATGATCTGATCGTGCAGATATGCTTTTTTAGCAGCAGCCTGAATCTCCTCAAAAGTAGCATTCATATCTCCATAACGGATGTTGTCTTCAATACTTCCCTGAAAAATGTGATTTTTCTGAAGAACTAATCCAAGATCACTTCTCAGAAATGTATTATCAAATTCATTTAAGTTCACATCATCCAGCAGGATTTCTCCTGAGTCCGGCAGATAAAATTTACATAGAAGATTAATCACCGTGGATTTTCCTGCTCCACTTAATCCTACCAATGCTGTTGTTTTTCCATTTTCAATTTTCATGGAAACATCATGTAAGGCTGGCGTTCCATTAGGATAAGTAAAGTTGACATTTTTCAGTTCAAAAGTTCCTTTAATTTTCTTCTCCACAAAGTTTCCATTAGGTTCCACTTCATGATCGGCATTGAGGATATCAAAATATCCTTCAGCATAGATCATCGCATCGTTCATGTCATCATAGATTCTGTGCAATTGACGGATAGGCGCTGACACATTATTAAAAAGCATAATATGAAGCATAATGGCTCCAATAGTCATCTGCTGATCCAGTACAAGATAAACCGTTAAAAGAATAATTAAAACAACTCCAAACTGTTCAATGAAAGTTTTTAATCCGTCGTAAATAAAGTTAGTCTTCCTTGTGAACATCTGGCTTTCCATCAGCTGCATCTGGAGATCATATTGTTTTTTTCCTTCAAATTTTTCACGGACAAAACTTTTGATGACCATAATAGAATTGACCAGATTTAAAAGACCGGAAGTTTTCTTTTCTCTCTGATTTCTGAGCTGCCGGCGCACTCCGCTCAGCTTTTTGGCCTGCAGTGAGCTTATGTAAAAATAAATCGGAACAATAATAGTAGAAACCGCTCCTACATATACATTCTGCATATACATGATGATCAGTGCAATAATCGCGTTGGAAAAAAGAGGAAGAATATCAATGAAAAAATTTTGCACCAATTTGGTTAAACTCTCAATCCCACGGTCTATCCTGATCTGGAGTTTTCCGGATTCGTGGTTTTCATCATTGAAGTAAGCCACACGATAGCCCAAAATTTTATCAATGGCTGATTGTGCCAGCACCGAACTGACATTAATCCTGATTTTTTCCCCATAGAATTTCTGTCCGAAATTGATGAAAATATTCAATAATTCTTTTCCTAATAAAATAATGGAGATGATGATAAGGATATGAATTCCTTCTGTCATTGGATGTGGAAGATGGGTAAGTTTGGTTACCTCATCTACGGTATACTTCAATACAATTGGGTTAACCTGTGCCGCAAGAGCGCCAAGAAAAGTAAGAAACAATGTTCCATAAATCATTAATCGATAAGGTCTGATGAATGGAACAAGCTGCTTATAAATCCCGAATAAAGTAACTGTTCTGTTGAATGGTTTTGCCATAGGAATTATTTAAACTGAAAAACGTACCGTTTCGAAAAGAAAAGGTACGTTTTTATTATGATTTTTGGCAAATAAATCGCTTAGTATTACACTTTATTTTTTTAAACTTCCATCATCATTAATATATATATAAACTGATGATCTTTATCTGCAATTTTCCCTCCTGCTTTAACAAAGCTTTCCCAAATTCCACACCAATCTTCTGTATCTCTTTCATCAGGGGTATCCCACCGTATAATTGTAGAAAATTCATGATTTTTTAAATCTGTTAAAACCCCATATTCATTATCAAGAAAAACTTTAGTTCCAATCTTAATATTTTGAATAAATCTGAGAATATCCTGATTACCCTTCATACATATAGGTTGTCAGATAATGAAGCTCTGGCTGGCTTACTTTTTTAGATTCTGCCTCTGCTTGCTCCAGAGAATACTGTGAATTAATTTCTTTTTTCTGGAAAACAAATGAGTTATTTGCATTTTTATCCACCACTTCACTGAAGATATGTTCAATCTCTGAGTTGCCTAATGAAGCAAAACTAACATCTTCAAAGCCATGCATCAGTCTCAGATTATCATATTCCTTAAAGTTTTCATCAACAAATCCCTGCAGATGAGTTTTTGAATCAAAATTACCTGCCCAGATGTTATAGGCATATTTTTTCTTCTTGGGTTTATCTAAAATACTTTGGTATACGAAGTTTTCTCCAAGATAAGCTTCTCTTACCTGTGGGTCATTCGCAAGATCTTCCGGAAGTCCTTCTTTAAGGATCTTTCCTTCAAACATAATATACGTTTTGTTGGTAATGGCAAGAGTCTGTTGTACGTTGTGGTCAGTAATCAGAATTCCGATATTTTTATCTACAAGACTTCTTACAATCTTTTGAATATCTTCTACTGCAATCGGGTCTACGCCAGCGAAAGGTTCATCCAAAAGAATAAAATTCGGGCTTGTTGCCAAACAACGGGCAATCTCCGTTCTACGCCTTTCTCCTCCTGAAAGAAGATCCCCTCTGTTTTTACGAACGTGTTGTAAAGAAAACTCCTCGATCAGTTCATCACATTTGATTTGCTGTTCTCGTTTGGAAAGTTTTGTCAACTGCAATACTCCCATAATATTTTCCTCTACAGACAATTTTCTGAAAACGGAAGCTTCCTGTGCCAGATATCCGATTCCTTTTTGGGCTCTTCGGTACATGGCATCTGTAGTAATCTCCTGTTTATCCAAGAAAATTTTTCCTGAAGTAGGCTTAACCAACCCTACAATCATATAAAACGATGTGGTTTTTCCTGCTCCGTTCGGACCAAGCAAACCAACAATTTCTCCCTGCTGAACCTGTACAGAAACGCCTTTTACAACTTTTTTAGGACCGTATTCTTTGATTAAGTTTTCTCCTCGTAAAATCATAGGGCAAATATATCAAAAATATAAACTTCACTTATATCTTAATGTAAACTTGTTGATCTAAAATTTGAAACCTTTTAGCATTCAGTGTTTGTAACTTTTAATAATTTAGATCTACTTATTATAAAAATATTCAATCAATTACAAATACTAAGAAATGGAAAATTACGGTTACACAAAAACAGAAAATACAGGACCCCAACAACAGACGAATATCCCTTACCGTTCAGAGAAAAAACTTCCTGCAGCCCTATTAGGTATTCTTGTAGGCTGGCTGGGCTTAAATAAGTTTTATCTTGGATATACCAAAGAAGGAATTATCCAATTGGTTCTGAACATTGTTACCTGTGGCATTGCTTCTATTATTCCTTTTATTGAAGGCACATCTATCTTTGTATGGATGACAAACAGTTTGATGACACCTATGTTTATGGGAAAAAGCCTTGGTTATAATTAAACATCAACATAATGTGAAATATTTTCATTATTTTAGTCTAGCTAATTAATAAAATATTCACCATGAAAAAATTAAGTAAAAAAGAATTGAAGGATATCCATGGCGGGGGTATTCGTTTTCCTGATTCACAAGGTAACTGTCCGTTTGGTTGGTACCTATGCCCCACCAATGTTTGTGTGGATGATAAAGGTGGAGAAAGTCCTATTCGTGAAGGAAACCCTTATTACCATGCATGTTTTGGATAATAAAGTATCATTATAACAAAAAAGAGATTGCCTTAAGCAATCTCTTTTTTGTTGAGGTAATTTCTATTATTTATTAAGGATCATTGCTGCTTCTTTAGCAAAATAAGTAAAGATCATATCTGCACCTGCTCTTTTGAAACATGTAAGATTTTCAATAATCGTCTTGTCGTTATCCAGCCAACCGTTCTGAACCGCTGCTTTCACCATTGCATATTCACCACTTACATTATAAACAGCTATCGGAAGATCAATCGCTTCACGTACCTTGGAAACGATATCCAGATAAGGAAGTCCAGGCTTAATCATAATCACATCCGCTCCTTCATCAATATCTTTAAATACTTCGTTCAAAGCTTCACGAGTATTGTGGAAATCCATCTGATATGTTTTTTTATCTTTTGGAATTTCAACATTTTCTTTAGGGGCACTATCTAAAGCACTTCTAAAAGGCCCGTAGAAAGAACTTGCATATTTTGCAGCATAGCTTACAATACCCACATCTGTGAATCCACTTTGTTCCAATGCTTCACGGATCACCTGTACTCTTCCATCCATCATATCGCTTGGTGCTACAAGATCTGCTCCTGCTTCCGCATGAGATACTGACATTCTTGCCAATGCCTCGTTCGTTGCATCATTTAGAATTTTTCCATTTTCAATAATACCGTCGTGTCCATAGATTGAATAAGGATCTAAAGCTACATCAGGCATTACCACCATTCCCGGAACAGCATCTTTGATGGCTTTGATGGTATTCTGCATCAATCCGTTTTGGTTCCACGCTTCTTTTCCGGTATTGTCTTTCAGATGTTCGGATACCTTCATGTACAAATTGACAGCTTTTACGCCTAAAGAAAATAATTCCTTACATTCTTTTACTGTTAAATCGATGCTTCGCCTGAAAATTCCCGGCATCGATGGGATCGGTTCCTGCATGTTTTCGCCCTCCATTACGAAGATCGGCATTACAAAATCATCAGTTGTAAGCACATTTTCTCTTACCAAACTTCTGATAGATTCATTAACTCTAAGTCTTCTATTTCTTGAATGTATCATTTTGGAATACTTTTTGAATAAGTTTGTACAAATTTACTATAAGTTATACAAAAAACTATTGTATGAAATTATAGAATTTGTTATATTTGTTATATATATTCGAGAAATTATAAATTTGATGAAAAAACTTTTACTTTTATTTTTATTTGTAGGCGCTTTTGTTGGATTTTCCAACAATTTACAAGCTCAGCTTAGAGAGCCGGGTTCCATCACTCAGAAAGCAGATGATGGTGTTTTGCTTGCCTATCCAAATCCTGCAAAGGATTTCCTTATTATTAAGGCAAAAGATTCTTCTTTAAGAATCAAAAGTGTGACCTTTTATTCTATTTTGGGTATGCAAGTTGCCAATTATACAGTCAATATGAACTCCGGAGAGATTAATATTGAAAAATTAAAACCCGGAAAATATCTGATTCGTTATATTTTGAGCGACAATACGCAGAAAGTTACTCAAATCGTGAAACAATAAATTAAGATCCTGATAATCATCAGGATTTTTTCTTTTATACCAATCTCGTTTAATATTTCCGTAACTTTAAGGACTTTTTTATACTAATTGTAAAAATAACTTAATGCTAAAAGCTGAACATATTAAAAAGACCTATAATACTGGAAAAAAGGTTGCATTGGATGATTTCAGCATCCATGTTCCTAAAGGCAGTATCTACGGACTTTTAGGGCCCAACGGAGCCGGAAAAACCTCATTCATCCGTATCATTAACCAAATTACCCAGGCAGACTCCGGAGAGATCTTTATCAATGGAGAAAAACTGAACCCCAACCACATTAAAGATATTGGTTATATGCCCGAAGAAAGAGGGCTATACAAAAACATGAGTGTAGGCGATCAGATCCTCTATTTCGGAGAACTGAAAGGAATGAGTAAAAATGATGCTCTGAATGAAGCCAAAAAATGGTTTGACAAGCTGAATATCGATCAGTGGTGGAAGAAAAAGCTTTCTGAACTGTCTAAAGGAATGGCTCAAAAAATCCAGTTTGTGGTAACGGTGCTTCACAGACCTCATCTTTTAATTCTCGACGAACCTTTCTCTGGTTTCGATCCTGTAAATGCCAACCTCATCAAAGACCAAATCATTGATCTTAAGAATAACGGAACTACCATTATTCTTTCTACCCACAGAATGGAAAGTGTGGAGGAAATGTGTGACTATGTGGCATTGATTAACAACTCCAAGAAAATTATAGACGGAAGGGTTTTTGATGTGAGAGAAAAATTCAAAAAAAATATTTTTGGAATTACACTTTCCGAAGTCAACAATGAACAACTGGAAAGTTTCAAAAATAAGTATGAGCTTTTCAACTTTTCCAATGAGAACAGCCTGGTTTCTTTTGACCTGAAAAATGAAGCAGATCAGAATAATATTCTTCTCGATCTTGTACATGTAGGAAAAGTAAGATCATTTGACGAAAGAATTCCTAGCATGAATGAAGTGTTTATTAACGCCGTAAGTAACCATTCTTAATTTTATGAAAAATATTTTTTTAATTACAAAGAGGGAGTTTCTTACACAGGTTAAGAAAAAATCCTTTATCATATTGACTTTGCTGGCTCCTGTTATGATTATTGCTTTTGGTGCAGTGATCGGATTAATGTTTAAAGCTAACGAATCACATAGCGTTATTGAAGTGGTTGACAGAAGTGGTTTATTCATCAATCAATTGAAGTCTAATGATAAGCTAAACTATGTATTTGTTTCCGCAGCAGACGAAAAATCTAAGATCAATAACTTAAAAGGAAATGAATCTCTGGATGGAATCTTAATTTTACCTGAATTAAAAGGGCAGAATTATGAAGAGCTTGAAACTGGAACAAGATTGATTATCAACAGTAAAATGGGCTTTGATACCAAGCAGAAAATTGTTTCTGATATAAGTAATGTTGTTAAAAAGGAAAAAATCAAGCAATTAGGAATTCAGGAAACTCAGCTGAATGATCTGGATAAGAGTTTCAGCCTGAAAACCATTAATGTTGCTGATAATAATAAGGAAGATTCTGATCTTACTTTTGGTGTTAAATCCGGACTTAGCATGGTACTGATGTATGTTACTTTCATGTTTATTATTATCTATGGAGTAAGGGTAATGCGAAGCGTTCTGGAGGAAAAGAATAACCGTGTTGTAGAGATCATTATTTCTTCAGTAAAACCTTTTGAACTAATGATGGGTAAAATACTTGGAGTAACTCTGGTTGCCCTTACCCAGTTTCTGATCTGGATCACCATGTCTGTAATTGGAGCTTTGGTTTTAAATACCGGATTCTCTCCTCTTCAGCAAAATGTTCCTGGTGCCAACGAGCAAATTGCAAGTAAATTAGATATGACGCAGCTTGCTACTCAGATTTCTCATAGTTTACTGGAGTTAAATTTCCCATTGATTATTTTTGTCTTCATCGTTTTCTTCCTTTTAGGATATATTTTCTACAGTTCCATTTATGCAGCGATTGGCTCTGCTGTGGATAATGAAACGGAGACTCAGCAATTCACCTTATTTGCGATTTTACCATTAACACTGGGAATGTACGGAAGTTTTTCATTAATGAATAATCCTGATGGTCCTATGGGCTTCTGGTTGTCTATTATTCCGTTTACTTCACCGGTGGCCATGATTGCCAGAATACCTTTCGGAGTTCCGGCATGGCAGATTGCCTTATCTATTGCATTATTGCTGGCAACAACTGTCTTTATGATATTCCTTGCCGGAAAAATCTATCGTGTAGGAATTTTAATGTACGGAAATAAGGCTACTTTAAAGGAGCTTTGGAAATGGATTAAAGGTTAATCCTTACTCAGGAAGCTTATAAAATAAAAACTTAAAAAGGGGCAGATTTGCAAACACGCGAATCTGTCCTTTTTATTTTAGTATGAGATACTTGATCAATAAGAGCATTAATCTGCTTTCTTTACTACGAGAAACCAAAAGGATTTGATGCAAAGTTTTATAATAAAGCTCTATATTTTTAAGGAAGCAAAGATGGAATCAATTTCATTGATTCTTTTTAAGCAGACGGTTGATTGGCTGGATAGTTTTACTCCGTTTAGTATTATCTTAATTCAAAAGAAATCCCGGAAAGTAGTTTCCGGGATTTCTTATTTATATTCTGAATAAAATGTTTTATTTGAATATATAGCTTAAGGTAAGAGCTAACACCTGTTCAGACTTTTTCTTATCAGTACCTTTAGTTTCTTTTTTAAGGCCAGGATAAGTATCTCCAAGACCTAAGTCATATTTTAAAGCTACTTCAAGTTGTCTTTTATAACTATATCCTATTCCCAGTCCTATTCCCCAGTTAAAGCTGTTCGCTTTTCCATGCACCCCTGAAGGCTGCGAAGGATCAGTAACATCTGGATCATAATAAGGTCTGTTTGCAGGAACATCTTTAACATTTTGGCTCAACAAAAAGTTAAATCTAGGACCCAATAGTCCAAAGAATTCAGATTCTGCTTCCGAAAAATACCCTTTAAAGTAAAGTGGTACGCTCAGATAGTTATTCGCATATACTGCATTATACCCATCAAGATTCTTTGCATCACTATCTTTACCTGTTTCTCCTGCACCATAGTATGAAACTTCAGGCTGGATATAAAACTGGTTGGTCTTTCCTACGGGAATTAAGGCCAAGACTCCACCTTGAAAAGTGTATCTTGGGCCAGAAGGATTATGGGCGTTTGATACTCTTGAGTAGTTGAGTCCAGCTGTAACTCCGAATCTTGTATTATTCCACTGCACTTGTGCAAAGGATAATGTAGAAAGGACTAAAGCTGAGGTTAATAAAAGTTTTTTCATATTTTATTTGGTTTTATATTATCCTAGGATCTTAGCTACAGTAGCACCGATATCAGCAGGAGAATCAACAACGTTAATACCGTTCTCTCTCATGATTTCCATTTTTGCCTGAGCTGTATCTTCTGCACCCCCTACAATAGCACCAGCGTGTCCCATTGTTCTTCCTTTTGGAGCTGTTTGTCCAGCAATAAATCCAACAACTGGTTTAGTAGATCCACTAGCTTTGTACCATCTAGCAGCTTCTGCTTCAAGTCCTCCACCAATTTCACCGATCATTACAACAGCTTCAGTTTCAGGATCGTTAATGAATAATTCAAGAGCTTCTTTTGTAGTTGTTCCGATAATTGGGTCACCACCAATACCGATAGCTGTAGAAATACCGTAACCTGCTCTTACTACCTGATCAGCAGCTTCGTAAGTAAGTGTACCTGATTTAGAAACGATACCTACTTTACCTTTTTTGAAAACGAAACCTGGCATAATACCAATTTTAGCTTCTTCAGAAGTAATGATTCCAGGGCAGTTTGGTCCGATTAATCTGCAGTCTCTGTCAGCGATGTAAGATTTTACTTTTACCATATCAGCTACAGGAATACCTTCAGTAATACATACAATTACTTTGATCCCTGCTTCAGCAGCTTCCATGATAGCGTCTGCTGCAAATGCCGGTGGTACGAAAATGATACTTACATTTGCTCCTGCTTTTTCAACAGCATCAGCTACTGTGTTGAATACCGGCTTTCCTAAGTGCTCGCTTCCTCCTTTTCCTGGAGTAACACCACCTACTACGTTTGTTCCGTATTCAATCATCTGACCAGCGTGGAAAGTTCCTTCGTTCCCTGTAAATCCTTGTACAATTACTTTAGAATCTTTGTTTACTAAAATTGACATTTTATTGTTGTTTTAATTTATTTATTATTTTATTAATGCTCACAAATTTACTCAAATTTCTTTGATTTTAGACAAAACCTTTGGAATTGTTTATTTGAGATTTCTCAGCTTTACTTCTTTTTTCAGATAAGTCTTGAAATCTTCTGCAAACATTCCGATATAGGTTCCTTTTTCAAGGTCTCTGTTCACTCCGGTTTTTCCTAAAAGTACAGATCCACTCTCGATTTTATTCCCGGAAGCGATGCCAACTTGTCCCCATAGCGTTACTTCATCCCCTATCACACAACAGCCTGCAATTCCGACCTGAGAAGCAATCAGACATTTTTTTCCAATTACAGTATCGTGCCCAATCTGAATCTGATTATCCAAAACAGAGCCTTCCCCAACTATGGTAGAGTCTGTAACTCCTCTGTCAATAGTACACCCATTTCCAATTTCCACATTGTTTTCGATCACCACATTTCCTACAGAAATTAAACGGTCAAAGTTTCCATTTAATTTTCTGTAATAGAAAGCATCTCCTCCCAATACGGTATTAGCCTGAATGATTACATTATCACCAATAACGGTTCTGTCACCAATTACTACATTTGGGAAAATTAAAGTATTTTTTCCAATCGTCACATTGTTTCCGATTACAGCGGAAGAATGAATTCTTGTTCCTTCCCCTATTTCCACATCGTGAAGCACTTCCGTGAAGTTATAAATTCTTGTAAAATGGGTATTGATCTTATTAAAATCTCTGAAAGGATCATCAGAAACTAAAAGCGCTTTACCTTCAGGGCAGTCTACTTCTTTATCAATCAAAATAATAGTTGCCGCAGAGTTTAGTGCCTTATCGTAATATTTGGGATGATTTACAAAAACGATATCACCAGGTTTTACCATGTGAATTTCATTGGTTCCCAATACTTCAAAGTCTTCCGGACCAATAAATTTTGAGCCTATTAAATCTGCGATCGTTTTAAGCTTTTGCGGAGAATGGAATCTCATAACAATAGATTTTCTTATAAAACAAAATTCGGAATGCTAATGCAAACCGAATTTATGTAAATTTTATTTATTCTTTTACTCTTTCTAAGTAGCTACCGTCTTCAGTGCTTACTTTAATTCTGTCTCCCGGTTCAATGAACAAAGGAACCATTACTCTTGCTCCTGTTTCAACGATAGCGTTTTTAAGAGCGTTGGTTGCAGTATTTCCTTTTACACCCGGATCAGCTTCAATGACATCCAGATATACAGATTGTGGAAGTTCAGCAGAAAGTGGAGTTTCGTCAGCTTCTTTAAGGATGATGGTTACTTCTTCACCAGCTTTCATAAACTGAGCATTTTCAATCATTTCTTTGTTGATGTATAATTGAGAGAAATCCTCGTTATTCATGAAGTGGAATCCATTCTCATCATCGTAAAGATATTGGAACTTTCTAGTGATTACTTTTACTTCATCAATTTTATGTCCTGCGGAAAAAGTATTATCAATTACTTTACCGTTAGTTACTGACTTTAATTTTGTTCTTACGAAAGCAGGTCCTTTCCCTGGTTTTACATGAAGAAATTCGATTACTTTAAAAATATCATTGCTATACTCGATGCAAAGACCTTTTTTGATATCGTTACTTGTTGCCATTAATTTATATATATTATCTTTTTATTTT
Source organism: Chryseobacterium sp. II3a (assembly GCF_057815135.1). Lineage (NCBI taxonomy): Bacteria > Pseudomonadati > Bacteroidota > Flavobacteriia > Flavobacteriales > Weeksellaceae > Chryseobacterium > Chryseobacterium sp. II3a. The sequence goes on along the minus strand of NZ_JBYPZJ010000001.1, from coordinate 207,781 downwards.
ATTTTCAGCATTTTAGTTGCTGTCTTTTCCTGTTCCGTATCCTTTTACGATCCCTCTTGGAGAGTTTTGGATAAACTGAAGAATTTCATCTCTTTCAGCCGTAGGAAGCATTTCTTTTTCAATATATGCTAACGCTTGAGAAACGTTCATCTTCATTTGGAAAATAGCTCTGTAAATCTTTTGAATTTCAAAGATCTTCTCATTGGAAAAGCCTCTTCTTCTAAGACCTACTGAGTTAATCCCAGCATAGGAAATAGGATCTCTTGCCACTTTCACATACGGGGGAACATCTTTTCTGATCAAAGATCCTCCTGAAATCATTGTATGCTTTCCTATTTTACCAAACTGCTGAACAGCAGATAAACCTCCCATTACGGTAAAGTCTCCAATTTCAACATGTCCTGCAATACCGCAACCATTGGCTATAATCACATTATCTCCTATAATACAGTCATGGGCAACGTGGGAAGTCGCCATAATTAGGCAGTTGCTTCCTACTTTGGTATATCCTAAAGCTTTTGTTCCTCTATTTATTGTTACACATTCTCTTAAGGTAGTATTATCTCCAATAATGGTTTGTGTATCTTCACCATCGAACTTTAAGTCCTGAGGAATAGCAGAAATTACGGTCCCGGGAAAAATCTTACAATCCTTTCCTATTCTTGCCCCATCCATGATGGTAACATTTGGACCAATCCATGTTCCTTCTCCAATTTCTACATCCCCTGCAATTGTAGTAAATGGTTCTACGATTACATTTTTGCTGATTTTCGCACGTTTATCTACGGCTGCTAACTGATGAATCATTTAATCAACTTTATTTTTTGCAACTTGAGCCATAAGCTCTGCTTCTACTGCCACAGTATCTCCTACATATCCGTACCCCTGCATGTGTACAATACCTCTTCTGATAGGCTCTATCAATTCAATTTTGAAGATAAGTGTATCTCCCGGAATTACTTTTCTCTTGAATTTCACTTTATCAATCTTGATAAAATAGGTAGAATAGTTTTCAGGATCCGGAACACTTGCTAAGACAAGGATACCTCCTGTTTGAGCCAAAGCTTCAACCTGAAGTACTCCTGGCATTACAGGTTCTTTAGGAAAATGACCAACGAAGAAAGGTTCATTCATTGTGACATTCTTTAATCCTACTACATGAGAATCTGAAAGTTCTAGAACTTTATCAATTAATAAAAACGGAGGTCTGTGAGGCATAAGCTTCATAATTCCGTTAATATCAAATACCGGCTCTTTTGTTAAATCAAAATCCGGAACGTTTTTCTTTTTCTGCAATTTCCACTGACGATTTAGTTTCTTCGCAAACTGAGTGTTTACGAAATGTCCTGGTTTATTAGCAATAACCTTTCCTTTAATTTTCACTCCTGCTAAAGCTAAATCACCAATTACATCAAGTAATTTGTGTCTTGCCGCTTCGTTAGGATAGTTTAGGTTAAGATTATCAAGAATACCATTTGGTCTGATGGATACATTATCCTTACCAAAGGCTTTTTTCAATTTTTCTGTAGTTTCCGGAGTTAGATCCTTATCTACATAAACGATCGCGTTGGAGATGTCTCCACCTTTGATCAATCCGTGGTCTAAAAGCATTTCCAATTCATGTAAGAAGCTGAATGTTCTTGCTGAAGAGATTTCGTCTTTAAATTCGGAGATATTTTTAAGGGTAGCATTCTGGGTTCCTAAAACTTTAGTTCCAAAATCTACCATGGTAGTTACTTCGTAAGTATCTGAAGGGATGATGGTGATCTCTGAACCTGTAGCCGGATCACTGTAAGTAAGAACTTCTTTTACTACAAGATATTCTCTGGCAACATTCTGATCTACAACTCCTACGCTTTCGATAGCTTCTACAAAATACTTTGAAGATCCATCTAAAATAGGAGGCTCAGAAGCGTCCATTTCCAACACTGCATTGTCTATATCGCAACCTACTAAAGCAGCCAAAAGGTGCTCGCAGGTAGTAATTTTTACGCCAAGCTTCTCTAATGTTGTACCTCTCTCTGTTGCTACTACATAATTAACATCAGCTTCAACCTGAGGGTGTCCCTCCAAATCGGTTCTTACAAATACAAATCCCGTATTCTCTTTTGCGGGTTTGATGGTAAGTTTTACTTCTTTACCAGTATGAAGGCCTTTTCCAGAAAGTGTTACTTCTTCCTGAAGCGTTTTTTGCATATCACTCATTAGTATTATCTTTTGAGTTATTCTCAAGATTATTTATTCTGTTAACTATTTCAGGGAAATTTCTGAAATGAACATAGCTTCTTAAATAGTCATTATAGCTGATTGCCGGTGAACCATATAAAGTTTCTCTATCGTTAACACTTGAATTCACACCACTTTGGGCCTGAATTTTCACCTGGTTTCCGATTTTGATATGTCCGACAACTCCTACCTGACCTCCAATTTGATTCCAGTCTCCAATGGTAGTAGAACCTGCAATTCCGGCTTGTGCTGCAATTACATTATTCTGTCCTATTTTCACGTTATGGGCAATCTGAATCAGATTATCAATTTTTGTACCTTTTCCGATGATGGTAGAACCTATTGTTGCTCTGTCTATACTACAGTTTGAACCAATTTCTACATCATCTTCAATAATTACGTTTCCAAGCTGTGGGATCTTTTTGAATCCTTCAGCCGTAGGTTGAAATCCGAAACCATCTCCTCCTACTACTGTATTGGAATGAATAACACAATTGTCCCCAATAATACAGTAATCGTAAATCCTGGCACCACTATCTATTTTACAGTTTTTACCAATTTTTACTCCTTTACCGATATATACATGTGGATAAATTTGTGATCTATCTCCAATCTTAGCTTTCTCAGAAACATATGTAAACGCTCCTATATACACTTGATCCCCTATCACAGCTGAATCATGGATGGACGAACCATCTTCAATACCTTCTTTTCTTCCTCTCATTTCCTGATATAAATTCATCAGAATCTGAAAAGATAGATAGGCATCTTTTACTACAATTAAGGTCGGGTTATAACTATTTTCGTTCAGAAGTTTTTCCGAAACGATGATTACGGAGCATTTTGAGGTATCTAGAAAATGAGAAAATCGATCTTGTGCTATAAAAGAAAGATGTCCTGATTCTCCATTTTCAATTGGAGAAACCCCTGTAATAAGTGCATTCTCATCACCTATTATTTTTCCGTCAATAAAACTTGCAATTTGCGAAGCTGTGAATTCCATATTCTGCAAAGATAAGAAATTCTATAATTTGCAAACATTTTTTGATTTCAGATATTCAATTTTAATATTATTTAAGAATCTCAACGGGAGATATCTCTTGGAAACATAAGGATATAACGGGTCGTTTTATTTACCATCAACCCTGATAAAAGTTGATCTTCTGATTCGTGAAGCTTCATTTTTTTACCATTTTTCTGCAATAAATAAATCGGCTGCTTTTCGGTATCGTAAGGTAAAAGTTTTCTTTTTATCTCATGGACCAATTCTTTCCCATTATCAATTTCAAAAAAATCATTGGTGATTTTTATTTTATCTTCAATAATTCTTTCATCAAAAGGATGGGATGAAATAATGGTCTTTGGAAGATTTCTCTGAATAACACTCTTACACCAATAGGATAAAACAAAGTCGTCAGAATTCTGCCATTCTTTCATAGCCTGAATCACATCATTATCATCTAAGCTGGTAAATCTTTCTATATCTTCATCTGTTGCTGCACTCTTTCCACGGTATAAAAAATATTTAAGATTCTCTGTTGCCGGAAGTTCAATTCCTTGAGAAATCAGATATTTTGCCCTTTCAAGAATTTTCACCAATAAAAATTCTGCCAATGCAGATGTCTTATGATAATAGACCTGCCAATACATAAACATCCTTGCTGTTAAAAAGTTTTCTATAGAATAAATTCCTTTTGCATCAATAACCAGCTCTCCTTCTTCACATACATTCATCATGGAAATGATTCTCTGGGTATTAATATTTCCTTCTGACACGCCTGTAAAAAAGCTGTCTCTTTTCAAATAATCCAATCTGTCAACATCCAATTGGGATGAAATCAGCTGATTAAAGAATTTTCTATGGTATTTCCCCTGAAACATTTCAATTGCCATGGATAGCTCACCGCTAAATTCTTCATTCAACTTATTCATCAACAATAAAGAAAGCTTTTCGTGGTGCCAGTCATCCATTAACATATTTTCCAAAGCATGGGAAAACGGTCCATGTCCTATATCATGCATTAAAATAGCCAACATTGCTCCTTTTTCTTCTTCTTCAGAAATTTTAACGCCTTTCTGCTTCAATGTTTCTAATGCTGTAAACATCAAATGCATTGCCCCCAGCGCATGATGGAATCTTGTATGGGTAGCTCCCGGAAAAATCAGATTCAAAAGACCGGTCTGGCCAATCCTTCTCAATCTCTGGAAATAAGGATGTTCAATAATATCAAATAAAATTTCGTGGGGAATTTTGATAAATCCATGAACAGGATCATTGATAATTTTTAGCTTATTCTGCATTGGAACGTCTATATAAGTAAACAAAGTTAGGGATTTTTAATTTGAAGGATGATTAAATTAGTATTAAAGAGGCTCGAAGCCGGAAGATGGAGGCTCGAAATCATTAAGAACAATAACCAATGATTGCCAATTCATTTTAAGAATAACGAATATGCAATAACTTTTTGTAATACTGAACCTCTGTTAACTTCCTTCTTCCAGCTCCTGGCTTCCTCACCTTTTCCCACTATTCATCAAAAAACCTTTGCCGTTCTTGTATTAATCACTTATCTTTGAGAAAAACCAATTCTTTTTGATGAGAAAACATTCTCTTTTCATTTTATTCTTCTTTTTAAGTCTACATTTTCCTGCACAGATTTTATCTGAAAATCAAAAACTGGAATCTCTTTGCAGAGTTTGGGGGTTTTTAAAATATTATCACCCTCATGTAGCAAAAGGTAATCTGAACTGGGATCAGCAGCTTTTCAAAAAAATTAATGAACTTGAAAGAATCAATGACAAAGCAGCATTGAACAATTTGTACTCCAATTGGATTACAGATCTTGGAAAAATCAATGAGTGTACAGAATGCATTCCGGAAGCCGAAAAAAATTATTTCCTGAAAAACTTTGACTTAAGGTGGATAGATAATTCCAATATATTCACTGATATAACTTCTCAAAAGCTTCGGTATATTGAAAAGAATCGCAACACTGACAACAATCATTTTATAGGAAAAGGAGGACGAAAAATATTTTTCAAAAATGAGCATTCTTACGGATCACAATTTACTTCCAAACAAATCAGTTTATTGGAGCTCTTCAGATATTGGAATTATGTGGAATATTTTTTCCCTTACAAATATCAAACAGATCAAAAATGGAATGAGGTTTTGGCAGAGATGATCCCAAAATTTCTTACGATCAATAATGACCAGGATTATCAATTGACCTTAGCAGAATTGGTAGCCAAGATTGATGACTCCCATGCTTTTCTTTTTTCACCATTGATCAGCCTTCATCAATATGGAAACAGAAAACTGCCATTAGAATATTCTTATGCGGAAGGAAGATTGATTGTCACAAAAATTAATGAGAACAAACTGAATGAGAAAACACCCTTTAATATCGGGGATGTTATTTATGACGTAAATGGAAAAACAATTCCACAAATGGTCAACAGCCTTGGAAAATATATTCCTGCCTCTAACTCATGGGGGAAAGTGAATAAGGTAAAAAGCAAACTCCTTTTCAGCAATCAGGATTCTCTTTCCGTTAAATTAGAAAGAAATGGGCAAAATATGGAAGTGACTGCTAAAACTTATTTTGCAAAAGATATTATTATAAAGAAAGTACCCACTGCTCAAAAATGGAAATTTCTGGATGAAGAAAAGAAAATAGGCTATATCAATATGGGAATTCTAGCTAAAGATGAGGTAAATGAAATGTACAAAAAACTAAAATCTACAGAATCCATTATTTTCGACCTCAGAAATTATCCCAAACTTACCATCATTCCTTTAAGTGAATTGTTACTTCCCCAATCAACAACTTATTATCAATTTAACTTCCCGGAAACCACCTACCCTGGAAAATTTTACAGCAGGAAGAACAATATTGGCAGAAAGAATCCCGATTATTATAAAGGAAACGTCATAGTTTTGGTAGACGAAAACACGCAAAGCCAGGCAGAAACTACAACCATGATGTTTAAGCAGCATCCAAAAGCCAGAGTGATTGGAAGCAATACTTCAGGTGCCAATGGAGATATTATCAAGTTTAAAATCGCAGACTTAGATACTTGTTTTACTGGTCTTGGCGCTTATTATCCCGATGGCAGAGAAACGCAAAGGATCGGAATTATTCCGGATATCCTTATAAAACCAACTGTAGAAGGAATAAAAAGTGGGAAAGATGAGATTTTGGAAAGAGCTTTGCTGTATATAAAAAATAAGAATTAATTTATACAGAAACAGGAAGTGTTACAGACCATTTTCATTTAACTAATATTTAACTTTTAAACTTCCTATTTTGTGAGATTTTAAAAGGATTTGGTCAACATTTTGATAGAATAACCATGTAAAAAATAAATTATGTCAGAAAAGATATTATGGATAGATGATGAAATAGATTTACTTAAACCTCATATCGTATTTTTAGAGAAGAAAGGTTATCAGGTAACCCCTGTTAACAATGTGAATGAGGCTTTGGAGCTTATGGATTCAGAGAAATTTGCCCTAACACTCATTGATGAGAATATGCCTGGAATTTCCGGGTTGGAAGCCATTCCTATGATTAAGGAAAAGGATAATTCATTAAAGATCGTCATGGTGACCAAAAGTGAGGAAGAACACATTATGGAAGAGGCAATCGGTTCTCAAATTGCAGATTATATCCTAAAACCTGTAAACCCTAATCAGATTTTACTTTCTTTAAAAAAGAATCTTCAGCAGGATAATCTTGTAGAACAAAAAACCATTTTACAATATCAACAAGAATTCAGAAACCTTTCTATGGAACTTTCTTACCTTAGAACGTATCAGGATTGGGCGGAATATTATAAAAAGATTCTAAGCTGGGAAATTAAATTCGATAAAGTAGCAGACAATGAATTTGCTGATCTTTTACAATCACAGAAAGAAGAAGCTAATATTCAGTTTGCCAAGTTTATTGAAAAAAATTATGCAGACTGGCTTACGGATTCCGATAAACCTCTAATGAGCCATACCCTTTTTAAGGAAAAAGTAAAACCAGAGGTAGAAAAAGAGAAAGTACTTTTATTAATGGTAGATAACCTTCGTTATGACCAGTGGAAAGTAATTGAACCATTATTTACCAAGTATTATAATAAAATTTCGGAAGATTATTATTACAGTATCCTTCCAACTGCTACACAATATGCAAGAAACTCATTCTTCGCGGGTTTAATGCCATCAGAAATTGAAAAACGTTTTCCCGACAAGTGGTTTAATGATAATGAAGAAGGAAACAAGAATGAATTCGAGCGTGACTTCCTGGAAGATCAGATGAAAAGAATTGGTCTTGGGTCCAAGTCTATGAAGTATCTGAAAGTATTGAATGCAGATTTTGAAAGAAAGATCTATGATGATTTCAATCAGCATAAAAACAATGATCTTTTGGTAATTGTCTATAATTTCATTGATATTCTTTCTCATGCCAAAACGGATAACCATATTGTAGACCAGCTTATCCGTGATGATAAGACTTTCCGTTCTCTTACACTTAACTGGTTTGAAAACTCTTCATTACTGAAGATTATCAAAACGGCAGCTGAAAACGGATATAAATTAGTGATCACAACAGACCATGGAACCGTCTATGTTAAGAAACCAAGCAAAGTAGTAGGTGACAGAGAAACCTCTACTAATATCCGATATAAAACAGGTAAAAGCTTAACGTATGATGACAGTGACGTATGGGCTATTACCAACCCTGAAAAACTTTTCCTTCCAAAAGGAAATCTAAGTTCAAAATATATTTTTGCTAAAAACAATATATTCCTGGCTTACCCTAAGAACTACAATCATTTTGTAAATTACTATAAAGAAACCTACCAACATGGTGGAATCTCATTGGAAGAATGTATCATTCCTATCAGCATTTTAGAACCCAAGTAGTTTTTTTCATAGTTTATTTAATTTTGGGTTTAAGGCGGGAAAAATCAATTGATTTTTCCCGCTTCTTTTTTTAGAGTCTGTAAGAGTTCCTATCTTCGTACAAAATAAAAATATGTTCATTATTTCGCTTACCTATAAAATGTCAATTAAAGAGGTAGAACACCATATTCCGGAACACAACTCTTTTCTTCAAAAATATTATGATGCAGGGCTATTTATTGCTTCAGGAAGAAAGGAGCCGAGAACCGGAGGAATTATTATTTGTAATGCTCCCTCTCAAAATGAGGTTGAAAATATCATTAAAGAAGATCCTTTCCATATCTATCATGTTGCAGATTATGAAATCACAGAATTTATTCCATCAAGATACAATGAAAACTTTAAAATATTTATAGAAGACTAATGAGATTAATTACATACAATGTCAACGGAATCAGAGCAGCTTTCACTAAAGATTTTCTGGGCTGGCTGAAGACTGCTGATCCGGATGTGATCTGTATTCAGGAGAGTAAGGCCGGAAACGATCAAATAGACATCGAAAGCCTTGAAAAATTAGGATACCATAGTTATTGGCATTCAGCAGTAAGAAAGGGGTATAGCGGTGTTGGAATCGCATCAAAAATAAAACCTAATCATGTAGAATATGGTTGCGGTATTGAAAGCTATGATAATGAGGGAAGAATTATCCGGGCTGATTTTGATGGATTTTCTGCTATTTCAGTATATGTACCCTCTGCCTCGAATATTGAAAGACTTGATTTCAAGATGCAGTTCTGCCATGATTTCCTTGAATATATCAAGAATTTAAAAAAAGAAATTCCTAACCTTATTATATCCGGTGATTTTAATATCTGTCACGAGGCTATTGATATCCACAATCCTGTTGGCTTAAAGAATGTTTCAGGATTTCTTCCTATGGAACGAGAATGGATGACCAATTTCATCAATGAATGTGAACTGATTGACAGTTTCAGATTCTTCAACAATGAACCGGACAATTATACGTGGTGGAGTTATAGACAAAATTCAAGGGAAAGAAATAAAGGCTGGAGACTGGATTATAACTTCACTTCTTACAGCTTAAAGGATAAACTCAGCCGAGCTGTTATTTTGAAGGAAGCGGTTCATTCCGACCATTGTCCTGCTTTATTAGAATTGGATGTATAAAAAGCATGATATCTATCAACACAAAAGCCAGCTGAAATCAGCTGGCTTTTTTTAATTTAAATCATAAGATTAATCGACAATTTCATATTCAACCGGAATTGTACCATGACTGATATCTCCGATCTCATCGAACGCGGCTTTAGACATATCTAAAGATCTTGATGAATGGAAAGGGCCTCTATCATTAATCCTCACTATTACTTCTTTACCATTCTTAAGGTTAGTAACCTTAACGTTTGTTCCAAAAGGAAGCGTTCTGTTTGCTGCAGTAAACTTTGAATTATCAAAGATTTCTCCGCTAGCCGTTTTTCTACCGTTAAATTTATCGTGGTAGTACGATGCATAACTTGTTTTTTTCGCATCTAAGGCATTATTCGTAAATGAATAAATACCTAAAGTTGAAATCATCATTATGATTACGAGAATGAATCTTTTCATCATTTTGAAATTTTTATTGTTTGACAGGGCAAAAGTATCAGGAATCTCATTAACTCCCTACTCAGACTGTTAAAAACTGTTAATAAAAACCAAATTATATGTTAATCACCCTTGTAACCTCCTATGAATAGGGATTTTAAACACACCTGTTAAAAAGTGTTAAAAAAACAATATAAATGTTAATTTAATTAACTAATTTATGCATAATTTAGAAAATGAAATATCTCAACAATCTAAAAATCAACACGTTACAAAAATGAAAAATATGGATTATATACATAAAATTCAGTTTTAAAAAGCCAAAAGTGTTAAGGTTTACTTTAGGATAAAATGGCTGGTAGAATAACTCCAGGGCTATAAATTACCATTATTCACTTTTATTTTAACAACAATTTCAGCTTCATTATTTATAATGACTGAATTAGTAGTACAAAATCATCATACTTTTTTAAGCATCCTCGGTATAAAGATCTTCATTTCTTTGTAATCGTATTTCAAAAATAGGAGTTAAGAATCACATTAAAGAATTTATAATGGAAATATGATGCCAATAATTATAAACTTTATAAAACCTACTTAATATAATTTGTAGTACATTCTCATTATATCCTACCTAAAAGTCATTTTATGGCTAATCTAAATCCGTTATAATTCTTGATTAGTGATAAGATGTTCAGCTAAAGTCATACAATTTTTACAATCAAATGTATCAGGTCATATCATTAGAATTCAGACTGAAGATTTTGTTAACTGCCAAAGCTAAATGAAGCTAGCTTATATAATGGTTTATTCATCAAAAATTGAATATAAGATATATATCAACACAAGTATAAATAAATATAACATCAAATAAAAAACCAACGAGTTATCGTTGGTTTTAATATGTAATTAAATAAAATTCTTTTATTTTAAGTATTCTAAGATATATTCGTATGTATCTTGTGGGTAAACTACTGACATACTCTGAGAACCTGTAACAGCAGCACCTGTTGCCGTATCATAGGAATACAAATCTCTAGCATAGACAACTTTATTACCATTACCTGTACCTACACCAGCTTTTTTATAAATAGTAATACCATACATTGATGTAATACCAGTAGGAGGTGTAATTGTAACAGCAGTACTAGTTCCTGTAGTTGTAAACTGTCCTTTAATAGCGTAAACCTGAGCACCAGCAACTAATGTGTTGGTAGCTGTTCCAGCTGCAGCAGTTGTTACATCGAATTTAGGAGAAGTAGCTCCACCTAATGGCAACCATCTACCATTTGTAATATTTCCTGGGTTACCTGGGTTTGAAAAATAATAAAATCCAGGAGTAACAGCAGTTACAGCACCCTGTCCTGCCAAAGTATTACCTGTAGCGCTATTATATACAACAATACCATCGAAATCGGAATTAATCACAAGATTATCCATTGGATCAGTGGTAAAAGTATAAGTTGTTAAGTTTGTTCTAGGGAATCCTAATGCTTTTCCCCAGCTAGAATTTGGTAGCTCTTCAAACTTGGAAGCATCCATGAAGAGGTTGGTATTTGTAAGAGCTGAAGCTGTATTTCCGTTCGTTGTAATTTGAGCATTTGCACTAACCCCAAAGAATACTAAAATACCAGCTGTTATTTTTAATAAAGTATTTTTCATTTTAATTTATGTTTTTAAGATTAGTTTCTTCCTGAAATTAAGTACCAAGTTGTACCATTACTAAAAATGCCTACAGCACCTTGTGCACTAATTGCAGTAAGACCTTTAGGTGTTCCAACTCCGTCAGTACCTGCAAACTGTAAACTTCCTCCAACTTGAGCTCTTATATAAATAGTTCTATTAATATAAGAAGCTGGCGTAGGTAAAGTTAATTGTGTACCAGAAGTAAATTCCCAAACATCAAAGTTAGAATTTGACCAATCATAGTTTGTTGCTGCTGCCTGAGCTAAGTTTAGTCTAAGCGGAGCTGGAGCTGAAGAACCTCCTAGTGGTTTCCAAACGTTATTACCATTTGTACCATCATAATAATAGAATCCTGTGGCTGTAACATTCACTGTTTTACCAGTTCCTGCACCACCTAGTGCATTAACAAATACAAGCGCTCCATTCTGAGCACTCGCAGCAGTAGCGTTCCCATTAGCATAAGCTGTAGTTCTAGCTTCTAAATCAGCTCTTGATAGACGAGGGACTAATAAGGCATCAGGCCTAGTAGCATCAGTACTGGCTACTACATCTAGAGTCGTGGCAGGTGTGGTTGTGTTAATCCCCACTCGCCCTTGCTGAGCCTGTGAAAGAGCCGTAAAGGCAACGAGCATCGTCGCTGTTAATAAAAATTTTTTCATAAGTTTTTAAAGATTTTAATTACATTATTTTTCATCAATATTTCCAAAGGGAAAATGTATCTCAACTTGCGATTATTATCTTAAGGCTAATATAAATAAAAAAAACAGATTTTTGAATTTTTAGCCCAATTTTAATAAATAACTTATTGATAGCACATGATTTAAAAACATTGCTTATGGCGCAAATTTAAGACATAATTTTCTAATTTACATACTTTATGATAGAAAATTAAAAAATCTTAATATTCAAAAATATAATCTATTGAAAATCAATAATTTAAAAAATTTAACATAAAATATTTTTTGTTAAACCTTATTAATTTTTGTTTTTTACTTCCCAGAAAGTCAAACTTTTTCTTCCTGATTAATAATGTTTTATATTTCTACATTAATTCACCGTATAAATCAAATTCTTCGGCTGAAGTAATCTTCACATCAGCGAATTCTCCAATGGAGATATAAGTATCTTCAGCAGATACTAAAACCGTGTTATCTACATCCGGAGAATCATATTCTGTTCTACCAATAAAGTAGTTTCCCTCTTTACGATCGAAAATACATCTGAATACTTTTCCTACTTTCTCCTGATTCTTTTCCCAAGAGATCTGAGATTGCAATTCCATGATTTCTTCTACTCTTCCTTCTTTTACTTCCTGTGGAATATCATCTTCAAGCACATAGGCGCCTGTATTTTCTTCATGAGAATAGGTAAAACAACCTAATCTATCAAATTTCTGTTCTTTAACCCATTCTTTAAGCTCCTGGAATCTCTCTTCAGTTTCTCCTGGATATCCTACAATAAGGGTTGTTCTGATTGCCATATCCGGAACTTTTTCTCTGAATTTCCCTAAAAGCGCATCAGTTTTCTCATGGGTAGTTCCTCTTTTCATTGATTTCAACAGATCAGAATTGATGTGCTGAAGAGGAATATCTATATAATTACAAACTTTAGGCTCTTCACGGATAATATCCAAAACATCTTCTGGGAAACCACTTGGGAAAGCATAATGAAGGCGAATCCATTCAACTCCTTCTACTTTTACTAATTCTTTCAGTAAATCTCCTAATGCACGTTTTTTATAAATATCAAGTCCATAATAAGTAAGATCCTGAGCAATAAGAATTAATTCCTTAGTTCCTTTTTTAGCCAGTTTTTGAGCTTCAGAGACTAATTTTTCAATAGGAGTAGAAACGTGGCCCCCTCTCATCAAAGGAATAGCACAGAATGAACAAGGTCTGTCACATCCTTCTGAAATTTTAAGGTATGCATAATGTTTCGGGGTTGTGGTTAACCTCTCTCCTACTAATTCGTGCTTGTAGTCTGCACCAAGATGTTTTAATAGTATCGGAAGGTCCCTCGTACCAAAATACTGATCTACATCCGGAATTTCTCTAACCAAATCCGGTTTATATCTTTCGGAAAGACAGCCTGTAACAAATACTTTTTCTACTTCTCCTCTGTTCTTTGCTTCTACATAATCAAGGATGGTATTGATAGATTCTTCTTTAGCATTATCAATAAATCCACAGGTATTAATTACAACAATATCTCCACGGTCTTCATGAACTACTTCCTTTCCATTGGCTTTCAACTGGCTCATTAATACTTCAGAGTCATATACGTTCTTGGAACATCCAAGTGTAACTACATTGATTTTTTTCTTCCCTACCGATTTTGTACGCATCTTTTTGATTTTGAGTCTGCAAAGATACAAAATATTAAAGAGTAAAGATTACAAAAATAAAAACCACTTTAAAAAAGTGGTTTTCAGTGGTATACTTAAAAGTTTTTTTCTTTAAAACTTGGAGCGTTTTGATCTTTTTCTGAAAGAACTGCATCTTTCTCATCAATCTTCCAATCAATATTAATATCGGGATCATTGAATTTTACGCTTCCTTCCGATTCTTTATTATAAAAGTTATCACATTTATAAGAGAATACGGCATTGGTACTTAATACAGAAAAACCATGTCCAAAACCTCTTGGTACATAAAGCTGCAATTTGTTTTCACCAGAAAGTTCAATCCCGAACCATTGTCCGAAGGTTGGAGAATCTTCTCTCAAATCTACTGCAACATCCCACACACTTCCTTCAAGGCAGGATACCAATTTAGCCTGAGCATGCTCTCCCTTTTGAAGATGAAGTCCTCTTAATACACCATAAGATGATTTGGAAACATTATCCTGAACAAAGTGCCCGTTCATTCCTGTAAGTTCTTCGAATCTTTTTTCATTGAATTTTTCAAAGAAGTAACCTCTGTCGTCTTCAAATACAGTAGGCTCTATGATATAACAATCTTTAAGTGGAGTTTCTTTAATTTTCATAACAATTGAAAATTTATATAATTTTTTATTTTAAAATAATTAATAAAGTATTCAATAAAATCCTGACATCATTTTTAAATGATAAATGTTTCCAATATTCAAGATTCATTTTAACTTTATGTGGAAATAATACTTCGTCATTATATTTTAAAGGGTCTTCCTGTATTTTAAGAATATTTTCTTCATTCCTATATACAATACTGGCTTCGCATGTTAGTCCCGGTTTTAATTCCAGTACCTTTCTATCTTTACCTTTAAGTTGATCATAATAACCTTTGACATCAGGTCTTGGACCTACAAAACTCATTTCACCTTTTATAATATTCAATAACTGGGGAAGCTCATCTAATTTAAATTTTCTAAGTATTCTTCCTATTTTTGAACAGCTTCTATTCTTTTCGTGAATAGTTTTAAATTTAAAAATGATAAAAGTTTTACCGTGTTGTCCAATTCTTTCTTGAAAAAAAATCCCATTGGAAGAAGTATCCAAACTGGCAATGATAAATAAGATAATCAGCAATGGCATCAGAAAAAAAGTTAACATTATCGCAAGGATAAAATCAAAAATAATTTTCCAATATTTATACTGATTCATTTATTTTCAAAAATTAGGATCCGAAATATGCTTTTATCACCTTTGATATTCTTTCTCTATCTTCATCAGATAAATTAGAACCAGAAGGCAGGCATAGCCCGTTATCAAATAGTTTCTCGGAAATATTTTTGCCATAGTATGGAGCGCCTTCAAAAACAGGTTGTAAGTGCATAGGTTTCCAAAGTGGTCTTGATTCAATATTATCTTCAAGGAAAGCCAATCTTAATTCTTCTCTATTTTTCCCTGTAATTTCTGGATCAACAATGATTGCTGATAGCCAATGATTAGAATAAAAGTTTGAATTGGGTTCAGAGAAAACTTCTACTCCATTAATATCTTTAAAAATATCAACGTAAAAGTCATGCATATTTCTGCGTGCTTGAATTCTATCTTTCAAAACCTCCATTTGCCCTCTTCCGATCCCTGCAACAATATTACTCATTCTGTAGTTGAATCCAATATGAGAATGCTGATAGTGAGGGGCATTGTCTCTAGCCTGAGTAGATAGAAAAACCGTTTTATCTTTATCTTCCTGGTTATGGCAAACTAAAGCCCCACCTCCTGAAGTTGTAATAATTTTATTTCCATTGAAACTTAAAACTCCAAAACGGCCAAAAGTTCCGCAAGATTGTCCTTTATAAGTAGAACCTAATGCTTCTGCGGCATCTTCAATAATTGGAATCTGATATTCTTGAGCTATCACTGTAATCTCATCCATTTTTGCTGGCATTCCATATAAATGAACTACAATAATGGCTTTAGGTTTTTTACCTTTTTGAATTCGATCTTCAATTGCTTCTTTCAATGCTTTTGGACACATATTCCATGTATCCGGCTCACTATCTACGAAAACAGGATTTGCTCCGCAATAGGCAATCGGATTAGCTGAAGCAGAGAATGTCATAGACTGGCAGATTACTTCATCTCCATGCTTTATATCACATTCAATAAGCGCAAGATGAAGCGCTGCTGTACCTGCAGAAAGAGCTGCTACCTTTGCATTTCCATCCAAAAACTTTTCAAGATCTTCTTCAAATCCATTTACATTAGGACCTAAAGGAGCCACCCAGTTTTCAGCGAATGCTTCGTTGATATATTTTTGCTCGTTGCCTCCCATATGTGGTGAGGAAAGCCAGATTTTTTGTGACATTGTATTTTAATTATTGTGCGCTATAACCACCATCAATCAATAAATCGATTCCGGTAATCCATTTTGACTTATCTGAAATTAAAAATGAAATTCCATTAACCACATCTTCAACCTCTCCTATTCCTAATGGATGCATCTTTTTTATTTCTTTTATATTTTCTTCACTAATCGAATCTAAAATTTTAGATGACATTTCAGTGGTAACCATACCTGGTGAAATACAGTTAACTCTAACTTTCTTAGAGGCCAATTCTAATGCCAAAGCTTTAGAAGCTGCAACCAAACCACCTTTAGACATACAATAAGCTGCTTTTGCTGGCTGTCCTAAATTTCCCATTACAGAACTGATAAATATAATAGATCCACCTTCAGCAGAAAAATTCCCTTTTTTCTGTAGAATTTTAGTTATCAATAATGCAGGAATAGTATTTACCTGAAGAATATCAGTTAAAAAATCAGATTTCACAAACTTTAAAGGAATTGTTCCTTCTTGACCAGCAGAATACACAAAGCCTGTAAAAGGTTCACCTGTTTCTTTTGCTGAGGAAGAAATAACTGCTTCTAGTTCTTTTTCATCTTTTACATCCACTGCAAAATAACGATGCCCGGATCCTTCACATGATTCCAGAACTTCTTTTAGTTTATCTTCTGATCTTGCAATAAGCACTAATTTCGCCCCTTTTTGTGCAAGACCTATAGCAGCTGCTCTACCTATTCCTGAAGAAGCTCCTACAATTAATATTTTATGATTAATTAACTCCATTCATTTTATTTTTCAATCATCTCAATGATTTTATCCATAGAGGTCATTTCTCCAATTTCTTCAGGCTCAAATGATTTATCAAAAGCGTCTTCTAATTCAACGATAAGATTCAAATGTTTCAAAGAATCCCAATTTTCAATATTACCTTGTGTAATTTCAGCTGGAAATTCATTAACTGGCATTTCAAATACTTCAGCCATTATTTCTATAATTTTTTCCTTCATAGTTTTTATTTTATATTAATTGTATAATAGTCTTTTATTTCAATATTTTGATTGGGATCAAAATTATAATATTTAGATCCATCTTCAAGTTCTTTTTCTAGTACAAATCCTACTTTTTCTAAAAAATCTTTCGTCATAACATTCTTTTTGCTTGGAATATACTCTGCTTTCAGAGGTTTATTACTTACAGATGTTAGATTTTTAATAATACTCAATAAGGTTATTTTCTCTATTTCTCTTCCTAAAATACGACAGCTTAGTAAATAAGAATCTAAAAAGAATTCATTTTCATTTTCATCAATAATGCATTCGATTGTTATTCCGTTATCTCCAAACTTGTCTTTAACATTAGCACAGAAAATATGTCCTCCATTATCCATCTTTGCTTTTAAATCTTCTTCTGTATAACGTTGAGTACGAAGATTGAACTGATTGGTTTTTTGGGTCATCTGCGCCAATCTGGTAATATTCCCGTCATTAGCTGGTATAATATCTACTACAATATCAAGACTTGACAGATAATCATCCATATTTTCAAAAACTTTTTTACTTTCATTTCTGAAAAAGTTTTCTTTATATTGTTCTGTCTTTTTTATGTCTTCGTTAGACAATTCAAAGGTTGAAAAATATTCATTATAAATATTCCAAAAGAAATTAACGAGTTCATATGGTTTTTCTGGAAAATCCGGAACGACAACTTCTGGTAAAAATTCTTTCACCAAGCCTCTTTCAATTGGATTATCATCGATAAAAACGAAACTGTCTGTACCTATATTAAGTTCTTCTGCAATAGATTTAATATTTTCAGCTTTATTTTGCCAATTGATTCTATAAGCAGACAGTACTTTATCATTGATCAGGTTATTAGGATTATTATTCCAAAGTTCCTGTACATCTGCAAAGTTATTTTTACTGCAAACGGCAAGGATTATCCCTTTGTTTGATAACTCCAATAGTAATTCCTGAAAACTTTTAAAGGCATTTCCCGGATAGTCCTGTCCTAATTTAACCCCATGTACTCCATCTTCACCTACAACTCCTCCCCAAAGTGTATTATCACAATCAAGAACAATACATTTCTTTCTTTTCAGACTTATAAAATCCAACTGTGCTACAAACCATTTTTTAAAAGGCTTAGCTAGTTTAGGGTTTATAATCATCTGTGAAGTAAAGAAGAATCTCCAATCTACCTTATCCAATTGTTGCTTTTCAAAGAATTGGTTGATATCTACCACCTTTAGGTTAGACTGTCTAAGTACAAGATCTTTTAAAAAGACATTATTAAACTGAGATATAGCATCAGAAACTTCTGCATTTTTAATTTGCCAGTTATTCTGAAAATTTTCAGTCAGAGTAAGTATTACAACTCTCTTATCTGTAATTAAATTTGTAATTAATGAAATTTTTGATTTAATTTCCTCAATTTCATCTGTTTGATTTTCAGGTGTTTTACTTGGATCTATCTGATAAAATAGTACAATATTGTCAAAATCTTCTGCAGGCAAAGATACATCACCATAACCACTGAATATTGAAGAGTTATCAAAAAGATATTCTACGGTATAATTTCTATAAATATAATTTCTCATCATTTTTCCAATAATTCAATAAGTCCCAGATTAGGATTATAAAAAAAACAAATGTTTCGTCCATTAAAAGCGACTGCTGGAGTTGGTGAAATCACCTGTACAAAACGCTGTTTTTTAAGTTCTTCTATTTTTTGCTCAAAATTTTCCACTTCATAGCAAATATGATATAAAGATGATCCTGACTTAGATAAAATTTTAGAAACAGGATTTTCTTCTGCCACTGGTTCAACCAATTCAATTAAATGGTCATTCTCATTTTTTAAAAATAATAAATTAACCCCTTGTAACGGATCAAATATAATTTCCGAAGACGCTTCATAGCCTAAAGATAAAAAAGGTTTCACGCTTTTCTCAATAGACTTAGTTGCTAATCCATAATGGTGTACTTTCATTAGTATTCTGTTAATTCGCAAATATGTGTATTAGATAAGTCTATTGATGCAGCTGCCCAAGACAAACCTGCTCCAAAACCGCTTATAACAATTTTCTTATTTTCAGCCTCCCAATTCCTTAATTCACTTACTATAGTTAAAGGAATTGTTGCAGAACTTGTATTTCCAAATTTATCTAAACTTATCGGCACATTCTTCATATCATACTTGAGTTTTTTTGCAAAAAACTCTATCATGAATTTATTAGCCTGATGGAAAACTATAGATCCATAATCTGTAATTTGAGTATCTGTTTTCTCTAAAAGTTCTTTAATACTTTTCGGAACTACACGTAGAGTAAAATTGAAGACATCGATTCCATTCATATATACTTCCAAATCGTTCCCTATACTTCCATCTTCCCTTTCTTTTTCAAGTAAACTCTCTTCTGAATATGGGTTTCTACATCCTCCTCCAGGAACACAAACTGCATTCCATCCTTCTCCATCTGTATGAAGGACAGCATTGAAATCACCTTCTCCTTTCTCAAGTAAGGTTGCTGTTCCAGCATCTCCATACAATAAAGCATTGGTTTTATCCTTTGGATTAACTATTTTTGAGAAGGTTTCACCATCTAAAAGTAAAACACGGTTTACATTTGGTAAGTTCAGATAGGATAATGCAGTAGTCAATGCATAAACATATCCACTACATGCCAAAGAAACATCAAAACATAGAGTATCTTTACTTAATCCTAATCTGTGCTGTAAAATCGGAGCTGTTGCCGGAATTCTAAAGTCTGAAGTCTGAGACATGAAAATAAGAACATCAATAGAACTTCTATCAATATTCATTTCATTTAACAATTGTTCTGCAGCATTGTAACATAAATCAGATGCACAAGTCTCCTTATCTACAATACGACGCTCTACAATTCCGACAGATTCAATTGTTTTCTTAAGTTCATCTTCCGGGAAAAGATCCCCTAGGCTTTCGTTTTTCACTATGTTTTTAGGAACACAGGCAGAAATACCTTTAATTAATACCTTGGGTATTTGGATAAATGCCATAATTATCCTTTTACAATATTATAAATGTCTCGTATAGTTTCAGACTTTTCAATATCCTTACTGGATAGCTCTGCATCATATTCTTCCTCCATAACAGCCAGTAAACCTAGTGCTGCTAAAGAGCTCCATTCATCCAAATTTTTGAACGATGTATCCATTGTTAACTCAGAAGCTTCAGTATCATCAAAAATTGTTGCAAAGTCTTCTATAAATTTGTTTTCGTCCATTCTTAATTTATTTTTTAATTATATTTTCATTTTCACGGCAGGAGTTCCTATATAGGTTCCTTCATCTTTAATTGACCTCAATAATATTGCACCAGCACCAAGAATATTTCTACATCCGATTTTCTTTTTCTGGATAACTCCACAACTAAACCCAAATAGGTTAAGATCTTCTATCGTTACAGCTCCTGAAATCTGAACATTTGGACTAAAAACATTATAATCACCTACCATATCATCGTGCCCTAAAGTTGCTCTTGTATTAAAAATATTAAAATTACCTACTGTTGTATTACAACTAAAAATAACATTCAAAGATAGTATATTTCCTTCTCCTAAATGAATTGATTCTTTTCCTAAAAACTGAACACTGGGATGGATAATATTCGGAAATATTAAATTAGAATTATGGAGTCTATTTCTGATCTGATAAATTAGCTG
The DNA here is from genome assembly GCF_057815135.1 of Chryseobacterium sp. II3a. NCBI lineage: Bacteria > Pseudomonadati > Bacteroidota > Flavobacteriia > Flavobacteriales > Weeksellaceae > Chryseobacterium > Chryseobacterium sp. II3a. The sequence goes on along the minus strand of NZ_JBYPZJ010000001.1, from coordinate 186,956 downwards.
AGGAGTACCTATTGCAATAGCAACCTCCAAAGGATAGTCAATCTGATTCAGATCCTCAACTTTTCCACATATTTTTCCAAAACGATTCTCATATAAATCATCAGCATCATCATAGAACCCTACAAATTCATAATCTACTCCTTCATGCTCTAGCTGGTCTCTCCAAATACAGTACACTTCTTGTCCAAATCCTCCTGCTCCTATTATTGCTATTTTTTTCATTATTTTCTAATTAAATCCATTAAAAGCTTCTGTTGTTGCCTGTCCTTCCTGAGAGATTCCCTCTTTTATAAACACTTTTTTTATAGTAAGAAAGAATATCTTTACATCCAAAGAAAAGGATAAATGATCTACATACCAAACATCTAATTCAAATTTTCGTTTCCAGGAAATTGCATTTCGTCCATTCACTTGAGCCCATCCTGTAATTCCTGGTCTCACTTCATGTCTTCGTTTTTGTTCCGAATTATACAAGGGAAGATATTGTGGTAATAAAGGTCTCGGTCCTATTAGCCCCATATCACCCTTCAAGACATTTATTAGTTGTGGAATTTCATCCAAGGAAGTTTTCCGCACAAAAGACCCAATTCCTGTCAATCGGTCGGCATCAGGCAACAAATTTCCATTTTCATCTTTTTTATCGTTCATTGTCTTGAACTTCACAATACTAAAGATCTTCCCGTTCCTACCAGGTCTTTTTTGAAAGAAAAAGGGTTTTCCCTGATTTGCAAAATACAAACCAACAGTAACCAGTAGGAAAATAGGGATTAAAATCAAAAAACCTATTAATGCTAAAAAGAGATCAATTATTCTTTTAAAAACAGATTTATACATAATTTTCATTTACATCATTTAAATTTAAACCAATTGAGCACCATAAAAATAAAAAACTTCTTCCGGTCTCTCATCAATTGGGTATTATATTTTAAAATCATTCGATTTCGACTAACATATCCTCCTAAAAAAGCTTTATATATTGCATATTCCTCAGTGTTCTTTTCTACATATTTTATAAAATTTCGAGCATGTACATCGTGATAACCATCAAGTACTTTTGATAGTTTACTTTTAATGGTACTAAGAGATAATTTGTTGAGATGACCATGAACATTTGAATCATGTATTCTATAATGTATATAGGAATTTGAATCTATACTCACTTTGTACTGATTATATCTTGCAAAGAAATATATCAGCCAGTCATGTGAAAATTCATCCCAGTCAGAAGTATTCAAACGGTTATTAACAAACTCTTTTAATTCAAACACCAGTTTCCTTGTTAGCACATAGGTACATCCTGCACTTCCTCCTTCGAATAAAAAATCGTATTTTTTTTGAGGAAAGTCTTTCTTCAATTCGGTCAAAGAACCACTAGACACATCCCATTTTGTAAGATTAGAACAGTATAAATCAGAATTGTCTTTCTGTAATATGTCAACAGCTTTCTTCATTTTTTCAGATAACCAAATATCATCCTGATCTGAGAAAGCAATATAATCAAAGTCATCATCAGAATGAAGATCACTTACCATTTTTAAGAAATTTTTTGCTGCAGAACCTGTTCCTGGTATATTTTGAGAAATTAAAATTTCAGGATAGCTCTCTTTTATAATTTCTAAAGTTTTGTCTTTACTTCCATCATCACTAACCGTTACATTCACCTCTATTCCTTGCTGATTTAAAATAGAGTCCATCTGTTGCCGGATATATTTTTCACCATTATAGGTTGCAAGAAGTATTTTAATTTTCATCATCCGTACTTAGTAAGTTTATTAAATCTAAAATTTGATCTTGTACTTTTAATTCTGATTTTTTAAGAGTTTCTTCACTAGCTAAGACTATTGCATCTACAATTGATTTTTCACTCGTGGGATCAAATACTAAAGACGGATCACAGACCGCATAAGTATAGGGTAAGTTGGCACCAATTATTTTGCATCCCAATTCTATCCCTTCTATTAAACCTAAACCAAAACTTTCCGCTAATGAAGGATAGATTATATATTCTGTTTCTAAATATTTTTGGATTAAGTCTTCTCTTTTTACAAATCCTAAATTTTCAATAGGATATCCTTTTGAAATGGCATCTTCAATTAGCTGTAAAATTAATGGAAATTTTTCGCTAACTGTTACAATTAACTTGCCCTTTTGAGTTTTATCATATGCTTTACAAAAAGCACTAATTAATTTAGAGTGATTTTTATTGGCTTGAGCATTACTAGCATATAAGAATGTGTTTTTTACTCTTATACTATCTTTATTTTCTACATCAGAAATAAGTGAAGGATAGAATGGTAAAACCCTTGCTTTATCTTTTTGTTTAAACTTTTCAACAAACTGGTTTTCCAGTGTTTTACTTTGAAAAAACCAAGTATTGGTATTTTTACTATACTTTTTTAATATTGCTACTTTTAAAATATATTTTATTTTTTCAATAAAACTAAAATCTCTAGGGACATTCAATAAAATGAGATTATGAAAATAAGTGTACACAAAGCTTTTCTTCACCGCAATAGGAGGTGGTATATTACCCAAAACAAATATTTTATTAAATCTTTCTGAATTTAATTTATAGAAGTTTTTTCTCTGGCTTAATGAAGAATTTATTATTAGCATTTCATTACTTTGCTTAATTGCAAAATCAACAGGTAATCTGTCATCTAATAAATAAAAGACTTTAATTTCCCTTTTTTCAAGCTCAGTTATTAAATAGTTAAGTAAAACCCTTCCTCCTCCATTGTTTATGAAAATAGCATCAATTAATAACATATTTATTCAATAGTTTTATTATGATTTTAATCGAAGATTTGACATAGTGTTTAACACATACAATTTGGGTACAATATTCAGATAGAAACTCTTTTCTCCTATAATGTCATTATTATAATCCACTGATGCAGTATACCTTGCATCTTTTGCATTTGATGGAATAAAATTTGGAATTAAAGCAATATTTTTATTCCTTCCCAATTTATAGCCGTAATTACCTCTTACAGATTTTGTAATTACCTCTTTTTTTCCATTAAGTATATATTCTATCTCAAAGATTGTAGAAATTCCTAAAAACTGAGTACCATTCTCATTCAGTATCTCCACCTCTGCAACCAATAATTGATCATTAGCAGAAATTTTTTGATATTTTTTTTCTTTTACTTTTGCTGTACCTGCATTTACAAAAGTAAATTGTTTATTTTGTTTAGCCCAATTTCCTATATCATGTTTTTTGTAATTCCCAGTATTAATAGCCTCTTTCTTATTATTTAAATCAACTGGTATTTTAATGACTGTACCTACTTTTTTTGCAAAATCAGTAAGATAAATATTTTCTTCATTACTCTCGTTTAATCTCAAGTCACATTCATCTAAGAACAATGAAACTTGGTCATAATTATATACTAGCAATCCTTTAAATGTAAAAGGTTTAAAATTATTTGAGATACCATCAAAATTATTTCCTTTTATAAAAATTTTATTCTTTGGATTTAGGGCCGTTGTTCTAATAACAGGAAGATAATTATTATTCTCATCTTTAAAAACAGAAGAAACATATACCGCATCTGAAATAATAGACTCAAAGTGATTTCCTTCAAAATTGACGGTTGCATTACTCACCTCTAAATCTACAAGATAGTTGGGAACCCTACCATCCGCATACTTAATATTTCCCTCCATATTATTATTCCGGATATTTACAGCATCTTTTGCAAAAGTTCCTCTTATAATTCTAGAATTATCGTGGCACATATTATTTTCAAAAGTAAATCCCCATGCTAAATTTCTAATGCCAGCTTGCTTGTCCTTAGATTGAATATCCGAAAAAAATACACATTCATCATTTTGATTAAATGCATTTTGTTTAAGTTGTACAAAAGCAACTAAGTATTGATTTTTTGCCATAAATTTTATGGCAAAATTAAATCCTGTAAAATGACATCTTTCAATAATAAAGGGCCACGTAGGACCATTCCATTCAGATTGAAATAATACAGCCGTAGTATTCCCTGATTGCCTTTTTTCTAAACTACTAAATTGAATGTCTGCAATCCTGACAGGATCTTTTACATTTTTATCAAAAATTATTCCTGTGCTATTTTTAGGAATAATAAATTCACTACTGCTTATACTAACTGCTTCATTATTTGTTTTATTTAGCCAACTTTCTTCTCTTAATAAAGCCCCTTCACCTATAAGTTGCACTCCTCCGGTTTTAAAACTTACACTTTTTTTTAGTAAAAATTTACCAAAGGGAACAAATAATGTTTTCCTTTTATTTTTTTCACAAAAATCAATTGCTTTTTGAAAAGAATCACTATCATCTGTTATACCATCTCCTTTTGCACCAAAATCTTTTAAAGAAAGTACCCATTTTTGGTTTCCTATAATTGATTTTTGATTTTGTCCTAAAATTAAGACTGAAAATAACAAAAGAAACCCTTGAATAAAACTATTATAGACTTTCATAAATTCCAATATATTGATTAGAAACATATTCAACACTAAATCGTTTAAGGTTGTGTTTACCTTTCTTGATTATTTCTATTTTTTCTTCATTAGAAAGATTTAATGCAATATTTAGCCCTTTTTTAATACTCTCAACAGAATTAGGATCAACTAAAATAACTCCTTCTCCCCCGATATCACTCATTGGTAAAATATTAGAGGTAACAACTAGTGTATTTTGTGCCTGAGCTTCAAGAATGGGAAGCCCAAAACCTTCATAATTAGAAGCAAACAATAAAATATCTGTTTTTTGATATAAAGCTTTCAGTTCTTCATCACTGATATTAAAACAATTATGATAACAAATCTTATTTGAGCGTAGCAAGTCTTCATATTCTATTTCCAATTTGCCCACAATAAAAACTTCAACAGGTAAATTCTGTAACGCTTTAATTGACCTTTCTATATTTTTATTTGCCCGGGTACCTACTATAAGTATTTTTGTTGTTTTTGATCTATCAGTTACAAAGTCTTCTGCAATATCCATTGTAACACAATTAGGAATTACAACTACTTTCCTAGCAACAGATGGCATTATTTGTACAATCTCTTGCTTAGTTTTTTCAGATATAGCAACAATTACTTTAGCTTTTCTAAAAGGAAGGTATACCCAAAAAATTTTAAATATTAAAAACCTAATAAATGATAAATTTCTATAAAGTCCCAGATCATGTACTGTTATTAATATTTTATTTGTCTTTAAAGCTATTGCTGCAAAGTGTATTTGTCCTGTAATATGAACTATCGAATCAATATTAACCGACTTTCTATAAAATAAAATACTTTTAAATAAATTAACAGTACCATTTCCAAAAGGATTTTCTATATTTTGTATAACTATTCCTTTATTTGAAATACTCTTCTTAACAAAACTGAAAAGTTTTTCAAAACTGATTTCATTGGGGTTAAATTTTCTATCTAAAAATATTACTTTCATATCCTATTTAATGCATTTTTCTAAAGAAATCTATATTATACCAAATACCTTTATATGGATCAAATAGATCAGAATATTCTCCAATTGACTGGTACATTAGTACTATTCCCAGTACATATAAAATTATCAAAAAAAACATTTTGTCTAATGGCTTTTTTAAAATGATAAAAACAGAGGACATCAATAAACATTCCATGATATTAAAATATAAACTTCCTCTACTTACCATTACATTTAATGAGCTTGAAAAAAACAAATAAATTAAAATGCCTACCCAATATCCATTAAATAGTAAATTATAATTCTTAAATCGGGAAATCACTTTTTCTCTGATAACAAAAAAAAGTAAAAAAAAGAAAAGTCTCTTAAAGACCCCCATGATAGTTAATCCATATTCACTTGCAGCTGCTTTAGCGCCACTCAGGTAGGCTTCAGTTTTAGACATAAAATGCTCATTAATAGCCCCTAAAGATCCAAAAATCTTTAAAGGAAGTGGTGATACTCCAATAACAAAAGCAAGTAAAAGCCCTGAAATTACAATTGTTTTTGAAAAATATCTGTTTAAAAAGAAATAAACTCCCCCTAAATAAGCTGTAGCATGAAAACTAATGCTCGCCACTAATGAGAAAATAAATTTTTTCTTATTTTCATTCAATAAAAAGCTCACTCCAAAAAGCATAAAAACAACTCCTAATAATTGTCTATTCGATCCCACAATACCTAGGGAAGACATGAAGTAAAAAAGAAAAGCAGTCTGAGGATAAGGTACTATCTTTTTAAATGAAATTATCAATAAGCTATAAAAAATAATCGCATGAACAAATAAAAAGGTTGAGTAATTATCTGTAGCAGATTTTACAAGCCAACTTAAAAGACCATAACCAATTTCTGTTCTCCATATATCCAATGCATTTTCTAAGGTATCGGATTCTTGAAATAAATATTCATAAAGGAGCCAATCTGTTCCAGTATACCAGCGCCCACCAATAATTAAAACGGCTCCTAAAAAGGTAACAAATAAAAATAAATTTTGTAACTTTCCTTTTGCTATTTTAAAAATTTCAAAAAAAGAAAATATAAAAAGAATTATTGAAAATATAATATAAACCTCCATTAAATCCCTAATAAATTAAACAATCGTTTCATCCTAACATCATAAGTATGATTCTGTAAAAAATGTTTTTTTTGTGTATCTGCTATTACATATCTTTCTTCTTGATTATTCAGATAATATTTAATCAAATCAATAGATTCCTCAATGGTATTAAAAGTAAATTTTTCATGAGGAATAATTGAGTATTCTTCTAAGGTTGGCTTATAGTCACAAATTTGGAAAGCCCCAATCCCAGCAATCTCAAAAAACTTGGCATTTACTGACTGAATCTCAGCATAGTGAAAGTTATTAAATACAATTTTAGATCCCAACAATACCTCTGCTTTTCTACTTCCTGTAATAAATTCATTTTGAAAGTTAGCACTTATTTTATGTAAAGGAAATCTTTTATCAGGTGTTCCAAAAAGTTTAACATTTATTCTTGCATCTATCAGCTTTTCTACCATTTTAGCTCTATAAGGATACATTGTTCCAAAACATACTACATCAATATTGATTTTTTCTTCTAAATCTTTTTTATTTTTAAGATCAAAATGATGTACTCTCTCATTAAATGCTTCTGGAAAATAAAACGTATTTAGCCCCATTTTACTTTTCATAAAATTGAGCATAAATGGATCTTTAGTAAAATAAGCATCATATTGGGATATAAAAATCTGCTGATGTTCTAAAGTCGTTAATTGATCGGGGTTGATATGTATTACCAATGTATTTTTAAGTTGTTTCTTAATAAATTCTATACATTTTGGATGAATGAATCTATAGGTACATATAACTAAATTGGGAGTTTCATCCACAATTCGTCTTGCTATTTTTTGAAATATACTCTCGTCATATTTAGTAAATAGTTTTCTTCCCCAGTAATTAAATCGATAAGGAATACTTACGACATCTTTAATATCAATATGAAAAATCTCATGTCCTAAATGTTTTAGTGAGTCGTGAATATGAAATTCCAAACTATCATAATCTTTACTCCCTAATATTGCAATTTTCATAAATTAATATTTTTTAATTATATTAGTGATATATTTTACATTTTCCAAAAATTTATATTTATAATTGAAAATATTTAAAATTAGTTTACTAATATCCAATAATTTAAACTTATAATATTCTTTCGGAAAATTTTTCTTCGCGTAATAAACCCGGCTTGTATGAACAATTGTTCTTTTGGCATTCGAAACTTTCTTTTTCTCAGCAAAAGACCCTCCTTCCAAATGAATTATTCTGGTTCCTGTAAAAATATAGTTTTTATACTGAGCTCTGGAAATTGTAAGTTGTAAATCACTTTCCTCATAATACATAAAGTAGTTAGAATCAAAGCCGGATACACTATAAAATAATGATTTCCTCATAAACATATCAGCTCCTAAAACATATTCTATTTCAAAATATTCTTGGTTGAGATTATAATTAGTTTCTGTGATTTCTATAAACCTTCCTACAATGGGAAATCCTTTTATAATTTCCTGATTGAATGATTTTATAGTAGGAAAAGTTCCTCCAAACCCATTTAGTTCATTATTTTCGTCAATCATTAAACACCCTAGAACTCCAATATTTAATTTTTGTTCGTTCTTACTGAAAAAATCCAATATTTTTAAGAGAGAGTTCTCAACAAAAATAGTGTCTGAATTAAGCAGAAAAATATATTCTCCCTTTGCTGAAGAAACTCCTAAATTATTAGCTCTTCCAAAGCCTAAATTTTCAAAAGCTTCAATAACTTTCACATCAGGAAATCTTTTTCCTATTTGAGATACAGAATTATCTGAGGATGCATTATCTACAACGATGATCTCAAAATCTATATTTTGTGTATAGTTATAAATACTTTCGATGCAATTAATGGTAAGTTGCATTGTATTGTAATTAACTATAATTATTGAAATCATTTTTTTCTAGATTTGTTATTTTTTGCAAGCTAGCTTCTGTTAATTCTGAATAAAATAAATTTATATTCTCTACAATATCTTTTTTTGATATTTTTTTCAAATTAACATTCATTCTTTTTTCAATTAAATATTCTTCTAATCGAAATTTAATCAGCTTGGCGGGATTTCCTCCTACAATACTAAATGGCGCTATATTCTTTGTAACAACACTTCCTGCAGCAATTATTGCTCCTTTTCCTATAGTAACTCCTGAGAGTATTACAACATTACTGCCTATCCAAACTTCGTCGTCAACAATAATTGCTCCTTTTGACTGGGCATCATCATCCGGTGAGCTTTCTAAAAACATTGACTTTAATGGATAAGAAGTAAAAGCATTCACTTGATGATTTCCCCCTAAAATAAATATTACATTACTGGCAATACTTACATAACTTCCTATTTGCAGTCTTTCATCAGAATTACCATAAGATTCTGTTATAATTTCTCCATATGATTCATTACCCACTGTTATAATATCAGGATTCTTAACCTGGCTTGAAAGACTTGTATAATTGTGTCTGTTATTTATTCTCCAAATAACAGATTGCTTTTTTCTTGATAAAAATTGAATAAAACCAATTCTCAAGACATTTAATAGTTTAAGCCATACAATCATTTTAAAGTTTTTCATATATTGAAATAAGGTCATCCATGTGTTCAGAGGATTTTTTTGTCCCTTTTATATTATTGATAACTTTATTATAAAACGTATAAAATTCATCTGATTCTATATGGGATTTTATCATTTTCAGCCCTTCATTTGTGTTATCAAATAAAATTCCATTTTCATCATTAATAAAATCTGGTAACCCACCCATTCTTGTTCCAATAATTGGGATTCCTGAATTTAAAAATTCAAAAACAACCTGAGGCGCATTATCTTCCCAAATAGGTAATACCAATCCAACATCAACATTTTTTAGGATATCCTTAAGTTCATCATGCTTATATTTTCCATGATAGGTAATATTAGGAAAAGAATGAATCTTTTCCTCCAACCCTGCTGCAATTCCTCCGTAAATATGAAATGTGTGTTTGCTATTTTTAGCAATTTCAAAAAAAAGATCAGCCCCTTTATGATAATTTAAATTTCCAATAAAACCCAATCTTAATTTTTCATCATTATTTCTTAATTTTCTTTTCTCAAAACTATTTCTAAAATCATCTTCAGCAGTATAGTTTCCAATATGATTTACAAAGAAATTTTTATTATTATACCCATTTCTTTGATAAATTTCTCTTACTCTATTTGAAACTGCAATTATTGCATTAGCTTTGGAAAACAATTTTTTACCAACTTCAAATTTCTCTGTATGCCCTGAAGAATCTTGGATTTTATCAATTTTAAAAGTTCTTGCAAGTTTTCTAACGAAACCTCCAATATATCTGTTATCAATTGTTTCTTCCCAAGAGATACAAGTATTACACTTTAGATTATCGTTTGAAGATTCACATAGCTTACCATGTCTATCAAGTAGTATTATTCTATTACATACATATGAATAGTCATGCAACGAAATAACAACTTTAGCATATTTCATAAACATTTCTAAAATAGCAATTGGTAAATCAATCATCATATGGACATGAATGATATCAGGGCGTAATTCTGATATTATTTTTTCTATTCTTTCTATATCCAGATTTCTAATGACACTACTTAGGTGAAATGGTCTTAGTACAGGATTATAATTTATAAGATTATAATCATATTCCTTTATTTCACCATTGTCTTGTGAATAAAGGACATATACCTCATTTTCAAATGAAGACAGAGTTGTTGAAATATTTCTTACATAGTTGGTTATTCCTCCATTAAAAGAAATATCATATCCTGTACTTATCTGTAATATTTTCATTATTATTTATTTTTTTCGAAATGAGATTAATATCATTTCTTTTATACTTTGAAATCTAAAATTTCCAATATCAAATGGATTAACATTTTTTCGCCTTAAAGCAAAATACATTAATAAGGTAACAAAACATTCTATAATTAAACAATTCCATGCCGTTCCAATATACCCCCATATTTTACTCATAAAAATATTAAGAATAACTCCAAATATACTTGCTATAAAAGTTGTTTTAAAAAACAGTTTATCCATTCCCATATTAAGCATTAATTGTATGCCAAAGATATTAGACATTCCAATTATAAAAGGTAAAAAAGAAATAATTTGTAAAGCAGCTATAGATTGATCAAACTTATGGCCGTAAAATAATTTTATTACAATAGGTGCAAAAATTAATAAACAAATGGAAGCTGCTAAAGTTAAATAAAAAACAATTGGCATAATCTTCTTTATGGTATTAATACCGTTCTCTTTTGATATTGCAAATGATTTACCTACAAATGGGAAAAGTGCAGTAGATAATGGCATTGCAATAATCGAATTAACAATATTCAGAAAATTTTGGCTAGTTGTATAATATCCTATTTCTTTATTATCTGCAAAAAAGCCCAAAACAATAGTATTCGTAGAAGTATATAAACTAATCACCACCGTAGAAAAGAAAATCATTCTTTCATTAAAAATAATTTTCAGTGATTTATGAATTGAAATTAGCTTTACAGAAAATTTAAATTTCCAGATGGCGTAAAAGAATAAAAAAGTATTAATTGAAATAATAAAAAATGCATTAAGTACCGCTAAAAAAATATAGTCATCACTTCTTTTTATTAAGGTAAAAACCAAAACAACATTCAAAATACCTCGAACAAAATTAAGTTTAGCAAAAATTGAAAGTTCTTGTAATCCTTGAAAAATATATTGAGGCGATATTACTGTCCCCAAACAACCAACAAATAAGATGGAAACAGTCAATAAATCCTTTTGAATTGGTTTAAAAAAATATAAAGCTATCACAAATAAAATTATTGAAAATAAAAATAATAATATCCTTGCGCTTAAAACTTCCGAAATAACAGTATTGATAACATATTTATTTCCATCTGCCTTAGCTATTTTCCGAGTACCAGTTAAATCAAATCCATAAGCAATTAAAAGAGTAAAATAACCAATAAAAGCTGTTGAATAATTAAATATACCATATCCCTCCGGACCTATTATTCGAGAAATATATGGAATCGTTATCAACGGAAAAACAAAATTAACCGCCTGAACGAGGCTAAGGAAAAGTGTATTTTTTATTAGTTTAGAAGAACTCACGTTTTTATTTACCAAATTTTATTCATTCTAGTACGGTAATATGAAAAAATTGAAGATTACTATTTGGGATTATATTCCAAAAATATCTCTAGATTTTTTCAATGCAGAACCAATTACCTGATGCATATCATAATACTTATATTCAGCCAGCCTCCCACCAAAAATAACATTTTCTTGTTTGTCTGCTAACTTTTTATATTTTCTATACAACTCATTATTTTCGTCATCATTAATAGGATAATAAGGTTCAGTATTATTGCTTGCTTCTAATGAATATTCCTTAGTTATAATTGTCTTACTTTGGGTCCCAAATTCAAAATGCTTATGCTCAATAATTCTTGTATAAGGTTCATTTTTACTTGTATAGTTTACTACAGCATTTCCCTGATAATTTTCATTATCTAATATCTCAGTCTCAAAACGTAAACTTCTATAAGAAAGCTTACCATATTGAAAGCCATAATATTCATCAATTTTACCTGTAAAGACAATATTATCAGCAAGAGAATCAAAATATTCTCTGTTCAAAAAATAGTCTGTATCCAACTGAACTTCTATTTCCTCTAATAATCCATCTATTAACTTATTATATCCGCCAATTGGAATACCCTGGTACTTATCATTAAAGTAATTATTGTCGTATGTGAATCTAACAGGAAGTCTTTTTATAATAAATGCAGGTAGGTCTTTACATTCTCTTCCCCATTGCTTTTCAGTATATTCTTTAATCAGCTTGTTAAAAATATCTGTTCCGACTAATGATAAAGCCTGTTCTTCTAAGTTGGAAGGATTAGAAATGTTGAGTTCTTTAATCTGATTCTTTATATACTCCTGAGCTTCTTTTGGGGTAATAACTCCCCAAAGTTTATTAAAAGTATTCATATTAAAGGGTAAATTATATATTTCCCCTTTATAATTTGCCACAGGTGAATTTGTATATCTATTAAACTCAACAAAGCTGTTTACAAAATCCCATATAGCTTTATCATTAGTATGAAAAATATGAGCACCATATTTGTGTACATTTATTCCTTCAACATTTTCACAATAAATATTGCCTCCTTTATGTTCTCTTTTATCAATTATTAAGCAACTTTTACCTGCCAATTTTGCTTTGTGAGCAAAAACAGCTCCGAATAACCCAGATCCTACTATTAGATAATCATATTTTTTCATCTTTATATAATAAGTATTTTTTATGTTAATTTTTTATCGGATAAATTTTCATAAATATCCTTCACTTTTTGAGCTTTTTCTCTTTTCAGTACTAAAATTGCATCATCAGTAACAACTAAAATACTTTTTTTAAGACCCAAAAATTCTGTATGAATACTGGTTCCTATTACCATATTCCCATGTTCATCTGTTGAATGGCCATTGTCTTTTAAGTAATTGTACAGAGACTCAAAAGATCCCATATCAGACCATTTAAAATTTGATTTCACCACTTTAAGTCTGTTAGTCTTTTCCATTACTGCATAATCTACAGAAATGGAAGGAATATTCATACTTTCATCAATAGGCAGCCTATCTTCATTTCTGGCATTAAAAGCAATTTCAGATTTGGTATAAACGTCAGGTTGATATTTTTTAAGTTCTTCTAAGAAAATACCTGCTTTAAAGCAAAACATTCCTGAATTCCATAGAAAATCACCTTTGAGTATAAATTCCTGTGCAGTTTCTTTATTAGGTTTTTCTCTGAATCCTATCACATCATTACCTTTTATCTGAATATATCCAAATCCTGTTTCGGGCTTAGTTGGAACTAAACCAAATGTAACAATCCAATCTTTTCTTGCTAGATTAATTGCTTCAGTTACAGATTTCCTATATTCCTTTTCATCTTCTATCAAATGATCTGAAGGAGTAATAAGTAAAATATCATTCTTATTTGTAGAAAATGCTGCAAAAGCTATAGCCGCAGCAGTATTTCTAGGGGAGGCCTCTATTATCTGTTGATATTCAGGAATGTCAATCTCTTGTAATGCTTTTGAAGACAATTCGAAATTATCAGTATTTCCTATTACGGTTAAACAATCACATAAACCAATGTTTCTAATTGCTGTTAACTGAAAAAGTGATCTCTCTCCGAAAATATTCAAGTACTGTTTAGGTTTATTCTTTCTAGATAAGGGCCAAAGCCTACTACCTACTCCTCCGGAAAGTATTATATTAATAATTTTAGACATTATAATCTTTCTTTAATTTTTTCCAACCAGTTTTTTTCCTGAGCTGAATAACCATAACCATACTTGTTACCATACCCATAGTAATTTTTATCCACATCATTAAGTACAAAACCTACATTCTTAATTTTCTGGTTATCAATATTATTATTAGCAAATTCAATAAGAGATTTTTCAGTATATCTAGACCTTGTAACATATAATGTAGCATCTGCCAAATCTGCAAACAAGAAAGTATCTGTCACTAATAATAGAGGAGCAGTATCTAAAACAATGTAATCATATTTGGTTCTTAAATTGTCTAATAATTCTTCATATCTCCCATTGCTTAGTAACTCTGTTGGGTTTGGGGGAATCATTCCTGAATAAATCACATCACAATGTGGATTGAATGAAGTAACATGAATTATATCTTCCAATTTGGTTTGATCCGAATACAAATACTCTGTCAAGCCTATCAATCCTCTTCTCGATGTATTATAACGTTGAAGCTGAGGGTTTCTTATATCTGATCCTATAATAATAACTTTCTTTTTAGGAGTTGCTAATGTTAAAGCTAAATTAACAGATACAAAAGTTTTCCCTTCACCTTTAACTGAAGAAGTAACAAAAACTACTTTTCCTTTATCTTTTTTAGGTAATAAAAAGTTCATGTTAGTAATTAAAATACGGAAGGCTTCGGCCATCGGGGAAAGATCATTAACCTGTACAATATCTGACTCTCCCTTCAAAACGCTTGGTAATTCTCCCAATACAGAGACATGAGAAAGTTTTTCCAAATCGCTCTTACTTTTGACTTTATTATTAAGTATTTCTTTAAGATAAATAAGAATAATAGGTAAAAGAAGCCCAACTAGCAATGCACCTCCTAAGAAAAGTATTTTTTTAGGAGCTACAGGAGCAGGTGATGCATATGCATAATCTATAATTCTTGCTTTATTCGCTGTAACAGCCAATGAAATTGCTGTTTCTTCTCTCTTTTGTAATAGAAGCAAATATAAATTTTCTTTTATTTGCTGTTGTCTCTCAATGCTTCTAAACATCTTTTCCTGTGCAGGAATTTTAGTGATTTTTGTACTTATATTGTTTTGCTCACCCAGATATTGATTTTTAGCAAGTTGTAATCCCGTTCTATTCTTCACTAAACTTTCCATAACGGAGCCTCTAAGAGAAGCTATTTGTTTATTAAGGTCAATGATTAAAGGGTTCTGAGGGGTAGCGTTTTCCAACAATCTATTTCTCTCTAAAACAAGCTGATTATAAGTTGAGATATTAGTAGCGGCAGTACTATTGTTTAGTCCTACATTGGAAGGTAATACTTGGGTATTATTCTGCCTTCCCATAAAATCAATTAAAGCATTGGTAAGTTCAAGTTGAGATTCTAATTCAATTTGTTTTGATCTAGCTTCGGCTGATGTTTCAAGATTTATTTTAGCTTCTGTGGATAAGTCTGTAATTTGATTACTTGATTTGAAACGTTCTTTTTCATTTTCAACCTGACCAAGTTCCTTTGAAATAAGATTGATTCTATCATCGATAAAATCTTTAGTTTTTTGAGACTCTGAATTTTTGTCACTAATTGCATCATTATTATATACCCTTACTAAGGTATTTACAATATCCTTAGCTTTATTGATATTAGCATAATTTAATGATAAATTAATAACAGTTACATCTTTATTAGCTAAATTTACCCCTAATATTCTTTGCAAATAATTCACAGTACCCTCTATAGAAGAATATGTGAAATACATATTGTTAACATCTTCAGCTTTAGATTTTTTATAAATTGGATTTTTACTAATTAATAAATTAGCATAAGGTAGACTGATTGTTTTATTAAACTGAGTTTTAATTTCAGGGAAACCGTCACTTGTTAAAACAATATTTTGTCCAGAAACTTTAATGTTAACAGGTGCTATTTTATTTAAATAATCCTTTTCATTAATAACTTGAATGGTTATGGGTGATGCCTCTTTATAGAGTTCCACATCAGTCAATTTCGATTTTGTGTATATTGAAGTCTGTAAATTATTCTGCTTTACAACCTCATACATAAGTTTCTTAGACTTGAAAATTTCTATTTCATTATCAATACTATTCGTTCCCATTCCTCCAAAACCAGATAAGTCTTGTAAAACCCCAAACTCTCCTCCTGCTGCAGGAGTCTTTTTAGCATCTTTAATAAGAACAGATGACTGAACTTTATATATAGGTGTAACAAACTTTAAATAAAAGTAGGTTGTAATTAAGCATATGATAGGCACTATAATAAACCATACCCAGTTTCTTAAATAGGGTTTAATAATCTCCTGAATATTAATTTCTTTTTCTGATTCTTCAATAATTGGATTATCCATTATTTAGTTTTAAATTTTACAAATTGTTAAGTTGTTATATTTAACAACAGTTGTTAATTAGTTTTCTAATTTTAGAGTCTTGCGTCTACTAAACTTCTATCGATACAAGCTTTAGTGTCAAAAATAACACTATCTTCCTTTTTGATTTTTTCAAAATCTAGTGTGAGAAATTCTCTGTGGGATACAGCAATGATAATTGAGTCATACTTTTTATTTTCTTCAAGTTGATCCAAAATAATGATACCATATTCATGCTTGACTTCCTCTCTTTCCGCCCATGGATCAAAGATATCTACGTCTACGCCATACTCTTTTAATTCATTATAGATATCAATAACTTTTGTATTTCTTACATCAGGGCAATTTTCCTTAAAAGTTACTCCTAAGATTAAAGCCTGAGAATTTTTGATAACATTTCCTTTGTTAATAAGTAGTTTTATCACTTTTGATGCTATAAATTTCGCAATTGAATCATTTACTCTACGACCTGATAATATAACATCTGGATGATAACCTAGTTGTTCCGCTTTGTGAGCCAAATAATATGGATCTACGGAAATACAGTGTCCCCCAACAAGTCCAGGTTTATATTTTAGAAAATTATACTTCGTTCCTGCTGCTTCAAGAACATCACTGGTATCAATTCCCATTCTATCAAAGATGAGAGCCAATTCATTAACAAAAGAGATATTTACATCTCTTTGAGCATTTTCAATTGCTTTTGAAGCCTCTGCTACTCTAATACTAGGTGCTTTATGAGTACCTGCTATAATTATTTTTTTATATAATTCGTCAATTTCCTGTGCTATCTCATCCGTAGAACCAGAAGTAACTTTCATTACACTGGTTAAGGTGTTTATTTTATCACCAGGATTGATTCTTTCAGGAGAATATCCTACAAAGAAATCCTCATTAAATTTTAGACCTGAATATTTTTCCAGAATTGGTACACATTCTTCTTCTGTACATCCTGGGAAAACAGTAGATTCATATATAATTATATTTCCTTTCTTAATAATTTCTCCCAGCATCTTTGAAGCGGTGAGCAATGGGCTCAGGTCTGGGGCATTGTATTTATCAATAGGTGTAGGAACTGTTACAATAAAAACATTGCACCCAGCAATTTCCTGAATATTACTTGTTCCTCTATAGCCAATATTACCATTCGATTCATTATATCGTACTAAACTTTCTTTAAGTTTATCAATATCTGCTTCTAATGTGGTATCGTGACCATTATTAAGTCCATTAATTCTTTCCGTATTAATATCAAAACCCAAAACCGGATAATGATGAGCAAACTCCAAAGACAAAGGTAATCCTACATATCCTTGTCCAATAATGGCTATATTATATGATTTCATTCTTTTGTGATTCTTTACAAATAATCAAAATTAACAATACTATTTTGATAATTTAGTTACCGTAATTTTTATTTTTTAAATAAACCTATAACAACAGCAATAGCTGTAACACCAATAGAAATAGCACTCAGATAAAGTCCCGTATTCGGATTCTGTCTTGATGCAATTTCTTTTGCTTTAGTTGACTGAACAATAATGGCATCGCCTTGCTTTAAATTATAAAACGGAGAGTTAATTAAATTAGCATCCTGTAAGTTAATTCTACCATGAGTAACTGTTCCATTTTCAGTCCTTACCACTAATACATCTGTTCTTTTTCCATATCCTGTTAAATCACCAGCAAGTCCTAAAGCATTCAAAATAGTTGCCTGTCCGTTAGTAATTGTATAGTCTCCTTGTCTGTTAACCTCTCCAAGTACTGTAATTTTAAAGTTAGCCAATCTTACACTTACAGTTGGATTAATAACATATTGGCTTACTTTTTCTTTTAGTTCATTTTTAATATCAATCAAAGTTCTATCTGTTGTACTAATTGTACCAATAACTGGAAAATCTATATTACCATTATTATCTACAATATAGGTAGGTCCTGATAATGTACTTATTCCCTGATTAGGCATATTTCCGCCTGCAAAGGCATTACCACTCTGAATCATCTCAGAGGAAGAATAATTCTGATTAAATGGCCTTACGACATCCATATCTTTAGCGGTAATAAGGATAACCAGTTGATCTCCTGTTTGAATTGTATTACGAGAATTTTTTGCAGATGATTCAATAGCCACCTGTTCTATATTCTGCATATAGTTTAAATCATTCTGAACATTATCTTTTACCTTACATGATATTAATAAGAGTATAGAAAACAGCCCTAATATTCTACTTTTCATATTTTAAAATTGTACAAATATACATTTATATTTTTTCCTATTTATCCAAAACCTCGTAGATGGAATTATTACTTATAAATTCCGGTACAATAAGCTTTAAAATCTTCACAACTTCTACTTTTTCCTGCATTATAGAGGCTTCCGTTATCTGATTCACCAACCGTTCTATTTCGAAAAACGACATTGTAGGATCTTTAGAAATCATGATTTTTTCATTGTGGGTAGGAAGTGTTTTAGCATTATCGCTCAGCAGTTCTTCGTATAGCTTTTCCCCCGGTCTCAATCCTGTATAAATAATCTTGATATCAATATTAGGTTCAAAGCCTGATAGTTTAATCATTCTTCTTGCTAAATCAAGAATTTTAACAGGTTCTCCCATATCAAAAACGAAGATCTCTCCCCCTTGCCCCATAGTTCCAGCCTGAAGAACAAGTTCACATGCTTCAGGAATCGTCATGAAATATCTTACAATATCAGGATGGGTGATTGTAACCGGACCTCCTGCCTCTATCTGTTTTTTGAAGTGAGGAATAACGGATCCGTTTGAACCCAGCACATTTCCAAATCTTGTGGTAATGAATTTTGTAGTATTTCCTTCAGCATGTTGTAAAGATTGAACAAATAATTCTGCTGCTCTTTTGGAGGCGCCCATTACATTGGTAGGATTTACCGCTTTATCTGTTGAAATCATTACAAATCTGTTTACCTTGTAACGGCTGGACAAAACAGCAATATTCTTTGATCCTAAAACATTGACACGAATTGCCTCATTAGGATTATCTTCTACAAGTGGAACATGCTTATAAGCTGCAGCATGATATACCATGGAGAAGTTATACGTTTGGAATAACGGCTCTACTCTATGGATATTAGATACATCAGCCAATACAAACTTGAATCTGATGTGAGGAAATTTTTCCTTCATTTCAAGTTCAATATCATATAAAGGGGTTTCAGCCTGGTCTAAGACAACAATCAAAGATGGGGTAAACTGTGCAACCTGTCTTATGATTTCACTACCAATAGATCCTGCACCACCTGTAACTAAAACATTTTTACCATAGTGTCTGCTTTTAACCTCTTCATTTTCAATTTTGATTGGTTTTCTGTTCAGAAGGTCTTCAATCTGAAGATTTCTAATAGAACCACCAAGGTCACTGTCTCTTAATTTTTGTACAGAAGGAGCTTTAAAGACATTCAGATCTTTTTCCAGAAATAAATTCACCCATGAATTCATTTCATTTTTAGACATCATTTCTTTTACTATAATTACTCCATCAATGACTAAATCATCTTTTGTACTGAGTTCAATTCTCTCTTTAGTATAAATTGGCTTACCCAAAAGTGATGCTCTTTTTGAATCAGATCTCTGCGTCAAAAATCCAACTACATGATAAGGAAGATTTGGATTATCTAAAATAGCTCTTGCGATTGCTATTGATTGCTCATCAATACCTAATACCAAGATTCTTTTTTTCAAAGTACTCCTTCTATATTCTCTTACAATGTGAAAAAACTCTTTCACATATAATCTAAAGAGAAATAACCCCATGAAAGAGATCACAAAATATAAAACCAGATAAGGAGCTAAAATAAACTTTCCGCCTGTAGTCCAAAAGTATATCAGATTGATTGTAGCAACCACAAACATTGTACTAAAACATGATACAAGCAATTTGAACAAATCTATGAAAGTAGAATGCCTGATAATCCCGGCATATGTTTTAAAGATATACATAAAGAAGGTATTCACCAATATGATAAAAGCAAAAACAATACTTTTATCTTCATGGTAAATAAATTCCTTTTGTGTAATTTTTTCAATAATATAGGTAGAAAGGAATAGAGATATAACCAGAATAACAATATCTATTACTAATATTATCCATCTAGGAAGATATCTTACGTCTGAGAGATTGACAACATTATCTCCTCCAAATACTTTTTTTCTAAGAGAATTATACATTGTCTATATTTGTGTTCATATTTTTAATTCGTGTAAGATTCAATTATCCACCAATGATAATTTCGATACAATCATGCAAAAATAAAATAAAATTTTATTCCTTCACTGAAATCAAAAATAAATTTGATGTTTAACTATTTTCTGAAATCATTAAGAGTCAGTCAATAGAGCAAATGATTGACAAAAATCATACCATAAAAATTCAGCAAAGAGTGATATTTGTGAATAATTTGCCTCTTTTTTTATAACTATTTGATCTTTATCTTTTTTAAAAGTCTAAAATAATTATGATTTTAAAACTTAATTAATATTTAGTCAAAAATATCATTTATTTTCTCATATTCAAAACCTCTGCTCATCAAATATTTTATAGTTTTTGCTTTTTTTTGATATTCCTGTAGTCCCTTTTGCTTAGAAGAATAGTCTTCATAGATTCTTGTAATGGTTTTGGTATAATCATCTTCATATATTTCATCAAAACACATACTAATCATCTTTTCAGAAATCTGCTTTTGTTTAAGATTCATTTTGATTTTATTCCTTCCCCAGTGTTTAATATAAAATTTTCCTCTGATATAGCTTCTGGTAAATCTTTCTTCATTAAGATAGTTTTCATTCATCAAATAAAGGATAATTTCCTCCTTTGCCTCATCAATCAATAAAAACTCCCTCATTTTTTGTTCTACCTCGGCATGACAACGATCCTGATACACACAATAGCTTACCAGTTTCTGCTTAATTTCATCAAAAGTAAAAGACTTCTTTTCCATGTGGATAAAAAAAGAATGAGCTTCCGCCCATTCTTTATATTATATTATACTATTTATTAGTAGTTGAATAACGCTTTTCCTTCCATTAATGCATTAACATTCTTTCTCACAGATGCAAGAACTTCTTCATTTTTGATATTGTCTACTACTTCAGAGATTAATCCCGCAATAGTTTCCATATCATTTTCTTTAAGCCCTCTTGTTGTGATAGCAGCTGTTCCCAGTCTGATACCAGATGTTGTAAATGGAGACTTATCATCAAAAGGAACCATGTTTTTATTACAAGTAATATCAGCAAGCACTAATGCTTTTTCTGTTTCTTTACCATTTACGCCTTTATTTCTAAGGTCTACCAGCATTAAGTGGTTATCTGTTCCTCCACTCACGATATCAAATCCTCTGTCGATCATTGCTTTTGATAAAGCTTGTGCATTAGCCTTAACCTGTTTTGCATACGTTTCAAACTGACCATCCAAAGCTTCTCCGAAAGCAACCGCTTTACCAGCGATCACATGCTCTAACGGACCACCCTGAATTCCTGGAAATACAGCTCCATCCAATACCTGGCTCATCATTTTTGTTTCTCCTTTTGGAGTTTTGTGGCCGTAAGTATTTTCAAAATCTTTCCCCATCATAATCATTCCTCCTCTTGGACCTCTTAATGTTTTGTGAGTCGTAGTGGTTACAACGTGGCAGTGTTCAAATGGTGAATTCAATAATCCTTTTGCTACTAAACCTGCAGGGTGAGCAATATCAGCCCAAAGAGTCGCTCCAATTTCATCAGCGATTTCTCTGAATTTAGCATAATCAAGATCTCTTGAATACGCCGAGAATCCAGCGATCATCATTTTCGGTCTTTCTCTTAAAGCAACTTCTCTCATTTGGTTATAATCGATAAGACCTGTTTCTCTTTCTACTCCGTAAGAAACTACTTCATACTGAATTCCTGAGAAGTTAACAGCAGAACCATGAGTAAGGTGTCCACCCATTGAAAGATCCATTCCCATGATCTTATCTCCTGGTTTCAAAACAGCAAGATAAATGGCTGCATTCGCCTGAGATCCAGAATGTGGCTGTACGTTCACATAATCTACACCGAAAAGTTCTTTCGCTCTGTTGATCGCTAATGTTTCAACCTCATCTACAACTTCGCATCCACCGTAATATCTTTTTCCGGGATACCCTTCAGCATATTTATTTGTCAGTACACTTCCCATTGCTTTCATCACATTTTCAGAAACAAAGTTTTCTGATGCGATAAGCTCTAATCCATGGGCCTGTCTTTGTCTTTCCTTTTCAATCAGGTCGAAAATAATATCCATTTTACTTTTAGTTTTTGAAATTTTTCACCCCAAATGTACGGATTTTTCGTTGAGATTTTGGTATGGATAAAAATGATTTTAAGCACTAAATAATGAAATATCCGAAAAACAATCAAATCTTTTACATCATTCAATTGTATAAAGTAAATCTCTAAAACTCTTCTTCCGAAAGTTCCTTATTTACCATGGCTCCAGCAAAATTACCCTGTGCTACAGCATTAGCTACGGACCTCATCATGGTTGTATTATCTCCACAGGCAAAAACTCCGGGAACAGAAGTTTTCTGCATAAAATCTACTTTGATAAATCCATGTTCTGTTAACTCACAAGCCAATTCAGATACATCAATATTCTGTTCAAAAGGAATTTTCGCATACAAAGCTTTTAAAGAAACTTCATTCCCATTTTTAAATATAATTTTTTGAATATTTCCGTTTTCATGTTCAAGTTTCACAATTTCATCTTCATTAAGGTTGATTGTATTCTGCTTTAATTTTTCAACCTGCTCATGGGTAAGTTTAGTTTTTCCGTTAGTAAATAAAGTAAGTTCTTTCGTCAAATTAAAAACAAGTTTAGAAAATTCGTAAGCTAAATCTCCATCAGATAGAATTCCTGTTACTTCATTTCTTACCTCATAACCATGGCAATATGGGCAGTGTATAACAGAAATCCCCCAACATTCTGTAAATCCATGAATATCAGGCATTGTATCCTTTACTCCTGAAGCCAAAATGATTTTTTTAGCATAAAATGTATCTTCGGAAGATAGTTCTACAGAGAAGCCATTAGTATTTTTGGCTACTCTTATCACTTTACCATCATAAAACTGAATACTGTCATACTTTTCTACATCCTTTTTCGCAAGTTCTCCTATTTCTTTTGGCGTTTTTCCATCATGAGTAACAAAATTATGTGAATGCGGGGTCTGTCTGTTACAGGGTTTCCCGTCGTCTATAATCAAAACATTCCTCAAGGATCTTCCCAATGCCATTCCTGCTGATAAACCAGCATAGCTTCCTCCTATGATAATAACATCAAAATTTTTACTTTGCATATTTCAGTTGAGATATAATTTATTAAGGAGATAAAATTACAATAAATCCAACTAACGCAATACAGTTGCATTAATATTTTTTTTTAATTTGCTAAGAAAGTTTCAAAATTGAATTTATTTTTTCCATTGATCTTTCATATTATCAATCTCATCCTGAAGTCTCTTTCGTATATCTATATTGGCATCTTCAAAACTGAAAATAACTGTTCCTTTTCCTCTTGCATAAGGGCTGGTAACAGAATCTGCTATTGCAGAATGTTTAAAAAGAGCTCCTGTCTTTTCAAGTTCATCTTCTGAGCTATCTTTAATTCTAATTAGATTTTTGTATTCCTTACTTAAGTCAAACCAGTTGATATAGTCGGCATTAAATGAAACTGCCTTTACACCCTTTTTTGAGTAAAAATTAATTGCTCCCGCCTGTCCATAATTATCGCAAAGCACTAAAGTATTCCCGGATTTTGATAATTGTGAGTATTGTTTATCTACTTTATGTGCTAGTTCTTTCCATCCCAGCATATCAGCAAAATCCTGAGGTAAGGAATGATCTTTACCATCTTCCCAACGCAGGAGCCCCAATTTTTTATAATTTTCAGGATTTTTCACTATAGATTCTGGAGTTTTGTTAGGAAATGCCAAATTATATATTGGCAAAAACAAAAGGATAGGATGTAGAAGACAAACTGGTTTTAGAAACCTTTTCCATCCACTATTTAAAATATTCTCAAGGTAAACAGCACCGAATCCAATGTATATAGGATAAATACCTACAGCATAATAATCTTTTGCCCTAAAAAACATAAATACTGCTATGGTAATAATATATCCCCAGAAGAAAAACCTAATTTTTTCAAAAGCTTTATAAAACAATAATGCATAAAAGCCAAACAGAATAACAAACGTGACACCAATAAAGAATAAAAGCTGAGATTTCAAAAAGTCAAATCTGTTAACATTCACCAATTGAAATTCGGAAAGCTCTTTCATATGGTGAATTACCGGAAATCCGTTATTAAACTGCCAGACAATATTGGGGAGAATAATTATTAATGCTAAAAGTGCAGCTCCATATGTATGCGAATTTACAAAAATCCTTCTTTGTTTTGTTATGAGAAGTGCAGGGATAAATCCTAATGCAAGAAAAGCAATATTGTATTTGTTCAAAATTCCGATTGCAAAAATGCCCCCGCCCCAATATAACCACTTTACTTTTTCTGTATTGACGTATTTTATCAGAATGTAGAAAAAAGAAGTCCACAGCAAAACATCCAATGAATTGGGCTGATAAAGCATATTTAATCGGAGCAGCGAAGATAACAATAACCCTAGGGTGGCCAGAATACAGGCAAAAATACCCCCTTTTAATTCCTCAATAGCTTTCCAGACAATAACCATCGTTAATGCTCCAAATAAAGCTGGAAAAAATCTAATCCAAAATACAGAATCTCCCAATATTTTTATAAGCCACGATATCCATGAGCTTACGGGAGGAACAGAGATATACCCCCAGGCAAGATGATTACCTTGGTCTAAGTGCAAATATTCATCTCTTTGCAAATCATATTCAGGGTTTACCAAGGAATATTGAAGAACAAATTTCACAATGACAAAGAGGATCAAAATTAGGTAGCTTTTCTTCATAGTTTGATTTATAATTAAAAATAAGACATTTCAAACTTCTGATTTATTACATCAATATAATATCTGGCTTTTATAAAAAAATCCCGAAGTATACTCCGGGATCTAACAGTTTAAAATGTATAGTAAGTTTATTATTTTGCTTTTGCTTTTTCTTTCAACTCTTCTTTGTCTTTATCAGAAGGATTCCAAACTTTCACTTCAGAATCTTTTGTAATATTGGATCCCGGAAGAATTTGAACATTAATTCCGTCGCTCGCTCCTAGTTTAATATATACTTTTTTAAATTTTCCATCTGCCTGCTTTACTTCTACAAAAGGAACATCTTTTCCTTGCTTCTTTTCATACTGAACTAAAGATTCATCCAGTAATAAAGCATTTTTCTGTGAGCTTAATACAATTTCTCCATTCGCAGAGAATCCGGCTCTGATATATTCATTGTTAGGATTATCTACGTTTCCTTCTACCGGGAATTTAATGGTTCCTGCATTATCTTTTCCTTTTGGAGCAATCATGGTTAGCTTTCCAGGGAAAGTTTTATTCTGTAAGGCACCGATTACAATATTCATATCCATTCCTTGCTTT
The DNA here is from genome assembly GCF_057815135.1 of Chryseobacterium sp. II3a. Classification (NCBI taxonomy): domain Bacteria; kingdom Pseudomonadati; phylum Bacteroidota; class Flavobacteriia; order Flavobacteriales; family Weeksellaceae; genus Chryseobacterium; species Chryseobacterium sp. II3a. The sequence continues at coordinate 161,163 of NZ_JBYPZJ010000001.1, read as the reverse complement.
AACTTTCCTGCCTGCGCTTCATCAATTTCTCCTTTGAATATCAGAGAATTTAGATCGGCTACTGAACAAATGGTTGTTCCTGCATTAAAGTTATTCGCTTCAATTACCTGACTTCCCAATTTTACAGGGACTTCAAGAACGGTTCCTGAAGCTTTGGAACGGATTTGTGTAGTTGCTAACCCTTGCCCCTGAAGTTCAGGAGTAGCTCCGGTTTTAGCGATCTGTAATCTTTTTTGTGCTGTATTCAACTGCTGCTGAGCATTTTTCAAGGTCTGCTGCTGGGAGAATAGCTGCTGCTGAGCATTAAGGAACTCTTGTCTGGAAGCTACACCTTGATTATACAATTTATCCTGCATATCAAACTGCTTCTGCATATTTCCAACATTCATCTGTGCATTGCTTATCTGAATCTGTGCATTCTGAACTTCCTGCTGAGCTGCATTCACTTCAGAAATACTTGGTACAATTTTCACTGTAGCAATCAGCTGGCCTACTTCCACTCTATCACCTTCCTTCACTAAAATTTTATCGATAATCCCAGTAATATTGGGTTTAATTTCAATTTCTTCCTTTGGAACAATTTTCCCAGTGGCCATTACCTTATCATCCATATTCTGGATACTAGGTTTACGGGTAAGGAAAGCCTCGCTTTCTTGGGAATTTGATTTTATAAGATAACCGATCCCTGAGAACAATGCCACTGCAAATAAAAGCCCCAACACTATATAAATGGCTTTTTTCCAAGTGAATTTCTTTTTCATATGTATAGTTTATTTTTTATTAAAAAGATTGAATGATTTAAAAATTAAAAGATGATTCTTTTTATTTTTAAATTTTCAAATTATTTCATTTTCAAATTATTACTCTGTCCTTAATGCTTCAATCGGTCTGATTTTAACCGCTCTCTGTGCAGGGATCATCCCGATAATTAAACCTAATATTACCATTACTGCCATGGCAGCAAATACATTTCCGTAGTTTACCGTTGGATTATAAAAAGGAAACGAATCCTGTCCCTGAGTGGCTATATTTAAAATCATCAACACAAAAATCCCAAACATAAATCCTAACAAACCAGAAGAGAGTGTGATCACAACACTTTCCAATAAGATCTGATTTCTTACTTCAGCCGGTTTTGCTCCCAATGCCCTTCTGATTCCGATTTCTTTAGTTCTTTCTTTTACAGTAATCAAAAGAATGTTTGAAATGGCAATCACCCCTGCCAGAATCGTTAATGTTCCTACAATAATGGTTAAAAGCTGCATTCCGGTAAGGAAACCTGTCAGTTTTTTAAACTCTTTCGCCACGTTTGCACTTCCAAATGCATTGGTATCCTCAGGAGACACTTTATTTTTTGATTTTAATATTTGTTTTATCTGATCTTCCAATACATTAAGGTTAGCATTAGGCTTTCCTACAATAGCAAACAAATCAATCTGCTCCCCAGCGTTAAACATTTTAGTATAGGTGGATAATGGGATAAAAGCACTCTGATCATTTTCAAAACCACCTCCTTTTTTCACTCTGAAAACTCCAATTACATTAAAGAATAAGCCTTTAATATTGATGGATTTTCCAATTGGGTTTTCATGCTTCTTGGAATCAAAAAGGTTCTTATAGATTTCTTCTCCAATAACCACTACATTTTTATTTCCTGAAACGTCGGCATCATTGATATAGCGTCCGTAAATAAGTTTCTTTTCTGAAATTTTATTTCCTACTGAATAGTCTCCAGTAAGAGAATAGGTTGCACTTTTCCCGTTTCTTGACATGGATTCCCCTGGAGTCCCCGTGAAACTTCCTTTTGCATTTTGTGGTGATATATAATCAATATCTGTAAGTTTCTTTTTCAGCATTTCCATATCAGACAAATTCAAATGAACGTCTCTTCCTTTTGGAAACCCGTCATATGGGATTGATGTTTTCTGCGCCCATAGGAAAATGGAATTGGTAGCAAATCCGGAAAACAATTTATCAAAACCATTTTCCATTCCTTTTGCTGCCCCAAGAAGGCTTACATACAAAAACATGCCCCATCCTACCCCAATCATGGTAAGAAATGTGCGGAGTTTATTATTTCTCAATGAATAATAAATTTCCTGCCAAGTATCTTTTTTAAATATGATATTCACCTTTCTGAATTATAAATTATTAAAAGTTGTAAAAGAGTAAATCAACAAACTGTTATCATTACTTCATTTTCAAATTATTTTATTTTCAAATGACTATTCTGTTCTCAATGCTTCAATCGGTTTAATTTTTGAGGCTCTGTATGCCGGAACAAATCCCGCAACCAACCCAGAGAAAACCAATGCAATAAATGCCATAAAGATGGATCCCCACCCGACACTCGGATTCTTAATGAAAAACTCTTCAAGGCTGTCACCGATCAGACTTAGGGTTAATACCCCAACTCCTATTCCCACAAATCCCGAAACTACAGTAATAACCACACTTTCCTGAACAATCAATGCAACAATTCCTGCCGGTTTTGCTCCAATAGCTTTTCTTACTCCAATTTCTTTGGTTCTTTCTTTAACGATATACACCATGATGTTACTGATCCCGATGATCCCTGCCAATAATGTCCCCAATCCAATAAACCCAACAATTGCTGTAAGAACTGCCATAAAGGTGAAAGTATCGTTCATATTTTTGGCATTATTCCATACACGGACTCCATTTTCGTCATCAGGAGAAACATTTTTTCTTGCTTTTAATTTATCTCTCAGTTCGTCGCCATATTTAATAGCATCCTGAGGGTTAAGTAATTTATCATTATAAGCTATATAAACCGTGTTTACAGTATCAGAACCTTTCTTCATCTGCTGTAAAGTGGTAATAGGTACGGTAATATGTCTTTCGTCTCTGTCTCCGCCATCATCTGAAAATACGCCTACTACTTTAAACATTGTTCCATTGATATCCAGTTCTTTCCCTATGGAACCTCCGTTTTTAATAAGGTCCCTCTGAACCATCCTTCCGATAACTGCTACATTTTGTTTTCTTGCTAAATCAAAAGAGTTAATGTATCGTCCATCAACAAGTTTTCTGTTTTCAATAACCTGTTCTCCAGGTTCTGCACCGTGTACCTGATACAGTCCACTTTCTTTACCATATTTTACCATTAAATTGGTAGCATATCTTGGGCTGGCTGCTCCTACTTTTTCTTTATCTGTATTCACCAGGAAATCGTAGTCATCATTATTCATGTTTACTGTTCTGTCAGACTGTAATCCTTTATAAGCTAAAGTTGTTTTTCCTGTATAAATGGTAATCAAATTTTTAGCATCTCCTGCAAACCCTTCTGAGAAAGCATTCTGAAGCCCTTTTCCTATTCCAAAAAGTACAATGAAAATAAACAGTCCCAAAGCCACCGTAAATCCCGAAAGTACCGTCCGAAGTACATTACTACGGATAGAACTGAATATTTCCTGCCAACGATCTAGGTCAAACATTTTTATTAGTATTAAAAGATTGAAAAATTAAAATCATTTAATTTTCAAATTATCTCATTTTCAAATTTTCAAATTGCTTAAAGCACAATCTGTTTAATAAACTCATCACTTTCAATGATCCCATCCTTCAGCACTACATTCCTTTTCGTCTGTGCAGCTACATCCGGTTCGTGGGTTACCACAATGATTGTTTTTCCTTCATTGTTAATATCCTGAAGAAGTTTCATAATATCATGGGTGGTTTTTGAGTCCAATGCTCCTGTAGGCTCATCCGCCAACACCACTTTCGGATCAGTGATAAGAGCTCTTGCAATGGCAACTCTTTGTTTCTGCCCTCCTGAAAGTTCATTAGGAAGGTGATTGGCCCATTGGGTAAGACCTACTTTCTCCAGATATTCCAATGCTTTCTGATTACGTTCCTTTCTTGGTACATTCTGATAATATAATGGAAGAGCTACATTTTCAAGTGCTGTTTTATAACTGATAAGATTAAAAGACTGGAAAATAAATCCTAAAAATTTACTTCTGTATTCCGCAGCTTTTACTTCAGACAAATGCTCGATAGGAACACCATCCAGCTCATAAGTTCCTGAATCTTTTTCATCCAGAATACCAATGATATTCAAAAGAGTAGATTTTCCGGAACCAGAACTTCCCATAATGGAAACAAACTCTCCCTCTGAAATATTCAGATTGATCCCCTTCAAAACATGAAGCTTGCTTTTTCCTGTATCGTATGACTTGTGTAAATCCTGAATTACTAACATTAAGTGATGTATGTTTTATACCCAATAAGTAGATGATATTTCCAAATTGTTACAAGAAAGAAAATTTATTCAAATATTTTTTTGTTTAACACTTTACTCCTTTATTTAAAATAGTTTATAAAGTTCCGTTTAACTGTAACTTGGGTTTTCCATGTATTTATCCCCTATATTGCCTTCTAGCCTATTATTCGAGCCAGTTTCATGTAAATGTGGAAAACTTTTACAGCTAAAAGTCAGTCTATTAGTATTTACCTCTTTCAAAATCAGTTCTTTTTTTCGAACTTTGTCATTAGATTTTGCTCAGAAAAGAAAACTTGCAGTGTGAATAACTTAAATTCACAACCATCACAAAAACAAAAAGTTAACCCCCTTCTGAACATTATCCACATAGATCTGAATTATTTAATTATAAAGATATTTTAATATGGGAATTTTTGATAAGAGAGTAAGCTATAAGCCATTTGAATACCCTGAAGTTCTACAATTTGTAGAAGCCATCAACAAATCGTTCTGGGTACATTCGGAAGTGGACTTTACTGCAGATGTACAAGATTTTCATTCGCAGTTGGAACCACATGAAAAGCATGCTGTGAAAAATGCGCTATTAGCCATTGCACAGATCGAGGTGTCTGTAAAGACATTCTGGGGGAATTTATACAACCACCTTCCGAAACCGGAGTTCAATGGGTTAGGATCTACTTTCGCAGAATGTGAGTTCCGTCATTCTGAAGCATATTCCCGTTTATTAGAAGTATTAGGATATAATGATGAATTCCTTAATGTAATTGAAATTCCTGCTGTAAAGGGTAGAATTGAGTTCCTTGGAAATGCTTTAAAACATGCCAACTCTGCTACTCCTAAAGAATATGTTTCAGCATTATTGTTATTCAGTATCCTGGTAGAAAACGTTTCTCTTTTCTCTCAATTTGCCATCATCCTTTCTTTCACAAGATTCAAAGGCTTCATGAAAAATGTTTCCAACATTATTGCATGGACTTCTGTAGATGAGCAAATTCATGCTAATGCAGGAATCTACCTGATCAACAAAATCCGTGAAGAACAACCTGATCTATTGACAGACAGCGATATTGAAGATATCTATACCCTTGTGGATGAGTCTATCGCAAGAGAAGGAGACATCCTAAGCTGGATCTTTGAATTAGGAGAAATTGATAACGTATCTAAAGAAGATCTATTAAACTTCATGAAGTACCGTGTAGATGACAGCTTGAAGAAAATCAACATGAAAACAAGATACAACATCACTCCGGAGCAATACAGACCAATGGTATGGTTCGAAGAGGAAGTTTTTGCCAATTCATTAGATGATTTCTTTGCAAAAAGACCAGTGGATTACACGAAACACGATAAGAGTATTACAGCAAACGACTTGTTCTAATGTAAAGGCGCGAGCGAAGCGAGCGTCAAAACAGATCGTATTAGGATAATTGTATTCCTTATACTTCAAACAAGAGTTAACTTAATAAACACAAATAACAATGATTAATGTAATGGTAAGCTATACTGTAAAACCTGAATTTGTTTCATCAAATAAGGCCAATATTCAAAAGTTTTTAGAGGATTTTAAAAACCTTGATCAATCAACATTTGAATATAAGGTTTTCGTAAAAGAAGATGGCATTACATTTCTACATTATTCAAACTACATCAATGAAGATATTCAGCATGAAGTTTTGAATGTTCCGTCTTTTAAGGAATTTCAAAGAGTAAGAGATGAAAGTGGACTGAACGACTCTCACAAAGTAGAATTTTTACAATCAATAATATAAAAAAAACAAGATTCCGGAGTGACAGCCTCATTCCGGAATTCGAAAATATAACATCTATGGAAGAGCAAAATTCAAATATATGGTGGCTCAACGAAGAGTCTGAGCAGATGCTGAACAGAGGATATCTGTTGAAAGGTGAAACGGTAGACGGAGCTATCGACAGAATTACCACTGCTGCTGCGAAAAGGTTATACAAACCAGAACTTCAGCCAGCTTTCAAAGAAATGATCACAAAAGGATGGATCAGTTTCTCTTCGCCTGTATGGGCTAATATGGGAACAGAGAGAGGTCTTCCTATCTCTTGTTTCAATGCTCACATTCCGGACAGCATTGAAGGAATTACTCATAAAATGGGTGAGGTGATCATGCAGACAAAAATCGGAGGAGGAACTTCAGGATATTTTGGGGAACTAAGAAACAGAGGTACCGCTGTAACAGATAACGGAAAATCTTCCGGAGCAGTTTCTTTCATGAAACTTTTTGACACAGCAATGGATGTTGTTTCTCAGGGAGGCGTAAGAAGAGGAGCTTTTGCTGCTTACTTAGATATTGACCACGGAGATATTGAAGAATTTTTATCCATTAAAGATATTGGCAGCCCTATTCAGAACCTTTTCACCGGAGTATGTGTTCCGGATTACTGGATGCAGGATATGATTGATGGTGATATGGAAAAACGTAAAGTTTGGGCAAGAGTATTGGAAAGCCGTCAGCAAAAAGGTCTTCCTTATATTTTCTTTACCGATAACGTAAACAGAAACAAACCACAGGTATATAAAGACCTTGGAATGACAGTAAACGCAAGTAACCTTTGTTCTGAAATCATGCTTCCTTCTACCATGGAAGAATCATTTATCTGCTGTCTGTCTTCCATGAACCTTGAATTGTATGATGAGTGGAAAGATACAGATGCTGTTAAATTAGCCGTTTACTTCCTGGATGCTGTATTATCTGAGTTCATTGACAAAACTGAAGGAAACTACTACCTACAAGGGGCAAGAAATTTCGCAATGCGTCACAGAGCTCTTGGGCTAGGAGTTTTAGGATATCATTCTTATCTACAAAAAAATATGATTCCGTTTGAAAGCTTTGAGGCGACTCAGTTCAATGCAAGAGCATTCAGACATATCAAAGAACAAGCTGAGCAGGCTTCAAGAGAATTAGCTAACATCTACGGTGAACCAGATGTTCTGAAAGGATATGGATTAAGAAATACCACTACCATGGCTATTGCTCCTACCACTTCAAGTTCTGCGATCTTAGGACAGACTTCTCCTGGAATTGAGCCTTTCTCTTCTAACTATTATAAAGCAGGTCTTGCTAAAGGAAACTTTATGCGTAAGAATAAATACCTGGCAAAACTATTAAAAGAAAAAGGATTAGATAACGAGGAAACATGGAGAACGATCATGTTGAATCACGGTTCTGTACAGCATCTGAATGAGCTTACTCCTGAAGAAAAGGCAGTATTCAAAACATTCAAAGAAATCTCTCCAATGGAAATTATTTCTCAGGCTGCACAAAGACAGCAATATATTGACCAGGCACAGTCTCTGAACCTTCAGATTCCATCTACAATGCCTGTAAAAGATGTAAACTATTTATATATTGAAGCCTGGAAAAAAGGAGTAAAAACACTTTACTACCAAAGAAGTTCTTCTGTTTCAAAAGAAATGATGGTGAACTTTGTATCTTGTTCAAGCTGCGAAGCATAAGATCAAATAATAAATAAATATATCCGCAAAAGCATGCCTGATAGGCATGCTTTTGCTATTTCTAACAGTCTTTAAAGGTTATTCTATTTTATCATTCCGGATTTCTCCCATTCCTGCTGTTATATGTTTATCTATTGAAGATATTTTTTGATCTGTTTTTTTCGTACATTACACATAAGTATTTCATTTTAAATAATTTACATTAAAGAAAATACTATTTTAAACCCAATATACTACTGTATTTTTTATTTATATAACACAAAATGAATATTTGAAACTAAAAAAACAAATTATGAGAAAAAAAATTTTAATGTTTGCATGTCTTATTTTCTTTTTAATAGGATGTGAAAGCGATTTTATGGATCACAAGGGCAACAATCAGGAAGGTGAGATCATTACCCTTCTTCAAACTGGCGACATCCATTCTTATTTGGATTCCCACCCGGAATTATTTGTCAGCAATAATTCTATTATTTTCCGGAAATCGGTTGGCCTGGCAAATATCAAAACCCTGATAGACAAAATCCGCAATACTAATCCCAATGGTACTATATTAGTTGACGGAGGTGACCTGATTCAGGGAAGTGGAGAAAGTGTATACTCTAAAGGACAAATTTTCCCTCCGCTGATACGCGAAATGAAGTATGTTGTACTTATTCCCGGAAATTGGGAAGTAGTGTATGGCAAACAGGCAATGATTGACGTGATGAGCGATTATAAAACGAATGTTATTGCAGCCAATATGTTTCATAAAGAAAATAACAGTTTTATTTTTCCTCCTTATTGGATTACTGAAAAAAAAGGGATAAAAATAGGATTTATCGGTTACAATGACCCTGAAATTCCTATTCGTCAAAACCCTGCTTTTAGTGAAGGCATAAAGTTCACTGAAATAGAAAGCAATCTGAAAGAGCTGATTACAGAGCTTAAAGAAAATAAAAAAGTGGATGTTCTGTTTCTGGTTACCCATATCGGGATTTCCAAGCAGGTCCTTCTTTCCAATAACCCTGCCGTTGAAGGAGTCGATTTTATATTGGGTAATGATACCCATGAGCGAATCAGAAAACCCATACAAGGTAAATACGCCAACGTAATTGAGCCTGGTGCTTTTGGCTCATTTGTAGGAAAGTTGGATTTGAAAATTAAAGCAAAAAAAATGATTGGTTATAATTATGACCTGATAGAAGTGAATCCTTCTAAATATCCTCCCAACCCAAAAATGCAATATCTGGTTGATCAGGCCAAAGCGCCTTATAGACAGGAAATGCAGCAGGTATTAGGATATACCTCTACCCCTATATATCGATATCTGGTGGTGGAAAATCCTATGGACAATATGATTACTGATGCATTATTATGGAAATCCGGAGCTGATTTTTCCGTTTCCAATGGATTCCGTTTTGGAGTTCCGATTATCCCGGATCAAACTGGTAAAAAAGCCATTACCAAAGAGGATCTCTGGAGAATGCTTCCTGTGGATGAACGGATAAAAATGGGGGAAGTTACCGGCCAGCAGATTAAAGATTGGTTGGAAAAAGAAATTAATAATGTTTTTTCCAAAGACCTTTCCAAACGTTTTGGAGGTTGGCTGGTCCGTTTTTCAGGAATGACCTTGAAATTTGACAGCTCTAAAGACATAGGAGACCGTATCCTGAAAATAACGATAAAAGGAAAGCCTCTGGATCTGAATGCTACCTATAAAATGGCAACATTTAACCGAACCGGTGAGCCCATGAACGTATTATGCAGGCTATCAAATGCCAAAAATGTAATTATAAAAGATTACACGCTACATGATACTATGGAAGAATATCTGCAGACAAACGGAACGGTCAGCCCTAAGCTGGATGGGCGATCCATTGCAGTTGATTTAGGAACTAATGCATTTTCACAGCTTTCAGGAACAGATTATGTCTTCCGATAAATTTTCTAATAAAAAAGGCCCGGAAAGAAAATCCGGACCTTTGAAAGAAGTATAGTAAAAAAAGAGTAATTAAAAATTATATCTTACCCCTAGCTGAGCTTGAAACCTTGAAGCAAACTGATCAATGGTATAAGCTGGGCCTGGTGTTTTGAAATTATAAGTAGGATCTCCAGCTGATGGCTGCCCTGATGCGATATTTCCAGCTTTGGTAAGCCCTACACTTGCTGTAGAATTGAATGTATTCGGTACAAAGTATACTTTACCCCAATCCTTATTCAATAAGTTAGTGAAATTGATGATACTTAAAGAGATCTGAAGAGTGTTTTTAGATTTTTCACTCAGTCTGATCTCATCCATGATTCTGATATCTGCCTGAATATTCCAAGGTGTTGTATCACCATTCCTTTCCGTAAACTTTCCTCTTCTTGATTTCAGATAATCATTGTTATTAACGAAGTTCTCATAATCAGCAACTTGCTGCTGGGCACTTACCACTATGTTTCCTGATCCATCTTTTATAGGGACAATATATTTTGCAGCTTCAGCAGCATCTTTAAAGATATAAGCAAGACCTGCTGCCTGTCCCGTATTGGCGATCGTACTGTTTACAAATCCCCAAGAAAAAGGATTTCCTGATTGTGCATTAAAATATACATTCGTATACAACTTATTGGATTTGGAAATATTAAACGCATATCCAAGATTAGCTACGATCCTGTTTTTGATAGCAAAATTAGAAGTTGTCAATTGAGGATCATTAGGAGTCAGCGATTGATTCATCTGCCAGTTACTTTCCATTGAGTTTCTGATACCGTTTGTAATATCTTTTGCATCACCATAGGTATAGGCTGCAAAGAAATTAAATCCGAAATGATATGATTTTGAAATCTGAGCGGTCAGGTTGTAACGATATCCTTCCTTTGTATTAGATAAAAGGTAAGCATTAGAGAACTTACTATTGATATTGGTTGTGTAAATTGGCATTTCATGATTCACATCATAACTGTAATATGTTACATTATCCGTTTTATTCACCTGCTGGAATTTCAGATCATAAAGTACTTTCGTATAAATACCTTCCAAAGTCAATTTATATCCGGCAACAGTGTAATCCAATGCCAGAGAGCTTCTCCAAACTCTTGGCATTTTAAAATTGTTATCAATAAGGTCAACCTGTACTTTAGATGCCTTTGGGTCTTTGGTTGGATTCTGCCAATTCGGAAGATTAGTTCCTACCAATGGATCTCCATACTGTGCAATCTGTGCTGTTGTTGGCCCATTGATATCATAACTTCCAAAGCCAACTCCATCATTATAATAAGCATATCCTAACCACGCAAACGGAATTCTTCCTACAAAAATACCGGAACCTCCTCTTAATACTACAGATCTGTCTTCTGTAACATCAATGGTAAATCCAAGTCTTGGAGATAATGTTGGTTTGTTAAGATAATTGTTGGTCAATTGGCTCAACGGGGTATAGCTATAAGTATTTCCTAAATTAGGATCCTGAGGAGATTGATTCACCAATGGACTTAGCTGTGGCTTATTAGGTAAATCTGTATAATCTACTCTTATCCCTGGCGAAAGCCTCACTCTTCCCCAATTGATCTCATCCTGCAGATATAATGAAAGAAGGTTGACTTTATATTGAGCATAAGGATTGTCAAAAAGGTCCTGCCTGCTATTTCCGCCAAAAGGATAAGTTCCTCTTACTCTTGCAGGGGTACCATTATAAAAATCGTTTAATGATTTATAAGATATTCTTCCGTTTAAGGCATTTACAAAACCATAATTGATATTGTATAACTCATTGTGAGTTCCTAACAAGAACGTATGATTTCCTGTTTTATAAGTTAGGTTATCTGTAATTTCAAAAGTCTTCTGTTTCATATTGAAAACAGTGGCTTCCCTGTCATTTCCTAACAAAATAGTTCCCCCATTATGCGTAATCTCAACCTGTGGGAACATAGCATTACCAGAAGTGGGATCTCTATAATCGTGAATAGAAGAATACCCAACCACCAAATTATTATTCCATTTATCATTAAAACGGCTTTTCAACTCAAGTGTAGTGGTTGATGCCGTGTTTTTCTGAACAAAATCCATACTGGAAAACCTGAAATTAGCACCATCTCTTTCAAGGTTGGATGCCTGAGAAAAGACTGTATTATTTTTGATGGATAAAATATGTTTATCATTAATCTTCCAATCTAACTTATTAAAAAGCTTTGCACTTTCAGAAAAGTTATTATATGCATTAAAACTTCCTACATTGAACCCATATTTCTTTTGTACAAAATCTGATATTTTTTGGGCTGTAGACTCATCAATCAATGCATTAGGATCGTTTGCATTATAAAATATGGGGTCTACCCTTTTCGTATACTCCAGGTTTGTAAATAAAAACACTTTATCCTTCACTACTGGCAGCCCTACTCTTCCACCATAAATAAAATCTGAGAAGTCACTTGGCATTTTAGAATTATCCCCCACTCTGTTTCTTCCTGTGATCGCAGCATTTCTTCCATACACATACAAGGAACCTGTTACATCATTACTTCCGCTTCGGGTCACCGCATTGATACTTCCGCCAAGAAAATTTCCAAGCTTTACATCATAAGGAGCAATATACACCTGTACATCCTGAATAGCATCCAAACTGATTGAATTGGAACGCGTACTGCTTCCAGGCATCCCTGAAGTCCCGGTCTGTCCTCCTAAAGAGGGGCTGAAACCAATTGCATCGTTGTTGATGGAACCATCAATCGTAACGTTGTTATAACGAAAATTGGTGCCATTAAAAGAGTTATTGGCACTTTGAGGAACTAATTTGGTAACATCCTGAATTCCTCGGTTGATATTAGGAAGTCCTGAAATTTGTGCCTGGCTGATCCCAACTCCGTTTTTTACAACTGTTTTTTTAGAAGTGATCTTCACCTCATCAATGGTCTTTTCTTTGTTTCCAATTTCTACCACTGGAAGATCATTACTTCCTAATGAAAGCTGTAAATTAGGATTTTCATAAATAACCTGTGACCCGTCAGATACTTCCAATTTATAAGGACCTCCCGGCTGAAGATTATCTAAGCTAAACTGCCCTTTACTATTGCTTTTGGTTTCAAAGGTACTATTGGTAGGAACGTGTACTACCTTTATCGTAACTTCAGAAGAAATTCCTTTTAGTCTTCCAAAAATTCTAGAGCTGGTTTCCTGTGAGAATGCAAATCCAAAAGATAATAAAGCAAAAGCACAGATCAATTTTTTCTTCATATTTTTAATGCTACAAAACTTGTCACAAAATTAGATCGAGCAAAAATGAAGTATGGTAACATAGAATTAACATTGCGTAACATAAAGTTTAATATTTCCTTAAAAAAAACTTAATATCCATCACCATCTGTTCCCACATTTTATATTCTTTCTATGAAAATTACAGCAAAAAAATGCTTAATTTTAAACATTAAAACAGCTTAATATGAAATTCGGACAAGTAGAAGACCCTTCAAAAATAGACTTCACCCTTCCCAAAGATCATTCCAGAACCAAGGAAATTTTGAGCCTTAATAAAAAAGGACTGGAAAATATTTCGATCGGATGTGCCAAATGGAACAAAACAGATCTTAAAGGGTTTTATCCTAAAGGAATCAAAGATGAGCTGACCTATTATGCCACCCAATTTAATTCCATCGAACTCAATGCAACCTTTTACGGAATGCCTACCCCGGAACAGGTAAAAACATGGAAGGAAAAAACTCCCGAAAACTTTAAATTCTTCCCTAAAATCACCAATACCGTTTCTCATTTCAGAAGACTGATAGACGTTACAGATCCTGTTACTCATTTTGCGTCTGCTGTTATCAATTTTGATGAAAAAATGGGAATGGCTTTCCTTCAGCTTCATGATAACTTTAAGCCAAAAGATTATGACAGATTGGAAAAATTTGTAAAAGAATGGCCTAAAGAAGTTCCTCTTGCCATAGAACTCAGAAATACGGAATGGTTTACCAATGAAGAAATCCTGAATACAACCTGTGAACTGTTTGAAGCTTACAATATCACCAATATCATTGTAGATACTGCCGGAAGAAGAGATATGCTTCACATGCGTCTTACCACTCCCAATGCGTTTATCCGATATGTAGGAGCCAATGCAGAGAGTGATTATGAAAGATTGGATGACTGGTTAAAACATCTTACCCAATGGAAAAAAGAAGGCCTCCAGAATCTCTATTTCTTCGTTCACCAGAACATTGAAAAAGCTTCCCCTCTCCTGTCAGCTTACTTCATCAAAAAAATGAATGAAGAGTGGAAAACAGACCTTCATATTCCTAAAATGGCCACTGAAGGTACTGGAACTTTATTTTAGTTAAAATTTTAAATAGAATAATTTTAATTTACTGCTTATATTGCAATAAATCACTTTTCATAACGTAAAAATTTATAAATTAGAGTATGTTCTGTTCTTCATTAATAGGACATACTTAAAAAAATAAATGTCATGAAAAAAGAAATTTGCAAAATCAGCATCTCGAGCAATTGGCTTGGAGATGAATATATCTTCTATGAGGATCGTACGATAAAAAGAGTGTATGACAACCATAGTCTGAACTCCAACAAAACAGAATGGCTGGAACCTCAACAGATCAGTAAACAAAATAAAGATAAGTTAATAAAAGGCTGTCCTGAAGAGTTTAAAGAACAAATCATGCATCTTCTGGATTATCCTTAAATAATAAACTCTCGCAGATTTTGCCAATAAAACAGATAGATGCAATCATCTGCAGGATCAGCAAAATCTGCGAGAGAATTTATAACTTTTTTCTTATTTATTTTTCTTCAGAAGTAACACCAGATTAAGAAATAACAGCAGAAAATCCAATGTGATCCAGATGCCCAGTTTCGTATTTTCGTAATTGTAAGTATCCACCTGCTTCTTAGCAGCATCAGACAATTTCATACTTTGATTGATATAATTCTGCACTTCTACAATCTGATCGATATTCTTATTAGGAACAGAATGCTGTGAAAAATATACCAGATTTTTCTTCCCAAGGTAACCTACAATCCAATATTCATCAGATTTGTCCATTTTCAAGTATTCTATCCTGTAATATTCCGGACGTATTTTTCCGATATGTTTAGGTTCAAGCTTAGTGGTGTTCTCAATTTTATTAACATTGATAAGATAGAAATCCAAGGCTTGCGGGAGTTTATTAATGACCTGTAACCCTACAGAATTATCTACAAATGCCACAGCGCTTTTCTTTATAAACCAATACGTAAAAATTGAGATGGAAGAAACTACTGTTACAATACGGAACAGTCTTGCCCATTTTGCCATTCTTCCCGACTTTACTTTATATAAAATCAGGGAAAATATACACGCCCAAAAGATAACAAGAATGAAAAATACCATACTGCAAAGATACTCATTTCAGAATTTTTGAGAGAATGTTAATCTACATTCCACTCTTTATAGAACTGATCAAGGAAATTCAGCATATAATCGTGTCTTTCCTGGGCCATCTTTTTCCCATGTTCGGTATTCATCAGATCCTTCAGCAGCAATAGTTTTTCATAAAAATGATTGATTGTTGTCCCGTTAGATTTTTTATATTGCTCTTTAGACATATTCAAATCAGGCTGAACATTAGGGTCATACATCAAATTATTTTTAAACCCGCCAAAATTAAATGTCCTTGCTATTCCGATTGCTCCAATAGCATCAATACGGTCGGCATCCTGTACAATTTTCAATTCAAGTGGTGGATTAGCAGGAACCTGACTTCTGTTTTTAAATGAAATATTTTCAATCACAAATAGAACCTTTTCAATGGTTTCACCAGGAACATTTTGACTTTCTAAAAATTCTCTGGATATTCTTGGAGCTATTGTTTCGTCTCCGTTATGAAATTTAGGATCTGCAATATCATGCAATAATGCAGATAATTCTACTACATCCGGATCACAGGTTTCTTCTGTTTCTGCTATTTTTTTAGCAAGTTTCCATACTCTTTCAATATGGAACCAGTCATGCCCAGCTTCAGCTCCTTCTAACTTTTCTTTTACAAATTCTACAGTATTGTTAATTGTACTTTTCATTAATCTATCAGTTCATTTAAAATAATATTCCAGAGCTTGTGATTATAGCTTCTAAAAAAATTAACATGCCCGATTTCTTTTTTCTCAGACTCTGCGGTTTTCACCAGCCTATAAGTCGGTTTAAGATTAGGATAAGTATTGTTTAAAAGACTCAGAACTCCTTTTTCTGTCAGCCAGACATCATCTTCAGCACGAATTACAAATACTTTCTGCGTTAAATTTTTAGAATAATCATCAATCTTCTCCAACAGTCTGTTGGTTGATTTTTTGTTTAAAATTAAGGTTCTCCAATCATATGCACAATTTTTTGGAAGACTTTCTCCAAGTCCGAACCAATTTGCAGGAAAATATCCTAACAATGAAGTAGTTAAAGGCTGTACAATTCCGAATCCCAGATAGGCTTCAATCTTTGTCTTCAACCTGAGGTTTCCCACAAACGCATTCTGAGTTCCTACAAACACAAATTCTTCAAACATTTCAGAATCTTCATTCATTCCTAAAATCAAAGCCCCTACCGAATGTCCCAAACAGAACTTTCTATGCTTGGGAAACTTATTTTTAATGTATGTTGTAAGTGTTTTATAATCCTTTGAACCCCAAATTCTCATAGATCCATGGAACCCTTTCATATTTTCCGGTTTAGACAATCCTATTCCTCTGTAATCATAAGTAATCACAGTAAATCCCTGCTCTGAAAAGTATTGGGCAAAAGAAAAATAAACCTGCTGCTTTACCCCCGTTGCTGAGTTGATGAGCAATAGTTTTCCATTATTTTTTTCAGATTGAAAAAGATGAACAGCCAAAGATGCTTGATCTTCTGTGGTAAGTATTAGTTTTTCCATAGATAAAAAGAAAAAATCCACTATAAAAGTGGACATTTTCAGTATATTATTATGTTTAGTTTTAAACTTTCGATATGCCGTAAATAGCTTTAAGAAAGGAAATCTGATATTCTTGGCAAGCCGGTCTGTGAACCTTTGCCTCCGGAAACACGTGATGAAACTTCATTTCCAAATTTCACACATTCTTCTACAGAGTTCCCATGGCAAAGTGCGATCGCAAATCCTGAAGTAAATGCATCTCCCATCCCCATCTTATAAACTGTCTTCTCTTTATTCTTTCTATAGTACTTCATTTCTGTACCATCAAAGTAAATAGTAGAATTCGTGTCATCTCTTACAAACACTTTGTTAAAGTATTTTTTAAGAACCTCTTCTCTCTTTTCTTCACCAAAAATAATGAATAACTCATTACTTTTAGCTACTATGAAGTCTACCATTTCCAGAATTTCATCATTTACTCTCATAGCTGGAGAGGCATACAATCCTACTTTCTTGCCATATTTTTTAGCTTTTCTCACCGTATATTCCACTACAGCCATTGAAACCTCAAGCTGTACCAGAACAAGGTCTGAAGTATGGAAATAACGATCAGCCTCATCAATATGAGATATATTAAGATATTTGTTGGCTGCAGGTACTACTACAATAGCAGCATTTCCCTGGGAGGTCGTTACATAAGCCGTTCCTGTTGACTCTTTATCTGTTTCATGTACAAAACCTACATTCACACTTTCGCCCACCAGGTTTCTCATGATTTGCTGTCCCAGAGGATCCATTCCAACACAACCTATAAAATAAACACTGGCTCCCAATCTTGCTGTTCCTACTGCCTGATTGGCTCCTTTTCCCCCGAAATAACTTTCTGAGTTGACTGCCAGAACAGTTTCGTTAGGTGAAGGAAGTTTATCGGTTTCCAAAACAAGATCTATTGAAGAGCTTCCTACAACGATAATTTTTGGTTGTTCTGATGAGAAATTCATTGTGTTTTGATATTAGTTTAAAAATTATAACAGACTAAATTCCGTGCCAAAAATAATTAATTTTACCTAACTTATTTCAATAAATTCTGTAATAATTTTCACTGGTGATTGATTTCTATCATAAGCAATATAGCTTGCATAAAAACCTTCCCCATATCCGGTCTCAAAAGCAAATATAGTTCCCGGGTGAGTTTCTGAAGGCTTTAAAAATGCATATTGATCTATTGCTCCGTTTTCATCAAAGAAATACTCATGGAAAAACTCTTCGTATATTCCCATAAAATCTCCGCCTTTGTTATGATAAAGCCTCTGTTCCAGTTCATTAAGACTTTTTTGAGTATCCGCATCCATGAAACAGCCCATTCCGCTTTCTACGGGATATCCGAACACTTCACCTTCTGCCAGTTCTTTTATATGCTGTCCCTCAGTAGTAGCCAGCTTCCAGTCTGCAATTTCTGAAGTATTAAAAATAATTTCTGCATAGGCTACACAATTACTATCTCTCTCTTTATGCAGCATTACAGAAAATTCTCCTTTTGGAAATTCTGTAGAAAAAGGCAGCATATCATTGGTGATTAAAGGATCACAAGCGACCAGCTTTCCACTGGAAAGATAAATTTTTCCTACTTCAAAGCTTTCTAATAACGGGCTTTCTACAAAGTCCTTCGAAAATAGCTTTTTTATGTTTTCTATATGTGTCATTTTATTGTATTACTTATTCTCAGTGTCAGGCTGAGCGGAGTAGAAGCCTTTTTGATTTTTGCTGTCAAAATTATCAGAGTGACTTTTGTTGTGGCAAACAGACAACTCTTTTAATTGATCCCAATTATCATTAATTATAGCTTCTTTTTTCTTTCTACTCCAACCTTTCACTTGTTTTTCAAACGCTATTGCTTGAATAATGTCATTAAATACATAAAAGAAGACTAGTTCAACCGGTCTTCTTTTATAAGTATAACTTTCAGGAAACTTACCTGATTGATGTTGAGCTAATCTCACTTCAATATCATTGGTAACCCCTGTATAATAGGAGTTGTCGGAACATCTTAAAATATACACGAAATATTGTTTCATTTTTATTCCAAAAAGGCTTCGACTCCGCTCAGCCTGACATTCCAACAACCACTTTGGTTTATTGGTGTTATTTACAAACTTTTCAGCTTCTCTTCCAAGATCGCAATCTTATCAAGAGCATCTTTTTGTTTCTTACGCTCTACCTCTACAATTTCAGGTTTAGCATTAGCAACAAACTTTTCGTTAGAAAGCTTTTTATCTACTGAAATTAAGAATCCTTTCAGATACTTTAATTCTTCTTCAGTTTTAGCTTTTTCTTCCCCTAAATCTAAGTTTTCACTTAAAGGAATAGAAACCTCAGTTGCTCCTACAAGGAATGTAAAGCTTGGCTTATCTGTTTTTTGCCCGAAGTGGATTTCAGAAACATTTGCCAGTTTTCTTACTACTGCTTCATTAGCAAATTCAGCAGCATTGGTATATATTTCAGCCGCTTCTCTTGGAGAAATTCCTTTGGTCTGACGGTAATTTCTAACCCCAGAGATCAATTCTGCTGCCGTTTCAAAGTTTTTAATGATCGTTTCATCAAACGCAGCCGCTTCTTTTTGCTGAGCGACAACTAAAGCGTCTTCAATATTTCTCTCTGAAATCGTCTGCCATAATTCTTCTGTCAAGAAAGGCATGAACGGATGAAGTAATTTCATCAGTTCTTCAAAGAAATATATAGTTTTATTATACACCTCTTTAGAAATACCTTCTCCATAATTTGGTTTGATGGCTTCCAGGTACCAACCACAAAAATCATCCCAAATTAATTTATAGATCAAGTGCAGGGCATCAGAAATTCTGAATTTCTCAAACTGATCGTTGATTTCAGCAATCGTTTTATTTAATTTATTTTCAAACCATTCGATAGCTTGGTTATCTGTAGCTATTGCAGGCTTATCTTCATGATTCCACATGTTGATTAAACGGAAGGCATTCCAGATCTTTGTCATGAAGTTTCTACCCTGAAGCATTAAATCTTCATCAAAAAGAAGGTCATTTCCTGCTGCAGAGCTTAATAGAATACCTACACGAACTCCATCAGCACCATATTTATCCATTAATTCAAGCGGATCCGGAGAGTTTCCTAAAGATTTTGACATCTTTCTTCTCTGCTTGTCTCTTACGATTCCTGTAAAGTAAACATTCTTAAACGGAACTTCTTTTCTGTATTCCAATCCTGCCATAATCATTCTGGCTACCCAGAAGAAGATAATATCCGGCCCGGTAACCAAGTCAGAAGTTGGATAGTAATAGTTGATATCTTTATTTTCCGGATCAAGTAATCCGTCAAATACAGACATTGGCCATAACCATGAAGAGAACCACGTATCTAGTGCATCATCATCTTGTCTAAGACCTTCTATTGTTAATTCCTGATTTCCTGTTTTTTGTTTTGCTAATTCTAAAGCTTCTTCTTTAGTTTCAGCAACTACAAAATCCTCGTCTCCTGCACCGTAATAGTACGCCGGGATTTGCTGTCCCCACCAAAGCTGACGGGAAATATTCCAGTCACGGATGTTTTCCATCCAGTATTTGTAAGTATTTTTAAACTTATCCGGATAGAATTTCACTTCATCATCCATTACTACATCCAATGCCGGCTTAGCAATTTCAGACATTTTAAGGAACCATTGTACTGAAACTTTAGGTTCAATAACAGCTCCTGTTCTTTCGGATGTACCTACTTTATTTACGTAGTCTTCTGCTTTTAACAAAAGACCTTTTTCTTCTAATTCTTTTGCGATCTGCTTTCTTACATCAAATCTATTTTGTCCTGCATAATGAAGACCGTGTTCGTTAAGATTTCCGTCATCATCTAATGCATCAATCATTTTCAATTGATGTTTTTGGCCGATCTCATAGTCATTGGTATCATGCGCAGGAGTAATTTTCAATGCCCCTGTTCCAAATTCAATGTCAACATATTCATCCTCAATAATAGGAATGATTCTGTTAACGATAGGTACAATTACATTTTTACCTTTTAAGTGAGCGTATCTCTCATCATTCGGATTGATACATACGGCAGTATCCCCGAAAATAGTTTCAGGACGTGTAGTGGCTACAGAAAGGAATTCTTCTGAACCTTCAATTTTATATTTAAGGAAATATAATTTTCCGTTCTGCTCTTTAAAGATTACCTCTTCATCTGAGATATTGGTTTTCGCTTCCGGGTCCCAGTTTACCATTCTGTACCCTCTGTAGATGAATCCTTTGTTATAAAGATCTACAAAGCTTTTGATAACCTGTTGTGAAAGTTTATCTTCTAAGGTGAAACGGGTTCTGTCCCAGTCACATGAACATCCTAATTTTTTAAGCTGCTCAAGGATTGTTCCACCGTATTTATTAGTCCATTCCCAGGCATGTTCAAGGAATTGTTCACGGGTAATATCAGACTTGCTGATTCCTTCAGACTTCAACTTAGCAACAACTTTAGCTTCGGTAGCAATAGAAGCGTGATCTGTTCCCGGAATCCAACAAGCATTAAACCCGCGCATTCTTGCACGACGGACCAGAACATCTTGGATGGTATTGTTCAACATATGTCCCATGTGTAAGATCCCCGTCACGTTTGGCGGCGGAATGACCACGGTATATGGTGGTTTCTCATTAGGCTCTGAGTGGAAGTATTTGTTTTCCAACCAGTAATTGTACCATTTTTGTTCTGTTTCCTGTGGATTGTACTTTTCTGAAATCTGCATAAATTCTATTTCTTTGGCTTGCAATTTGCAAAAATAGTCTAAAGAAAAAAATTTTTAAGCATGAATTAAAATAATTTTTAACTTTGTTTCACAAAATTTATCTAACAAACATATTAACATTCAAGAATATGAAGAAATTAATCGCAGGAATTGCATTATTCGGAACATTTGCTCTTGCATCTGCACAAACTATTACGTTTGATAAAACTACTTTCGACTATGGTAACATTAAGCCTAGTTCTGATGGTACAAGATTCTTTACAGTAACTAACACTGGTGATAAGCCTTTGATCATTTCAAACGTAAAACCATCTTGTGGATGTACTACTCCTGAGTTCAGCCAGGATCCGATCATGCCAGGAAAATCTGCTAAGATCAAAGTTGGATACAACACCGCTCTTACGGGAGGATTCAACAAAATGATTGAGGTTTTCTCTAATGACCCTGCCAACAGCAGAAGCGTAATCTATATCAAAGGAAACGTAGATGCTAATGCTCCTGAACCAAAAGTATTAACGCCTGCTGAGCAGAAAGAAGCTGCTAAAGCTGAGAAAAAAGCTGCAAAAATTGCTAAGAAAGCTGCTGCAAAGTAGTTTTCTACTTAAAAATAATGAAACCGTCTCAATTGAGGCGGTTTTTTTATTATATTTATAGTAACAGATATAGATTAGATAACATCAACTTAATTTCATCACCATATGACGCTTCTTTAGGTTTTGGCCAAAGCTAAATGGAATATTTAAATCTATTTTTGATCGGCCGGGCTAAAGCCCGCTCCTATTGATGTTGATATCCAAATGCATAATAACTGTTTAACGACAAGATCTTTTATCTTTAAATAAAAAAATATATGGACACCAATTTCTCAGACGACTTTAAGGTAAGTGGAAAATTCTCAATAGAAAAAGCATCTACTTCTTATAAGGGAAAACTTACCAAAGAAGAAGGGACTCAATTATTAATTCAGGAAAAAGAAAAACTCCGTGAACTGCAGGAAAAATTATACGCCGATGGAAGCCAATCTCTTCTGGTTGTACTCCAGGCTATGGATGCCGCAGGGAAAGACAGCATGATAGAACATGTATTTGGAGGAGTAAACCCTCAAGGCTGTAATGTAACAAGCTTTAAAACACCAAGTTCAAAGGAATATTCCCACGATTTTCTCTGGAGGCATTATTTGGCCTTACCTCAAAAAGGAATGATCGGAATTTTCAACCGCTCTCATTACGAAAGTGTTTTGGTATGTAAAGTTCACCCTGAATATAATTTAAGTGAGAAAACATGGTCTTCTGTAAAAGATTTTGACGATAAATTCTGGGAAAACCGCTATGAGAGTATCAGAAACTTTGAAAAACATCTTACTCAGAACGGAACAACCATTGTTAAAATTTTCCTGCATGTTTCTAAGGACGAGCAAAAGAAAAGACTTCTGGACAGAATCAATGAACAGGAAAAAAACTGGAAGTTTTCTGCTGGAGACCTTCCGGAAAGAGCTTTATTTGATCAGTATATGGAAGCTTATGAAACAGCAATCAACGAAACATCAAAAGATCATGCCCCATGGTATGTACTTCCGGCAGATAATAAATGGTTTGCAAGAATGGCAGCAATTCAGATTATTATAGACACGTTGGAAAAAATGAATTTTAAATATCCTCAACTTTCGGAAAAAGATAAATTGGAATTACAGGAAGCAAAAAAACAATTGGAAAGTGAATAAAGACTATTCTATATTTTCCAAAAAATCACGAGAAAATCTATAAGCCGGATTCTGTACTCCCGAAGAAGCGCCTGTTATTTATCTACGCCTTACATTACTGCAAGACTTGAGCTGATTACCCCTCGGTTTTCAGGACGAGCCGCCCCTATTTCCATTGCTGAAAAGAACCGATATACTTACCATTGCACCGCAAAGAGTTTACCTGGTTTCACTACAGCCGAACTGTACCTGCTTTCTGTTGCACTTGTCCTACCCTCACGGGTGACGGATGTTATCCGCTTTGCTGCTCTATGGTGTCCGGACTTTCCTACCTCCCGTAAACGGGAAATCAACAAGCCGATTTTCTCGCGGGTGCAAAGATACATAAATTTTGCGGTAAAAATATAAAGAGGTTCGAAGCAGGAAGTGAGAGGCTGGGAATCATTGAGCTACGAAGTCTGCGCTAACAGACATTTTATATTATTTTTTTCAAGGCTGTCTGATCAGATTTTAAGGTAATGTTAAAATAAGTCTTGAGAATAACTTCCAATCTCCAGCTTCAGGCTTCCTGGCCAGATTAGAATTATCTTTGATTTCACCATAATTATTCTTCCGCAATTACCACATTATTATTATCTTCGTGGCATTATACATCTATGGATTCCAGAGAAAAAGAATTTGCGCAGCTCATCAAAGATAATCAGGGCCTGATTATTAAAGTATCGCGCTTATATACCAATTCGCTGGAAGATGAAGAGGATCTTTTCCAGGAAATAGTCCTACAGCTCTGGAGAAGTTATGATTCCTTTAAAGGAAACTCCAAGATTTCAACATGGATGTACCGTGTAGCGCTTAACACAGCCATTACCCTCTTTAGAAAAAAAAGCAAAAGCCTTCCTACGAATGAGCTGGACGTCAACCACAGAGATTTTGTGGAAGATGATGATGAAAAACAGCAACAGGTATCACTTTTGTATACTGTAATCAAGACTCTTCCTAATATAGAAAGAGCCATTGTCATGATGTATCTTGACGATCTGCCTTACAAGGACATCGCAGAAAACCTCGGAATCACTGAAGTCAATGCACGCGTGAAAATGAACAGATTAAAGAAAACCCTTAAAGAACAGATGGAAAAATATGCCTGAATTTGATTTAGATAGTTTTAAAAAGACATGGCAGGAACAACCTGTACAGCCAAAATATGACAACAGTGAGATTCTTCAGATGTTGAATAGAAAATCACGTAATTATGTAAAATATATTTTCTGGATCAGTGTTTTTGAATTCCTGTTCTTTTCTGTATTAGGCTTATTCTACTTCTTTCAGGATGATGAATCTGACAGCTTCCGTAAAATACTGGATAAGCTGGGTACTCAGGAAGCCCCTGAAGTAGAAAATAACTTTGGTCATTTTTATCTGGCTATTAAAATTCTAAGTGTATTAATTACAGCTTATTTTGTATTAAAATTCTATCAAAATTACCGTAAAATAAAGATCGAAGAAAATCTAAAAGGTCTTATTACGAGAATCATCGGCTTCAAAAAAACAGTCAATGCCTTTATCCTGATTAGTATCGTATTACTGCTGGCATTTACCTTTGTATTGATCGCCTTTATATTCTACACTTTAAATTCTCAAAACATACAGCCTTCTGGCTCCAATCTTACGGTTATTATTGTCGCGATTACCATCAGTACTTTGTTGGCCATTTCTATGATCTGGGTATATTACAGATTAGTATATGGAAGTATCATCAAAAAACTTGATAAAAATCTGGAACAGCTTAAAGAAATAGATTCTCAGGAAAATTAGCATTCATAGGCTATAGTTCAAGATATTATTGTTAATTTTATTTCACCAAATCTTTTTACTATGCCTTTATCATATGTTTATGGAACATCTGAGGTTCCATTATTAGGACAGACTATTGGAGCAAATCTTAAAAGTACTGTCGAAAAATTTCCTAACCAAGAAGCTCTCGTCTGTGTTCATCAGGGTTATCGAGCTACTTACCAAGAATTTTACAATCAAACAACTGCTATTGCCAAAGCGCTTATATTTTTAGGTGCAAAAACTGGTGACAGAATAGGAATATGGGCTTCCAACCGGTATGAATGGGTACTTCTTCAATATGCCACAGCCAGAATCGGAACCATTTTAGTCAATATTAATCCGGCTTACAGAACCCATGAACTTACCTATGTACTCAATCAGTCAGAAGTAAGGTTTATTTTTTCTTCCTTAAGCTTTAAAACGAGCAACTATAAAGAAATGGTTGAATATGCCAAGGAAGTCTGCCCCACTTTGGAACACGAAATTTTCTTTGATGACAACTGGGAAATCTTCGTCAACAATGGGCAGGATATTTCCGATGAGGTTCTCCATAGTTTCGAAGAACATGTACAGTTTGATGATCCTGTCAATATTCAATATACCTCAGGAACCACAGGTTTTCCAAAAGGAGTTACACTTTCGCATCATAACATTTTAAATAACGGATATTTTATTGGTATCCGCTTAAAGTATACAGAAAAAGACCGTGTATGCATTCCCGTTCCTTTTTATCATTGCTTTGGAATGGTGATCGGAAATATATGCTGTACAACGCACGGAGCCTGCATGGTAATTCCTAATGATAGTTTTGATCCTGAGATTACGCTAAAGGCTGTTTCGGATGAAAAATGTACCTCTCTTTATGGGGTTCCTACCATGTTTATTGCCGAACTTGCCGTAAAGGATTTTGACACTTATGATTTTTCAAGCCTAAGGACAGGTGTTATGGCCGGCTCTGTATGTCCACCGGAAATTATGAAGAAGGTGGAAAACCTGATGAATATTAAAGAAATGAGTATTTGTTATGGAATGACAGAAACTTCTCCAGTGTCAACACAGACTTTAATCGGAACTCCACTAAAGAAGCAGGTCAGTACAGTAGGAACAGTTCAGGATCATCTTGAAATAAAGATCATAGACGAAAGTGGAAAAATTTTGAAACGTGGTGAACATGGCGAACTTTGTACAAGAGGCTACTCTGTCATGCTGAAGTACTGGAACGATCCTGAAAATACAAAAAAAGTACTGGATGACGCCCGATGGATGCACACCGGAGACATGGCCGTAATGGATAAAGATGGATATATTACCATTTCAGGAAGAATTAAAGATCTGATCATCCGTGGTGGAGAAAATATTTCCCCTAAAGAAATCGAAGACTTCTTATATACCTATACTCATATCCTAGATGTACAGATCATCGGAGTACCCAGTGAAAAATTTGGAGAAGAAGTGATGGCCTGGGTGAAAGTACGAAAAGGCTTTACCATTACAGAAGAGGAACTATTAGAATATTGTAAAGGAAAAATTGCTCATTATAAAGTTCCGAAATACTGGAAGTTTGTGGATGAGTTTCCCATGACTATTTCCGGAAAAATAAGAAAAGTAGAAATGCGGGAGATCTCTATGAAAGAATTGGGATTGGAAAGTAAAGTTTAGATTTTTGTTGAAAGATTTAACCAAAATAAAAAAGCATTTCATTTTTGAAATGCTTTTTTATTATTAAAGTTCTTTTCTTAATCTTGCAACAGGAATATTAAGCTGTTCACGATATTTTGCGATCGTTCTTCTGGCAATATTATATCCTTGCTCTTTTAAAATCACTACCAAAGCATCATCCGTCAATGGCTTTCTCTTATTCTCTTTGCTGATAACTTCCTGAAGGTGGGTTTTGATCTCTTTAGTAGAAACCTCTTCACCGTCATCATTGGTTAAACTGTCTGAGAACAAATCTTTAAGGTAAACAATCCCGTTGGGTGTATCTGCATATTTACTTTTTACCACTCTTGAAATGGTAGAAATATCAAATCCGGTAATATCTGCTACATCCTTTAAGATCATTGGCTTCAGAGACTTTTCATCACCAGTGATAAAATAATCTTTCTGGAACTTCACTATGGCTGTAATGGTCTGCAACAAAGTATTCTGACGCTGATTAATCGCATCAATATACCATTTGGCTGCATCTAATTTCTGCTTGATAAACAAAGCAGCCTGCTTGTGCTCAGAAGAGTTTTTATCATGTGAATAGGTTGTAAGAATGTCTTTATATTCTTCAGAAACTCTTAATGTAGGAGCATTCTTGCTATTAAGCATAGGAATCACCTGCCCATCCTTCACCTGAATGACAAAATCCGGAATAATTTCCTGGTTGATGGTAATCGTTTGAGTATCGAAGTTTCCACCCACTTTTGGTGATAGCTTTGAAATTTCCTCCAACGCATCTTTCAGATCTTCCTCCTCAATATCATACTTTTGAATAATCTTATTATAATGCTTATTGGTTAAAGCATCAAACTGATATCTCAGAATATTGGCGGCTAAAGAAACCGCTTTATCAGCGCTTACTTTCTTTTCAATCTGTAGTAATAAACATTCCTGAAGACCTCTGGCACCCACTCCAGGCGGATCCAGCTTCTGAACATAATTTTCAAGAATATCCTCTACTCTTTCCTTAGTCGTATAAATTCCCTGTGAGAAAGCAAGATCATCTACGATAGATTTGATCTCTCTTCTCAGATATCCGTCAGTATCAAGATTACCAATCAGGTATTCTGCAATCTTCAGATCTTCTTCATTGATATTAACCAGGTGAATCTGTTCTGTCAGGTAATCATATAAAGACTGTCCTTCTGTTAAAAGACTTTCATTGTCAAATTCTTCATCATCCGGAGAGTAGTTGCTGGACGCAGTCTTATAACTTGGTTCGTCGTCATAAAGATATTCATTAACGTCGAAATCTGTTTCAATGCTTTCCGTACCCTCATCCTGATAAGCATCTTCCAGGGAAGAATAATCATCTTCCTTAGAATCCTCTTTTACAATTTCCAAAGCAGGGTTTTCTTCTAACTCTCTCTCCAACTCCTCTTCAAATTCAAGAGTATGAAGCTGAATAAGCTTCATAAGCTGGATCTGCTGAGGGGCCAGCTTCTGTCCTAATTTGAGTTGTAAGTGTTGTTTAAGCATATTAATATTGGCGTTTTAACATAACATATTCTACGAATTTAATAAATTTATTTGATAAAAAATACATTTAGCATGATTTTTGCTTTATACTTTTTACATAATAAACTATTGAAAAATAAAAAAAGCCTTAAACAAATGTTTAAGGCTTTTTTTTATGATTCTAGAATTCAGCGCTTTTCGGCGTTCTTGGGAAAGGAATTACATCTCTGATGTTCGTCATTCCCGTTACAAAAAGAACGAGTCTTTCTAATCCTAAACCGAAACCTGCATGGGGTACAGAACCGAATTTTCTAGTGTCTAAATACCACCAAAGTTCGTGCTCATCTACATGCATATCTGCCATTTTCTGTTTTAAAACGTCTAATCTTGCTTCTCTTTCAGATCCACCGATGATTTCACCGATACCTGGGAAAAGAACATCCATTGCAGCAACTGTTTTGTTGTCTTCGTTCAGCTTCATATAGAAAGCTTTGATTTCTTTCGGATAATCGAATAATACTACCGGGCATTCAAAATGTTTTTCAACCAAGAATCTTTCATGCTCAGACTGAAGATCTGTGCCCCAGTTTTCAACAGGGTAAGCGAATTTGCCTTTTTTGTTCTCTTTTGAGTTCATTAAAATCTCGATAGCTTCTGTATAGCTTACACGCTTAAAACGTTTAGCAATTACATTTTCAAGTTTCTCAATAAGACCTTCTTTTGCTCTTTCTTTTTCTGGTTTTGTCTTTTGTTCTTCAGCAAAACGATTGTCTAAGAATTCAAGATCGTCTTTGCAGTGATCCAATACATACTGAATTACATATTTTAAGAAATCTTCTGCAAGATCAATGTTATCTTCAAGGTTGTTGAAAGCAACTTCCGGCTCAATCATCCAGAATTCTGCAAGGTGTCTTGTAGTGTTTGAGTTCTCAGCACGGAAAGTAGGTCCGAACGTATAGATTCTACCTAATCCCATCGCAGCAGTTTCCCCTTCAAGCTGCCCAGAAACGGTAAGGTTGGTTTTCTTACCAAAGAAGTCTTGAGCGAAATCAATTTCCCCTTCTTCAGTTCTTGGCATATTGTTTAGATCAAAGTTGGTAACTCCGAACATTTCTCCTGCTCCTTCAGCATCTGCTCCAGTAATAACAGGAGTATTGATATAGAAGAACTGGTTTTGGTTGAAGAATGAGTGAACTGCAAAACTTACCGCATGACGTACTCTGAAAACTGCCCCAAATAAGTTTGTTCTGAATCTTAGGTGTGCCTGCTCACGAAGTTTCTCTAGGCTATGTTTCTTAGGCTGAAGAATGGTACTTTGAAGCTCTTCTGTAAAGTTATCTCCTAAAATAATAATTTTTTTAGCAACAATTTCTACAGATTGTCCTGCTCCCTGGCTTTCCACTACTTCACCTACCACTTTAAGAGAAGAAGCTGTACTAATATTTTTGATGATCTCTTCATCAAAATTTTCGAAATCAACAACTATCTGCAAATTATTAATCGTAGAACCATCATTAAGTGCAATAAAGCGATTAGCACGGAATGATCTTACCCATCCGTAAACTGTAATGTCATGATGTAATACTTTCTTGTAATCCTTTAGGATTTCTTTGATCGTTTGCTTTTTCATTTGTTTTAAAGGATTTTATTTATCCTGATTTTATCTTAATAATTTGTCCCAGTCTATGCTTTGAAACTTTTCTTTTAGTTTCGGAAAATCTCTTTCTGAAAGTATATTTTGAGTTACATTTTGATTTTTGTAGTCTAAATATATTTCTCCTACATAAGTAATCTTCCCTTTTTCTACAGTGAAGGGAAAATCTATTTTCATCGCAGCATTGCTTGAATATAAACCTCCGTTTCTAAATAAGGTAATGGCATTGAAATGATAATCTCCTGCTGGTTTTTTGAATGCAAAATAATAAACACCTTTCTCGCCATCAAAAAAATCAGGTTTCAATTTCATTTTTACCATCTGTTCCGGAACAATCCACAATCTATCCTCTCCATTCAGTTTGTCTTTCCCCCCAATTATGTTATGATATAATCCGTATCCATTAAAAATAGGTTTTTCATTTTTTATCGAAAAGGCTCCAATAACCATTCCTTGCGTATCATTTTCATTAAAATTTTGCGGAATATCCGTTGAAGGTAAATTAGCACATCCAATAAAAATAAATAATGTAAATAGACAATACGTAATTTTTTTTAACATAAATCTTCCTGATTGTTAGTGAGTGCAAAGTTACAAAAAACAGCGCAATTTAAATATTACGCTGTATTAATTAAAAAATGATTTATCAATTATTTAATTAAAAATGCTGTTTTAAATAGGAATTAATTAAAAAAAATTGTTTTTCTCCTCTGTTTTCCTTTCCTCATTTTCCAGGCGTGATAACAACTTGGGACATCATATTGCCATTGGGGAAGAAATAGTATGATAAAAATAACATCTACATGAGATATCAATCCAAGAATTACTGCCAGATCAAAGGTCCAGCCTGTTTTCTGAAAACCTATCAGATAAGTAAAGGCCAATAAAAGACTCAAGCCCCACATTTTAGCTAAAAATGCATGAGTACAGGTTTCTTTTCCAAACTTCCAGATGCTTACGATATAACATAATGCTTCCATGATGAAGATCAACAGAATACTCTTCCATTCATTGATAATAAGATCCGGATTGAGAAAATAAGAAGCTGCTCCTAGTGAAAGCCAGAAAATAAGATCAGTCTGGCTATCCAATCTTCTTAATTTTTCTGAAGAAACACCTGTTTTTCTGGCAATAATCCCGTCAAAAATATCAGTAAACAATCCAAAATACATGAGGATCAGAATAGGTTGACGTGCTGATTCTCCTACAAAATATCCCAGATACAGAATCACAAAAGCTGTAATAAAACGGGATAAGATCAATAAATAAGGTATATTTTTCATGACTTTATTCTTAAAAATTAATGAGGGGTAAACTTCTCTTATCATTTTTGTTCCATATTCCAATCTGTAATCCTTTCACTTTTTTAGATCTGTTAATAACACCTATTTGAACTCCTTCCATTTCATTTGAATAATTATGAATCCCTATCTGCAATCCCTTCATTTTCTCCGACGTGTTAAAAGCAGATACACTTAAGCCTTTCATTGCAGTTATGTCATTTCCCATTACGGAAATTAAAACACCATTCCCTTGGTCTAAAGAATTCGCCCACCCTGTTACCGAAATCCCGCTTACTTTTTTTCCATAATTATAAAGAGAAACAGATACCCCGTGATGAATTATTTTTTTACCATATCCTGCTGTAGAAACTGTAAGTCCGTTTATTATGAGAAGAGTCCCATCATCTCTTTGTTTAGCTGGATCAGCAAACATCCACATTAGAAATCCTAAAGGGTTAGGTTCTAAATTTAACCCATTAATTTTCTGAGTTTGTCCCGCGTAATTTTCTATTAAGCTTCCGCCTAATCCTATGGCAACTCCATTTACTTCTTTTACTTTTGAACTCAAAGGGGTCAATGAAACTATCTTACTTTTTATTGCTGCAAGTGAGTCCTGTGAATATATTGCTTCTTGTAATAAAAAGAAGCAGATCACTAAAATCTTTGTTTTCATAACTCTTAATTTTAAAATTATATTTCAAAATTATCAGCAGAAGGCAGAGTATTGAATGTGAAAAAAAATTAAAAAATTTATACTATTTGTGAAAATCGCAAAACATATGGATAAGGATATTTTCAAAAAAAATTTGTTCTCAAAAAATATTACATTTGTGAAAATCACAAACCATGCATCAGGAAGCTTTATTAAAAGAAATCCGGAGAAAAATAGGTGACAGATCATTAAATGATGAAATAGCCAATATTCTTAATATCAGTTATGATGCGGCCCATCGAAGAACTTCACTGAAGGCGAAATTCAGTTTTGAAGAGGCCCTGGAGCTCGCCAAATATTATCAAATATCATTAGATCAGTTTCTGGGAACAGAAAATCAATTGGTGGTTCAGAGAACACAGCCGGTAAGGAATACTGAGGATCTCTTAAATTATTTCGAAAACTCTCTTAAGATTCTGAATGTTTTTCAGGATGTTACCCACTCAAAAGTTTATTATTCTGCCAAGGATATTCCCTTCTTTTATACCATTTCAGATTCTGTTTTATCCCGCTTTAAATTTTATGTATGGATGAACTTATTGAATCAGGATAAGTTTTTAAGCCCTTTTCAGGATTTTAATATGCAATATCACTCGGTAAAAAATGATATGCTCAAAGATTTATATGACAAACAAAACGTTACAGAAATCTGGAATGACACAACAATCATGAGCGCATTAAGACTGATTTCTTTTTATTATGAAATGCGTTTACTGAATAAAAATGATATTGAATTGATTCTTGAGGATCTCAAAAACCTGCTGATGGAATTGGAAAGTAAAACACTGGAAAAATCTAACTTTCAGATTTACATCAACGATCTTGTGATACTCAACAATAGCATTTTATTTAAGAATGAACAGCAGTGTTCTTTTTTTATCCCGTTCAGCATGTTCGGGTATATGATGACCAATGATAAAATAACCTGTGAAGATTCATTGAGTTATTTCGAACATCAGATCAAGAATTCAAGATCATTGAATGAATCCGGAAACCGGGAAAGGAAAATGTTCTTTAATACAATGTATGAACAGATTGACCAATTAAAACTTAACTTATCATGAATACACTTCGCAAGGGAGAATATTTTGGTGAGACCAACCGAATGGTCAATTTAGAAGGATTAACCATCACAGATACAATATATACCCATCCTTATGTAGACTGGCATTATCACGAGAATGCTTATTTTACCTTCCTCCTTCAGGGCAATATGACAGAAGGAAACCAGAAAGAAATATACGGGTGCTCACCAGGAACTCTATTATATCATCATTGGGAAGATCCGCACTATAATAGTAAACCAGATGTTTTTACCAGAGGCTTCCATATAGAAATCAGTCAAAATTGGTTTGACCGTTTTGATATTCAGAAAAACAAAGTTGAAGGCAGTTTCAATATAAAAAATCCAGCCTTCAAATTATTGGTACATCTGATTTTTAAAGAAACAAAAATCAATGATCCATCTCTTGAAATGGCTATCGATCAATTATTAGTACATCTTTTTAGTCAATTAACTTATGAGAAGGAAATCAAAGAAACAAAACCTTTATGGGTAGGCCAGATTAATGAAATCTTACATGAAAATGTTACTGAAACTCCGAATCTGACTGAACTTTCTAAAACGTTGAATATCCACCCTATTCATTTAAGCCGAGATTTTCATAAATATTTTCATTGCAATCTGGGAGAATACCTCCGAAAACTAAAGATTAATAAAGCAATGGAACTTCTTCATTCGTCATCTTCATTAACGGATATTGCTCTGGAATGCGCAAAAGATTGAAGATGTAATGTTTATAATAACTGAACAATTTTAAAAAAAATGAAAATATATTTTTTTGTAATATTCTTATTATTTACTGGATGCAATTCGTCCGGTCAAAATAATGATGGTTCAAATAAAGCTCTGGATAATGATATAATTCAGAAAAAAGTACAAATTGATTCATTGAAAATTTACTTTCATAATGCAAAAGAAAAGAATAGTAAAGAAAATGAAATAAAATTTATTAATTTATTTCCTAATTCTTTTTTGCAATTTCAAGAAACATTTGGATATGATGATTCAAAAGAAAAAGGAATGCCTCTTTATAAGGAATCTTATGATTATATTCAATTGTTTTTTAAATCTATTAATAAAAATCCTTCTTATAATAAAAAGTTATTCAATTTAGCTATTAATGGCTATTGGAATGCTGATGCAGAAAATTTTTTGCAAATGAATTTAGAAAAATATTTTTCTGAAAACCCATTATTAGTTTGTAAAATATTGAATGAATATACAATAGAACAACAACGAAGTATATGGAATTTTATCTCTGATGGTATTGAAAGTAAAAAAGAAATTCCAAAATATCTTGATGATATTAAAAAGTGTAATGATAAAATATATACACTTGCTATTAAAAGTTTCAAATCATCTAAGGTAGATAAAGAAAATTCAACTTTTCAAACTTATGTTTTAGATACAACAGAAATGAAAGCAAATGGCAAAGAGTTTAGAATTTCCGTTTTAGAAGATAATAAAAATAAAAACTCTGAAAAACATGCGGGTTTACCAGTAGTTGTAGAAATTAAAAATGGAAATAAGTATGATAAGATAAATGAAAATAACAACATTATCTTTAAGAACGATGAAAATTGCGTTATTGGAGAATATAGTAAAACAAGTGTCAAAAATAATTATTTTACTATTGAACAGGTATATTGCAAAGGCTTTTTATATGTTCAATCTTATACAACATTTAAGATAGTTGATAATGATAATATTTTCCTGCACAAATATGGTGAAGAATATACATATCGCAGTAATCCTGATAAAGATATCCAATCAGTAACAAAATCTGAAAAGGATTTTGGAAAAGTCAAATTCGAAAATATAACAGAAGAGTTCTTAATGAAATTAGTAAAATAATAAAATAGAGCTACTACTCTAATTTAAACATATACAAACTAAAACGTTCTGGAGAACAGTAGAACAACGAGAATTAAAAAGTAACTATAAGGGTATATACATAAAAGCAGAATAAAATCTGAAATAAATTTACAATTTCCTTTCTAATCAATTAGAACACATGCTAATAAAACAGCAATGTTAATTTCATTCTATTTTACTGTAAAGAAGTTTATTATTTTTGTTTAAATACTTCTTACCATGAGAACAACTTTATTATTGATTTTTATTTTCACCCTGCATCTTTACCAGGGACAAAGCAAAAATATAGTCAATCCTGAAAAAATTGAGAATTCAATTCAGAAAAAATATTCCGGAAAAATTGTTTTCCTTAGCAAAAGTGTTGCCCTTGAAAACCTGAAAGATTCTGATATGATTACTTCTTCAACCTTTCAGGAAAATGGTGATCTTGGGATTTATGCTTTTTTTGACAACTCACTGATCAACTATCTCCATCAGCTTAAACCCAATTGGACCGTGGAAGATCTTCTTAAAAAAGGAAATTTTCAATTTTCATTCTATGTTGATGAAAAACCGATCTATAAAGAAAATCTCAATACAGGAGCAGGAACTTCAGAAAATAAAAAACTTAAAACGACATTAAGAATTCCTCTTCTCAGCAGTAAAAATGAAGATTCATGGGGTAGATATTTGTGGATGCGTTTTTATAGGGGACACGACGGAATAGATGCATTGACAGACGGAAATCATACTTTAAAAATTGAAATCCGTCCTTATCTGAATACAGGAAATATAATTACAGGACCTGTTATTGCAGAAGGGCAAATCAACCTGAATATTCCTAAACAAAATATTTCAGAATATCAAATGGCACTTCAGCCTGTCATGGCTAACAGCGGGTGGAAAGTTTCAAATGAAAAAATACATGCTGAAACCATCAGAAATCTGAATAAAAAAATTGCAGAAGAAAGGTTTAAAAATATTACAAGTATTGTTGTTATTAAAAACGAAAAGCTTCTTCTGGAAGAATATTTTAATGGGTCTGGAAGAGACTCTTTGCAGGATACCCGTTCGGTTGGAAAAACATTTGCTTCTGCATTGATGGGGATTGCGATCCAAGAAGGCTTTATTAAAAACGAATATCAGCATCTGAAAGAATTTTATGATGTAAAATCATTTGAAAATTACTCACCCCGAAAAGACAGCGTTACCATAAAAAGCCTGCTAACGATGAGCTCCGGTTTTGATGGGAATGATCAAGACTCAGACTCTCCAGGAAATGAAGAAAACATGTATCCTACTGATAATTGGGTAAGATTCACATTGAATTTACCCATGACCGAAAATAAAATAGGGAAAAACTGGAACTACTTTACAGCTGGAGTGGTAGTAACAGGTGATATTTTAGATAAAACGTTTCCTAAAGGATTAAAAGAGTACGCTGATAAAAAATTATTTCAGCCACTAGGAATCAAAAGCTATAAATGGCAGTTTACTCCTCAACAAAAGCCTTCTTTAGCAGGTGGCTTACGGATGAGAACCTTAGATTTTGCAACATTCGGGCAATTATATAAAAATAAAGGAATCTGGAACGGAAAAACGATCTTAAATACCAATTGGATAAAGAAGTCTTTCACGAACTACTTTACAGACCATAAAGATTTTGAAGGCTATGGTTATTTATTTTGGAGGAAAATTTATAAAATGGGAAACAAAAACCTAGAAGCTTATCAATGCAGTGGAAATGGTGGAAACAAGATCATTATATTTGCAGATATACCGGTTGTGATGGTCATTACAGCTACAGCTTATAATCAACCTTATGCCCATTCACAAGTTGACAAAATGGTAGAAGAATATCTTTTACCCGCTTTAATGATCAGTAAAGAATAATTTCAGATAATAATGGTAGAAAAATGAGAGAGAATAATTCTTTATAACAATTACTCGTCTTTTTTAGAGGGAACCAGGAATACATCAATAAGGCCTTCAGGAAGTACCATTTTGATCATTCTTTCTTCTCTGTCCACGTTAAGAATCCAATCTTTAATCATAGGAATAACTACTTCTTTTCCATCCAGATTGGTTATGAAATACACCTGTGCCGTTTGATCATTTACAGATCTGATTACACCACAGTTGTTATCATTTTCATCAAAAATTTCAAATCCAATGATTTCGTGATAATAGAATTGCTTCCCTGTAAGTTTTGGAAGTGAAGCCAGCGGAAGGTAAACACTTTTACCTAAAACCTGGTCTACCATTGCTTCAGAAGCATTTTTGAATGCAAGATTCAGAGCATCTAATTTGCTCCAGGATGATTTTTCAATAAAAAATGGAACCAATAATCCGTTGATTTCAACGAATATTGATTCCAATTTATTGTAAAGCTCAGGCTGGTCGGTATCCAATTTAAGGATAACGTTGCCCGCAAGTCCATGTCTGCGTGTAATTTTCCCCAACAAATAGCAATCTTCTTTACGCATAACAGGAAATGTTCTTAAGCTTCAGTGTTTTCTTCAGTTTCAGCAGCAGCTTCTCCTTCTGTAGCAACTTCTTCAGCAGGTGCGTTTGCAGCTTCTTCAGCAGCTTTAGCATCAGCTTCAGCTTGTGCAGCAGCAGCGATTCTAGCTTCATTTACTTTTACTTCAGCTTCTAAAGCAGCTTTTTTAGCATCAGATTTAGCAGTTGCTAAACCGTCAACTTTACCTTGTACTTTAGATTCTTTAGCCTCTACCCAAGCGCTAAATCTTTTTTCAGCTTCAGCTTGATCAAAAGCTCCTTTAGCAACACCACCTTGTAAGTGTTTTTTGTAAAGAGCACCTTTGTAAGATAAAATAGCTCTAGCAGTATCAGTAGGCTGAGCACCGTTGTTTAACCACTGTACAGCAGAATCAACGTTCAACTCGATAGTTGCTGGGTTAGTAATTGGGTTGTAAGTTCCTAGTTTCTCGATGAATCTACCATCTCTTCTAGCTCTAGAATCTGCAACCACGATGTGGAAGAAAGGTTTACCTTTTTTACCGTGTCTTTGTAATCTGATTTTTACTGACATAATGTTTGAATTTTACGGGAACTCGTCCCAGTTAAATATTTAAGAGTGCAAAGATAGTAAAAAAGTTTGAAGTAAAAAGCTCCAAGTAAAAAGTTTTGTAAAATTCAATTACTTTTCTCAGGAGCCGGGAACCTGCTTTCGCTACTCGCTTTTTTCTTATACAAAGAAAAAGAGCTTAAACAGGCCGCTCAATCAGGGCTAATCCAAATTTCCCATATAGAAAAGCCCCAGGCATTTCTGGTTTTCTTCTATCGTCAGA
This sequence comes from Chryseobacterium sp. II3a, assembly GCF_057815135.1. NCBI lineage: Bacteria > Pseudomonadati > Bacteroidota > Flavobacteriia > Flavobacteriales > Weeksellaceae > Chryseobacterium > Chryseobacterium sp. II3a. The sequence goes on along the minus strand of NZ_JBYPZJ010000001.1, from coordinate 123,241 downwards.
GACTCTTTCAAATGGTCAACAATCTTAGGAGAACTCCAATAGCAACCGATATTATTGGCTGTACAGCTCAAATACATGTTCTGAACGGCCATTGAAGTAGCCGCAATTTCTTCCCATTCCGGAACCATTCCGCTAAAATTAACAACAATGGAAACAACCACATTGGCTTTATTGATTTTAAAACCAATATCATTGTATTTTTTTTCTAAGAATAGCTGCTCTGGTTGAGTAGCTTTATAAATAGCCTGCATTTCTGAAGCTAATTTAGCCTTTTCTTCTCCTTTAAATATTTTGAAACGCCAAGGCTTAGTACGTTTATGGTTAGGAGCTAAAGTCGCTGAATGTAAAATTTCATCAATAACTTCCTGAGAAATTTCTGCATCCGTATAATCTTTTGGGAAAATACTCCTTCTCTGCTCTATGATTTCTTTTAAAACTTCTGCTTTATTCATAAAGACAAAAATACAACATGTAAGTTAAAATGCGGGAGATATGATGAAGATTTAATAGTAATTCTGGTTGGAGAAATAAAATAAGAGATAATGGTGAATAGCCAATCACTGCGCTTGTCAATTTTTGTAGATAGCAATGATTCACCATTCATTTACGAAGCAAAATTCATTATTGATGATAAAAACTTATAGCACTTCAACAATCTTCTGATGAATTTTGTTGAGTGTAAACTCATCTCCTGCTTTCATTCCCATCATTTTTTTTGCCATAGGACTTTCGGAAGAAATGGCGTAAAAGCGATCTCCTTCAAAGAAAAATTCGCCTAGCGATACTGAAATATAGAAACGGGCTTTATTGGTAATCACTAAAGAACCTAGCTGAACCCGATCCGTAGAAGTATTCAGCACCTTTCCCATATTCCGTTTGAGATCATTTAAAGCACCTAGCTGCCGCTGCATTTGGTAGATTTCCTCCTGCATTTCTTCACGCATACTGTCATATTTAGGTGTTTTTTTGATGTCACGACTCGCTTCCAGAGTAAATTCAATGAAGTTTTTAAGCTTTTCAATTTTTTCTGTAATGGTATTTTTTACAAAGTCTCTGATATCACTTTTTTCAAATACAATCTTCTCCATACAATCGTTTCTTTATATAAAGATAATATTTTTAGAATAATATTTACTCTTTTCATATTTTACAAAAAGTAAACCATCAGCAAGAACAATTCTCTACCTTGATATTACAGCACAAAAAAGCCCTGTAGTTTTTTACAAGGCTCTTATTTTATTTTTCTGATAATTTCTTCAGGTCATCCAGTCCCTGCCCGAACATTTTATTCATATTGCTGTCCATCATCGGCTTCATGATCTTCATCATAGTGTTTAGTTCATTATCAATCATCCAGGTCACTTTCGTTCCGGCACCTTCAGGAGTTAGTACAATAGCACTTTTAGCATTTCCCTCAAAAGGTTTTATAAAATGAAGCTGAGTTCCCAATTTTTCATTAGGGACTATTTCCATAATAGATTGTTCTCCTTCGCTATCATCTCCCTTCCAATGATAAGAATCTCCCATTTTATTTCCTTCTCCGGAATAAGTAATTTTAATATTTTTTATTTCTTTTGAAAAAGGATCCCACATATTATATCCTTTTAATGAACCTGCATATTGCCATACTTTTTCTTTAGGAGCGTTGATGACAACAGATTTTTCATAGTGATAATCTTTACTGAAGGCCAACATGGCAAAAACAGCATATACGATAAGCAGTAAAATGATAATGCCAATAAATTTTAAGAGTGTTTTCATAGTCTGTATATTTAAGGTTATTTATTTCAAAATGAGTCTCTCATCTGTTTTCAAAATTAAATATTCTGACATCATACCCTCTTTGCATAGGACAAGATTATTTAAAGATAAGGTATTTTTGTCATACCTTGGCTTTCAGGCATTATTTTTGAGCATTTCAGCTGGGATTCCCCGATGAATTCTTACATTTACGTTTAACTAAAAATCGAAAAATGAATATATTAACAGAAAAATTTAATACACCATATCACTCAGCACCATTCGGAGACATTAAAAATGAAGATTATCTTCCCGCTTTCAAGGAATTAATTCAAAAATCTGAAGAAGAAATTAATGCTATTGTTGACAATCCTGATGCTCCTACTTTTGAAAATGTCATTGAGGCATTAGCGTATTCCGGTGAACAGCTGGATGTGGTTTCTAATATCTTTTTCAATTTAAATTCAGCAGAAACCAGTGATGAGCTCCAGCAGATTGCTCAGGAAGTTTCTCCGATTTTAACAGAATATTCTTCTAAAATTTCTCAAAACGAGGGCCTTTTCAACAAAATCAAAAAAGTGTATGATGAAAAGGAAAAATATAATCTCAATGAAGAACAGGAAATGCTTTTGAATGAGACCTATAAAGGTTTTGTAAGAGATGGCGCTTTACTGAATGAAGAAGACAAGGAAAAATTAAAGAAGATCAGTATGGATCTTTCAATAAAATCTCTGCAATTCGGACAAAATGTACTGGCTTCTACGAATGCTTACTTCAAACATATTACAGATAAAGAACAATTAGCCGGAATTCCGGAAGCAATTCTCGAACAATACGCAGAGGAAGCTAAAGAAAGAAATCTTGAAGGATGGGTGGTTACTTTACAATATCCAAGTTATATTCCATTCATTACATATGCTGAGAACCGTGAACTGAAAAAAGAACTGGCATTAGCCAATGGTAAAAAATCTTTTGATGGCGGAGAATATGATAATCAAAATCTTATTAAAGAACTTCTTCAATTAAAACAACAGAAAGCTGAGCTTTTAGGCTATAAAGATTATGCAGATTTTGTATTGGAAGAAAGAATGGCAAAATCTCCGGTAAAGGTTTTTGATTTTTTAAATGAACTTTTAACAAAGGCAAAGCCTTATGCCGATAAAGAAGTTGAAGAATTAAAATCTTTGGCAAAAGCTGATGGAATTGAAGAAATGCAAGGCTATGACCACGCTTTCTATGCTGAAAAACTTCGTAAGCAGAAATTTGACCTTAATGATGAAGAACTCAAACCTTACTTCCCGTTAGATCAGGTACAGGATGCTGTTTTCGGACTGGCTGGAAAACTCTTCGGGTTAACCTTTGAAGAAAGAAACGATATTCCTAAATACCATGAAGATGTAAAAGTCTATGAAGTAAAGGAGAACGGAACTTATAAATCCTTATTATATGCTGACTATTTCCCAAGAAAAGGGAAAAGAGCCGGCGCATGGATGACCAGCTACAAAAATCAGTATAAGCAGAACGGAGAAAACTCACGCCCGCATATTTCTATTGTCTGCAACTTCAGCAAACCTACAAAAGATACGCCTAGCTTACTGACATTCCAGGAAGTAACTACTTTATTCCACGAATTCGGACATGCCCTTCACGGAATGATGGCAGATACTCAATATCCTAATCTATCCGGAACTTCTGTAAAATGGGATTTTGTAGAGCTCCCTTCTCAGTTTTTGGAAAACTTCTGTTATGAGCCTGAATTCCTGAAAACCTTCGCAAAACATTATAAAACCGGAGAAGTTCTTCCTGACGAAAAAATTGCAAAAATTGAGCAGTCTAAAAACTTTATGGAAGGCTACCAGACTTTAAGACAATTAGGTTTTGGTTTACTGGATATGAACTATCATACAAAAGTTGCGGAGCTGGAGAATAAAAGTGTAAAAGAGTTTGAAGATCAATACACCAAAGCTACAGCACTTTATCCAATCAATCCTGAAACAGCGATGAGCCCAAGTTTCTCTCATATTTTCCAAGGCGGATATTCCGCAGGATACTATTCTTACAAATGGGCAGAGGTCTTGGATGCTGATGCTTTCCAGTATTTCAAAGAAAACGGAATTTTCAATCCGGAAATTGCTGCAAAATATAAAGTAATTCTGTCTTCAGGAGGAACAAAAGATCCTATGGAACTGTATAAAGCATTCAGAGGAAGTGAGCCTAAAGTAGAGAGTTTATTAAAAAGAGCTTTTGGATAAGAAACATTCAACAATACTTCAAAAACAGATGAGTAACATACCACAAAGACTCGAAAATGTTAAAAAACTCCAGGCGAAAAGATGGGAGAATGAAGATCATTGGGATACATTAAATGATCTTTTAGTGAAAGAGCTGGATGAAATTTTACTTATTGAACCTGACAATACTTCTGCACTCATCAACATTGGAGCAATTTATTCCGATATGGGCGAAAATGAGAAAGCCTTGGATTATTTAAAAATGGCTTTAAACCTGGGATCTGAAGATAAAAACCTTTTCGTAAACCTGGCCATAGTTATGATTTATATGGAAAAACATCAGGCAGAATATTTAGAATATCTGGAAGATGCTGAGGGAAAAATTGAAAATCCGCTTACTTTTAAAGCTTATTTTGACCCTCAATCTCATTAAAATTATGATTGAAAAACTAAATAAATTAGCCGCAGCTTTTAATGACTCATTAAAAGCTGCTCTTATCAATATTACCCCTAAAAAGATTGATGAAATCCTCGACAACAGAGATTCTTCAGAATTTTCTGATGCATGGCTGAAAGCCTATCAGGCAGTGGATGGAAAAGAAATAGACGAAGAAACCGAAGATGCTGTTACACATATCCGAAAGGAAATTTTCATCTCTATTTTCAAAGCTACCAGCTCTTCTGAGCTGCCAGCTTATATTTCTGATGACTTTGGATTAATTTCGTCTTACTGTATTCACAATATTGAAAACAGCTGGGTAACCAACTTACTGTTTACTTATCTTAACCATCAGATTCCTCAGGGTGATTTGTTGACAACAGATAAAACATTGAAAGAATTAATTTCATAAAAAAACCAAAAGCAAATAACAAGATATGAGCACTATTGAACAGCTTTATCAATCATTAGATCAGCGCCGCCGTCCCGAAGATGTTGCGGAAATGATTGTTGAATTAATGAGAGGTCAATTAGCTATTCACGAACTGGCAACTTTAAGTAAAGCAGCCAGCCGTTCTCTGAAAAATAGTGTTTATGGATATACCTCAATGCTTGAAACTTTTGGAAAGGCAGTCGGTGCAGACAAACAGATCAAAAAAGCCATTGAAATATTTAAGATTGATGAAAAAGAAAATTCCGGTTATCACAGTGTCAATGGTATTGAAACATTTCTGAAAGAAGTTTCACCGCTGATCCATAAAGATATTGGAGAAAATAATTTTAAAAGTGACAGGCTTAATAAAGATCTGAGAAAACTGGCCGGATTAGATATCTCCAAGCGGAATTACAACAAGAAATGGAGGCTTTTAAAACGTATTGAAATCCGTCTTCAAAAATTCATCCATGAATCAAAGAAGATTGAACTTCAGAAAATAGCTAAACACGGGCTTTCTCATACCATCAGCTTTGAAAATTTCAGCAAAGATCTGAATACAGCCTGCTTTATTGCTTATTTCAATGCGAGAAGTAATCTCAGAAGTACATTCACCAACCAAAGTCAGGAAAGACCCTTTGATGAAATCTGCGAAATGTTGTTCAACAGGTGCCTGAAAAATCCGGGCGAAACTCATTGGGAAGCGATTTCCTATATGTATACGGATGCTAAAGTTTTAGAACATCTGAATGATGAAAAAAAGGGTAAGCTCTTAGGAAAATGGACTGCTATTTTACAGGAACTTTCCGATTTTCTTGAAGAACTATGGAATCAGAACGATATCTACAGGAAAACAATGGCTGTAAAGAAAGGAAATGACTCCACCACCTGGAACAATACCGCCGGAGCCTGGAATAAAGCCCGAGATAACTGGATGAATCTCATTTATGCCCTTGGTCTTGACTCTATTCTGGAGGATATCTGTTTCGGAAAAGTAATGCGATTAATGGCTGCGGATGTTATTGCCTGGCATTTATCAACCGGAGGAAAAATTGATCCTAATACAGAAGTTTGGAATGTAGTACCTTTGCCGTGGGAAGTTTTTCAGGAAAGGGCTTTCTGTAACAAAGAAATGATCGTCAACGCCTGTAAAGAAGCAGGCATTGATCCCGAAAAATCAGGTTGGATTGCTCCCCGCACTCATGGAGTAAATGAATTTAAGCCTACTCCGGAACTGGTACACGGAGTAACTGTTTCCAATCCTTTTCTGGCTAAAGTCTTAAGACAAAACAAATATTTTTCAGGAAAACTCTGAAACAAAAATAAAAAGGATAGGTTAGTTCAGTGGCAGAACACCCGGCTCTTTAACCGGGTTGACGCAGGTTCGAGCCCTGCACCTATCCTGATTTCTGATATAGCTCAGTGGCAGAGCGCCCGGCTCTTGGACCGGGAGGACACAGGTTCGAGCCCTGTTATCAGACCAAAAAATAATCTATGAAAAAAACGCATCTACTCTATTGCCTTCCGATTATATTCTTATTAAACTGTAAAAAAGAAAAGAAAGACTCCTTATCAGAAAGTCAATCCCGGGAAGTTAATCAGGTAGAAAAAAAAGATTCTTTGATCACTACAAAAATTGATTCTGCTCAAGTCCCTCAATCATTAAAGTATAAAGGAAATTTCAAAGAAGGATTCCGATGGAAGGATGCAACCGGAGAATATATGGTTGTTACTTCTGAAACTGGAGTTTACATCAATGAAAATTTTCAACATGAAAATGATGGTGGTGATGCCGAAGTATTTGCCCAGTGCTATTCTTTGGATAATAACCAACAAATATGGAAAGTTAATGACTTTATCAAAGACTGTATGGTAGATATAGATGCTGCATTTAAGAAAAACTCTTTAAGTGTAACAGATCTTGATAAAAACGGTATTGCAGAGATCTGGGTAATGTATGAAATTGCCTGTAAAGGAGATGTAAGTCCTTCGGATTTAAAGGTTATCATGTATGAAGGAAAACAAAAATTTGCCATGCGTGGGGAAACAAAAATTCGAACAGGAATGGAAAACAACGGTAAACCTGTATTTGAAGGCGGGTCTTATACCTTTGATAAAGCTTTTCAACAGGGACCAAAAGTTTTCAGAGATTATGCTGAAAAATTATGGAATGAGCATATGGAGGATTAATTGATCCTCTTTTTTATTGGATTAAAATTCAATACATTTGATCCATAAAACTATCTCATCACCTTAAAAAATTTAAATCATGTTTTTAGCTGTTGTCCTTCCCTTTCTATCTTTTATCGTTAGAGGAAAAGTTCTTACCGGAATCATATGCTTTTTCTTACAAATTACCTTGATTGGCTGGCTCCCGGCAGCGATTTGGGCCGTGATGTCTTTAAATAACGAAAGAGCAAATAAACGAAACGAAGATTTAATTCGCGCTGTTCGTGAAGGCAGAAAATAGAATCATTTTACCTCTATATAGTCAATCCTTTATTTCGGTAAAGGATTTTTTTTGAATCAGTGTTTTAAAACTGTTTCAGCTAATAATTGTAAATTTATTGTTCATTAATTCCGGTTTTAAACCTTTAAATCTGTTCTATGAAAGAAAATAAATATGATAATCCGTCTTTTTTTGACCAATATGAGAAAATGCTTCGCTCCCAATTAGGACTGGAAGGAGCCGGAGAATGGCATGCCCTGAAAAATATGTTACCCGATTTTAAAGGAAAAAATGTACTTGACATCGGCTGCGGATTTGGTTGGCATTGCAGATATGCTATAGAAAACGGAGCGAAATCGGTTATTGGGATTGACATTTCAGAAAAAATGCTGGACAGGGCAAAAGAAATCAATAATCTAGAGGGTATTCTGTATGAAAGAAAAGCCCTGGAAGATGTTGATTATCCGGTTGAGCAGTTTGATATTATTTTAAGTTCATTAACCATGCACTATGTGGAATCATTCGATACGATTGTCCAAAATATTCATCAATGGTTGATTTCAGGCGGTCATTTTATATTTTCCGTGGAACATCCTGTATTTACTTCTGAAGGAAACCAGGACTGGAACTATGATAAGAATGGAGAAAAAACAAGCTGGCCTGTTGACAGGTATTTTATAGAAGGAAAAAGAAATACTACATTTCTAGGAGAAAATGTTATTAAATATCACAGAACCTTGACCACATATCTGAATACTTTATTGAAACAGGGCTTTCAAATAATAGAAATCATTGAACCGGAACCTAGTTCTGAAATGCTAAAGGAAATTCCGGAAATGAAAGATGAACTCAGAAGACCTATGATGCTTCTGATCGCTGTAGAAAAATAAAAAATTACTGTATCTGATTATAAAACAAAAACATAGTTTAAATATCCTTTAGTATATTGTATAACATGGTAATTAAATTAATTCATATCTTTGTATTACAAAATACATTATATGATTACTAAAAAAACAATAACCTTATTAATGGTTCTGCTAATATGCAGTTCTATGGGTGCACAACTCAACTCAAAAAAATATGAAAAGAAGATAGACAGTCTTATTCTTACCGGATTTGGAAATCAGGATGAACCGGGAGGTGTCTTTATGGTAGTTCAAAAAGGTAAAAACCTTTATCGGAGAGCCTTTGGAAAAGCCAATCTGGAACTGGATGTCAACATGACTCCTGAAAATGTTTTTCAGATCGGTTCTATGACCAAACAATTTACAGCTGTAGCGATTCTAATGCTTGAACAGCAGGGAAAACTTAAAGTAAGTGATCTGGTCTCAAAATATATTGCAGACTATCCGAATGGCGATAAAATTACTATTCATCATCTTCTTACCCATACTTCAGGAATCAAGGATTTTACAAAGATGAAAACTTTATCTTCTATTGCCCAAAAAGAAATAGAACCTAAAGCCATGGTTGATTTTTTCAAAAATGAACCTGTTGATTTTGCACCCGGAGAAAAATTTGATTACAATAATTCAGGGTATGTTGTTCTGGGATATATCATAGAACTTACTTCTGGAGATACGTATGAAAATTTTATTAAAAAAAATATTTTTCACACAATCGGAATGACCCATTCTTATTATGCTTCAGACCGGAAGATCATCCCTCTAAGAGCTTATGGATATCATAAAAAAGAATATGGTTTTGTAAATAAGACGATTATTAGCTTCAGTGTTCCCTTTTCTTCAGGTTCACTGATGTCTACCGCCGATGATCTATGGAAATGGCAGCAGGCTTTGAATCAAAATATCTTATTAAATCCACAGGAAACTCAGAAAGCCTTTCAAAAATATAAACTTAATAATGGAGAAGAATTCACCTATGGCTACGGATGGCATCTGAAAGACATCAACGGAACTCCGGATCGTGAACATGGCGGCAGTGTATTTGGATTCAAAAGCATGGGAGTCTATATTCCTGAAAAAGACATTTATGTAATAGGGCTCAGCAATTGCGATTGCCATTCTCCCACCGAAATTACACGCAACATTGCCAAAATAACCTTAGACGAAACAAAAACCTCATCCAAAAACCTTAAAACTAAGTAAAAGCACCTTAGTTAGAATGAAGTGATAAATCGTTTTATAGAAAAACTTTTGATTAAACTATTTATTTGCTTTTAGGAAGGACATGATGTGGTACTTTAAAAATAGCAGCCAAAACAATAATTAAGCATACAATATTAATCAGCAGGGCTATTGTAAAAGCAGTATGATAATTTTCTACTATGGGTTTTGCTCCGAGAAAATAATAGAACACACTTCCCACTGCTACAATTCCTATGATTGCTGCAATCTGCTGAAAGGTGTTATAGACTCCGGAGGCGTTTCCTGTCAGCTTTTCAGGCATTCCAGAAAAAGCAATACTGGCCAGTGAAGGAATTACAGAGCCCACTCCTGCTCCATGGAAAAACAACAGTAGATAAAACAGGTAAAATTCTGTATAATTATTGAACATAATAATCTGAAGGATCAAAACCAGCACAATAAAACAAAGTCCTGCTATCAGGGCTTTTTTTCCATATCTCAGAATCAGCTTCACTGAAAAAGCAGAAGCCATTATAAATCCCAGACCTTGAAATACGATCACTTCCCCTGCTTTCAAAGGACTCATCTTTAAACCATTTTGAAAAAATAAAGAGAGAATATAGAAATAAGAATCCAGCATGATAAAAAAGAAGGAAACAGCAATAATACCCAGATTGAAATTTTTATAACGAAACAATTCAAAATCAACAAGGTATGATCTTTTATTTTTTAATTTCAATTTTTGATTTTTTATGAAGTAAATCAAAATACAAATTGAAATAGCCACCAACAAGATATTCTGAACAGAAAAACCTTCTTTCTCAGAAGCGGTAAGAGCATACGTTGCACTGAAAAGCCCTACGGATAACAGAAAGACACCTCCAATATCAAAATATTCCTTTGTATTCATTTTGGATTCTTCCAGTTTCCAAAGGCTGAAAAAAATAGCCATTAAACATATTGGAATATTAATCAGGAAAATAAGCCGCCACGGTTCATCAAAACCTCTTAGTGAAGAAAAATATCCCCCAAGAAACTGTCCTGAAATGGTTCCGATCCCGATCGTAATACCATACCACCCCATTGCTTTAGTACGCTGTTCATGTTCCGGAAACAGAATCTGAATCATTGAAAGTACTTGCGGAGCCATCAATCCGGCACTTATTCCCTGCACCAGTCTTGAAATCATCAGCTGAATTGCTCCTCCTGAAATTCCACAGGCTATAGAACTAGCCATAAAGAAAATCAACCCGAGAATAAAAATCTTTTTTCTCCCATATACATCTCCCATTCGGCCGCCAGTAATCAGAAAAGAAGCAAATCCGATGAGATAAGCGGCTATCATCAGCTGCATTTCTCCATAAGAAGCCTGAATATCACGCTGTATAGAAGGAATAGAGACATTAATAATGAAAATATCCATTATTGTCAATAGCTGACCAAAAAGTATAACAAATAATTTCAAATAGTTACGTTTCATTTTTATATAGATATATCTATTTTTTATTTCGTGAAAAAATTAGGGTAATAAGCCCTGAATCATTTTTTTGATCTGGTCAAAAGAATCATTATTTTTGTTAATAGTAGAGGTTATCACAGCACCTTCTATCAGCAGAAATATATTTTCAGTGATTATATTGTGGTCCGGCAATTGATGCTCTTCATTGTATTCTTTTACAATTTTATTGATCATCATCTTTTGTTTTTCCTTATGATTTTTTGCAAAGGCAGATACTGCTGCATTTCCTTCTCCTGTCTCAGAAACAATTTTAATGAAAGGACATCCTGCAAATTTTGATGACTTTTGCAGTTTTTTACGATAGTCTATCATAGCAGAAATCTTTTCTTTCGGATCTGAAATATGGGCAATACTCTTCTCCAAACCTTCGAACCAATGCTGCTCTTCTTTAATCAGATAAGCCTGAAGAAGATCATTTTTGGATGCAAAATGATTATACAACGAACCAATAGCGATATCAGCTTCAGCAATAATCTGATTAATTCCTGTAGAATTAAATCCTTGCTTATAAAATAAGTCTGAAGCCACTCTGATGATTCTTTCACGTACTTTTTCCTTTTTCATTCTGAAAAATTTTCACAAAACTACATAAAAAATAGAGAAGTCACTCTATTTTTTTTATTATAGAGAAACTCTATCTAATTCATGAATTTTTTTTTCCGTGGAGTTATTATAATTGCCAAAATAATACGATCTTTAAACTAAAAGACCAAGCATGTTCAAATTTTTCAGGAAGAAGAAAAAAAATAAGGCCAATCTCCATTCTGTAACCATTCCTAACCAGGGATGGGAAAAAGTCTCTGAAGATCATGATGCTATCAGATGGGTAAATCCACAACAATCTGCCCTGATTGTCCTTCACTATTTTGATAAAGAACCTGATCTTCCTACTGTAAGAGATCTTGATTATCTGAAAAAGTTTTATAGAAATATAGCGGCTTCCTCCAATGGTGGCAGTATTGAAACAGATATTATCCATATTCATGATATTCCTTGTATAAAGACCATTATTAAGTTTCCTCAGCAGGAAACTGGAATGATTTATATCGCCTCTATCACCATTCCTTTTGAAAACTGCAGTTATGTGGTAAAAATTCAGGCTAACGAGATTGGCATTACAGGAATGAGAGATGCTGTTATTCTCAACAAGATGATCGAAGCCGGAGAAGTAAAAATAGATGACGAAACAATGACCCATTGGTTTGAAGATCCTTATGATCCCGACTTTAAGCAAGGAACACTTATGAATAAATCTGAGCTTGAGAAATATGATCATGAATTTCCTGAACATCCGCTTTCCATCGCCAGATCTCTAATCCGATCAATAACTGAAACAATTATTTTCAAAAAAGAAATAAAGGAACTTTCATCATTTAAAAGATAAAACCACGTCCATGAATTCATCCAACCCCGTTGTTTATTTTGAAATCCCTGTTAATGATCTGAACCGTGCAGAAGAATTTTATTCAGCTGTATTCAATTTCAGTTTTGAAAAGGAAATTATTGATCAATATGAAATGGCCCTCTTCCCTTTTGAGGAAAAAAACAGTGGAATTACCGGAGCTTTGGCTAAAGGTGATGTTTATAAACCAACAAAAGATGGGGTTATTATTTATTTTAAAACAGAAAGTATTGATGCTACATTGGAGAAAGTTCTTCAGCATTCAGGAAAAGTTCTTTATCCCAAAAGAACTGATGATAAATATGGTTTTGCAGTGGCAGAATTTGAAGACTCGGAAGGAAATAGGATTGCACTTCACCAAACGATCTGAGAGGAATGAAGATGGAGGCCGGGAGATGGAAGTTATGAAGTACATAGAAGCAAAATTTCCCACTAATGAAACATTGAGTGATACTAAACGAATTATTATGTAAGTATTTTACAAAATAATTTATTACTTCTGTGTTAAATATGAACCCATAGATTATTAGAGGTGTAATTGTTTTCGGTATAAAATAATTTTTGAAACGCTTTTGACATTAAAAAGATTTATGGTTTAAAACTTCCTGCCTCCATCTTCCATCTTCCATCCTCAAAACGCATTCCATTCATCGCATAACATTTTTCAATTTATGTTTCAGCATATTTTGTATCTTTAATTACCATTTCAATAAAAATATTTGGTAATTCGTTATGACAGAAGAACTTTATTTCATCAAAACCAACCCAAATATTGCCAAAATCAATTTGTACAATAAGCTTTGCCGTGAAGAAGAAAATTTTCTGAGCTTCCTTCAGCCTGATGGAAAAAGAAGTCTTGAAATCATCAAGGATAAAGTAAAAGATTCTGTAGAAGAGCTTACCCGGGAAGAGCTTCTCAATATATTTTCATGGTTCAGTAAGGCTTATCCTTCAGATCATGAAGAAATAAGAACGCAATTGTTCATCAATGGTATTGATCTTTTTTACGAAATTCAATCGCCGGTACATACTGAATACTTTCTTAAAATTCTTTCAGACTATGAGAAGCTGTCCCAGGAAAATCTGAATTATATTGTCAATGCCCAGAACTTTAACCAATTTCTAATCTATGGAATTTTTCTTACAGAAATAATCAACAGAGAGCAAGGCAAAGAAAATATCCTATCTGATTATCTTAAAACGGATTACCAGTCTTTATATACGCTGGCTGAAAATCAGTCCGAGTTGAAAAGCTGGGATGAGAATAACACGGCTAATCTTCAACGTTACTTCAATGATCTTTATGACCTAACTAAATTTTATAAGGGTTCAATTATTCAATTATAATTCAATAAAAAAAGAGAATGTTATACCTCTTTCCAAAGTTCAGGATGCTGCATTAAATAATCAAACGCTTCCTGTACAGCTTTTTCTGGACTTTTAGGATTAAAACCCAGCTCATTCCTGGCTTTTGAAATATCAAAATCCTGTTGCAATCCTGAGAACATTGAGATATCTTTTCTAGTCAATACAGGAGCTTTTCTGCTCAATTTTGCAGAGAATTCCATTAAAGCAGCAATAGTAAACAAAATTCTTTTGGGAACAGATTTGGGGATTTTCAATTTAAGATCAGGGTATCGCTTATTCGCCAGAATTGTTGTATCTGTAATTGTCATGCATTTCTCATTAGCCAGAATATAACGTTCTCCAGGACGTCCTTTTTGCGCGGCCAGATAACAGCCTTCTGCAACATCTTTCACATCTATCCAATTCAGGGTAATCTTTGTATCTACAGGAATCTTTTTGTTCAGGATAAGCTTTAGTATACCATAGGAAACATTCAAAGGTAAAAAGGCTTCACTGCCAATCATCGCGGACGGCATAATGGAAACAAGTTCTACTCCAAGTTTTGCTGCGAGTTCAAAAGCTAGTTTTTCACCATCATTTTTGGAATTATAATACATATCTCTCCTATCCGGATTGTATCCATTGCTTTCCTTTGTGGGCAGTTGAGTATAATCAAGAGCTGCGATAGAACTTACATAAATGATTCTTTTTACTCCTGCTTCAGCAGCGGCTTCAATGGTATTTCGGATTCCTTTGATATTGACATCATAAATTTCTTTTTTTGGATCTTTAGCCCACAGCTTAAAAGAAGCTCCCACCGCATAAAATGTTTCTACTCCCTGAAGTGCTTTTACAAAAGAAGCTTTGTCCGTAATATCAGCCTGAACCAATTCACAATTCAGGCCGGCAAAAGGTTTTGTATTGTGGACATTTCGTACCGTCGCCCTTACCGGAATCTCCCTATTCAGTAAAAATCTGACTAAATTATTTCCTAAATGTCCATTAGCACCAGAAACGAGGCTTAGATTATTCTTTGTCATTGCATTAATTTTAATACAGCAAATTTCATCCTCTTGCTCTCGGTACCACTTGACTTTTGTTAGTTAATTATTTTTCTTCTGATTCGGCTCAGGCTTTCCGGTTTCATTCCAAGAAATGACGCGATATACTGAATAGGAACATGCTGAATAATTTCAGGATAATCTTTTAAAAGCTTAAGATACCGCTGTTCTGCATTGAGGGCAGACAATTCCCTGGAACGGTTTTCATTATAAGCTATAGAGTGTTGAAATACTGAAATACTGAAGTCTTTCATCGCCTGACTCTCGTTGACCAAATGATCGAGATTTACCTTTGTAATCCTTAGAAGTTCACATGCGGTAATACATTCCACACTATGATCCGAGACCGTTCCATTGACAAGATGAGAATAAGAAGTAAAAAATCCTGGTGGGCAGTTGATATGTGTTGTCACTTCATTTCCGTCCTCATCCATATAAAATAATCTGAGGTACCCTGAAACAATATAATATAGGTAATTGGGAACCTTTCCAGCTTCTTCTATCACTGTATTTTTAACAAAAGATACAGGCTCAAAATATTGTTGAATCCTTTCAATTTCTTTTTGACTAAAATTATGATTGGAGCTGATGTATTGTAATAGTTTGCCGTGCATCAAAGTCAAATTTATATACTTACAAAAATACCAAAAAGAATAGTCCACTATTTTATTAATAAGAAAACATTTTTCACAAATCGATGTAATATTCTCTGCAAAATAATTGTCTTGTATAAAAAGCTAAATATGAACCGGAAAATTATTCTTCTTTTAAGTCTTACAGTTTCTTCATTCATTTTTGCACAAAGTGTAGAGGGAACCATTACGGACAAAGAAAATAAACCTGTAGCAGAAACAGAGGTGCTTATCACAAAAAATGATAGTAAATTTTCTGCTATTACAGATGACAAAGGATTATTTAAAATTCCTTTGAAAGAAGATGGAAATTATATACTTGAGATTATAAAAGATGGGGTAAAAACCAACAATGAGAAGATTGAAGTAAAGGGTAATATCAGAAAGGACATCCAGATCAAAGATGAGCCTGTAATACAGAAAGTAGAAGGAGTAACCATTACCGCAAAGAAAAAATTATTCGAAAGAAAAGTAGACCGTCTGGTCTTCAATGTAGAGAATTCTGTAGCATCCCAAGGCATAGACGCCATAGAAGCACTTGCTAAAACACCCATGGTAAAAACCACTGATGAGTCTATAAGTATTGCGGGAAAGAGTAATGTAGCTGTAATGATTAATGACAGGCTGCTGAATCTGAACGGACAGGAACTTATCAATTATCTGAAGACAATCCGTTCTGATGATATTCTTAAGATTGAGGTCATCACCACTCCACCGGCAAAATATGACGCAGAAGGAAAAAGTGGACTGATTAATATTATTCTTAAAAAAAATGCTAATCTGGGATGGAATGGATCTATTCAGACTTCAGGAAATTATTTTTGGGGGAAGCCTACCGTTTCATCAAGAGGAGGTGCCACCTTCAATTACCAGGGAGAAAAACTTTCATTAAGTACCAATTTATCTGCTGGGGATAATTACTGGCAGTATAATATTTATAATAATATGTCCGGTATTTCAAATAATAATTACTGGAACAAAGATGGGGACAACCTTAACAATTATAAATACAAAAGCGGGAATATAAAAGCTGAATATAAGATTAATGATAAAAACCTTATCGGCATCAACTATAATTATTCACACAGCAATCCTAAGGAAATAGGAGTAAGTAAATCGGCCCGTTTCAATGGAAAAGAAGTCACTACTATTTCTTCTGATTTCAATAACAGAAACAGCCGGGATGTTCATAATGCTACTGCATTTTATGAAACTAAAATCGATAGTGCCGGAGGTAAGCTGAATATAACGGCTAATTTGATGCTTAACAATTCCAATGCGAGAAATTTCTCCAATACCTATACTCCACAAGAGATCTATACAATGGCTAACCCGATCAGTAAATACAGAATTTACTCGGGACAGGCTGATTTGGAAAAAACATTTGGTAAAATAA
Source organism: Chryseobacterium sp. II3a (assembly GCF_057815135.1). NCBI lineage: Bacteria > Pseudomonadati > Bacteroidota > Flavobacteriia > Flavobacteriales > Weeksellaceae > Chryseobacterium > Chryseobacterium sp. II3a. The sequence continues at coordinate 106,502 of NZ_JBYPZJ010000001.1, read as the reverse complement.
AAACAGAATCCGGGCTGAAGTATACGAAAATCAAAAATGATTCTGAATTTAATTTCTTTGACATTATCAATGGTCAAAATCAGCTTAACGCAGGTAAAACCAATACATTCCTTTATAATGAAGAAAACTATGCCGCTTATTTTTCAACCAATTTTAAGATCAATGATCAATGGGATGCAAAGGCTGGGCTCCGTTATGAATACACCACACTGGAAGGCATTTCTATGAATGATCATATTTCCACAAAGATCAAATATGGTAAACTCTTTCCTACTGCTTACGTAAGCTATAAGCCTAACGAAAACAATTCATTTTCATTAAGCTATTCCCGAAGAATTTCACGTCCTTATTTTGGAAATCTGAATCCGTTTAAGTATTTCACCTCCAACTTTGAATACACCACCGGAAATCCTTATCTACTGCCATCATTTTCGGATAATTTTGAGTTCGGCTATGTTTTGAATAACAATCTCAACATTACCCTTTATCACAGCTACAACAAAGACAGCTGGGACAGAATTCAGATGATTGATGAAAATTACAGATACACCATCGCGAAGAATTTCTATAATGAAAATCAGACCGGAGTCAATATCAGTTATAACTACAATAAACTGAAATGGCTGGAATCTACTATTTTTCTGAATGGATATTATACCAAAGCAAAATCTTATGATCCGTCTATTCTGCCTGTTCCTCCGGGATACAGCGCCAATGTAAACATAGACAATAGTTTCTTCCTTAATAAAGATAAAACAGTGACTTTCTTACTGGGATTGTGGGGAAGTCTTCCGAACAGAGACGGAAATACCTACTATTATACCAATGCCTCATTATACACAGGATTAAAATTGGCATTCATGGATAAAAAGCTTTTAGTCAATCTGTACCTGAATGATGTGCTGAATACCAACCGTGAAAAAGGAATAGAATATTATCCGGATTATAATATTGATTACCAGTACAAAGGAATTACCAGAAACGTTCATCTTTCCCTAACCTATAAATTCGGAAATAATAATGTAAAAGGAGCTACAAAACAAGTGAAATTTGAAGATTCCAGCAGGGCAAACAGCGGCAACAATTAAAACCTTGCCCTCTCTTTAGCATAAAAAACAGGATAAAAACAATAACCCCAGCCGGCAGCCTTTTTTCAATAAGGTTCTGCCGGTCTTTTTTATGATGATTAAAAATGATTTTCCCCTTTTACATTTTTTGAAGTATGTTCCTATTTTTCTTTGACGCAAAGGTTTTATCTTCTTATCACATACTTTTAGGCAGCAAAGAATGGAATCAACTTTGTTGATTCGATAAAGCGGGTGTATCCATCTGCTTCATCAAAATCGATTGTAAAATCGATTCTATCTTAGTTCACATAAAACTAAAAGCAAATTTTAAATAATCTCAAGCATTTAATGTTGCCTCAGTTTACTCCCTCTTTCTTTTTAAAACGGAAAATGATCTTATATAAAAAAAGTAATATAGCATTCCTCCAATAAAATAAGCCACTACATCAAAAATATCTCCTGTAAATAATGGAGACAGCTTCGGACAAAGCACTTCAAACAAAAAAGACAGATATAAAATTGAAGTAAGTACAAACTTAAAATCTGGTTTCCAGCTAAATCTTAACAGAGAATTCATGATATACTCTATCAGGTAACAATACATCGGAACGGTAATAAGATCTGTAAAATGATTATTGATAACAGGAATAAAAATACCATTCTTTCTCAGTTGAATAATGAGCAGCCACGCTGCTAATCCCATCAAAAACCAATATGAAATCCTTTTTTTCATCACATGTGCAGCACTGCCATAATAAATCCAATAATGACCTGCAGCACTTTTGCCATTATATCCTGGATATCGGTTTCATTTTTCTTTTCACCACTTCCAGCAGCCTCATAATCAAACTTTTGTTTTCCTTCCATTGTCATAAGATTTGATAGTGTAAATATACTTAAATTAGAACAATTGTTCTAATTTTAAAAATATGATTTATTCCCAGCCTGATAATTCATATCTTTGAAAGATGAGCACAAAGGAAAAAATTTTGGCTAAAGCTCTGGAACTCTTTAATGACCAGGGATACAACAATATCACAACAAGACATATTGCAGCTGAACTTTCTATCAGTCCGGGAAACCTTCATTACCATTTCAAGCATTCTGAAGATATTATCAAGATTCTTTTTGGGGAACTTACCCTTAAAATGGATGGACTATTGAACAAAATGAAGGAAAAAGAGCATAAAACACTAAATGATCTTTACAGGTTCACTTCTTCCACCTGCGAGATATTTTACGATTACAGATTCATCTTCATGAATCTTGTCGATATATTGAAAAAAATACCTGAAGTTGAATCTCAGTATGAAGGCATTAACCTCAACCGAAGAGAAGAATTTCAGTTAATTTTCTCCGATCTTCAAAAGAATAACATTTTGAAAAAGGATGTTCCTGATTTCATCATCAATAATCTCACGGAACAGATTTTCATCATTGCAGATAATTGGATTACCCATAACCGATTGATTTCAAAGCTTAAGAAAAAAGCAGCAATTCAGTCATATACGCTTTTACTGATGAACCTCTTCTACCCTTTACTCAATAAAGACCAGCAAAAACTCTATGAACAACAATACATCCGATAATCCTCCCTTTGTCATCAGAAAAGGAGACTCATGTGATCTTCCCGAGATGTTACAGCTTTTTCAGAACACCATTACAACCATATGCAAAGTGGATTATAATATCGACCAGCTTAATGCCTGGAGATCTGGTGCAGAGAATCAGGAAAGATGGAACAATGTTATCAACCAACAATTTGTTTTAATTGCTGAAATAAAAAATAAAACAGTAGGCTTTTGTACCCTTGATAAAGGAAATTATATTGATCTACTCTTTGTTCATAAAGATTATCAACATCTGGGGATTGCCACTCAACTTTATAAGCTTATTGAAAAAGAAGCTCTACATCAAAATCAAAAATTCTTAACTGCAGATGTGAGCAAAACGGCTAAACCTTTTTTTGAAAGGATGAATTTTAAGCTTATTCAGCAACAAACTGTGAATGTAAAAGGAATTGATCTCATCAATTATAAGATGGAAAAAGCCTTATAACATGATAAAAAACATATAAGGCTATTTTAACAGATTGTGGCATAGAATTAGCTTAGAAAATGACAAGTAAAATTGTTTTGAACCATTATTTTAGACCATTAAGATACGTAAATGGTTAAGTTTTTTCTAAAAAAACAAATCTTGTTATAACCACTACATTACATCTTAATGGTTTAAATATTGGAACTTCAGGGAAATCCTGTTATATTTACAATATCAATGAAACACTTAAACAGCATATTGCGTCTTCCATTCTTCAGTGAATATTACACTCCGAGCTATCGTTCGGGAGGACTTTCTATATCTGTATTCTAAATTAAAATCTAAACTTAAAATATATAGAGCCCGGACAGTATTGTCCTGGCTTTTTTCATTTAAAAAACTTTACAACATGATTGATACATTACAAGAAAATGTTTCTATTATCCTGCCAGAAAACGGATTGGAGGAGAAATTAAAACAAGCAAAAGAAGAAAACAGATCCCTATCGGTTAAACTAGGTTTTGATCCCACTGCTCCGGATTTACATCTTGGACATGCTGTTGTTCTGAAAAAACTGAAACAATTTCAGGATCTTGGACATCAGATTATTATCGTAGTGGGAAGCTTTACCGCGAGAATTGGTGATCCCACCGGAAAAAATAAAGCAAGAAAACCTTTAAGCGCTGAAGATGTTCAGCATAATGCACAAACTTATATCAACCAGTTATCTAAAATTATTGACGTTGAAAAAACAAAGATTGTTTTCAACTCTGACTGGCTTGATGCACTGAATTTTTCAGAAGTTATCCAGCTTTTATCAAAAGTCACAGTTGCGCAACTTATGCACAGGAATGATTTTAACAAAAGGTTTACAGAAAATACTCCTATTGCCATACATGAGCTGGTATACCCTATTCTGCAAGGCTTTGATTCTGTAAAAATTGAATGTGATATCGAAATGGGCGGAACAGATCAGCTTTTCAACTGTACCATGGGAAGACAGCTGCAGGAAGTTCATCAGAAGCCTGCGCAGATTGTAATGTGTATGCCGCTGCTGAAAGGTCTTGATGGAAAGGAAAAAATGAGCAAGTCTTTGAACAACATCATTGGTCTGACTGATGAACCGAATGAAATGTTTGGAAAGACTATGTCTATTCCGGATACATTAATTGAAGAATTTATTGATCTTACCACTAATTTTTCAGTCGACGAAAAAAACAGTTTAAAATCAAAAATAAACAGTGGTGAAAATCCGATGAACATCAAAAAACTGGTTGCCAAAAATATTATCAGTCAATATCATAATGATGAAGCGGCTGAAAATGCTGAGCTGTTCTTCAATAATCAGTTCCAGAATAAGAATTTTGATGAAAAAAGTTTTGAGCCTGTTTCTATCGATACTCTAGCCCATAATCAACAAAAAATGACTGTTCTTGAACTTTGTCATCAGTTAAGAAAGGACCTTAGCAAATCAGCAGTCAGAAGGCTTATCGAAAGCGGAGGTATTCAAATTGACTCTGTAAAAATGACAGAACCTGATAACTCAATTGAGTTGGTAAAAGAGATCAAAATAAAAATTGGTAAAAGAAGCTTTTTTGAATTGGTGTAAAAGAAAGATTAAATGCCGGAAAAAGCAGTGAAATTTACAAAAGTATTACATTCATTACCATTTCCGGCATATCTATTCTAAGCCTATTTTTATTTTCAAATCCAATTAAATCAATATCTTCGCCCCAAGAAACAAAAAGCAATGACGCAGGCTGAAATCCTTACCCTGATTGATGAAGAACTTTTCACAGACAATATTAAAACCGAACTCAGTGAGCAAAAAATTATCTGGACAGATCATTCAGGGACAGAAAATTCAGTATCTCCACATCAAACGGCGATCAACAGCAATGGTGTTATTGCATGGTGGCAATGTAATGAAGCAGGAAAAGAGGAAGTAAGAATCAGATTGAAGGAAAAAAAAGTTCTTACCTGGAAACCACCCATCAACACACTGGTACAGCCTACTTTCCGGGATGGTCTTTTATATTTTTATGAAAACCATCTTATCATTAAGTATAAAGACACTCATTATCAAAGGTTATTTATTTTTAACATCAATACTTTAAAAGACGAAGAAGTTCTCATTAATGCACTCACCATTCAGGTAAAAATTATTGACAACGAGCTATTTTTAGGAGGTTTATACCAAGATGAAGAGTTTCTAAAAATCACTATGTATCCGGATCGTTTTGAAAAAGAAAATATTAGTGAATCCTATCTTCAGCAAAGAAGTATTACATTTGATTAAACTTTAAATCAAGTTCAGGAATTATTGTTAAAGATAAATACTTACTAATTTTGCCGGTCAATAGGAAAAATATGGCCTGAAATTCGAATTCAAAAAAATTATGAAAATTCCATTTACTTATCAAAAAGCTACAGAAAACGATATTGATTATCTTCTTGATCTAAGAACGAAGACTATGGTTCCCCACTATGCAGAATCTAATCTTCCTACAGACCAGGAAACAACTCTGGGCAGAATTATGGATCAGTTTGATAAAGCTCATCTTATTTTTCTAGATAATCAACCTATTGGACTTTTAAAAATAGACAAAACAGATACAAATATTGATATTCTACAACTTCAGATTGATCCCAGCCAGCAAGGTAAAGGATTAGGAAGAATGATCCTGACTGATATTCTAGAAGAGGCTTCTGCTGAAGGAAAAACAGCTTCTTTAAGTGTTTTAAAAACCAATAAGGCACAACACCTTTATTCCAGTTTAGGTTTTAAAATTATAGGTGAGGATATACATTCTTATTTCATGGAATTTTCACCGGTTTAAATGCTGATATTTGCAATAATAAGTTGTAATTGCGAGCTGAATAAAATATATCACAGATTGGGTTGATATTTTTTTCCCACAGATGGCACAGATTTTCCAGATGATGATACATAAGATCTGCGTAATCTGTAAAATCTGCGAGAGATCTTAATCTAATGATTGAGATTGCTTCATTTCATTCGCAATGATAAAAAAGAAACAAAGGATTTACGGATCACTCAATTTTATCGGAGATAAAATCTTTGCACCTTAAAACACACAGTATACAAAATCCTTGCGTCTGCGCGTTTTCCAACAACGTCCAACACCCGAAAACAAGATAATCCAACAATGACTATTGATTAGCCATTGTCACATAGATCAGTCTTCCACCTTCTTCCGCAGACAACAGTATTTTCTTTCCATCAGTAAGTTCTACCATAGAGCCTGGTGGGATTTCTTTCTGTTCCGTAATGTCTTTCATCCCAGCTAAGCTTTGATTCACCAATACCCATTTTTCCTGATGGAAAGTAAAATATCCTACAGGCATTTTATCCTGCATCGTCAGATTTTCATTTCGGATCACCTTTCTCGATACATGCCATTTGAATAAATATTGATTATGATACACCATCAGCCGGTGATTTTCAGGTTTCCAAACCTCATCATCAAAACGGAAATACAGATCTAAAACCGGAAGTGTTCCCTGATGCGGAGTTCCACAGAAAGGGCATTTAGGATTACTGGTATTATCAAAAACATACCATTTCTCAGTACAATTAGTATTCTGACAAGGCTGTATCAGATCTACGGTTTTCAGTAAAGCAGTTTCCCATTCATTGGCAGTAGGACGTCGGATAGGGTCGTGCAGTCCGTCTATAAATGTTTTCCTAAATAAATCTGCAATATAGGGACCTGTTACAGTATAAGGAATCTTTTTAGGGTCACCCCAAAAAGTATCCCATCTTCTCAGGTGATCAGCTCTTACATTATTGGAAGGATCATTGGGGTGTTCTACAAACAGAGCTTTTTCACCCATGGATATCACTTCATCCTTTTCAGAATCCAGATCCCAGATCTTTCCACCGCGAAGTGGATGCCTTCTCAACAGATACATGTAAATCAAAACGGCAAGGGCATGTAAATCAGTTTTCTGATTAGGCAGATGCCTTGCGGGATCCTGAAGTGCGAAATGCTGGGTTTTTAAAACTTCGGGAGCAATAAAATCGGCAGTTCCAATAACTTCCGGTGGAAATAGCTTCGGAACAACAAGTCCGTCAATATCAATAATACAAGCCGATTTGGTTACCGGATCTACCAGAATATTGTTATACGACAAATCTGAATGAGCCAATCCCATCTGATGTAATTTCTTTACACCCCGGCTGATATTAATGGCAATCTGAAAATAACTTAACCAATCTCCCAGTTCAGACGTATCTAGTCTTAACGGATACTGTGGATTTCTAAACATGGGTGCGGTGAACCATTTTCCCACCTTATCTTCACCCTGGATATTATCTGAGCCTACATATCCTTTAGCAAAGAAGAATTTTTGATTGTAAATAGGAACAATAATACCTGTTAACCTATTTCTTTCTACAATATCATAAGGCCATCTGAATATTTCATTCAGAAAGTAGTCTGCAGCATTTCCATTTTGGATATTTTGAAGGTAGGTAGAAACAATTCTCATAATCCTTTCTTTCTGTCCTTCATCCAGCGGATTTCTGTAAAAAGCAACTACATACTCTCGGTCCGGCGAAAAGTAAACATCTTTCACCCCACCCTGGATGGGTTTTTCATCTACATATTCATAGGCTTTGGATGCATCCAGGACAGAGACAACCTTTATATTATTTTTCATGTTTAATTAATAAATTATGGCCAGTGTACGATCATCATGGTTTCCACGGCTCCAGAAATCTATCCAAAGGAGAAGTTGTTGAGCAATTTCTGCATCATTCATAAAATCTACTTTCGTAAGATCATCATTATCTCCATTAAGATCGTTAAAAAATGCTTTCCAGCTTTCTGCATCTTCCAATTTATTTTCGGTAAGAAATTTAGGATCATAAATTCCATCCGTCATAAGAACCAGATATGAAAAATCTTCGATGCATGTTATTCTGAAACGGGATACAATATGATCGTTAAAAATCTCCTTCATGGTCATAAAGCGGGTTCCCCCGCTGAACTCTCCCACATCCATAGTATTCAAAAGTTCTACTTTGGAAAAATCAGTATTGATCAGGTTGATTGGGCAGTCTCCTACTCCGAAACTCAGTACAACATATCCAAACCTGAACTTTTTAACCAAAGCAAAAATAAGTGTGGAATGCAGATCATTGATGGAAAAATTATTATCTAAAGCCGTTTTCTCCAGTTCATGATGAACATGTAAAACACCTTCATATAAAAGTCTTATTACATTTTCTTTGGCTTCATCCTGTTCTTTCTTTGGGGCCTCTGAAGTATAAATGATATTGATGTTTTTTTCAATTTCACTTAACACTTCTGAAGAACTGAAAAACTCATTAACAGAAACTGTGACGAGCCTTGAACCTTCCCTTGCCATGACAGCAGAACCGGCACCATCAGAAACTGAGATAATATTCCAATCTGCCGGAAGTTCACTCACTGCAAAATCATCTTCTCTGAATTTCCCTTCATGGGCATGAGAACGGCCTCTTTTGGAAGCTACAACAATTTTTTTATCTGAAAACATGCCCTGAAATGAAACCTCATCTTCTTTATAAAAGTCAGCATTTCTGTCACTGGGAATATTCTTCCATAAATCTTTGGGATCAATATTGACTAATAACGGAACTCTTTTAACATCTGTATGCTCTTTATCTTCTGTGTGAAAAAATTCTATATCCAGATGATACATATTATGAGCTTTCGGAATCCCAAAAATCCTGTCATTTTCAAACGTTAGTCCGGTTTCTTCAAGGTTTCCAATATTTTTAATCCTGATGTTAGGAAAATCAGCCATCTCAAAAGTGAATTCATAGAACTTCCCTGAATGGGCATGTTGTAATACCCAGTGAACTTCTTTAAACTCTTCTTTTTCTTTATGAATAGTTCCTTTTTCCATAGGCTTTCTCCCGATTCCAAAATAAAATGAAGGTATTTTCATAGGCAAAGTAATTAACCTAATGTTCTGTTGATATCAAATCCACCACCGGAATACCCGTAATAATCGGATGTTCCACACCAGGGACATTTATTGTATCCTTCCCCTTGCAGACAATGGATTCCACCACAAGCACAGGTGGCCAAAGCAATAGGATTTGCACAATGTGGGCAAGAAGTTCCACCCTGAAGCTCTTCTATTGAAATTTTAAGATTGCTTCTTTGGGCAGAAGACAACCTGTAATAAGCTTTCTCATCAATTTTATAAGCGCCTTCCAGTTTATAATATCTTGTAGACATCCCCGGAATACTGGATTCTCCGAATGTCTTCTTAAACTTCATCAGATAGAGTTTATCCGTCTCTGAACATTTACCATTCAAAACAACAAAGTTATTATCCGGAAAACGCTGTTCCATCTGCGGATCTACCTTTTCCAGAATAACAGAATCTATTTTAGATAAATTTATTCCTTCTTTCTTCGCTTCTGTTACACTTTGACTGGTTGTTTTAATAGAATCTGTTACCCATTTGAAGAATTCTTTATAGGAGTTTTCATCCGTATTATTAAACAGTAAAACATTATCTGCCAGTGAACCCAACAGCTTATAATTGGTATTCTCTCCTATAGATACTGCAATGGTATTAGATTTTCCGTTATACTTGCTGTTCCATCTTTCAATCGCTTTGGTAGCATCATCAGTAGGAACCCCGTCTGTAAACAAAAATACGATAGGCTTCCAATCTCCTTTTCTGTCATAGGTTGTTTTTACAATTTCCTGATCTATACAGTCCATTATTTTAATCAATCCTTGAGACAGTGATGTACCACTGCCAATCGGAATTTTTGGAGGATAAAAACTTATGATATCCTGAAGTGGTGTAATCACTTCAGCTTCTCCTGCAAAACCTACCACGGAAATATACACCGTTTCCAATGAATACGGATCTTTCTTAAGTTCCCGGACAATGTTGGAAATTCCTTCCTGCACCTGCTCAATCGGGTCTCCTACCATAGATTCGGAGACATCAATTAAAAAATAAATCGGTAGTCTTCTCATAACTGTAAAGACAATTTTTTAAATAATAATATTTAGCTCCGATGGTGGCGGAGGTAATGTTACGTGATCTGTTGTATTCTGTGAATGCCCGCCTTGTGTAATAGAAGTACTCACCCATTTGAAAAAAGATGAAAGAGTGATCGCATCTGTAGTATCAAGCTTTACAACATGATCTGTTAATTCTTTCAAAAACTGTTCATCAGCCTTAGGTCCTGCCGCACAGCCTACAATGGCTCCAAACTCAAGACCTCTAAGAATTGGAATCATCTGTCTGTATTTCTGAATATCGGAAGGTTTTCCATCAGTAAATATAAAGAGTAAAGGCTGCCAGTCACCTTTTTCATCAGCAGATCCTTTTACAAGATCTTTCTGAACAAGATCGGATACCATTTCCAGTGCAGCCCCGGTATGAGTTGGCCCACTATCCGGACAGGTGATTTCCATGGGATAAAAATTGGAAAGAGCTATTAAAGGAATAATATTCTTAACTTCTCTATCAAAGGTAATAACACTTAAGTGAAGGCTGTCCATCGCTTGCGGATCTGCACGAAGCATACTGATAAGCCCATTAAAGCCGTTGTTCAATGCCTGGATAGGTTCCCCGTTCATAGAGCCGGAAGTATCCAGTAAAAAATAGGCTAATAATCTTCTGTTCATAAGGGTGGTTATTAAGTCTGAAGCCGGCGGAGGAAGTCGAAGACTTCCCAGCCGGCTTTTATGTTGAATAGAAATATAAAGTCTAGTTTGAATATGAATACTGCTGTCTCAGAATATCAATAAAGTTATCCGTATTATGAGGTTCTCCCACCGCACGGAACTTCCAATCTCCATTATGACGGTAAGCCTCTGCGAAAACCATCGCACACATTCCGTTCATGCTAGAATCTCCGGAAAGACTGTATTTTGTAATTTCTTTACCTGTAGCATCTACTGCACGGATAAACGCATTTTCAATCATTCCAAAATGCTGATTATTGGTTCTCCCCTGATAAATGGTAACCAAAAAAACAATTTTCTGGTAGCTTTGATCCAGCTGATCCAATTTTACAATGATCTGCTCATCATCACCATCTCCTGCTCCGGTTCTGTTATCTCCCGTCAACCAAACATTTCCGCTTGGATGCTGCATAGAATTAAAGAAAACCACATCTCCCTGATACAATCCCACCTGTCTTCCATCATTGGTCTGAACCGTTCTTCCAAGATTAGCAACCTTTCCGCTGCCATCCAAAAGAAATGCTACTGCATCAAGATCATATTCAGCTTCTTTATTAAAAAGTTTCCCAAAGAAACCACCTTGCTTTCTTACATCCCATCCTAAACCGATTGTTACTTTTGAAAGATCGTAAACACTTTCTCCACGGTCATTTTTTCTTAAATCAATCGTTTGACCTTTCTGTAAATTAATTGCCATAGCTATCGTTTTGTGTTAGTGTATTAATTATTTATTTGATGATTTGTCCTTTATAATATTTTTCAAGGAAAAAGCCAAGGTCTGCTCTGTATCCTATCCCTGAAGCTTCAAACTTCCAGTTTCCGTTTCTTTTGTATAGTCTTCCAAACTCAACTCCTGTTTCAATGGAAAAATCTTCATCCAATTCATATTTTGCAATCTCCTGGTTGGTACCGTTGTCTACCACCCTGATATATGAATTTCTAACCTGTCCAAAGTTCTGTTTTCTTCTTTCAAAGTCTTCAATAGTGACCACAAAAAGAATTTCTTCAACTCTTGAATCTACTTTATCAAGATCAATAATGATCGCTTCATCATCATCTCCATCACTGTTTTTTCCGCTCGGATCATCTCCGGTATGAGTAAGGGCTCCATCTGGTGAATTCAGGTTATTATAAAAAACAAAATATTCCTCGCTTACTAATTTTCTGTCAGAATCGATCATGATTGCTGAAGCATCAAGATCGAAGTCGTAGCCTGTCCCTTCATTAGGATCCCAACCAAGTCCTATCGTCATTTTAGTCAGTCCGATCTCGATTTTTTGTCCTTTCTGTAGATTAATTGCCATAGTATTTTATGTTATGAATTATTTTTGCATTAAGATAGATTTGATTTACGACTTAACCAAATTTATTTATTAAAAATAATGGATATAAAGCAATTAAATCTAATTTTCCCGGTTAAATTAATGACAACAAAAAAGGTCCAATTAAAAAATTGAACCTTTGTACTGTATCATTGTTGAATTACTTTTTAAAAATCTTTCTTTGAAGCAGCTTCATTTCTTGCTTTTGCCAGCATTGGAATTGAAATAAGTCCCATTACCAATACTATTACAATTTGAAGTGGTAAAGAAATAAAAGAATAAATTAATCCTATCTCCCCTCCAAGGTCAGCATTTTTCCCCATCGAAATAAAAAGAGCCATAAAGCCGTATTTCATAGCCAAATTATAAGCTCCGATTCCACCACTGGCAGGAATAATCATTCCCATTGTACCTACAACAATAATAAAGAAACCATCTGCAAAAGTAAACGTTGAAGTTTCAGGAAGGGCAAAACATACAAAATAGGCAGCAAAGTAATAAGAAACCCACAGCCCTAGTGTATACAATATGAATTTACTTTTTTGTTTTAGCTTAAAAATGGAAGTTATTCCCTGAAGAATTCCTTTTCCAAAATTGACGAGTTTCTCTTTTTTATATTTATAAAGAAGTCCCAAACCTATTAAAAATACTACTCCTACAGCGATCTTGATGCACAAATAAAAAGAATCAAAATCATTAATTCCCAACTTCATCATTTGTTTCTCAAAAAAATTGGGAACAAATTCAGCTTTCTCATCTTTTTTATCCATTACAAAATGATAAAAAGAACGGATTGCATTAAATTTAAAAATCACTGTTAAAAGTAAAAAACCAACCAGGCAAACCAAATCTACCACTCTTTCCAAAATAATAGTACCGAAAGATTTATCTACAGGTACTTTTTCTACCCCATATAAAGCAGTAGCTCTTGCCAATTCTCCACTTCTTGGAATCGTAAGATTCATCAAATATCCAAATGAAGTAGTCCATAATGAATTAGAGTTTGAAATGCGGTATCCCATTGGTTCCAATAGTAAATTCCAACGAATCGCTCTGAACCAGTAGCCTAAAAGCCCAAATACAGAAGCAAACAATACCCAAAGATAGTTGGCCTTCGCCAATGATTGCTGAATCACTTTAAAATCAAGCCCTCGTAAGGCAAGCCATAAAAAAAAGCCTGCAAAAGCAAGCGATATTACTATTGTAAGTATTGATTTTAAAGGATTTTTTGATGTTTTCTCCATGAATTACGTAAGAAGATTTGTTTTTTCATCCGGGAAAACTATTTTCGGCTGGAAGTCCTTGGCTTCTTCAGGGGTCATCTGCGCATAAGCAATGATGATGATGATATCATCTCTCTGTACTTTTCTTGCAGCGGGTCCGTTAAGACATACTTCGCCGGATTTTCTCTTTCCTTTGATAACGTAGGTATCAAAACGTTCTCCGTTATTCACATTGACGATATAGACCCTTTCTCCCACCACTAAACCAGCAGCTTCTATAAGATCTTCATCTATCGTTATACTTCCTATATAATTAAGGTCTGAGGCTGTAACTCTTACCCTATGGATCTTGGACTTGAAAACTTCTATTAACATGCTGCAAATTTATTAATAAAAATTAATAAAACAGTCCTTCATTACCATTAAAAAACTCCCATAAACAATGGGGTTTAATTTTATAAAACACAACAAAAGAGATCTTTAGTTATATTATTAATAATTATATTCTTAAAAACATCAATACTTTATACACAATTTAGGATTTAATAAATACAGGAAATAATATTAACTTTTTGCTAAAGTCAATAAACATAAGCATTTGGCATGATTTTAGTAACCCGTAACGTAGATTTTTCGTAGAAACACGAATTATCATATTTTAACTGTTTTCACTGAAAAGTAAAAAAATTGCATAAGTTTTTATAAAAAAATTGCACAATTAGAAAATAGTATTATATTTGCTATAATTACGAACTAACTTTAATATTAAAAATTATGAACAAGTCTGAATTAATCGACGCAATCGCAAAAGATGCAGGTATCACTAAAGTTGCAGCAAAAGCTGCTTTAGAATCTTTCATTGGTAACGTAACTTCTACTCTAAAGAAAAAAGATGGAAAAGTTTCTTTAGTAGGTTTCGGTACTTTCTCAGTAGCTGAGAGAGCAGCTAGACAAGGGATCAACCCTGCAACTAAAAAACCAATTAAAATTGCTGCTAAAAAAGTTGCTAAATTTAAGGCTGGAGCTGATTTATCAAATGCAGTTTCTGGTGCTAAGAAAAAATAATCATTCAGATTACGAAAATTCAAGACCGTTTCTAAGAGACGGTCTTTTTTTATACCTTATCATTACTCATATTGAATTGATTGTAAATTATGGATTTGAATTTTTAAACCCACCAATAATTCAAATAGAGGCAGTCTTTAATTTCGTTTGAAAAAAATCCATAGAACCTTCGCCAAACAAAATACAAAGCTTTAAAAATAACCATTAAGGAGAATGAAGATATTAAGAAGATTAATTTTTGGCTAAAGCCATTTGGAAGGGAATAAAATAAGTAAAGCAGGCTATCTAAAGCCTGCTTCTATTGATGTTTCAATGTTTTTTCAATTAATCAACTTGAAATCAGTATAGCTAAATCCAATTAATAGCCTCCTAACTTCCTGCTTTTGTCATTCATCTTTCAATCTATGGAGCCAATCGCGAGATTTTCCAGTCCAAATCTTCTAATTGATATATAATTCTATCATGTAAACGATTAGGCCTTCCTTGCCAGAATTCAATCTCATAAGGTTTTGCAAGATATCCGCCCCAATGGACTGGTCTTGGAACTTCTATATTTTCATATTCTTTTTCCAGGTCTTTTAATTTTTCTTCCAGGAACTCACGATTAGGAATTTCCTGACTTTGAGGTGACACCACGGCTCCTAACTGACTTCCCTTTGGCCTCGAATTGAAATAACCATCACTTAAGTTTTCTGCCACTTTTTCAAGTTTAGCTTTGATGATGACCTGCCGTTCCAGATTAGGCCAGAAAAAATGCAGACAAGCTTTATGATTATTTTCTATTGCTTTTCCTTTTCTGCTATTGTAGTTGGTATAGAAAATAAACCCTTCATGAGTGTAAGCTTTCAACAGGACCATTCTTGTTCTCGGACAACCATCTTCCTCTACCGTAGAAACCGCCATAGCATTAGCTTCTGAGACTTCCGGGCTTTCGCTGGCATCCAAAAACCAGTCTCTAAACTGCTCTATTGGATTTTGTTTTATCTCACTTTCAATAAGTTGGGATTTATCGTACACTTTTCTTTTGTCGTGCAGGTTTTCCATAAATATTTTTTATTAAATTTGAGTATGAATCACTCATACAAAGGTAAAATATTAATCTCGACCCCTGACATTTCCGGCGATATTTTTTCCCGATCGGTAGTATTGGTTATTGAACATAACGAAAGCGGAGCTTTTGGTTTGATCCTTAATAAAAAAAATAGCCAGATGAGTAGTAAATTCAAAGATTTCTTTGATTTCAAGATCGAGGTATACGATGGCGGTCCAGTAGAAAATGATAAAGTATTTTTCATTGTAAAAGGTGATGAAAGAGTGACCGAGGTTTACACTGATATTACGAATGAATATTATCTTACCGAGGATATCGAACGTATTATCAATGCTGTATTGGCTAATGAGCTGGATATTCATAATGTAAAAATATTCTCAGGATATTCTGGATGGGCTCCTAATCAACTGGATAGTGAGGTTCAGAGAAAGATGTGGACAGTAGTAGATGTTTACAATCTTGATTACACTCTTCCGAATGATCAAACCCTCTGGAAGTCCATTATGCAGAATCTTGGAGGAGAATTCCTTCTTTGGGCTAATTCCCCTGAGGATATTTCATTAAACTAACGATATCGCTTTCAGATCAATAAAATAATTAACAAATTTTAATATTTTATTAACCAATTTTAAAGAAAGTTTTTCCGTTCTTTGAAAAACCAAAAATCACTGAAATGAAAGGTATTACATTACTTGCTTTATCAATCTTTTCGACTGCTTTTTTATCATTCACTCCTCTTAACAAGAAATATATTGTCATAGATGCCGGTCATGGAGGAAATGATCATGGTGCTGTGTTTGGCCAATTTAGTGAAAAAGATATTACATTAAACATTGCAAAGGAGATTCAAAAGCTTAGTGGAAAGCAAGACCAGTATGAGGTGATTTTAATAAGAAATGAAGACACCTATCCCAGCCTTTCCGAAAGAACTCTTCAAATCAACAAACTGAATCCTGAAATGGTGATTTCACTCCATGTAAATACTTCTCCTCAGGAAGAAACCGCTAAACATGGAACAGAAATATATGTTCAGAATTCTGAAGATTCAAAGAAACTGGCAGGAAAAATCTATAAAAAATTTAGTGTTCGTAAAATTGAAGAGCGCAATAATCTTCATATTTTAAGAGAAACCAAAGCTCCTGCAGTATTGGTAGAACTTGGATTCATCAATAACTCGGCAGACAGAGCTTATATTACCAGTGGGAATGGGCAGCAGGAAATCGCAAAAAAATTCGTTGACATCATCAACGAAAACTAAATAAAAAAACAATTTCTGATTTATTCAGAATAAAACCCGGTAAAGGACTTTGTAGCTTTGTTGTTTACCGGGTTTGTCAATTTTTATAAACTAAAACTCTTTTTCCAACCTTCTACCAATTCTATAAATCGAGAAGTTTCAAAGGTTTTATTTCTTATTTTACCTACAGAAAATATGCCTTTCTCGTCAGAAATCATTAAAATTTCTTCTGCTTTCTGAGATTCAAATGCAATAATCTCGTGTTCCTGGATATCAGCCAGTTTATTTTTATGTAAATAGGTAACGAAGTTTTCCATTAAAGGAGAGATGTAAGCTCCCTCTGTCTGTTTTGGCACTTTAATAATATCTCCTTCCATAAACAAAAGATTACCACAAGTGGTACGGGCAATTCTTTTATTAGGGTTTAACAGAATAACATCATCAAGATCATTCTCCTGGGCATAAATTCCTCCATAAATATTTTCCGGACAATGTACCCTGATATTGCTTAACAGATTATTATTTACATTAATTTCCTTAATCAGATCCAGCTCCAGAGGTCTCTGGTGAACAGCCAAAACGTCATCCATTTCTGCAACTTCATAAAAATAGGAAATTGAAGATTTTGCCAATGTTAATTCATCCTGATTTCTGAATACCTGGAAATTGATAATTCCATTCTTTATTCCTTTACCTTCTATAATATCCTTTTGGAACAGTGACTGGAAAAACTCCAGTGTATAGGTTAAAGGTATATTCATTCTCATCTTTCTCATGGAAGCCATCAGGAAGAAATAGCATTCTTCATCCATGATCAACCTGCTTTCTCTTACAAAGAAGGAAACCTTCACTGCATCGCCCCAAAGAAAGGCTCTGTTTTTTACATTCAATGTGTCTGAGGTAAAATATTGATTTTCCAATTTTTGATGTGATTTATTTACAAAAAAATAATGAACGATAAATCGTTCATCAGTTTTATCATTTGATACAGTTCTGCATTATGCAGCACCTAATTTTATTCTGAGATTTTCAATAAGATTTTCCCAATACATTGCGTTTTCTTCTTCGTCACCTTCTTCACAGAAGTCTGTAATATTTAGTGCTAAATCTTCTGTTATATCATCTATAGTGATAGTCATTTCAAAGAAATTCTTAGTTCCTTCATCTTCCTCCCATCTGAAACGCACGAAACCTTCAGGCTTATATCTGATCAAAGTGGCCTTTTCAGCAGGTCCTCCACCCCAGCTAAAAAAGAAATCATCGCCTTTCTCTGTAACCTCATCCGCAAACCATTCAGACAACCCCTCTGCAGTAGCCAGATATTCGTATAAAATCTCTGATAAACAGTGCATTGGGAATTCGTAATGGACTTTATGTTTCGCCATATAATCTTTGTTTTTATCGTCCCGCAATATATAAATTAATTTTTTTATTACACAAAATTGCAGTTACTTTTTTAAAGAATCTGCATGATATTTATCAGAGATTATAAATATGTATTATGTTAAGTATTAAGCTGTAAAATTGCCATGTCAGGCATAAAAAAAATCTCTCCATTGGGAGAGACATTTTCTTTAATCTTCATTAAGAATATCAAGTATAATTTGGCAGCCTTTTCTAATTTCATCAAGAGATAATGTAAGGGGCGGAGAAATTCTCAAATATTCATTTCTGTACAATTGCCAGAATACAATAAGTCCTTTTTCCATACATTTTTTAGCTACATTCAGTGTATATTCAGGTTCTCCAAGATTTACGGCCAGCATTAAACCTTTACCATTTATATTTTTAATTTTCGGATGTACTAAAAGTTCTCTGAACAGTCTTTCTTTCTCTTCAATTTCTTCCATTACACCACTTTCCAGCACTTCTTTCAAAGTAGCATAACTGGCTGCCGCAATCAATGGATTTCCTCCAAAAGTAGTTACATGCCCTAACTTCGGAGAATAGGACAACGTTTCCATAATTTTTCTGGAACTCATGAAAGCTCCTACAGGAACTCCACCTCCCATTCCTTTCCCCATAACAAGGATGTCCGGAACAATTCCAAAATGTTCAAATGAGAATAACTTACCTGTTCTTCCAAATCCGGGTTGGATTTCATCCAGAATTAAAAGAGCTCCCACTTCTTCACATCTTCTTTTCAATTTAATCAGATAATCATCATTCGGAACCAGAAACCCTGCAGCTCCCTGAATGGTTTCCAGAATTACACATGCCGTTTTTTCTGTAATCTTTTCAAATTCAGCTTCATTATTGAATTCTATAAAACTAACCATCGGTAATAATGGACGGAACTCTCTTTTATGGTTTTCATTTCCCGAAACGCTTAATGCTCCGTGGGTATTCCCATGATAAGAGTTTTTAAAGGAAATGATTTCTTCTCTTCCGGTATATCTTTTAGCCAGTTTCAAACTTCCATCAATAGCCTCTGCACCGCTATTTACCAAATACGTCACTTCCAAAGGTTCCGGAGTAGCTTCAGCAAGTAACTTACATAGCGCAATCGGTTTTTCCTGAGCATATTCTCCGTATACCATTACGTGAAGATATTTATCTGCCTGTTCCTTGATCGCATTAATCACCTTCGGATGTGAATGTCCAAGGGTATTGGCAGAAACTCCAGCTACAAAATCTAGATATTTTCTTCCATCTGTTCCGTAGATATAGTTTCCTTCAGCTTTTTCAACTTCAAAACCTGCTGCAAATTTTGTGGTTTGTGCCTGATATATAAAAAAATCTTTATGCATTTCCATTGTCTCAAAAATTTCAGCAAAGCTATAAAAGATTCAGCAAATGCCGAAATTATTGATCGTGAATAAAAAAGCCACCCTACATTAGTATAAGGGTGGCTTCTCATTGAAATATAAAGATTCGTTTACGTTATAATACTTTTTCCACCGTTACGTAGCTATCATTCGTTACGGTATATGACGTAGTTCCCCCAACTTCTGAAATAGCATCCAGAGTAATATATTGTCCCTGTACTGCATATACCGAAATATCCAAACTAATTTTCCGGTTAGTCCCATCAAAATTAACGGTATCTTCCAGTAGTTGAAATCTTTTCACATCATTCAAATATAAGCCTGCTCCTAATCTGTTGCTGAATGATCCGGCAGGACCTGTAAAGGTAAGATTCACATTGACTCTGTATAATCCAGTCTGCCTGATATATAATCGATTAATATTTGCTCCTGTTGTAGGAACATTTGTTTTAAGTTTTAAAGGATCGGCAAGAAAGTTAGCCTTATTAATTGTATTGTTGATTGGTAATAAAACTGAACCTGAAGTAGTTGAAACAGAATTCAGTTGAAACCTTGAAATATTGTCAGACTCTATTTCAAAAGCTTTGCTCCACACCAACCCATCGAAAACCATTACCTGTCCCGTACTTTTAACAAATAAAAGCATTCCTCTCAATTCTTCTATTCTGGTTACCGGAGCACTCGCCCCCGTATAAGGAAGGTCTGTTTCGGCATTTACAGCTGGAAGTCCAAAACCTTTTACTCCTGTTGCTTCACTGGTATTGGTAATGTACATCATTACCTTATCATTTCCGCTTGCGTTAGAATCTGGATTAGAGATATTTGTGAAATTCACTTGTGCACTGTAAATATTGATCACCAATAAAGACAGTCCGAATAAATATTTTTTCATCTTAATAAGCTTTAATTAAACGTGCTGCGAGATAAGAATTAACTGAGTTAGCATCTGTTCCATAAGCAGACAGTGACCCCCCTGATCCACCAATAGTTCTGATGGTAGGGATAACTCTTAGTTCAGCACCAACTGGTAACGAAAGAGTCTGGGCAAAACTGCATGTCTTATTTCCATTGGTATCAACGACAAATATGAGTGAATAATTTGACTTAGTAACAATGGTTTCCCAATTTCCAGTAGATGTATATCTCACTTGGAGTGTAAGTTTAAATTCTGTAACACCTATTTGAGCACCGAGAGATCCTCCGGTAAAGCCTAAAGCAGCCCCCACATCATAGATTCCGGCCTGTTTTATTGTTACATTACTGGCATTCTTTAAGGTAAGATTATCCACAAGAACTTCACTTTTGTCATCCGGAGCTAAATAAACAGCAGATCCTGTTGAAAGACAAATTCCTAAACCAAAAGCAATACATGGAATTGAAATCCCTGAAGAGATTCCCAGCCTTGAGCCTTTAGGTTGATATATCCCCTGAATCTGGCGTGCAGGATTCCAAGCATAGCCATCGTATTTGTAATACTGATCATCAGTCTTATTATAGATAAGCCCCCCTACAAGGTTTGGATAATCGTTAAAGACATCTGTTACGGCCGCATTATATTGTGGAAATGAAGTGAAGCTGTTAGAATAAGGAAGTATGGTACCTTTAGTTCCATCCAAAACTTTTACAATATTTTTTGTACTATAAATATTACCACCAATCCCGACCTGTGCCTGTAAAAAATAATGGAAAACAAGCATTATAATTAATGTAACTTTTTTCATCTTATTGCATATTTATTTTTTCAACAATAATATCTGATATCGAGTTCCCTGTAGTGTTCATCGAAAAAAACATATTATTTCCCAAACAACCGCCTACCAGCATAGCCTGATTACCATAAAATCTTAATCTTGCTCTGTCATTAGCATTAAAAACACCTACATAAGTAAACGCAAGTGACTGCCCTACATCTATAGACCCTACAGGTATTGAGCCTAATGAAAGGAGTCCGCCTGTAGTATTACTTACTGTATTGTTAACAGGTCTCCATGTTGTTCCGTTATCAGAACTAACTTCTAAATTCAATCTTGAATACAGGTTGGTGGATGCTCCTAAACAAACCGGTGTTCCTACATTAAGTGCACCACTTTTAAATGATACTTTGTATAAGCCTCTTGTTTTAAAGTTAATCACATTACTTGTTGTACTTAGTAAGTCTACATCCGATGAGATTTCGTTCAGTGCTGGTAATCCAGTTGTGAATGGCACGTCTACTGCTGCACATTGCTGGTTAGATCCTATGATACAATTGGGGAATGGCAATAACACACAGGGATCACAAGTAGTAGTAACAGTACCATTCCTTATAAAACGGGCCATTTTATTGTTCTTCATGGTGGTCACAATAGGATCTGAGATTTTCCAACTTGTTCCATCATTCTGAACAACACTTCCCGTTTCACGGTTAAAAATAATGGATCCTTGGGTACCATCTCCTGTTGTACCGGTTAATGAGGAAGGTAATACAGCAGTTGTATTCGCTCTAGGTAATCTAGCAGCGTAATCATCCTGCTTTACATGCAGCTGAGTCCGAACATCCGGCTGAAAGCCCGTGGTTTTCGAAATACCAACTTGAGCACTGATCTTTATATTACAAATAATAAAGATCAAGATAATAAATTCTAATTTCATATTGTCATTTTTAGATTGGCTTGACCTATTAAATGTATAAAATATTATAATTAGATAATTATACAGTCATTAAAAAAACAATAACTCCAATATATTAGAATAATTAAAATCAGTAAAAAACCTTTATAATAAACGAAAAAAATCTATGTTTGCGTTCAAAAAAAAAATTAAGATCAAAAGTTAAAATAGGGATAATTTTAGTTTTTTTTTACGATTTCGATCAAAAAAAAATCACATTTTAATGATATGAATAAACCCATTTTAGCAATTTCCATCTCAATATATCTTATAATTTTGACATTAAAAAAAGTAAAAAAAATTAATTACACAGATATTATACAGAATTAAAATACTGAAATCCAGTTGATTACATTAAAATAGATTATTTTTATCAAGTACAATAAATCGAGTATTAAAATCAATATTTATACTTAAAATAGAATTAGCAAAAATTAACAAGAAATCATTTTTATCACCACTTAATGATATAATATAACTAAAGCTAGATAGTATGAATAAAGATGTGTTTTTATACCAACAGAAATAAAAAACCCGCTTTAAATTAAAGCGGGTTATATTATCGTTATTTTCTTGTCCTTTTCGGCTTCTTAGCCTCTTCTTTGGCTCGTTCTTTCTCTATTGCATCCTGAGCCTGATCATACAATTCATTATCAGAAGAATATTTTATCTCTTCATAATTTGGACTGTCGACCAATATATCCTGCCATTTCCTGATCCGGTCTTTTGTATTCCAGTTGAAATCAGGAAACTTTCTTCTTGAGGGTTCTATTTTACTCATTGGATAGGTATCAGCAGTAGCGCCGATACTACAGGAAATAATCTGTAGAGCTCTTTCCTCAAATAAAGCTCCAATAATACCACATGCAGAAAGTGTAACTCCAATTCTCTCCGGCTTCTGGGTTTCTTTGTTTACATCATCTACATAAGCGATGGATTGCGCATTCCCCACTACTCGAGCCTCTTTAATATCATTACCCTCGTAGTATACCGTCATGTACTTACCTTTTACCTGATTGAATTCATCTTTCAAAGTTAAAGAGTCTACTTTACTAATAGCTAAAGCATTACCAATGACTTTTAAGGAATCTATATTTTCATTCTGAGTATTAAAATAGGCTTCAACTTTATCACCAGTCACCTGCTTTTCCCCGCTCCATAAGATCGGTTTTGTGTACATGTGCATAATACCATCCGTTTCATTAAAGGCTATAGAATCTGCTCTTCCCTGTGCATTGGATTTATATATTCTTGCTTTTCTATAGGCTCTTAAAAAGCTCTTTTTTATCTTGATATCTAAAGAGTCTGGTTTTTGATAGGATATGATTTTCTCGGCTGCAAAATAGGCGGTATCCTTTTCCATAATTTTAACAGCGTAAGGACTTTTGGTCATCATTGAAGAATCTTTTTTCTCAAAGATCTCACCATACCCACCTTTCATATATCTTCTTTCCTTCGGATCATCCAGTTTTACATTACCGGTAGCTTTTCCAAAACCTGTGATCTGATTAAAATACATATCATCACCGGTAAGGATTTTATCATTATAAAAAATCTTGGAATTTTTGTTCAGGAAAGCTTCTTTGGTTTCCATTCTATAGGTTCCTCTTTCCGTATACACCCTATTTTTAGGATTGGCTCTATTGGTAATGGTTGTAGGTCCGAAAAATTCAGCTACTTTGGTATTCTGATTCTGTTTGATATTTACTCCTTCAATGATATATTGGGCATTGTCAATTTTCACATTGCCAACAAAATCGATCATTTTGGTATCCAGAAAATAAGTAGCAGATTTGGTATACATTACATTTCCCTGGCTGTCGGAAATAGTACCTCCTGTATTAAAATAAGCCTGACTCGATAGTTTATCATAATACAGAATATCAGTTTTGATGGTCTGCTTAGGATCCGTCAGGACAACATTTTTTCTGGCAACACCTTTCTGTGTATTACCATCATACTCCATTTCTCCTGCTGTAATAACAGAACCATCAGCATTCTGAAGTTTTGCATTTCCAATTGCTTTGGCAAAGTTTTCTTCACTATAAAGAACAACTTCATCTGCCGTAAGTATAGATCCCTTTTGTTCTATCTGAACATTTCCTACAAAATATTGATTACCATCATATTTGGCGGGATCTTTAATAATTTTATCTGCGTTGATAAGTTTTATTTTATCTTCAGGTTTCAATGGCTGCGACTTTGCAGGAGAAGGGGTGAGATAAGGATCTCTCTTCACAGGAGTTTTATCCTGCGCAAAGCTAAGCGTAGAAATAAAGATAAACAGAAAAAGGATTATTCTCATTAATTAGTCATTCTTAGTGCCATAAAAATATAGCGAATGAGAATCAATTTTTACGCCAAATGCTTCTTCAATGGCTTCTTTGATTCCTTGAATTCTTGGGTCACAGAATTCAATAATTTCTTCGATTTCTTTATCAGAATCTTTTTTGTAGATTACCAAATGGTCATGCTGTTTATCAAAATAAGATTTCTCATAAGATGAAGAGGTCAATGTTTTTTCTCCAAACTGATGTTTACGGATTAATCCGGCATCAAGGAAAATCTCAATTGTATTGTAAATAGTTGCTTTAGAAACATGATATTTCTTCTGCATCATCAGAAGATACAGATCATCAACATTAAAGTGATGATCCATATTATAAATTTCTTCTAATATCGTATATCTTTCAGGAGTGTTTCTAAACCCTTTTTCTAGTAAGTAGTTTCTTAAAACATCCTTGATTAAAGCTATATTTTTTTCTTTTTGTATTGTATCCATTAAAAAAATTATCTACAAATTTATTGAATTTTATTTAAATAGATAGTATGGTTTAAAAGCTCCAGGGATTAAGAGTTATGACGATAATATCCAGATTGTTCAATTTTATTGTCATAAACAGTAAGTTCTGTAATAGGGGCAGACTCTACTTCTACATTATGTGAAGACACTCCCCATGCCTTAAAGTCATCACTTCCGATATATTTTACAAAGTTGTAAATATTAAGGGTAATCTTCTGTTTAACAGTTAAAAGTATATCGTTGATATAAGTATTATCTATAATTACATACTTCAAATCCGGTGGTATGTCATGAGCTCTTAGAGACGGGTGGCTGCTTCTTGAAGGAATGGTTCCATCTGCCATAAGATCTTTCAATACCATATTGAAATAATCATTGATTCTTCTATCTACTTTAAATCCAAGAAGGAAGTTGATTTTATAAACAGTTCCGGGAAGAATTTCATCAACCGTATATTTGAATGTATACGGATCTTCCTGATTCACAATACTTAGAATAAAGTAATGATCTGCTCTTTTCGGCTGTTTTTTGATGATAGAATAAATAATTTTAGATTCTACTTCATCATTTCTTTTAGCACGGCTCAAATACGCTAAGTTTGTGGCATATTTGGGAATGGTTTCATCCAACTTCATATCTTTAAGAATGGATATATATTTGTCAATCTTCACAAATTGGATAAATCTTGTTTTGATTAATCTTCCATTATACCATGCATACATAGAGATTCCAATAGAACCTGCTAATACTACAGTGATCCATCCTCCTTCCATGAACTTAATGATATTTGCACTGAAGAAGCCTAACTCAATAGCCAAATAGACTAAAGCAAATAATAATATTAAAATTTTACTTACTCTATGTTTCAACAACCAAAAAATAAGGAGAATGGTTGTCATTAACATCGTTACTGTAATGGAAAGTCCATAAGCTGCTTCCATTTTTCCAGATTCTCTGAAGTGCAGAACTACAATAATGCATAAAATTAAAAGCCCCCAATTGATTCTAGGGATATACATTTGTCCTTTAACTCCAGAAGGATAGTCAATTTTTTGATTAGGCCAAAGGTTAAGCGACATTGCTTCAGAAAAAATGGTAAAAGAACCCGTAATCAATGCCTGGCTTGCAATAATAGCTGCAGCCGTTGCTAAAATTACTCCTGGTATAATCATCCATTCTTCCATAATCCCAAAGAATGGGTTTACAACAGAAAAACCTGGTTTTTCAAAGTTTGTTAGAAGCCAAGCTCCTTGTCCAAGATAATTTAAAATAAGCATTATTTTAACAAATCCCCAACTTACTCTTATATTTTTAGCTCCGCAATGTCCTAAATCTGAATAAAGAGCCTCTGCTCCAGTTGTACAAAGGAACACTGCACCTAAAATAACTATTGCACTTGGAGAGTTTACAATGAGTTTGTATGCGTAATAAGGGTTAAAAGATCTTAGAATTTCAAAATTTTCACTCAAATGCATTACACCTAAGCCTCCTAATACTAAAAACCAAACCACCATTACGGGACCAAAAAACTTTCCAATAAAGCTGGTTCCGAATTGCTGTACCACAAAAATTGCAATGAGAATTCCAATAGTAATAGGAACAACAGGAGTATGTGGATTATAAATTTCAAGACCTTCAATAGCTGACATCACGGTAAGTGATGGTGTAATTACCCCATCTGCAATAAGTGCAGCAGCTCCTACAATGGCTATAAGATAAAGCCATCCTTTTTTCAGATTCTTAACTAGAGAAAATAAGGCAAGAATTCCTCCCTCCCCTTTATTATCTGCCCTTAAAGCAATGATTACATATTTTATGGTAGTCTGAAGAGTAAGTGTCCAAATAATACAAGAAAGGGCACCTTCTATATATTCATTGAAAGGCATATTACTCCCTTGAGATCTTGCATTTACAATTGCTTTCATTACGTAAAGCGGAGAGGTACCAATATCTCCAAAAACAATCCCTAGAGACACTAAAACTCCAATAAAGGAAAGTTTCTTTATGTCGAAGTGGTAACCATCTTCTGTAACTTCTGCCATATCAGCTTAATTTAATTTAAAGGCGCAAATTTATACTAATTTTATGACGTCATGAATTTTTCTTCATGAATATAATAAATGAAAAAACTTCCTTTCGGAAGTTTTTTTCTATTATAGTTACTTTACGTACATCGCTTTTTTGATCTCCTCTTTTACTTTCTCAAGCTTAGGGAACCATTCTGCAAATAATGCAGCAGAGTAAGGTGCAGGAGCATCAGGAGTTGTAATTCTCTTGATTGGAGCATCTAAGTAATCGAATGCTTTTTGCTGTACCATATAAGTGATTTCAGAAGATATTGATCCAAATGGCCAAGCCTCTTCTAAGATTACTAATCTATTTGTTTTCTTTACAGATGCTAAAATAGTATCAAAATCTAAAGGACGAACTGTTCTAAGGTCAATTACCTCTACAGAGATTCCTTCTTTTTCCATATCTTCAGCTGCCTGCATCGCCAATTTCATGATCTTACCAAAAGAAACTAAGGTAACATCTTTACCTTCTCTCTTGATATCTGCTTTTCCGATAGGTAAATAGTACTCTTCTTCAGGAATTTCCATTTTATCACCATACATCTGCTCAGATTCCATGAAAATAACTGGATCATTATCCTGAATAGCTGTTTTTAATAATCCTTTTGCATCATAAGGGTTTGAAGGTACAACTACTTTAAGACCCGGACAGTTGGCAAACCAACCTTCGAAAGCCTGAGAGTGTGTAGCCCCTAATTGTCCTGCAGAAGCGGTAGGTCCACGGAAAACGATTGGGCAATTCCACTGTCCACCACTCATTTGACGGATTTTCGCCGCATTATTGATAATCTGGTCAATTCCTACTAAAGAGAAATTGAATGTCATAAATTCTACGATAGGTCTGTTCCCATTCATTGCTGCTCCTACAGAGATCCCTGTAAATCCAAGTTCTGCAATCGGTGTATCGATCACTCTTTTTGGACCAAATTCATCCAGCATTCCTTTTGAAGCTTTATATGCACCATTATATTCTGCAACTTCCTCCCCCATCAGGTAAATGGATTCGTCTTTACGCATTTCCTCGCTCATTGCCTGCGCAATTACCTCACGAAAAGTATATTCTGCCATATTTTCTTGAAAAATTTAGACTACAAAAATAGTGTTTTTTTATTATACACATAATAAAAAGGCGTTTCATTTGAACAAGATGCTTCAATATTAATAATAATTCAAAAAAGGATGGTTTATGGAAAAGGAGCTGGAGACTGAAAGAGGGATTTTACTGTAAGCTGAAAATAATTATCGAAACACATCTTTTTATGGATACATTTTAATATGCTTAAAAATTCAATAAATGTTTTCTCAAGTTTTGTGCTCATATTCTATAAGTGGAGAGATTTTATTTTCGTTACATATTTTTCCAAAAAAAATGACATCTCATTTCTGAAATGCCATTTTAAAATTCTATTTAAACTTATATTAATTAGCTTTCTCCCAAACCTGGGTTCTTCCTAATAATGATAATCCCAAATATCCTCTTACATTAAGCTTATCTCCGCTTTTTGTAATGGTACATTTATAAGTCTTACCTGTTTTAGGGTCAGTAATACTACCTCCGGTAAATTCATCACCTTCTTTTTTCAATCCTCTAATGATTTCTAATCCTAAGATTGGTTTACCTTTTCGATCATCTTTACAAGCTGTACAGTTAGGATCTGCCGGTTTTATCAATAACTGAGAAACCTTTCCATAATACTTTCCGTCTGACTTCTTAAAGATTTCAACAATAGATTTAGCCTGCTTGGTTTCATCATCTATTGTCTTCCACTTTCCTTCTATCTGTGCAAATGTCATCACACCCAATAAAGAAAGTGCAAATGTGAACATTATTTTTTTCATATTTCTATAGTTTTAATTTTAATACAATATACTTTTCTATGTATTGATAAAAATATAAATTAATTCTTAACGAACAAAAATTTTTATTATACAAAGCATAAAAGACCTCATAAATGGATTCACTTAATTAAGCTTTCTATTAATCACCCTATCCATATAATCCTGATACCAAGCTTTTGCTATTTGTTTTCCTTGTTCTACTTCAGGGGTTTTTAGCTGACCAATCAGATTCTTTTCAAGGGCAAGGTCAGATTTATCATATACTCCCACAATATCCTTGCCATCAAAACGATAAATATAATTTCCGATGATAAACTGCTCATTGCTTCCGTCAGAATTTACCATAATCCCAGGATATTTCTTATCACTTACCAAACTTCTCCCCCAGCTTCTGATAGGTTTGTTATAACCAATCAGGTCTGCTAGTGTAGGATAAATATCTATTTGCTGAGCGATCTCCGGGTTTTCTCCTTTAAGTTGGTATTCTGGATTAGGAGAATATAAAACCAATGGAACAGCAAAACGATTCATTGCTTTTTCATATTCCGGATAATAGACCTGATTGGTATGATCTCCTGTGAAGACGAAAATCGTATTGTGAAACCAGGGTTGTTTCTTAGCCGTTTCAAAATATTTCTTAATGGCATAATCCGTATACTGTATCGGCTCATGCATTTCTATTTTTCCTTTTTTGAATTTCCCCTGATACTTTTCAGGAATCTTGAATGGGTGGTGAGAGGATGCTGTAAAAACAGTACTCATAAAAGGCTGTTTTTTGCCTACATTTTTAGCAAAATACTGAAGGAACGGTTCATCCCAGATCGCCCACATTCCATCAAAATCTTCATCGTGATTATATTCTGTCTTCCCGAAATAATGCTTAAACCCTAAAATATTTCCAAATCCAAGAAACCCCATAGAACCATTAGGTGCTCCGTGATAAAAAGAAGTATCATATCCCAATTCATTACAAACAGAAACGATAGACTGTATTTTCTGGTTGGAGTATGGAGAACCTGTAAAGGCATCTGCAAGACTTGGGATTCCAGCCAAAACACTGCTCATTCCGTGAATAGACTGTCTTCCATTGGCAAAAGTATTTGGAAAAATAAGACTCTGAGACGCCAGGCTATCCATAAACGGAGTATAGGAAACGTAATCTTTGATGTTTTTATCTTTATTAAAAGCACCCGAATACTCTCTCCCAAACGACTCTACAATAAAAATAATAATATTGGGACGGTCTTCTACTTTTCTGTCATATTGCTTAATCGGCTGAACATTTTCCTCAATATATTTCTGATCTACAAAATGAACTTCTCTGAAATTATTGGTATTCAAAGTTCTGAAGAAAGAGAATGTACTGTTGAGAACCAAATTCCCCTGCAATGGATTGGTTACAAAACGGGTAGCATCCACCATATTGATAGGCCTTGTACTATGTTTGAAATCACCTCTGATTCCTCCTACCACCAAAACAGCTGTAATACACAAGGTAACAATGGAAGATAAAAAATAAGGAAGTAATTGAGCAGGTTTCGTCTCTTCAACCTTTACTTTTTTATAAAGAAAAACCCACAATCCCATTAAAACAATAAACCAAATCAACACAAAAGGATGCTCTCCAACGGAAATCATAAGGGTCTGGGAAATATTGGATTCGTGTTCTGCTACCTGAAATACAGCTGAAGTAAGCCTTGCCTGAGAGAATTTATAGTAAATAAAATCTCCGAAATTCATCCCATATGCCAAACCATTAGTCAAAAAGTAAACCCAGAAAAGAACTTTCTGAAACCCTTTTTTTGTATTGATAACCAAGGGTAAAAGACTTAATAATATGAATAATGCATTCACATACAATATCGCAGTGGTATCGAAGGCTATCCCATGATAAGCAAGCTTAAGATACTCTGAAACAGAGTCTACCTTAATCAGGTCTTTATTAAAATACCAAAATAAAAGTCTTGCAATCTGATAAAAAGCATAGGCTAAAAAAATCCTGTAAAGCAATGCCAGAACTTCCTGTTTTCTAAATCCTTTTAAAAATTTCATGGGGCAAATTTACATCAAAATCACTTTATGGCGTTTTTTAGTGCATATTATTTTGAGCTAGAATTTTTAAAAACTGTAATTTTGTACTTATGGATTTTATAAAGAATAATCTAGCCAATGCCTTGACCCTGGCTAATCTATTTGCAGGCTGCGTAGGTGTAATACATCTTATTTTAGGAGACTATCAAACAACAGCAATATGCCTGATTCTCTCCGCTATTTTTGATTTTTTTGATGGATTTGTGGCCAGAGCCTTACACTCAAACTCGAACCTGGGACTTCAGCTTGACTCACTTGCAGATATGGTAAGTTTTGGAGTTATTCCGGGACTGACCATGTATAAAGCACTTGAGCCATTCGGAACTGAGCTTCTTGGACTTCATTTGCCATTTGAGGTTAAATATATCGGTCTAGTAGTAACGATTTTCTCCTGTTTAAGACTTGCTATTTTTAATCTTGATGAAGAGCAGAGGTATTATTTCAAAGGATTAAATACACCAACTAATACGGTTCTTTTATTTGGATTATATTATGCATTTAAGGAAACCGGAACGTTCAGCTTCCTATTTCAAAACGAATTACTGCTGATTATTCTGGCGTTTCTCACTTCATGGCTTTTAGTAAGCCCAATCAAGATGATGGCCATGAAATTTAAGTCCAAAGCATTAAAAGACAACTATCCAAAGGTAGTACTCCTGGTAGGTGGAATTGCAATTCTTGCCATTTTTAAGATTATAGGAATTCCTTTACTTGTCATCTACTACATGTTAGTATCCCTTATTTTTCAAAGACAATTAAAATAAAATAGAAGTAAGAAAATCTTTTATTTTTAAATTAAATTATTAATAAACAACATGAACTTAAAACTGCATAAACCACTTTGTATTTTTGACCTGGAAACTACGGGAACTAATATCGGAAAAGACAGAATTGTGGAAATCTGTATCTTAAAAGTAAATCCGGATGCCTCCAGAGAAAGCAAAACCTGGAAAGTGAACCCTGAAATGCCAATTCCAAAAGAAAGCAGTGAAATTCACGGGATCTACGATGAGGATGTAAAAGATGCACCTACCTTCAGGGAAATCGCTTCCAAAATCATGGAAATGATTACCGGAACTGACCTGGGAGGTTTTAATTCTAACAGATTTGATGTTCCTCTTTTGGCAGAAGAATTATTAAGAGTAGGAATGGATTTTGATCTTAGTAAATTCAGATTGGTAGATGCTCAAACTATTTTCCACAAGAAGGAACCTAGAAACCTTGGGGCTGCCTATCAGTTTTATTGTGGTAAAACATTAGAAAATGCACACTCTGCAGAGGCTGATGTATTGGCAACTTTTGAAGTTCTGGATGCACAGGTAGGAAAATATGACGATATTCCAAATGAGATTGCTCCATTAAGCGAGTTCACATTCCATAATAAAAATGCTGATCTTGCCGGATTTATCGGGTATAATGATAAGCAGGAAGAGATCTTCAACTTTGGAAAATATAAAGGCCAAGGAGTAAAAGCTATTTTCCAGAAGGATCTTGGATATTTCGGATGGCTTCAGAATGCTGATTTTCCGTTGTACACCAAGAAAGTATTCACCAAAATTCAACTTTCAAGTAGATTTTAACTATGTCTGATCTGGTTCGTTTTAAATTTTATGAAACAGCCCTTGAAGCTAACAGGGACAAACAAATTCTGACTGAAAACGGAATCAATAGTTTCATTGCCAATGAACAGCTCATCCAGTCGGATTGGCTGCTTTCTCAGGCTGTAGGCGGTATCCAGCTTCAGGTTTTTGAAGAAGATCTGGAAAAAGCAAGTCATGTCCTGAAAGAGTATAAAGACAATGAACAATATTCATTAGAAGTAGAACACACGATTGAAGATCCTGAATTTGATTTTGTTTGTCCAAAATGTGATTCTAATCACATCTACAGAGATGACAGAGCTACCAGCTTCTTTGGCATTTCCTTTTTAACGAGCCATAAGTTCGTATGCTACTATTGTGGGAATGAATTTACCCATGCATAGCTAAAATTAAAATATCAACAATAAGGGAGATTGCTTCGTTCCTTACAATGATGCAATCCTAAAATAAATAAAGAATTATGAAGATCATCTGCATAGGAAGAAACTACAGCGAACATGCTAAAGAATTAGGAAACGAAGTTCCGGAGAACCCTGTTATTTTTATAAAACCTGATACGGCGGTTTTAAAGGGAAATGATTTTTATATCCCTGAATTCTCCAATGATATCCACTATGAGCTTGAGGTGGTGGTCAAAATATCAAAAGGGGGAAAATACATTCAGAAAGAAACGGCTCACAAACATTACGAAGAATTGAGTTTAGGGATTGATTTCACGGCCCGAGATCTTCAGAGTGAATTGAAGTCAAAAGGACTTCCATGGGAGCTTGCCAAGGGTTTTGATGGCTCTGCAGTGGTTGGAAATTTCTTTAAAAAGGAGAACTTTACTCTTAATAACCTGTCTTTCTCACTTCTTAAAAACAAAGAAAAAGTTCAGGATGGTAATACAAAGGATATGCTCTTCAATATTGACGATATTATTGCTTTTGCATCTCAATATTTCACTTTAAGAGTAGGGGATCTTATCTATACAGGTACTCCCAAAGGAGTAGGAAAAGTAGATGAAAATGATATTCTGGAAGCTTACCTGGAAGACGAAAAAATTCTTGACATCCGAATATTATAAGTATTTAACATAAAAGTCTGGTAAATTTTTCATATCTTTAGGTAACAAAATGAAAGGTTATGATAAATATTGTATTACCCGTAGATTTTGGGGACAAAACAGACCAACTGGTAGAAGGTGCCATAAAATTTGCAAAACAACTTAATGGTAGAATTTACCTGATCCATGTTGCTCCATCAGATATCGGCTTTGCCATTGGTGATATGGGGTTCCAATATTTTCCGGAAGTGGAAGCGAATGAAATTCGGGAAGAATTGGTTCAGCTTAATAAAATTGAACAAAGGATTATTGCCCATGATGTTGATTGTGAGCACCTTTTAAAACAAGGGCTAGCAAAGGATATCATTTTGGAACATGCTAAAGCTAAAAACGCGGATTATATTGTGATGGGATCACATGGAAGAAGTGGAATTTATGATGTATTTGTAGGAAGTCTTACCAAAGGGCTTACAAAAAGTTCAAATATTCCTGTTTTAGTCCTTCCTATCCACGACTAAGTAAAAGAAAATTTTAATCGTTAGTAATAAAAAAACCGATCAAATAAATTATTTGATCGGTTTTTTACTATATAACCAATTAATTAACCTTCTTTTTTGTAGATATTCGGATCGTAGTAAGGGTGCTTACCTTCCGTTGGAGAATAATAGTCTTTATCTTTGTCACCGCCTAGTGTTACAACCAGTACGTAGCACCAGTAAGTAAATAATACACAGCAAACTATAAATAGAATCCAGTTTAAAACATTTCCGAAAGTATCAAAGAATGTGAAACTCGATTTGAAAACTTTGCTTAAGAATAGAAAGAAAGACGTCATTATTTTCCTTTTTTAAATTAACTTTGTACAAATTTATAAAAAATGTTTAAATTACTTTCAAAAGAAAGCAATATTTTTTCAATTCCTGTTTATATTGGTTGTCTTCTTTTAGTAGTCGTAATATTTAACATACTGAATTTCAGCACTTATGAAGCAATTATTGCCGGTATTACTTTTCTGGGAATTGCTTTGGGATATTTTTGCTTTCACAGTGTTGCCCTTAATTATCAGACCCATTTGCCGCTATTTTTATATACATTCTTTATTTTTGGATTGTATCCTGGTAATCTAGATATAGGAATTGCCGTTTCATTGCTTACTAATTCCTTTCTGATCCTACTCTTAACGAGTGCTGATGAGGATATAAGGAAAAAATCATATGTATTGGTAGGTGCCATCGTAGCATTGAATTTTATTTTCCTTCCTACTACCTGGCCCATGGCTGTTTTTGTAATCATTCACGTCATTGCTACTTCTGCCAAAGTTGGACTAAATCTTTTCAGATTCCTTTTGGGAATCATTCTGATTGCATTTAGTTATTTTTCTGTTATGTATTTCGTTCAGTTTACTTCATGGAATATTGATTACTTTCCGTTTGGAAAGATGAAACCTGTGACAGATTATACGGAATTATTTCCTTTAATCCCTGTGGCATTAATGCTTATTTATGCTGTATATGACCATTTTCAAAATTATAATAAGAAAAGCCCAATCAGCAGATACAAATACACATTTCTGCTGGTCTTTTCCTTAGCTCAGCTTGTTACCATCATTCTATACATGAATAAAAGCTATGAATATTTATTGCTTCTGGCATTTCCTTCAAGTATTATCTTAAGCAGGATGATGAGATTCTTACCCAAATATTGGATGCGGGAGGCTGGTTTATGGCTTATTATTTTAAGTTTACTTACCTTTAAAGCAGGTACATATTTTGATTTATTTTAAAAAATTATGATTCAGATAGACGATAAATTGATTTCTGAGGAAATCTTTTCCGAAGAATTTGTGTGCAACCTTACCAAATGTAAGGGGGCATGTTGTGTGGAAGGTGATGTTGGAGCTCCACTTGACAAAAATGAGCTTGAAATACTGGACGGTATTTTTGACAAAATCAAACCTTACCTTACTCAGGAGGGCATCAAGGCCCTTGAAGAACAAGGTACATGGACTACCGATCCACACGACGGAATGTATGTTACTCCCATGGTGGAAAACCGTGAATGTGCCTACGTAACTTTTGACGATAAAGGAATTACGAAATGTGGTATTGAAAAAGCATATGAAGATGGAGCGGTAGACTGGCAAAAACCTATTTCCTGCCACCTTTATCCTATCCGTGTTACAGAATACTCTTCATTTACGGCTTTAAATTATCATGAATGGAATGTATGCAGCGATGCCTGTACGCTTGGAAAAGAGCTTCAGGTTCCTGTTTATAAATTCCTGAAAACACCATTGATCAGAAAGTATGGCGAAGAATTTTACAATGTTCTAAGCGGAGCTGCTGACGAATGGAAGAAAGAATATGGTTCATAGATAACCTGAATAAAAAGAAAAAGCCGGAATATTAATTTCCGGCTTTTTTATGTAATGTAAAATGGAAGTTAGAAGATGGATGATGGAGGTTCTTATTAAACCATTGGGCATTGATGGCTATCAAATAAATAATCTTAGAAGAATTAAATACTACTAAAATTAATGATTGTCTTCAATAACTTCCAACTTCCAGCCTCAGGCTTCCCTACTCTTTTAACTATTTAAAATCAGCATCCGTAACTCCTGAATTGACCGTAATCTTAGTAGTTTTGATTTCTACTTTCTGGCCTGCACCTTCTGCTTCAACTTCTTTAGGGAATTGTATTCCATCTACCGTCATATAACTTTTAATCACCACATTGCCCTCTCCTGCCATCGTTTTATATAAAAGTCCTGTAGCAGTATCGAAATAAAACTTTCCTTTATCTGAAGCCAATACATTATAATCTTTACCATCCAGTTTTTCTACGGTAACATTTTGAAAAGTAGCTCCGTCAAATGCTAAAGCATCCACTGGTTTTGCTTTTTTAAGTTCAGTAATTTTGTCTGCAGGAATAGCCGTTTTGGTTCCCATCTGATCAAAATATCCTTTTTCACCATCGAAAAACTGAACCATCTGCTGCCCCATAAGCGATTGTACAGACTTGAACTTGTTTCCCATTTTTTTGGTAGTCATAGTAATTTCCATACCTTGGGCTGTCATGCTGTTTTCCATATAAAGAGTTTTTACTCCTTCTAGCTTATCTTTTCCTCCCAATGCTTTAAAGTAGTTATCCAACACCTCTTTAGCGGTTATAGTTGATGTAGCGGCCTCCGTTTTTACAGAAGCGGCATCTTTCTTCTGAGCTGCTGCCGGAACAGAGAAAAGTACGGCACAGAAAAATGGAATGATGATCTTTTTCATATATGTAATAAGTTTAAAGGGTAAATATAGGAATATTGGCGGACATGCTAAATATGAGTAATGTGTAATGAGTAATTAATAATGAATAATGAATAATAAGTGAGCAATCATGGGAATGATCCCGAGGCTGAGGGAGTCTTATAATTTTCAAATAAAAAAACCGCCAAAGAATTGACGGTTTTGAAATATTTATATCTGAGTATAATTATTTTTTAAGTTCTTCTAAAAATTCGTCGTGAGAAATTTTAGTTTCTTTTTTGCTAGCTTTTTCAAGAATTACATCTTTTAATTTAGCCATAGCTACTTCAGAAGAAATTTGTCTTACTTGCTCCTGATCTTTTAACATTTCAACAGCATATTTTTGGATCTCCTCATCACCTAAGTGGTGGATTCCGTAGATAGCCAATTGGTTTTTCACTAATTGCTCAGCTTGTGCCAATACATCAGCATAGTCAAGGTTGATTTCGTTATCAGTCATCAATTTACCTTCGATGATCTGGTATCTCAATTGGTTTTTCTCGTTTTCAAGGATTTCTTTAGCCTGTTCTTCAGACTGGATGTTCTGGTTAGAAAACATTAACCATTTTACTAAGAAAGTTTCAGGAAGTGCTACTTCTTCTTTTTCAGTAACCTGCTCCAATACTTTATTCACGAAGTGAACGTCAGCATTTTGCTGGAAATACTCATCTAATTCTGTCTTAACTTTTTCTTTAAGCTCGTCTTCAGACTTGATGTTTCCTTCTCCGTATACTTTGTCGAATAACTCCTGGTTAAGTTCAGCTAAGTCTAATGAATAGAAGTCTTTTACTTTAACTTCCACTTCATTGTGGTGTAGGTGCTCTACTTCTTCTTTGCTGAATCCTAATTCTTTAGCTAATTCTTCATCACCTGCAAGAGTTTCTTTAGTTACTTTTACAGATCCATCCATTTTCAAAGCTTTTACTAATTTGAAAGCTTCTTTGTTTTCAGCTGTAATGGTAACGTTCTTTGGATGGTGGTGGTGCTCTCCTTCAGCATCTTCTTCTACAACTTGAGAAACTTCTAAAGCGATGTAAGAATCTTTAGTGATTTTATCTTGAGGAACCTGCTCAGCGAAACGCTTCTGCATGTTTTCAATACTCTTGCTGATTTCTTTTTCAGAAGCTTCTACTTTGTAGTGAGGCGCTTCGTACTTAGCTAAATCTATAGTGAATGCAGGCTCATATCCTACTTCGAAAGCAACTGTTACCTGATCAGCATTGTAATCTAATTCGTTTACTGGCTGAGGAATAGGCTGACCAACTAATCTTAACTTGTTTTCGTTAACATAGCTGTTCAATGCATCAGAAACCTGTCTGTTGATTTCTTCAAATGCAATTCCTGCTTCATATTGTTTTTTAACCATACTCAAAGGCACTTTCCCTTTTCTGAATCCAGGAACTTGCGCATTTTTAGCATAATTAATCAATTGCTTTTCTACTTTTTCTTTGTAGTCAGATTTCTCCAATGTTACAGTAAGTAATGCACTTACATCATCATGGTTTTGTGCGGTAACCTTCATTATTGATTAAAATTTTAGGTTGCAAAAATATGAATTTTTTATGAAAATCACCCATTTAAAATCAACTAATACAGCCAAATATTGTTAAATAAAAAAACCACTGAAAAAATCAGTGGTTCCCCAAAATTAATATAACGATATATAGGCTCTTTGCGATGAAGAGCTTACTTCTTAATTAATGAAAATCGATGAAGATATCCACATCGCTTTCCCCTCCTACAGTGCTTCCCTGCTGGTTATCTGCTGAGGGTGAATTGTCATTCACGGATGTTGCTCCATGTACAAGGGTAATATTTGCTTTACCTGATGCAGCAGTAGTTACAGTCCATTCAGTTTTAAGCCCCAATTTCTTACCATCCGTTCTTACTACATCATCAGCCGTTCTTTTTACTTTGATATCTGCTCCTGAGAATTTATAAGTAACAAAGTGCATATCTTTTTCTTCTATAATTTCCTCTGCATCATGATAATGATCTCCGTGTTTAATCTGGAAATTAACATCTATAGCATATGTTGCGCCCTGAGTAAGGTGTAAGTGATCTTTTGTCTGGCCGTTAGTAACGGTTACAGTCTGTTTGGTTCCATCAGCTTTATTAGTAGCCGTTACAATTACCTGCCCTACTTCTTCATGCTCATGAATATCTTCAGGAATATCATTCCCGTCACGGCAGGAAAACAATAAAACAGCAGCGAATAATAATAGTGATATGTTGAATATTTTTTTCATTGTAATTTAAATTTTAAATAATAAGAGTTAAAAATTGTATTTAAGAGTAACCACAAAGTTTCTTCCCGGTTCCGGCATATAATATCTCAATCGGTTAAGATATTCCTTGTACTCTTTGTTAAAAATGTTGTTGATTCTGAAATTCAGATTCATGTTTTTGAATAGATCTGCACCAATAGATGCGTGAAATATCGAAAATCCGGCAGGAGGAGTACTGTAATCTATTATTTTAGTTACCATTTCTCCATCCTCAATAAACTGTACCGATTGATCTCTGATAGGGAAACGATTTTGTTTGAATACATTTTCGTTTTCCAGTCTGATATAGAAATTGGTTGGTTTGTTCAGTGTTAATTCCAATGAATTTCTAAGATTCATAGGCATCATAAGAATAAGAGGTTCGTTATTGGTAAGATCATCCCCTCTCAAGGCACTGAAATTGGTCGTCCATTTCAAATTATCCAAAATACTAAGCTGTGCATCAGCATCTATACCATACATTCTGGCTTTTACCTGCTGATATGCCCAAACTGCAAAGGTCCCTCTGCTCGTATTTTGAATTTCCACCGGCATTTGATTGATAAAACTGTCAGAGAAAATAATATAAGGATTAGCTTCTATCTGCAATCCTTTTAAGACATTGAAACGCCCTGTTAATGAAAGATTGGCATTATAAATCTCCTCTTTTTTGATTCTTAAATCTCCTTTTTCAATAATGGCAGCAGAATGGTGAAGCCCATCTGCAAATAATTCTGCAGGATTCGGTGTTCTGCTCATTCTTGAGAAATTAAACTTGATATCAAAATTTTTAGAAGGATTATAATTCAACCCTACATTTGCTGAGAAGTTATGATTGTCAATAATTGGGCGAGACAGTGTTCTGCTTCCGCTCTCTTTCACATAAAATTGCGGAAAAACGTTCGCATACTTATCATCCCATTCTTTAGTATCATAATATTTATAGGAATCATATCTGCTGAAATCATATCTTACTCCTGCTTCTGCATTCAGTTTTGGAGTAAAACGGTATTTAAAAACAGAAAATGCTCCTGCATCATAACGGTAATAATCAGGAATCAGACGTCTGACTTCGGTCGCCGGGTTAGGATAATTATCCTGGAATCCTGCTGAAATTCCGCTTTCAAGGCTCCATTTTGAACGCTCAATAAGATGGGTAAGGCTTGCCGAATGGGTAATCAGCCTTAGATCCATAGAAGGAGTATCTTTCAAATCTCCTTTTCTGATATCATATTCCTTACGTCTGTTCAATTGAAAGCTATATTGAAAAGTAATTTTACCAAAATCAGCAAAACGTTTATAAGCGGAAATCTTTGCAATATGATGTTCCACAGTCTGCTTCGGATAACCAATATTGTAGCTAAAATCATCCAGAAAATAAGGTTGTCCTAGCGTCATTGCTTTATAGATATCATACCCATTTCCAAGATGTGCTCCTCTGTAAATTCCAAAATCCTGGTTGGTTCCACTGTAGGAAACATCAAATCCCTGCATGAAACCATGATTCCCGAATGAAAAATTGAAAGAATTAGTCTCCGCTCCGGTGTTTTGAAGGGTATGATGCGGAGTGTATAGATCTCCAAGCTTCTTATAACTTCCTCCTGCTTTTACAAACCATTCATTTTCCCATGATTTAAGCACATTAGCAGAAATTTCACCTCCTCTACCATTGGAAATTCCTGAAAGCTTCACATTTCCCATGATCGTATCTTTCTTTGGAGGGATTGCCGGCTCTAACAGTACGACTCCTGCTACACCATCATTTCCATATTTTAAAGCAGATGCTCCTTTGATGACATCTATATGTTCAAAGTCATTGACATCCACATTGGGTGCATGTTCTGCGCCCCATTCCTGTTCTGCAAGCTTCACTCCATTATTCATAATAGAAATACGGCTTCCATAAAGACCATGAATCACAGGTTTGGTAATATTATTCCCTGTTTTCAACGCTGAAACTCCCGAAATTTTAGCAAGAATATTTCCAAGGTTTTCCGTGGAGTTTCTTTCAATTTCGGCTTTATCCAGCGTTTTCATTACTACAGAACCTTTATTTTTATGGCTCCCGTGCAATGTAATGGTTTCTATATCACCGGAATGATGTTCCAGAATAATGGTTAGATGAAGATCCTGATCAACTCCTATATTTTCAGTATAATCATTGCAATCAGGATGTTTTGCAATGAGTGTATACTTCCCTGCAGGGACTTTACTAAAGGAAAATACTCCTTTTTTATCTGTTCTCGCTGTAAGGTTTCCAATTTTCACCACAGCATTTTCCAGCATGGTTTTATCATGAAAATCATGAACCGTTCCTTGTACAGTATAAGTTTTCTGTGCACTCGTAAATACAGATCCACAAAAGATCAGCAACAGGCAATAGATCAATTTCATTGTAAAATAGATTGATTGCGTACCCTTTTAATTAGGGGTACATTTTTCGTTAAAATTTATTGAATGGGTTTAGATTCATGACACAGTATATAATGTATCATGTAAAATGTATCACTGATAAGAAGTCAAAAGTTAAGATTGTGGAAGTAAGTCACCGAGTACTTATCCTTTACAAGCTACAGCTGTTTTTCAACAACTATAAACATTAAACTTCAAACCCTGAACATTAAATTCTACAGTATAGAGTGTAAACCCAATAAGAATGTATTGATTAGGAAATTGCGGGCGGTCCGCGAAGCTGAAAGGTAAATTTGGTCTGAGACCAGATTTTTTCCTGAATAGCGATAATTTGCTTTACTTCGTGCGTATAATGCTCAAAGCTAAAGCTGAATTCTTCAGGAGCTAATGTGTGTCCAGTCACCAAAAAGTGGCAGGCCAGACAGTCACCCGCTTTCTCTTTAGTAATGGCTTTCGTTACAGAATTTTCGACTTTTTTAAAGTTAAATGCTTTAAAATAATCTACAGATTCGTGATGGTGAAAGCTTTGAGAAAGCAGCGCGATGAAGTATACCCCAAACAATAGCCTGGAGATAAATACTTTTAAATTTCTGCTTTCTTTAATCATGTTTCAAAATTATGAAAATAATTTAATTTTCAGCCAAAACTTCTATTAAATTACTTTTATGATTCACTCTTGATAAGTAGAAAAGAATCATACTTTGTTACAAAAAAGCTTCATAAAGTAAATTATGAAGCTTTGTATGATCAATTAATCAAGTTGGGTTCCTAAATATT
This sequence comes from Chryseobacterium sp. II3a, assembly GCF_057815135.1. Taxonomy (NCBI): domain Bacteria; kingdom Pseudomonadati; phylum Bacteroidota; class Flavobacteriia; order Flavobacteriales; family Weeksellaceae; genus Chryseobacterium; species Chryseobacterium sp. II3a. The sequence goes on along the minus strand of NZ_JBYPZJ010000001.1, from coordinate 64,144 downwards.
CCCATTCCTGTAGAGCGTTATCCAGCTCTTCTTTAGCTTTATTGTATTTTTCTAAAGTTTCATCGGAAGGGTTTTCTTTAGCGAAAGAAGCTTCCATTTCTTCTACTTTAGTTTCAAGCTCAGAAATTTTTTCTTCTACCTTCTTGATTTTATTTTGAATATTTTTTTGTTCCTTGCTGACAATACTAGATGCCTGGCTGGGGCTAACGACAGGTTTCTCTTCTACTTTCTTTGGCTCTTCTTTTACTTCATTGTGAAGTTTAGCTTTTTCTGCAGAAATTTCTCTGATGGTTTCTTTTTGTCTGTACTCAAGATATTCATTGATATCTCCAAGGAATTCTTTCATCTTCCCGTCACGGAATTCATAGATTTTATCACAAAGTCCCTGAAGGAATTCCCTGTCGTGAGAAATTACGATTAACGTACCTTCGAAGTTCTGTAATGCCAGTTTAATAATCTCTTTAGACTGAATATCCAAGTGGTTGGTAGGTTCGTCCATGATCAAGGTATTGAAAGGACGAAGTAATAGTTTACAAAGTGCCAGACGGTTTCTTTCCCCTCCGGAAAGTACTTTTGTTTTCTTGGTAACAGCATCTCCCTGGAATAGGAAAGATCCTAATAAATCTCTTACTCTAGGTCTGGTTTCTTCTGTTGCCGCATCTTCTGCTTCTTCAAGAACCGTTTTATTCGGTGTTAAAACTTCTTCCTGATTTTGGGCAAAGTATCCGATGTTTACGTTATGTCCAAGATTCCATGTTCCTGAATAATCTTTAATATCTCCTGCTAAAATTTTGGCCAAGGTTGTTTTTCCTTGTCCGTTTTGTCCTAAAAGAGCAATTCTATCTCCTCTTTGAACAATAAAATCTACATCGTCAAAAATCTGTTTCTGACCATAAGCTTTTCCAAGGTTTTCAGCTTCAAAAATTACTTTCCCGGGAACCATAGACTGTACAAAACGGATATTGAATTTTGAAACATCTTCATTATCTACTTCAATACGTTCTATTTTATCTAATTTTTTAATAAGCGACTGGGCAAAAGATGCTTTAGTAGCACTTGCACGGAACTTATTAATATTATCTTCCATCTGCTTGATCTCCGCATCCTGATTCTTTTTAGCCTGAATCAGTTTTTCACGGCGGTCTTCACGCATCACAAGATATTTGGTATAATTGGCTTTATAGTCGTCAACCTTCTTATTGTTGATATCAAAAGTACGGTTACAAACAGCGGTCATAAACTGCTTATCGTGACTTACCAGCACAATTGCTCCGGGATAATCTTTTAAGAAGTTTTCCAGCCAGATGATAGATTCCATATCCAAGTGGTTGGTAGGTTCATCGAGAAGCATGATGTCATTCTTTTGAAGAAGCAGTTTTGCCAATTCGATTCTCATTCTCCATCCTCCTGAGAACTCATCAGTGATTTTTTGGAAATCATCAGCTTTAAACCCTAAACCAAACAATACTTTTTCCATATCACCTTCCAGATTGTAGGCATCATGGTTCATCAAAAGGTCATTCAGTTCGGTCATTTTATTAATCAAATCCGTATAGGAATCACTTTCGTAATCGGTTCTTGTCGCCATTTGGTGATTCACCTCCTCAAGTTCGTTCTTCCATGCATTAATTTGTTCAAAAGCCTGCATGGTTTCAGCCCAAACCGTTCTTCCTTTTACAAAATCAAGATCCTGCTTTAGGAAACCAATGGTAACGCTTCCTTCTGTAATCACTTCTCCTTCGTAGAAATTAATTTCTCCGGACAGCATTTTCAATAAAGTAGATTTTCCTGCTCCATTTTTTCCTACGAGCCCCACTTTATCATCCTTTTTAATGGTGAAATTTACATTTTGAAATAAATAATTTCCCGAATGGTGTAATCCTAAACTTTGAACCGAAAGCATTTTAATTGATAATTAGTAATGAATAATGAATTTTCGGGTGCAAAAATACGGAAAAAGAAATGAATGGCCCAGAAATAAAAAAAGCAGCCCAAAACAGACCGCTTTTTTGTCTTTTCAAAGCCATCCTGGCCCTTATTATCTTATTGTATCAATGAGTGACTCAACAGCTGATTTTCCAGAAATACATCCAATTTCAATTCCTAGAAAATAAAACTCTATTTCTAAATGGAAATACAAAGGGCATCTGATGTGATGCCCTTACAACCTAAAATTTAAAACTAAAAAGGACTAATACTAATTATTGATTTCATCCAACTTTATTGCCGGAGTTCTAATAATCGAACGAGTCCAGATATCGTTATTGGGAACGCTGGTCCCATACAGAAAGTCGGATACAAAACTATCTTCCGGAAGATGAAGTTCTACTGAAAGCCTTGCATTGCTTTTTTGATCTACGATAGTGTTGCTTGAAACATTCAATCCATTGTTGAGAAGCTCAACATTTACTTCATATTCCGATCTGGCCTTCAAACCATCGTGATACAATCCGAAATTAGCTGAAATATGGATATAATCAGCCAGTATATTGTAATCGTATGATGGCTTTTTATCTATTATAAGCTCTCTCACATATTCTTGCAATTCTTTATACAGCTCTCTCAATAAAGGATGTCTACCGTAATCTGTTTCCAGCTCATTTCCTGATGCAAAAACTGGTGAAACGGCATTGGTTTCTTCCAGCATGAGTTTTCCATATAGTTTTGATAATTCGTTGTATACTTTATCTCTGCAGACATAAGCTTTAGAAAAGGCATCTTTTCTTTCTATTTCGAATCCTGAAAGTAAAGCATCCCATGCCTTATTTACTTCAAGATTGGTTTTTCTGTTTCTTATATTTTGAACATAATTCTTAAGATCATCTGAACTGGCAAAGTCTGTAGAAATATATACTGACTGCGGACCTTCCAAATACCCGCCTCCGATATCAGCATGGGCTCCCGGAACAAAAATTTCTTTCCAGACGGAGGTATTATTCCGGAACTGATGATCCTGCATCATTTTAGAATTCTCAAAAAAGCCAGTCAGTGGGAAAAAAAAACGGCATTCATGAAGTGCACAGACATGAAATACATTTTCTACCTGATGAGGCACACTCAGATCATAAGTATTAAATGGCTTTGATTCTACCGTATCAAAAGCTCCCAAAAACTTAACCTTAATTTTAGCAAAAGAATAGTTGGAAAAAAGCCAATGACTAAAGGTTCTGGCAAGCATTCCTCCTCTCCCGAAACCATATACATAAAAATGATATTCGTCATTTTCATCATGAACAATCTTCTTTACAAAGTCTTCTGCTCTCTGAAGTTTATCATCTGATGAATACCCATTTCCATAAGGTGGGTTTGCACATGTTGTCATGGCAAAATTACTGTCTTCTTCTCCTGAAACGGTTCCTATTCCTTCAATATATATTTTCTCAGTACCGATAAACGATTTGTACAATTTATAGATATTGGTGAATGCACCGTGATAGCTTTCATTATTATTCAGTGGTTTATCTGACGAAAGTGCATTGACCCCATTGTTTCCCGTGCCATCAAAAAAAATTCCGACGGAAATCACTCTACTGCTATTCATTCTTTTGTTAATTTTTTATTACAGATCTCTCTGTACACTTATGTTTTTATTTTAAAATCCCTAAAAGAGACATTTCAAAATAACGGAAGAAAGAGCAGTCTGGCTAGAGTGAAAAGTACTAAATAAAAAATTCCGTATTTCTACGGAATCAGATTATATTTTTTCAAGAGAATAGATATTGTTGACAATGGCATAGATCACTATTCCCACTGTGTTTTTAGCTCCTATTTTTTCAAGGATACGCTGCCTGTGGCTTTCAACGGTTCTGGGACTTATGAAAAGTTTCTCACCAATTTCATTGTTGGTAAATTCCTGACAGATCAGTTTTACAACGTCTTTTTCTCTTTCAGACAATTCGTCTTCGGTTTCAAAAAGTGAGTTTTTCTTAGCTGAGCTGTTCATATAGGTAAACAGCATCTGATGGTCTTCAGCGGTAAAAAAAACTCCGTTTTTATATACCATTGTAATGGCCTCAATAAATGTTTTCTTATCTGAATTTTTTGGCAGAAAAGCAGAAACGCCCAGCTTGACCATATATCCTAAGATGGATGTTTTATAGTGTGAAGATAAAATAATGATTTTAAGATCCGGATATTTTTCTTTGAGAACCTCCACCAGTTCAAAACCATTCATCGGCTTCATCTGAACATCTACGAGGGCAATATCAGGAAAGTCTTTCTCTGAAAGCTTCTCCAGACAGTCTATAAAATCAGGGCCGTTATCTGCAGTAAGGGATACAGATATATTTTTCTCATTAGACAGCAGCATTTTTACCCCTTCAAGGATCAGCTGTTCATCATCAATCAGTGCTATTTTGATTTGGGAACTCATGATATTTCGGAATTTTAATAATTAAACGACTTCCTTTATTTAAAAAAGATTTTTTCCATTTATGACTGGCATTCATCGATTTGATCCTGGATTCAATGTTTTTGATTCCCATTCCTTTTTTTACTTCTTCATATTCGAATCCCTGTCCGTTGTCTGAAATGACGACGGCCATATTGTGTGCATCATCTTTAATGTAAATCCAAAGATCTGTCGCTGTTGAATGTTTGATAACATTGCTGGTAAATTCCTGAATAATCCTGTACAATTGTACTTCTACAAAAAGATCTTTCTTTTCATATCCTGGCATTACCTGCATGGATATATTAATTTTATGAGAAAGATTGGCAATGAGTTCTTCTACATACAAGACCAATCCTACTGATTCGAGATTAACAGGATATAATGAATGAGAAATACTTCTGGCAGCATCGATCAATGAGGACATTTGCCCATGAATATTTTTTTTAATCAATTCATCACCTTGGGTATCCAGATTATTGAGCCATAAGGATAGGATATTGAGCCTGTTCCCAATATCATCATGAATCATTACGGCTATTCTTTTACGCTCTTCTTCCTGAGCCTTGATATTTTCCAATGCCAGTTTTTTCTGATGAAGAACTTCTGCTTCATGCTGTACATTTTTCTCCTTCATAATCCTGCTTATAAAAGCCCTGTAAGCTAATAGAATAAAGGCTACTATAATTGCTATAGTAACAATTATAAGGATTAAAAGGTTGATATTTAAGGTTACTTCTTTAATCTGATAAAGGTATATAAGAGTGAACAGTACAGGATACTGGAAAAAATATTATTGGCACTGAAAAGTATATAATAACTGTTTTCCGAAAGGTTAACAATCTGATGCTGGATGATGAAAATAAATACTGAAACAGAATAATAGAAAAAAATACTGGCATCTACCCAAAGAAAGCGGTTCTGTGCTGATGTTTTTTTAATTTCACTAATCAATGTAAGCCCTGAGAGACAAATGATGATAATATTAGAAACCACCTTTGCGATATCAGCATTGGCCGGATAATCAAACCCGTACTTTAAGATCATAAAGCCAACGGAAATAGCTGCTCCCAATCCTAAAAAATAGTTAGGCCAATGCAGCTTTCTGATAAACAACCCTGTCAGTAGAAAAAATTCTCCGGCTATATAAAACGGATAGAGAAATGAAGTATCATTAAGTCTGAAAACATAAGGAAGTGCAAGATTCAGCAGTTCAATAAAAAATAGAAAAGCAATACAATAAAAATATTGCTTTTCTTTATGATTTAATATGCGGTATTTAGCTGCTCCCAGCAAAATAACTGCTAGAAGCAATGCATAGTTTAGGAATAAAATCGTCTTATAAAGATCTGCCATTCCTTAATTTATTATTTTTAAAATCCATTTTCAACCCCTGGTATACGACAGATGGGAGGGCATGGTTTTGCCCAGTCATACATATTGGAAAAAGTTTCTGCACGTGGTGAATTCTGAAGGTCTTGACGGAAAGAAATGAAGATGAGGGTTACCAACATTTTCCCGTATACTTTATTATATTTAAGCCCGAAAGAACATTTGATTTCCCACAAGCCTTCATCTGAAAGACATAAATCTGCCGTAGGAACATAAAATTTGGTAAAAATTCCTGCTCCTTCAGATTCTTTGTGTTCTTTATAGAACCAATCCATTCCTGATTCTCTCCAGGTTTCAATAGCATCAATAGCCACATCCTGATCCAAAATAGGTTTATTGGAGATAGGATAAGCCATATCTGAAGTTTGTTCCATTTTTTCAAGTCCTTTGGAAAGAATGGCATTTTTAACAATAGTATATTCCTGAATCTCCTGAAGCTTCAGGTCTTTGTCTAATTCAGTAAGATAAGTGTATGGATATTCTTTTTGATCTATTCGGTCTCCTTTTTCATTCAGTGGATAAAAAATCAGAATAACCTGATTGTTCAATATTCCCATTGCAGCACAGAATTCAGGATACTCCTTATAGCTTTTCATCCATTGAAGAGGGCCATCAGAAATATTGAATACATAATTGGTAGGAATTAAATTCTTCATCCTTAAAAAATCCCAGCGGCAGCCAATCCATTCATCAGCAGCAGCTTTACATTTTTCTACAGAGAGCAAATAATTTACGGAGTTTAATGTTGTCATAAGCATGGTTTTTAGCTGTATAAAATTATACAAACTAAACATGCTGTGCAAGTAGGAATTTAATTAATAATTTCTCACTGTAATATGATAACAGCTTTGTTGCTTTTCTTTTATGTAATAAATTCTACCTGCATCCGCATAATGCTTTAAAACTTTCTCTAGAGCCGCTTCCATTTTTGGATTATATTTCAGGACATTATTAAATCTTATATAGGAAATATCAAAAGAATTACCATAGTTATGAGAGCTTATTCCCAATGACGCATTAGAATTCACTCTTCTCAATCGGCATTGGTCTTCCAATGTTCTGGTAATGGATGAAACCGTAAAAGTGCCGCCTTTTGTTGCTTTGCTGAATTTGGACCCCATATTTTCCAGTGTAGTCTTTCCTTTAGAAACCATATAAGCCCTGCTGTAATCTAGTCTCTGAACCTGATATCCTTTTCCTGACTTCTTTATTTTATGAAACTTCCCTTTGCTGATATATTTCTGTACAGTTTTGGAATCTTTCAGTAAATGTACTCCAAAACTTTTAGAGGCATCCAGATGTGGTTTGTAAAGCGCTGTAGGTTCTACCTTTAAAACAGTTGTAAGATCATAACAGGGAAGCGCTTTTTTTGCTGCCTGCGAATAATGTAAACTATACATAAAAGGTACAAAGACCACACAAAAAAACTTTCTCATTAACCACCACTTTAAATTAGTACCGAACAATAAAACGATTATGTTAGCTCTTCTAATAGCAACTATAATCGTATCCCGACAAATCCCAAACAAACATCAAACCAATTTGTTTAATTTATAATTTTTATTCCTTCAATTTTGAAATATTTTTTCAGTTTTAACTTTTTACTTTAAGATATAAATTCTACATTTGAGTTACATTTTAAAAATAAACAACATGATAAAAAAACTTTTTGCTGAATTTTTCGGCACATTTTGGCTTGTTTTCGGAGGTTGCGGGAGCGCTGTTTTTGCAGCGGGTGTTCCTGATATCGGGATTGGACTTTTAGGAGTTGCGTTAGCCTTCGGTCTTACTGTTCTTACAATGGCGTATGCCGTAGGTCATATTTCTGGCGGCCACTTCAACCCTGCTGTTTCTTTCGGACTTCTAGCTGGGGGAAGATTCTCTGCTAAAGACCTTATCCCTTATATTGCAGCTCAATGTCTTGGCGCTATTGTAGCAGCCGGATGTTTATACACCATCCTTAACGGAGCCGGGGTTGTCGATTTCTCAGCACCGGGAGCTTTTGCTACCAATTTCTACGGGGAAGCAGTCTACAACGGAAAAGCATTCAGTATGGGTGCTGCATTTCTGGCAGAGTTTTTATTAACAGCTTTTTTCCTTATCGTGATTATGGGTGCTACGGATAAATGGGCTAATGGTAAGTTTGCCGGTATCGCCATTGGACTTGCCCTTACTTTGATCCACTTAATCTCCATCCCTATTACAAATACTTCTGTAAACCCTGCAAGATCCCTATCGCAGGCAGTTTTCACAGGCGGATTGGCTATGTCACAACTTTGGTTGTTCTGGGTAGCTCCTATTCTTGGTGGAATTGTAGGTGGACTGATCTACAAATTCTTACTTCAGAGAGATTCTGATGAAGTAGTAGATTAATTAATTTAGAACTAGAAATAATTACAAATTCCTGTCATCAGACAGGATTTTTTTATGCAATGTTTTTATAATATTTATTTCTCAGTTACTTTTTATTTTTAAGATCAAAAGGATTTTTGAAGATAAGTTCTTCATGCTTACCTTTGATTTCCATTTTTCGCTGAAGTAAATTCAAGGCTATTTTTCTGATGAAAAGATCTTTATCATTCAGTTTCCAATAAGAATCTTCGTGAAGTCTTTTGGGTGGCCGGATAAGATAGAATTCTGTATTCCAGGTATCCTCATTATGATAAAACTCAATGATTCCGCAATGTTCCGGGATACTATCTGCATCTACCATTCCCATTGGCAATAAGAAGCTAAATGCGTTACAAATATAATCTCCACAAGAAATTTTATCATGTTTCAGAAACTGCTCTCCGGTATCCTTATTAATGTATGATTTTTTGAAATCATTTTTAAAATCACTTTTTGAAAGCTTGATTTCAATTTCATGGCTTATTCCGCCAGCGTCAATAATAAGTAGATCAGCTTCCCAATCAGCCTGGAAATAGTTGGTCAGGACGAGTTCTTTTTCAAAATCGCAATGGGTATGAATATATGCATGAACAAGTTCCTCTATTTTAAGCATACTTTAGCATTTAAAGATGAGATGTTTAGGATGAGATAAGAAACATTCTTCAAAATTTCAAAATCTCATATTATTATTCTAAGCCATTAACTCACTAGCAAACTACAGCCCCTGATATCAGAATGATCTATTCTTCCCAGCACCTGAAATTTACCACCTGCTATTTTACCCAAATCCTGAGTTGCAATAAAGGAGCAGGAATGTGTGTTGGCTAGATCGATGATATTAATTGCTCCGGTTCTTCCTTCTTTTTCATAGGAAAAAGGATCTTCTGCATTTCTGATCTTGATTCGCATCCAATTAGGGCACTGATACTCATTGTTTCCTAGGGAATAAGCCTGAGAAAGCAACTCTGTCATTGAATATTCTGAATAAATTTTATCTGTTTTAAAGCCTTCCTGCAGAATTTTCAAAAGTTCATCTTTGGTCATTTCTTCTTTTCTTCCCTTCATTCCTCCTGTTTCGATAACAATTAGGTTTTCAAGAATACCCAAAGATTCCCCATCCCGTTCGGAATGACAGTAATCTAAGAAATCTAGCAAAGCAAAAGAAACTCCGAAAAGAATAACTTTTTTATCTTGTAACTGGTTTAAAAGATTGAAAAGATCGGCATGATTGTAAAGAAAATATCCGTTTTCAGCTTTTGAGGATTTTTTCATCAGATAATCTACCATATAGATCAGCGATGAATTCTGCTTTTCAAGATAACTTGGAAGCAGCCCAAGAAAAATGAAATCTTCAGGTTTGCCGATAAATTGTTCAAAACTTTTATAAATACTTTCTTCATACAATTCCGTATCAGCAATGAAGTGTTTTGAAAGGTTCATCTGTGTAGTTCCGGAGCTCTGAAAAAATAGATCTGTAGTTACATTTTTATCCAGAATCTGATGGTTTTTAAACATTTCAATCGGAAGAAAAGGGATTTTTGACAGGTCGTCAACCGCATCCGGATTAATGTTTAAGAAATCGACAAATTTCCTATATATCTCAACATTTTCATACTGATAACGAAATGTTTTCAATGATGCATTCAGGAAATCCTGTTCAGTTTGTATGTTGAATATATTTTTCGGTTCCATAATTTTTCAATCTTCTTATTGCTTTTATGTAAAGCAATTATCTGGATAAAATATTTTTATTTAACTTTTTTTTAATATCTGAAATTGACTTTGGTAAACTTCTTGCAAGTATTTAACCGGAATATGGATTAAAAACAGAATGAGTCCCCCACTCATTCTCAAATTACCTCTTTTTAGGGGTAATTTTTTTGTTTTATTTTTCGAAAGTCTTTAGTTCAAAGTCTTGATCAAAAACGCCATAGGTAAAGTAAGAAATCCAGTCTCCCAGATTGATATATTTTGAATTTTGTCCTAAATCCAATACCATAGGAAGGTGGCGGTGCCCATATATGAAATAATCAATCTTCTGGGTCTTCAGTTTCTCCTTGGAATAGATAATCAGAAACTCTTTATCTTCCCCTAAGAATGCTTTGTCTTCTTCTCCTGAGATCATTTTATTTTTCTGGGAAAGATATAAGGCTACTTTCATGGCAATATCAGGGTGAAGCCATTTGAAAAACCATTGTGCTACAGGATTGGTAAAGAGTTTTTTCATTCTTTTGTACCCTTTATCACCAGGACCTAATCCGTCTCCATGAGCCAGCAAAAACTGTTTTCCACCCATCTCAAAATATTGTTTCTGGTAAAAAACCGTACACCCAATTTCTTCTTCAAGATAATCTTTCATCCACAGGTCGTGGTTTCCCACAAAAAAATAAATATGGATTCCTCTGTCTTTCAGTTCTGCAATTTTCCCTAAAACACGAATATATCCTTTGGGAACTACATGTTTCCATTCATGCCAGAAGTCAAAAAGATCACCCATTAAAAATAAAACCTGTGCATCTTCTTTGATCTGATCCATCCATCGTATAAATCTTTCTTCACGTACCTTACTTTCTTTAGGAGTAGGTGCACCGAAATGCTGATCAGAAGCAAAGTATACTTTTTTTCCAGGTTCTAAATTAATTGTTGTTTTTAACACCGTCTGAGCTTTATGGGATAATAATTATTGATTGTCTTCTGCAAACCATTCTCCATAAGAGTTTTCTGTCTCATGAAGTTTAAGGTAAGCCAAAGAAATTCCTTCCGGAAGTCTTGATTTTATTTTAGCGGCAATAGCATACAGCATATTTTCACAGGTTGGCTGGAAAGTGCAATAGATTACTTTATGCCCTTTTTGTTCAAGATCATCACCCAATTCTTTATGGGGAGTCAAGGCATTTAAAAGTACTGCATGATCCCAAACGTCTACGATTTCAGATTTTACGATACTTTTGATATCTCCGAAATCAACTACCATCCCGTTTTTAGGGTTATCAATATCATTAATCGGCTTTCCTTTCACTGTAACAAACAGCTTATAGGAATGTCCATGCATATTTTTACATTTCCCATCGTAGTTATACAGTACGTGGGCTGTTTCGAATGTAAAAATTTTTGTAATACGTATCATATTGCAAAGATATGACAAAACAGTCTAACTTTAAAAGTCAGACTGCTATTAATAGAATCGAAGAAATTCATTGAAAATCAATAAAAATCCAATCAATTTGTTAAATGTTCTGAGGCATTGGTTTGTTTTATAAAAATAATTCCGTCAAAGCATTCATTAAGCTTTAAAGGTTCTGTAATAGTAAATTTTTCTGTTGCAGGTGTAATTGGACCATATCCTACAAATCTCATCTTAAAAGGTTGGTTATATTTATTTTCTGAGTTGTTATTAAAATTCACAAAATAATTTTCATAGGTATTATGTTCTAACTTTTCTTCCCAACTGTTTTCCAGTTTTCCAGGAAGTTGATAAGATGTATAAGTATTACTTTTCACAGCGCGTGGATCGGTTGTAGCACTATAGTTTCCAGAAGAGGTAGATGTTGCCAATGCATAATAGTCTTTTCCATATTTTTCTTTAATATATCCTCCCATTCCATCTACAAGAATAGGTTTGAGTGCAATATGGGCATTATGAGCCAAAAGAATCATCTTTTTATGATATCCAGATTGAATTTTCCCAATCATTTCAGACATAATAAGGTCTCTGGAAACATCATAATTTTTTTTACCTGCTTCGTAAGGAATCTTAAACCCTTGTTCAAGGTTGTATAGAGCCAGTTTGGAACTCAGATTCATTTTTTGACCATATAAACTGTCTGCTTTCTTAACTAATAGAAACCCTTCTGTTCCATTTTTTATTACAGTTTTCATATCCAGTTTGAAAGCGGGGTCATTTTGTTTTTCCCACATCTCGTCCTGTAATGCTGCTTTCGTTCTAATCTCACTTGTTATTTCTGTAAATTCTTTTCCTAAACCTACAGATTTTTTCAAAATTTCTGCACTATTTGTAAGAACGTCTGTATCAAACCCGGAAATAATTACTTTGTCTGTATGATTTTTATTATACTCTCTAATCCATGTTAGCAGAGCATAGATCTCTTTTGTCTGCCAGATAGACGTTATATATTTCTTTAAAGCAATATGTAAATCCACCTCTGAGTTAACAGCCTCATTTAAAAATGAAGCATCACCATAGGCGCTTTCAAATGCTATAATTCTAAAATCATTTTTAGTGATTAATTGTTTAGAAATTTCCCCTCTGATTTCATTAAACTCTTTGGTTCCGTGCGTTCCTTCTCCCAGTCCTACTATGGTATAATCTTTCAATTGTTCGCCGATATCTTTTATCGCTTTACCCATATTCTTTTGGTCAGCAAACTGCTTTGGAATTTGAATTTCATTTTTGGTATTTTGTGAAAAACCAATTAAAAAACAGGATAAAAAAGCAAAAGTCAAGTATCTATTTAACATGATATATTTATATTCTTTAGTTGATTTTAAGGATTAAATTATTACCCTGAGTTTCGTCTGTATTGGCTGTATTAGGAGATTGTCTATATATTTTGAAATTTTAATTTTATCATCAACTGAAAGTTTTCCTTCTTCTACAAGTTTAAAAAGACCTATATTAGCGACCAGCTTTGTATTGGAGTATATCCTGAACATGGACTTGGAATCCACTTTTTTATTACTTTCAAGATTTTCACATCCGTAATATTGCTGGATTTTTACCTTATCATTTTTTACAATTCCCACTGCCATTCCGGGAATTTCATTGATTTGAATAACATTCTTTATATAGCTGTCGATTGCTTTTGACTGTTCTGATGTCTGACTGAATCCTACAATGGAAACATTTAAAAATATAGCTGTCAAAACGGATTGTTTCATTATTTGTTGATCTATTATTCATAAGACAACAAAAAATTATATTATGTTACAAAATTTCTGAGTTTTATAAAAAAATAGCCACATCTATTCTAATTAGGCTTTAACGGGTCAATATCATACCCCAATTCGGATAAATAATCAAGTCCATTTTGTTTTTCCATCTTATTTTTCCCATCCCAGCCTTTTTCTCTTCCTTGTAAAATAAGTTTCTGTATATATTTAGGTTCATTGATATTGACATCTTCCTTGGAATTTGTTATTATATTCATCAACCAGATTCCTGATTTTAAAGGCTGTCCCATGATATAATGATTAAGGGTTAGAAAATCAATGATTAGCGGAGTCTGCTTTTCATCTTTTAGAAATATCTTTACAGTAAGTGTATTGGTATATGTTCCGGGATGATACTTATCTGTAACCAAGTACAAATATTCTGTTTGCTCAACTGTTATTTTTCTTAATTTACTCTTCATCCTCTTCTATGATTTCTAACAATCTACCTCAGTTTCTCCAACCAGTTATTTTCCAGACGCTTTATTTTCTTTGCTTCCGTATCGAACAAAACCCACAGCGTACTTGAATCCACCACCAGTTCATTATTGCAATAAAATTCTACTTTTCTTGGCTGTTTAGCGCCTTCAGGAGCCTTTGGATAAGTTTTTACTGTAATTATATCACCCAGATAAACCTGTTTTTTGTATCGGATATGATGATCCAGAAGCATCCAGACATCATTCTCATACTCAGTTTTATTTTTTAAAAGATCCCAGTGTTCTGCTGCTATTTCTTCTACCCAATGTACATACTGAACATTATTGACATGGTTATTTTGGTCAATATGCTCTTCTGTTACCTTAATCTGTTTTTCATACACTAAATTCATCTTGCTGAAATATTTACTCAAATTTATGATTTAAAATAAAAAATTTCTAATGCTTTTTACCCAAAAAGCTGTATTACTTTAAAGAAAAACGGAACCAGATGAGTCTGATTCCGTTTTACAATATTCAATAGATTGAAATTATTTTTTAGCTTTTCCTGCTGCAGGTTTAGCAGTTGTGGTAGAAGCTCCCAATTTTGTTTTTACCTGATCGGTAATATCTTCGCTTCCATCTGTATAAATAAGATTACTTCCTTGTGTAGCCACATCAAATACAAAGTTCAGGTTTCTTTCTTTAGACACTGCAAAAATAGCAGTCTTTATTTTCTGTTGTATTGGTGTAAACAATTCGCCTTGTTTAGCAGAAATCTCCTTAGCAGCCTGTGCTCTTGCCTCTTCAATTTTTTTACCCAAACTATCAAGTTCTGTTTGTGCAGCTATTAATTCTTTAGTTAAAGCTTCTTTATTAGTATCGTTGAATGTTTTTTCTTTATCCTGTGCTACTTTCAACTTTGTTTGATATTCACTGATCATTTTATCAATTTCAGCCTGCTTTGTTTTCGTCAGGTTATCAAGAGTTGTTCCAGCTGTTTTTACTTCAGCCAGATTTTCAAAAATATCTTCAGTATTTACGCTTCCGATCTTTTGTTGAGCATTTACAGCATTAGCAGTTAAAGTTAATCCTGCTGCAATAAAAAATAATTTAATTAGTTTCATTATAATATATACTTTTTTCGAAAATTCTTTTTTTTCCGTGTCCAAATATAGTATAATTTTTCGTTTAAGATGATCCTTATTTTTTAGTCTTATTTAAAGTATAAAACCCATCAAAAAAAGCCATGAGCAGTATGGGATATTCCATGATCAAAAATCTTCTTCAACATAAAGCCCTCCCCAAAAAATTGAGGAGAGCTTCGAAAATATGTATAATGCAAAAAACTGATTTTTAATGAAACTGTGCTGTTTCTGTAGAATCTTTCATCGCTACGGTAGCTGAAGATCCGTTGGTAACAATATTCTGAACCTCATCGAAATATCCTGTCCCTACAAAAGACTGATGTTTTACTGCTCTGAATCCTTTTTGCTGCAATGCAAACTCACGTTCCTGAAGTTCTGAATAGCCCGCCATTCCTTTCTCTTTATAAGCTAAAGCCAATTCAAACATGGCCGTGTTCAAAGCATGGAATCCTGCTAATGTAATAAACTGGAATTTATATCCCATTTTTGCCAACTCCTCACGGAAGGTAGACATTTCTTCAACACTTAGCTTTGCAGCCCAGTTAAATGAAGGTGAGCAGTTGTAAGCAAGCATTTTTCCCGGAAATTGTGCATGAATACCATCAGCAAATCTTTTTGCCTGTTCCAGATCCGGATTTGAAGTTTCCATCCAGATCAGGTCTGCATAAGGAGCATATGACAACCCTCTGTCTATTCCTTGTTCTACTCCATTTCTTACCACATAAAATCCTTCAGAAGTTCTCTCTCCTGTTACGAATTTTTTATCTCTGTCATCAATATCTGATGTCAATAAGTCTGCAGCGTCAGCATCTGTTCTTGCAATAATAAGGCTTGGAACTCCCAATACATCTGCGGCCAAACGTGCTGCAATTAGTTTATTAACAGCTTCCTGAGTAGGAACCAATACTTTACCTCCCAAATGTCCACATTTTTTTGCTGAAGAAAGCTGATCTTCAAAATGTACACCGGCAGCTCCTGCCTCAATCATCTGCTTCATCAGTTCAAAAGCATTTAAGTTTCCTCCAAAACCGGCCTCTGCATCCGCAATAATTGGAACCAGATATTCTTTATCTCCTGCTCCACTCACGGATTGAACCTGATCTGCTCTTAATAAAGCATTGTTTATTTTTTTCACTACAGAAGGTACAGAATTCGCGGGATACAAAGACTGATCCGGATACATTTCTCCAGATAAGTTAGCATCTGCTGCTACCTGCCAGCCTGAAAGATAAATTGCTTCTAAACCAGCATCCACCTCCTGCACAGCCTGATTACCTGTTAAAGCTCCAAGACCTGCTACATAATCCTGAGTATTGAGTTTTTCCCAGAATTTCTTAGACATTTCTGTGGCAATGGTATATTCTATTTTGTAAGAACCACGAAGTTTTAATACTTCTTCCGCAGTATAAGGTCTTTTTACACCATTCCAACGTGGGTTTGTCAGCCAATCTTGCTCTATAGCCTGGATTTGTTCTTGTCTTGTTTTCATAATATTTGGATTTTGTTTGTTGAGTTTGTGGTTTTTGAGGTTTAGAAACCGAGATTCAGAGCCTCCGATTCTCAAACTAAATAAAAGGGTATGCTTTCAGGGTTAAAAATTCTTCAAAGTTTTCAGAGAATATCAATTCATTGAATAATTCTTTGGCAAGGTTGAATTTCCCATTTTTAAAACGGGCTTCACCTACATATTTTTCAATATTGTCCATTTCTTCAGATTCCCATTGGAGAACCATACTTCTGGTTAATGTTCTGTCATCACTTAATACTGCCTCATTTTTCAGCCATTGCCAGATTTGTGTTCTGGAAATTTCTGCCGTAGCGGCATCTTCCATTAGATTATAAATAGCTGCTGCACCTGTTCCCATCAACCAGCTTTCGAGATAAAGAATCCCTACATTGATATTTTTTCGTACTCCTTTTTCTGTAATGGCTCCTTTCGGAATTTCAAGCAGATCATTTTCCTGTATGTTGTATTCAAGTTTTTTATCGATCTGATTTTTAGAAGGCATGTATTGATCAAAAATACCCTTAGCCACAGAAACCAATGCCGGATGTGCTACCCAGGTTCCGTCATGACCATTTTTCACTTCTCTTTCCTTATCACTTCTTACTTTTTCAAAAGCTGTATTATTGGCCTCATCATCATTTTTTACAGGAATTTGTGCTGCCATTCCGCCCATCGCATGAACATTTCTTTTGTGGCAGCCTTCAATCACCCTTTTTGAATAGGCACTCATAAAAGGAGAGGTCATGGTTACCTGGTCCCTGTCCGGAACAATAAACTCCGGAAGGTTTCTGAATTTTTTAATGTATGAAAAAATGTAATCCCATCTTCCGCAGTTCAATCCAGAACTGTGTTCTTTTAATTCGTATAAAATTTCATCAATCTGGAATGAGGCTGTAATGGTTTCAATTAAAACAGTTGCTTTAATCGTACCCTGTGGAATTTCCAGATATTCCTGAGCAAAGACAAATACTTCATTCCACCATCTGGCTTCTTTATAATGTTCTAATTTTGGCAGATAAAAGTAGGGGCCACTTCCTTTTTCCAATAATTTTTTTGCATTTCTGAAAAAGTAAATCCCAAAATCTGTCAATGATCCCGATGCCTCCTCATCATTAATCTTAATATGTTTTTCAGGAAGATGCAATCCTCTTGGCCTTACCAATAAAACAGCTGTTTTTTCATTAAGCTTATATGCCTTCCCTACTTCGTTGACAAAATCAATAGTTCTGTTAATCGCATCGGAAAGATTAATTTGTCCTTCCATACAATTATCCCATGTCGGCGAGCTGCTGTCCTCAAAATCCGCCATGAAGGTCAAGGCTCCTGAGTTTAGAGCATTGATAATCATTTTACGGTCAACTGGTCCTGTAATTTCCACTCTTCTGTCAAGTAAATCTTGCGGCAGTGGAGCACATACCCAATTTCCATTTCTGATTTCTTCCGTCTCTTTCGGAAATTTCGGAAGATTCCCCTGATCGAATTCTTTCTGAGTTTTTTTCCTTTCTTCTAAAAGCTCTACTCTTTTCTGGTTAAAATTCTGATGAAGTGTTATCAGAAAATCAATCAAATCCGGAGTAAAAATTTCTTCAAACTGCTTCTGAGCCGTAATTTTTAATTGAGTCTTGGTTTCCATAACATGTTGATTTTGTGACTTGATGTTACAAACATAAACAAAAATTTTCACAAATAGCGAACGTTCGCTAAATTTATTTAAAAATTATTATGCGAATAATCGCATCTAATTATTTATATTTGAGTAATGAATTCAGAAAGCGACTATATTAAAACAGTTTTTGGCTTAAAACTGAAACAACTGAGACAAAAGAAAAATTGGTCTCTACAGGATCTTGCAGTAAAAACCGGATTGTCAAAATCTTACCTTAATGAGATTGAAAACGGAAAAAAATACCCAAAGCACGATAAAATCATCCAGCTTTCGGAAGCTTTGAACTGCACTTTCGATGATCTGGTTTCCACAAAACTGGATAAAAGCCTTGCTCCTTTTAATGAAATTCTACAGTCTGATTTCTTCAAAGAGGTTCCCTTGGAATTATTCGGGATCAATAAAAATAACCTTATCAGTATCATCAGTGATGCTCCTAAGAAAGTAACAGCTTTTATTAATGCATTGATAGAAATTTCCCAGAATTATAATCTTGGAAAGGAAAGGTTTTACTTTGCTGTTTTAAGGTCATTTCAGGAATTATATGACAATTATTTCCCGGAAATTGAGGATAAGGTCAGCTTATTCACTGAAGAAAACCATTTTCAGATTGATAAAAATTTAAAGTCAGATATTCTGGAGAACATTCTTACAGAAAATTTCAATTATACAATCCAATCTGAAGATTTTGAAAGCTACGGAACTCTGGACAACCTACGATCTTTGTTTATTCCGGAAAAAAGATTATTGTTATTGAATAAAAAGCTTGAAAAAGATCAGAAAACATTTATCCTGGCCAAGGAAATAGGATTCAATGTTTTGGAATTAAAGGTTCGTCCTACTACTTATTCATGGCTTGATTTCGGAAGTTTTGAGGAAATCCTGAACAACTTTTATGCTTCGTATTTTGCCGGAGCTCTATTAATCTCCAAAGAGCCAGCCATTGAAAAATCTTCTGAATTTTTCCAACAAAACACTTGGGTACCTGAGAACTTTGCCGCCCTTATCAACAGTTTCACCAATTCTCCGGAAACTTTTTATTATCGCCTGACCAATATTCTTTCTGCAGAAATGGGAATTAAAGATCTTTTTTATTTATGCTTAGTAAAAAAGAAAGGATCAGAAAAAATTCAAATCCTAAAGGAACTTCACCTTAACCACCAGCAGGCTCCTCACGCTAATGCTATGAATGAACACTATTGCAGAAGATGGATTGCCGTAAAAAACCTTCATCATTTAAAAGAAAATGAAACACTTACAGATGCCCAGATCTCTCATTACAAAGACCAGGGAATAAGCTATCTGGTTATTTCTACTTCTCAAAAGAATCCTTTTTCTGATGGCAGCAACAGAAGCTATTGTCTGGGAATTTTACTGAATTCACAAACCATCAAAAAAATTGGCTTTATAAAATCACCATCCTTAAAAACCATTAACGTAGGAGTAACCTGCGAATCTTGCAGCATCCCGGATTGCGAAGTAAGACAAGCTCCTCCGGTTCGATTAGAGAAAGAACATTTTAATCTTAGCATGAAAAATGCAATTGAAAAGATAAAAAAAGAATTCTAAGTTTAAAGAAATCAAAGCATTAATACTGGACTGAAGACTCAAAACTATTTCATATCTTAGTAAAAACACACTTATGATATTGGACTTATTCTTTCCTAACCGATGCCTCCATTGTAATAGAATTATTGAGAGTGATCTTCTGATTTGTGATCTATGTTTTAATCAAATTCATTTTACACATTATAATTATTTCGAAAATAACCCCGTAAAAGAAAAGTGCAAACTCCTTTTTCCTGTTGAGAACACTTTTGCTCTCATACAATTTGAAGAAGAAAGTCTAAGCCGGAAAATCATTCATGAACTTAAATACAGAAGCCGGGAAATTACCGGAAAAATCCTGGCCAATTGGACTACCGAGCGATTGGATTTTAAAGATCAAAAACCGGATCTCCTGATAAGTGTTCCTTTGCACCCTAAAAAGCTTAGAGAAAGAGGCTATAATCAGCTTCATCTTTTTACAGAAACGCTTTCAAAATATTACGAAGTCCCATTTGATCATCAATTAATCAAAAGAAATTATTATTCTAAAGCACAAGCGTTAAAGGATAAGCAGCATAGGCTGGAATCCAGGAATACTTTTTCAGTAACCCGGGCTATAACAGGAAAACATATTCTACTCATTGACGATGTTTTCACCACAGGAACTACCGTTTCTTCAATTGCATGGGAGATTTTAAATGCCGGTGATCATAATAAAGTCAGCATATTGGTTATCGCAATGGATGTATAGAAGTGTTCAAGGTTTAATTTTAAACTAATACTTATACCTACCAGTTCTTTACTACTAAAATTTTAGTTTTTTTCCTCGTTTTTGTGTTTTGATTCTTTTGCTTAATTTTCCAAAAAAAACAATCATGCAGAATTTGGTTTTATTACATGGTGCTTTAGGTCATTCTGAAATATTTAATCCTTATTTAGATAGTCTTTCATCTTATTTCACCATTCATACTCCTTTATTTTCTGGTCATGGAGGTAAAGACCTTCCCTCAGACGGAATCAGTATAGAAAAATATGCTCAAGAGTTAACGGAATACTGTGTAGAAAACAATTTAAAAGATGTATTTATTCTGGGGCACAGCATGGGTGGTTATGTTGCTCTTTGCTATGCTATGAAACATCCTGAAAGTGTCAATTCTATTATGACGCTGGGCACCAAATTCGATTGGATTGAAGAACAGGCTATAAAGGAAAGTAAAATGCTTAATCCGGATGTCATTCTTGAGAAAGTTCCACAATATGCTCAACTTCTGGAGAAGCAGCACGGCCCAAAATGGAAACAATTACTTCCGGCTATTGCTGACTTAATGATTGATCTGGGGAAAAATCCTCCATTGAAAAACAATCTTGCCACGATTAATATTCCGGTTCAGATTATGGTAGGAGATAAAGACAATATGGTAACTATTGAGGAAAGCACAGCTGTATACAGGGAACTTCCAAATGCAAAATTGGCCGTACTCCCCGATACAAAGCATCCTGTGGATAAAGTACGACCTAATTTATTATTGAATGTAATAAAAGATTTCTGGAATCTTTCTTAAATCATTATCGTTGAAGCTTTTCTCCGTAGCTTAAATCTCCGGCATCTCCTAATCCTGGTGTGATATAGCCTTTGGATGTTAATTCTTCATCAATAGCTCCTACCCAAATGTGAGCATCAGGATAGGCATTTTGAACAGTTTCCACACCTTGTCTTGAGGCAATAGCTGCTACAATGTGAAGCTGGGTTGGATTCCCATTAGTCAATAAATCTTTGATCGCTTCAATCAGGGAAGCTCCGGTTGCCAACATTGGATCTGCTACAATTAAAGGTCTCCCTTCAATACTTGGGCACGTCAGATAATCCTGTTTGATGGAGAAATAGTCATTGGCATCGTGTTTTCTATACGCTGCTACAAAACCACAATCCGCTCTGTCAAGATAGCTAAGAATTCCTTCAAATAATGGAACACCTGCTCTTAAAATAGTTGTAATCACAGGCTGTACTGCAATTTCTCTGGTTTTAATGGTATCTAAAGGAGTTTGGATTTCAACCTCTCTTACTTCCAGTCCTTTACTGATTTCAAAGGCCGCAATTTCTCCGATTCTTTCCATATTTCTTCGGAATCTCATTCGGTCATGCTGAACCTGAACGTTTCGAAGTTCATTAATCCATTCATTAACAAGGGAAAAATTGTGTGATAAAATAGTAAGCATGAAGATTTAGGTTTTAATTACAGTTAGTAAACATTAATTGCTGCAAAATTACAACTAAAAAACGAATTTGCAGATTGGATATAAATAGAAATGAACTACATTTATATCATTTTCCCAACACATATATATTATTTTTTACATGATGAAAAGTTTGATTTTAGGTAAAATCAATGGAGCATTTATAAAAGATGAAACTCTGCCTGAATTACTGGTTCCCACCTTTGAAAAGTATAAAGATGCCACAGCCTTTATATTTAAAGATAAAAAAATTTCCTACGCTGAATTAGACAGCTGGAGTAATGCAATTGCCATACAGTTGCAAAATCAGGGTGTACAGCCTGGTGACCATGTAGGAGTCTGGTATCCGAGAAGCCTTGAACTTCCTATTGCCATACTTGGCATTTTAAAAGCGGGAGCTTCCTATATTCCTCTGGACAGAGAAATGCCGGAAGACAGAATTAAGAAAGTTTTTACTGATATTAATGTTAAAACTTATTTTTCAGATACAGATGCTCATATCCACTGTCAGCCATTGGCAATTGCTCCTCAGCCACAAGAGATCGTTCCTGAACCTTCTATCCATATTAATCCGGATAACTGGGCATATGTATTATTTACTTCTGGAAGTACAGGAAATCCTAAAGGAATCCCTATTTCCCACCGAAATATATGTCACCTGATCCGTTCTGAGCAGGACTTTATAGAAATAAAAGAAACAGATACTGTTTATCAGGGCTTCTCTGTTTCTTTCGACATGTGGTGCGAAGAGGTATGGATCAGCCTGTTTGCCGGAGCAACCATCTGGATTGCAGATGCTACTACTGTAAAAGCAATTGATGAACTAAGCTATGTTTTAACAGAAAATAAAATCACTGTACTTCATGCAGTTCCTAGTATTTTAGCCATTATTGACGAAGTTCCCACCATCAGATTTATCAACACCGGAGGTGAGGCCTGCACCAAACAGGTTCAGGAAAAATGGGCAAAACCTTACAGAATATTTATCAACAGCTATGGCCCAACAGAAACTACGGTTTCTTCCAATATGGTTAAACTGAACAGCCAGGAAGACCTTACTATTGGTCCTCCCCTTCCCAATTATCATATTGCTGTGGTTGATGAAAATATGAATATTGTTCCCAGAGGAGAACGGGGCGAAATGATTATTTCCGGACCGGGAGTAAGCAATGGGTACTTTAACCTTCCGGAACTTACTGAACAAAAATTTCTTTCCAATCCTTTTCCGGGGCTTCCCGGAGATAAAATCTATAAAACTGGAGATGCAGTCGTCATAAGGGAAGATGGATTTATTGATTTTCAAGGAAGAATAGATGACCAAATTAAACTTCGAGGGTACAGAATTGAACTTGGCGAAATAGAAACCCGCCTGAACCAACTTCAGGATGTTTCTTCTGCTGCTGTAGCGGTAAAAGAAGATTCTAATGGACAAGGGCAACTTGTGGGATATGCTGTAATGAGCAATGATACTTCATTTGATGAAAATGAAATGAGAAAGGAACTGGCCAAATTTCTGGCTCCTTATATGATTCCTATTTCTATTGTTCAACTGAAGGAAATGCCACGGATGCCAAGTGGTAAAATTGATAGAAAAAGACTTCCTTTACCAGAAAGTTTTACCATTCATGAAGATGATGATATTAAGATTGATATTACAGCATCTGTAGAGGAAAGATTATTACAAACACTGAAATGGGTATTTCCAGGAAAAGAAATCAATCTGAATCAGGATTTTTTCACTGATTTAGGGGGGCACTCTTTGCTTGCGGCTACTTTAGTATCACATTTGCGTCAGAAAGCAGGAATTCCGACTGCTTCATTAAAGGAGATTTATGAAAACCGTCCTTTATCGGCTTATTCGGAATGCCTTAAAAATAAACAGTTTCAAAAAACTGCAGATCATGAACCTTTTCACAGGGTTTCAACATTACAGTACATTGCCTGTAATATTGCACAGACTATAAGTTTACTGGTCGTATTTGCACTATTAAGCATTCAGATATTCTTTCCTTATTTAAGCTATTATTATTTTCAGCTTAACGGATATGGATTGCATTATGCTTTATTAAGTGCGTTCTTATTGTATACTTTAATTCCGCCTGTATATTCTCTTATTATTATTTTAACCAAATGGCTGGTGATTGGGAAAATCAAAGAAGGAGATTATCCGCTTTGGGGCTGGTATTATTTCAGATGGTGGTTATGGAAAACCATCAAAAGATTAATGCCGTCCGAATTTATTGTAGAAACACCTTTATATCCAAAATATCTGAAATTACTCGGTGTAAAAGTACATCCGAGTGCTCAGCTGAGTTTATTACCTATTGCTGCTGAAGATCTTGTAACCATTGATGAAAATGTAAACACCAGTTCAGGATGCAGTATTGACAATGCTTCTGTTGAAAATGGGATTTTAAGAATAAGAAAAGTACATATTAAAGCTCATTCCTATCTGGGCTCTTCTGTCATTGTATGTGGAGACACAGTGATTGAAGAGTTTGGAGAACTTCAGGATCTAAGCTACCTGAATGAAGGGAGTAAAATTGGATTTGGTGAAGTATGGAATGGCAGCCCTGCTGAAAAGATAAGGGTAAAAACAGGAGAGGAAACTGAGGTTCCAAAGCTTTCATCAGCTGCCAAAAGGAACAGGTATGCATTATTATATTCGGTTTCATTATTCTTCTTTCCCCTTCTGATCGTTTTACCCTTAGCTCCTACCCTTTATACATTGTATTATCTGGATGATCGCTCCTCTGACTATAGTTTTTACTATCTATGGCAAGCTCCAATACTTTCCACTGTATATATTTTATTGTTTATCGCTGTAATAAGTATTCTCACAAGGATCTTACAATACAAAATGAAACCTGGAATTTACCCAGTATATAGTTTCACTTATTACAGAAAATGGATCAAGGATCAGATTTTTAATCTATCACTTATCATTGTACATCCTCTTTTTGCTTCGATCTATATCAGTAAATTTTACAAAATGATGGGTGCAAAAGTGGGCAAAAATTCAGAAATATCGACAGCCAGTGATGTATCTCATCATCTTTTGGAGATTGGTGAAGGCTCGTTTATTGCGGATGCGGTTATTTTGGGAGAACATGATGTAAGAAATGAAAAATTAATTTTATCCAAAACAAAGATTGGAAATAACAGTTTTGTAGGAAATAGCGGACTTATTCCGCAAGGATATGAATTGGGAGATAATATGCTCATTGGTGTATTAAGCAAAGCACCTTCCGAAGAACAACTCAAAAATTCTTCTGAAAGAGATTGGTTTGGATCACCACCCATAGGTCTTCCTTCAAGGCAGAAATCGGATGTTTTTCAGGATAACCTTACCTACAATCCGCCTTTCCGTCTAAAACTGGCAAGGGCAATTGTAGAAGGAATCAGAATTATTCTTCCACAAACTATAGTCATTATTTGCAGTGTATTGTTTATTGCCTATACAAGTACTTATCTGGAAGGAAGAATTCACTATCTTTTATTGTTTGCTCCATTTTATTATCTGGGAATTGTTGCCTTACCCTCCTTTTTCTTTACTGTATTATTAAAATGGATATTCATAGGGAAATACAAAAAAACCGAAATGCCTATGTACAGTCTGAAAGTATGGCTGAGCGAGGGAATTACCACAATCTACGAAGCTCTTCCGGTACTGTTCTTCCTGGATTTTCTTCGTGGCACATGGTGGCTTCCTTTCTTCATGCGTTTTTTGGGAGTGAAAATCGGGAAAAAAGTATGGCTTAATACAACTGATATTACAGAGTTTGATATGGTATCCATAGGCGATGAATCTATGCTGAATGAAGACTGTGGACCTCAAACCCACCTTTTTGAAGACCGGATCATGAAAGTAGGAGGTGTAAAAATTGGAAGCCAGACAACCATCAATTCTAGAACCATAATTTTATATGATACTGAAATTGGAAATAATGTTAGTATTGATCCTCTTTCCCTGGTGATGAAAGGAGAAATTCTTTCTGATAACACTTCATGGTGTGGAAGCCCATTGAGAGGAAAATAATTAAGCAGGAAGCCAGAGGATGGAAGATGAAAGTTATCTTAGACCTTAGAATTTATATTTATCATTTTATTGACCTTTAAAGACAACAACTTTATTCTTCCTGTTTCCAATCTCTATAAAAAAACAAAACACCATTATGAATTATTCTATCAAAAAAATTAAAATCAAGGACAACTTATCTATTGTAGATGAACTGGTAGGTGAGCTTCATATTTCTGAAAAAGAGATGAATAATAATACTGCCGACTGGAACCAGATCCGGGACAATTACCTCAGGTTTATGACCGAATGTGAGGAAGAGAATGATGGCACTTTTCTCATTGCAGAAACTAACGGAAAGGCTATAGGATTTCTATTCGGATATATTGATGAAAAAGATAACAGTAATTTTGAACTGGGAAATGGTGATGACCTTTATGTTTCCGAGGGATATGTAAAAAAAGAATACAGAAACCAAGGGGTTTATTCTTCTCTGAATAAAACATTTGAAGAAACATATTCTGACTATAAAATCCGGAAAATTTACCGTTTTACTCTTTGCAACAATGATACTATGCAACGCTGGCTGACATCGCAAGGCTATCGGCCAGTAAGACTGGTTTATGAAAAATGGCTATAAAAGTGGGAAGCCTGAAGAGGGAGACTTAATATTCTCCTCTCTGACAAGGATATTCTGGTTATTTACACATAAGAATCTGTTTAAAATAAAAAATCTGGTAAGTTTCCTTACCAGATTTTTTAAAAACATTATTCTTTTATTTTTGTCTGAAATACACTTCAATTGGAACTCCGGTAAACCCGAATTGTTTTCTCAACTGGTTTTCAGTAAATCTTTTATAGGGTTCCTTCACATACTGCGGCAGGTTACAGAAGAACACAAACTGTGGTGATGGTGTAGGAAGCTGAACGCAATATTTGATCTTAATATATTTTCCTTTCAATGCCGGTGGTGGTGTATTTTCGAAAATAGGAAGCATTACTTCGTTCAGTTTTGAAGTTTTGATCTTCTTTTTACGATCATCATACACCTGCATTGCTACTTCTACTGCTTTTAAGATTCTCTGCTTCGTTAATGCAGAAACAAATAGAATCGGAATATCCTGGAACTGACCAATTTTATCTTTGATTGATTTTTCGAAATCACGCATCGTATTGGTTTCTTTGTCTTCGATCAAGTCCCATTTATTGACAAGGATGACGATTCCTTTTCTGTTTTTCTGTGCCAATCCAAAGATATTCATATCCTGAGATTCCCAACCCTGAGTAGCATCTACCATGATGATAACCACATCAGAATATTCAATAGAACGGATAGATCTCATTACGGAATAGAATTCCAAGTCTTCATTTACTTTAGACTTTCTTCTCATCCCGGCTGTATCTACCAATACAAATTCATGTCCGAATTTATTGTATAAGGTTTGGATACTGTCTCTTGTAGTTCCTGCAATATCTGTTACGATGTTTCTTTCAACATCCAATAAAGCATTGGTCATTGTAGACTTTCCTACGTTCGGACGACCAGCGATCGTGATTTTAGGCAATCCTTCAAAAGGATCTTTATATTCTGTTGTTGGGAAATCTTTAACGATATCATCCAATAGATCTCCAGTTCCTGAACCTGTAGCAGAAGAAAGCGTATAGTATTTATCAATTCCTAATTGATAAAATTCTGTTGCAGGAAGTTCTTCTTTTGATGAATCTACTTTGTTGATTACAATATAAATTGGCTTATTCGATCTTCTAAGCAATCTATAAATTTCGTGGTCAGTATCAGTAAGTCCTTCTTCCACATTCATCATAAAGATAATAGAAGTTGCTTCATCTACTGCCAATTGTACCTGCTTACGGATTTCTTCTTCAAAGATATCATCCGTACCTACATCATACCCTCCGGTATCAATTACTGTAAAGTCTACTCCATTCCAATCAGATTTCCCGTAGTGACGGTCTCTGGTTACACCGGCTGTAGAATCTACAATAGCCTCTCTTCTCTCTAATAAACGGTTAAAAAGCGTGGATTTTCCTACGTTGGGACGTCCAACGATTGCGACAATATTTGACATAAAAAATGTTTAATACTCCTTTTGCTGCGCTAAGGATAAGTTATTAATGGGTTACTCCAACTTTTGGAGCCCAATTTTTTTGCAAAGATAAGATTTTATTATTTAGTATTAAAAGTCCTCCTTATTTCGAAAAAATTTCGTGAAAAATAATTATTTGGATATCAATGGATAAGCCCTTTATCACGTTATTATGTTAATAAATTTTTAATTTGAAGTTTTGTAATCCAAATAATTTTTCTAATTTTGCCACATCAAAACAGACCCATGGTGTAGCGGTAACACTACTGATTTTGGTTCAGTCATCTGGGGTTCGAATCCCTGTGGGTCTACATTGAGCACAAGCAATCTTCTGATGATCGGAAGATTGCTTTTTTTATTTTACTACTGTTACTCAAAATCATTTGATTATATTCTTAATCCTACTCATTCATACTCTATCTTTTTGCATATTCTCATTTCTACCGGATAGTTTTTAGGCATATATTCTCTAATCTACATCATAACGATTTAAGAGATTTTCTTAGTAATCAAATTTAAGTTTAACTCCACTCAATGTGATAAAACTCATATTAATTCACCTGACAATGAGCGTTAAAAAATGTTAATAAACATTAATTTCGTGCAATTTTAAAACTACTATTAATAAACAACAGGGAATGAAAAAACTTTATCTCAGTATATGGACTTTATCTGCAATTTCAGGGGTAGCAGCCCAGGAAGTTCTCTGGCAAAAAGATATCCAATCCTCTACCCAGGATTTTCTAAGTCAGGTGACGACAACAATCGATCAGCAATATCTTATTACAGGAAGCTCTATACAGTCAAGAAACGGGAAGCTGGAGGCTGGAAGTAAGCAGAATAATGGCTATGATTTCCATTTGGTGAAACTAAATCAACAGGGAGAACAGGCCTGGGAAAAGTATTTCTCAGGAAATAATCATGATTATCTTTCTGCCACGGTATCTACCCAGGATGGCGGGTTTCTGGTAGCCGGAACTTCATATTCTGGGAAAGGTCTGGATAAAAAAGATGACTCCAAAGGCGGCTCAGACATCTGGCTGATCAGGATCAATGAATTCGGAGATGAATTATGGCAGAAAACGTTGGGAACCTCTTCTGATGAAGAAGCCAGGGTAGTTATTCAAAGTACAGACCTAGGCTTTTTTATAGCTGGAAATGTACAAAACTCATCCAAAGGCTATGGTTCTAAAGATGTCTGGATCACAAGACTCGACAAAGACGGAAAAGAACTCTCTCAATTGATTTTAGGCGGAAAAGGTCTGGATGAAGTGGAAAAGATGATTCCAACAAAAGATGGCGGAGCTTTACTAGGAATTTATTCAAGAAGTTCCGAGGTGCGCGATACGGGTTCAGGGGTTAGAACCCGTGAAGAGAAGTCTTTAGGTGAAAGATCTGTTCGTTCAACAGCCATTAGCCAAATGCCAAAAGCCAGCATCAATTTTGGTGAAGGCGACTACTGGATCGTTAAACTGGACAAAAACGGAAAAGTAGAATGGGAAAAGAACTTTGGAGGGAAAGGAGATGATCATGTCAGAACCCTGGCTCTAACGTCAAACGGCTATATCATTGGTGGTGAATCTCGATCCGAAAGATCAGGAAACAAAACCGTCGGGATTGAAGAAGGAACAGACCTTTGGCTGATTGCATTGAACGAAAGAGGTGATGAGCAGTGGCAGAAATCCTACAATTTCAAAAACCGTGATATTCTGATGGGAATGAGTGTGATCCAGAGTCAAGAGCCGAGAGCCAAGAATCAAGACATCACCAAAGGAATTTTATTAGGGGGCTATACCCAAGCTGAGGGAAGAATAGAAAAAGATGATGAGACCTTCTGGATGTTATATCTGGATGCAAATGGCAATGAGCAGTGGAGAAAACATGTAACAGGAGAATCCAGACAGAAAGAAGAGCGGCTTTCAGACCTGAAATTAAACAGAGACGGTTCTATTATTTTAGCTGGAACCAGTGCCAAAGAACTGGGGAAAGAAAACTGGAAAATTGTAAAGCTGGGTTACAAGCAGGTGAATGATTTGATTGAAAAATATGATATCAAGATCTACCCGAATCCGGTATCAGACTATGCCTATGTAGAAATCGGCTTTGATTTTACAGAAGCTGATATTATGCTGTATGATATGAGCGGACGACAGCTTCAGAGTTTAAAAACCAAGAACAGAGTGACTAAGATTGATACCCAGGCTTTGATACAGGGAGCATATTTAGTGACTATAAAAACAGATAATAACAAAACAGCGAATGCAAAGCTGATTAAGAAATAATGAAAAGACTATTAATTTTAATTATATTTTTGATTTTCACAAAAAATTTTTGTCAATCAAGCTCAACCCCTTCATACACTCCTACATTTCCTAAAACTCCAGCAGCAACTGAAATGGAAAGATTCGGAAATATTCCAGTGAATTTATTTACAGGGGGCATAGATTTACAAATTCCGATATTTTCTAGTGAGAAAAACAATGTTAGTTTAAGTTACAACTCATCTGGTTTTATTCCAAGTAAAAAAAGTAATTATGTTGGATATAATTGGAGCTTAAATTATGGAGGAGCTATTACCCGGGAAGTCCGAGGGATAGCTGATGATTTTATTTCAGATGGTAATTTTAATGGTTTTTTATACACAGTAAAGAATAATCCAATCAGCAATTCAAGTGCTTACAATAACGGATATAATTATCACCTTAATAATAATTATATTAATATTAACGGAAGGTTTAGCGAGTTAAGAGCCGATAAGTTTAATTTTAATTTTTTTGGAATAAGTGGTTATTTCTACATAGGTAATAACGGAAAACCCGTTGTATCTTCCAGTACACCTAATCTCATTGTAAATATAGATAATTTTTCATATCAGGATAATTTCTACTGTGACCCTAACCCATCAGGATTCAGTATTGTAGATGGACAAGGTAATGAATATTATTTTGGTGATAATACAAATAATGTAGAGATCTCTTATTCTTTGGGACATCATTTAAGCCCTACACAACCATCAGGAGTTCTTCCAGAAGCACGTGCTAATTATATGATTTCAGGATGGTATCTGTATAAGGTGAAATTTGCAAATGGAGAATTCTTGAATATCAATTATAAATCCCGACCATTATATTTTGATGCCAGTAATTTTTGTACAACTAATAATAATTATCTTCCAATAAAAAACAATTTTGGACTTTCTGGATCTGCGAGCAATACTCAGCCATATTATGAGTTATATTTGAACGCTAATCAAAAAAACAGTACTGAAACAACTATTTATAATGGTGGATCAGGATTTCCATTTTATCAAGAAGCTCCTCATTATAGTATTGAAGTAGTAAAAAAAGTATTTCCAGAAAGTATAGAGGTACCTGATAAATTTTTCATAAAATTCACATACAAAACCCAACAGGCAAATGTTACTGAGAATTTCGATGCTTATCTCTTAGAGACCATTGAGATTAAAAATAAATCTCTGAGTACTTTTAATGTTGATAAATTTGAGTTTAAATATAACACATCAAATAAAGATTATTATTTTTTAACTGAAATAATCAAAAATACAGATCAAAAACATTTCTTTAATTATAATTTAGAAACAGTATTACCAAAATTCAATACTTTTGGAACTGATTACTGGGGATTCTGGAATGGAGCCAATGCAACTCAAAATGCTTTAATCCCTAATTATCAATTGAATTTTTCTACTGGTGATATATCAATTACAGGAACAAGCCGTACTTCTAATAGTTCTTTGTTTGATGTAGCTTTATTAAACAAGGTGACTTATCCTACTGGTGGATATAGTTCATTTGAGTATGAGCCTAACAATTATTCTCAAAAAGTTACAAAAAGTAGTTCCACGAATTTCATAAAGCAACTTGTACCCCATAATGATATTACCGGTGGAGCAAGAATAAAGAAAATTTCTTCATCTGATGGTAATAACACTATAACTAAAGAGTATAAATATATCAAAGATTTTTCATCAAGTAATATTAATGGACCATCAACAGGCATACTTTATAATGATTATAGAATGGTAAATTTTTTAGATTTAAATGCTGGAAGTTCGAACTCAAGAACAATATCTGAAGAGGCTACTAATATTAATACTACTTCAATGAGTTCATATCATATAGGCTATTCTGAAGTTTCTGAGCTTGAGAATAATGAACTCAAGAAAAAATATTTTTTTAGTGATTATGCATCCAATCCTGACTCTCTTGTTTATAGCCAAGGACAACAGGTTCGTTATCAGGATGTAAATGTTAGTCCCACCAATTATCAGCAAAGGTATTTTTTAAGATATCTTGACAATAAAGATAATGAAAGAGGAAAACTGATCCGAGAAGTATTTTATAAAGACGGAAACAATATTGTACAGGAAAATCTCAATATTTATTCATCTCTTAAATCACATAAATTACTAATTAACAATTATGTAACCCTTATAGAAACCGCTGTTGCATGGAGAATGTTCTATAAGTTTTATGGATTGCCATATGTCTTAAAAAAATCTATTACAAAGAAATATCTAGGAAACTCTATTTTAGAAGAAAAATCAACAAATTATTTTGAAGGCAATTTACATCTCAATCTTACAAAAGTAGTTAAAGAATATCCGGATAACACAGAGTTTAAAACAACATACCTATATCCTGAAGATTTGAGACACGGCAATCAGCCACAACAAAATTATCCACCTTATTTTTCTCTACCTTATATGATAGGAAAAAATATGGTAGGAGTCCCTATGGTTACTAGTAACTATAAAAATAATATTTTCCACAACAGAACGCAAACAGTTTATGAACACAACCCAAATAACAATCTGGACTTACCTAAAAGGAGCTTGTATTATACTGAAGATGCTATGGTAGCAGCACCACTCAACAATGGATTTGGTGTTACAATGGTTCCTTCTGCATCTGAGCGTTTTAACGAGGTTGTTTATGATCAATACGATTCTAAAGGAAATCTTTTGCAATATACCACAAAAGATGGTGTTTCAACGGTTATCATCTGGGGCTACAATAAGACACAGCCGATCGCTAAAATTGAAAATGCAAAACTGGAAAATATTAGCCAGTCTTTAATAGATGGGATCATTAATGCCTCTAATCTGGATACTACCGCTGAAAGAAATAATGATGAAACCAATTTGTTAAACGCTCTTAACAATTTCAGAAGTAATCTTTCTAATTACCAAATTACAACCTATACATACGATCCTTTAGTTGGAGTACGAAGCGTTACTCCACCATCCGGAATCAGGGAAGTTTATATGTATGATACTGCAGGCAGACTTAAAGAAGTCAGAGAGCAAAGTAATACAGGAAAACTATTAAAAGAATTTAAATATAACTATAAACAATGATAACTCAAATTATGAAAAAAATAATATTCACTACAGAAACTTTAACCATTCCACTATATATATCAGTAGATGTTGTTCATACAGTATCTGAATCCCTATTAGTAGATGCTTATGATTCTCATTTCAATACAAAGAACTAATCTGCTAATTATAGAATAATGCATAAGAAAATATATATAAGCATTGGGTTGCTATGGAGTCTTCATCATTTTGGACAGATTGTTTTAACAACCCCTCCTGCTCCTAATACAGAAGTGGCAGATCCTATAAGTATCCGCATGCTTCCGGGCTTCAAATTCAGTTCTGTTAATGGAACTTTTCGAGCATACATTGGAGGTTCTCCGTCGGAGAATAGTGATACCTATACTCCCATCATAGTAGATTATTCATCCAATAATATTCCAGGTACCGAAAATTATATTTATACCAGACAGTATTTAGTGCCTACTACTGTTTCAGACGGATCTCTTCAACAAATACAAAATATTCAGTTTTTTGATGGGTTGGGAAGACCTAAACAGGCTGTCAGTATAAAATCTACCTCTAGCGGAAAAGATTTGGTAACTCATATTCCTTATGACGGATTTGGAAGACAGGTCGATAGCTGGCTTCCTGTTCCTATGGCCTCGTTAAATGGAAATATCCAGACCGGAGTAGAAAATAGTGCCAATAGTTATTATCAATCTAATGATATTAATGATTCCTATCCTTTTGCTCATAAAACCCTGGAAAACTCTCTGCTTGATAGAGTTTTAAATCAGAATAGCCCTGGTAATGACTGGAAAAACAAGCCTGTTACTTTTGGATATGAAGCCAATGCACAAGGTGAAGTTAAAAAATATACAACTGTCACTACATGGCCAGACGGAGCTACTTCCTCCGAACTAAGCTTATCTGGCACCTATGGAGAAGCACAGTTGTATAAAAATACAGTAACCGATGAAGACCATAATAAAACCATAGAATTTAAAAATGGTAAAGGACAGACTCTGTTGGTAAGAAAAGTAATCAGCTCCTCAGAAAATGCAGATACTTATTATGTCTATAATGAATACGATCAACTGGCATTTGTTATTCCGCCTTTAGCCTCTGTGGCATCAGCCATTTCTGCTACAGTGAAAGAAGATCTTTGCTACCAGTACAGATATGATGGGAAAAGCAGACTTGTAGAAAAGAAACTTCCTGGCAAAGGTTGGGAAAAAATGGTATATGATAAATCAGATAGGCTGATTCTAACTCAGGATGCTAATCTCAAAGATCAGAACAAATGGATCATTACCAAGTATGATAAGTTGGGAAGAGTGGCCTATACGGGATTTTTAACAGGTGGTGACAGAGCAGGCAGGCAGAATCAGATTAAAGATCTGGTGATCACTGAAGATAGAAGTACAACAGGATTTGCCCGAAATGGCATCACTGTGTACTATACTGATAGTGCCTTTGTTGGAGAAGTACCAACCATTTTGAGTGTTAATTATTATGATACTTATCCACAGGAAGCACCAGTAGTAACTACGGTTTTAAATCAGGAAGTATTACCACAGACACAGAGCTCAGATCTAAGTACTAAAAGCCTTCCAACAGCCAGCTATACTAAAAATATTGAAAATGACAGCTGGACGAAATTATACACCTATTATGATAAGAGAGGACGGGTAATTGCTACCCATTCTTTGAATCATTTGGGCGGATACACCAAGACTGAAAGTTTTCTGAAATTCTCAGGAGTACCGGATTACACCCTTATTGAGCATAAAAGAACAGCCAATGATCCGAATATCAACATTAAAGAAACCTTTGAATATGATCATCAGGAAAGATTGGTAAGACATTGGAATCAGGTGAATGGCGGAGCTCAGGAGCTTCTTGCCGAAAACCTTTATAATGACCTTGGGCAATTGCGAGTTAAAAATGTAGGAAATACTACAGGTAGTCCGCTGCAGAGTGTCAAGTATGCCTACAATATAAGAGGTTGGATGACTAAACTTAATGATCCTTCTAATTTGCAGAATAAACTTTTTGCTTACGAACTTCGTTATAGTAACCCCAACAATCAGTATTCAGGTTCTGCAAGATATAATGGAAACATTTCCCAGATGTCCTGGATAACTCAAAATGATGCTGTATTGAGAAATTATTCTTATGAATACGATGCCCTTAACCGCCTTAAAGAAGGTCATTTCTGGGATGCCATGAATCTGGATAGAGGAGAATACAACGAACAGCTTACCTATGATTTTAATGGAAATATTAAAACACTTTTAAGAAGAGGAAAGCAACTTCCTGGCTATACAGCACCAGAAGTAATGGATCATTTGGAATACCATTATGAGAATGGGGAACAAAGCAATAAGCTATACTACCTTAAAGAAATCGGAACCGGAAATGCCCTAAGCGGCTATCCATTAGCGTCAGGAAGTACCGGAAGTACGATTACCTATGATGCAAATGGAAATATGACTACTCAATTGGATAAGGGAATTTCTTCCATTCAGTATAATTATCTAAATTTACCTGGAAAGATTATCCAAAATTCCAAAGTAACCGATTATATTTACAGAGCCGATGGAGTGAAGGTAAGAAAGGTTTTTGGAACGGAAACAACTGATTATCTGGATGGCTTCCAGTATACTAATTCGGTATTAAAGTTCTTCCCAACAGCAGAAGGCTATTTTAATGTTGAAACCGGAAAATATGTTTACAATTATACTGATCATCTCGGGAATACCAGATTAAGTTATTCTAAAAATGGCTTAGGAGCAGAGATCATTGAGGAAAATAATTACTATCCATTTGGATTAAAACATGAGGGATATAATACGTTGTTGGGAAATTCTTCATATCAGTATAAGTTCCAAGGTCAAGAGTTACAAGATACAGGTTTTTATTCATTTAAGTGGAGGAATTACATGCCTGATGTGGGAAGGTTCTTTAATATTGATCCTCTTTCTGAAAAATATTCTTATCAATCACATTACAATTTCTCAGAAAATGCCGTAGTTGCACACAGAGAACTAGAAGGTCTTGAAAAAGTATTTTTCCAAAATGTTTTATTTAAAGATGAAAGATTTCAAAAAGCTTATCAGGCAGAAAGACAGACTACCGGCGGAAAAGAATTTTCAAAGGCAGTAAGTTCACAAAATAAAATCAACGTTCTCTATACTAATTTTTCTAGTACGAATGCGACAGGTATTGCACCATTAATAGATAATAAGAAAAATTTTTCTGAAATTTCTAAAACCTTTAAGATTGGCGTAAGTGTAAAAGAATATGACAAAATCTCAGAAAATGGCACAAAAAAAATACAACTTATAGGTATTAGTTTTGGAAATAAAAGTGCACCTGCTTTTGATGTTGCAGCAACTATAAATCATGAAGAAGTAGCCCATGGTACAGACGCAATTAAAAAAAATGAAGAACAATCTAATGCTTCAGGACATAAAAGTTATTATGGTGAGTACAGAGAAACATCTCCAGAGGACAAAGATGTTTTAACAGATAAAAAATATGAAGGAACAAAAGCAAATACCAATCTAAAAGAATTAGAACAGATTCTTGAAAAACCTAAAAATTGAAAACTATGAAAGTGAATATAATAATTTTATGTAATTTTTGGTTATTTTTCTTAAGTTGTAAAGAAAAACAAGATATAATAGATAATTCTTTTTCTAAAAAATTTAACGTTGACAAGACAAATCTTGTAATTAATTCCAATAATGAGGAAAACCAGACCTTTATTACTGGAGAATTCAAATATTTTTCCAATAATTATTCTATTAAAAATCCAATTTACATTAAGGATAGTATTTATTATTATGATAAAAATAAAATCTTATTTGATTTTAGTTCTAAAAAAGAATCAGGTTTCTTTACTATAAATGATTCCTTGCATTTAAAAGTTTCATTTTTTAACGATATAATTTCAGATCAAAATAAATTTCGACTGTTTAAAATTGACAACGTGGAAAATTATCACACATTAAACTTAACAAAAGTTTATATTGCAAATTATAAGTACGGCATAGTGGGTGAATTTATAGTTACAAAAGAAAATAATGAGTGGTTGATAACCAATATTATTGGTTATTTTCCTAATAATAATTTGTTTCTTTCAAAATTTAAAAAAGTTAAATTAGAATGATATGATTAAATTTATTATAAGAATTAGGAGACTATAATAAGTTCCCCCGCTTCGCAAAGTTTATAACTTTGCGGTAATAATAAAACCCTCACATTTTGCGAGGGTTTTTGCTACCCTTCTATCCAATATAATTTTCTAAATTTACCTGGAAAGGTTACCCAAAACTCCAAAGTAACGGATTATCTTTACAGAGCAGATGGAGTGAAGGTAAGAAAGGTTTTTGGAACGGAAACAACCGATTATCTGGATGGCTTCCAGTATACCAATTCAATATTAAAGTTCTTCCCAACAGCAGAAGGCTATTTTAATGTTGAGACAGGAAAATATGTTTATAACTATACCGACCATCTTGGAAATACCAGATTAAGTTATTCTAAAAATGGATTAGGAATAGAGATCATTGAGGAAAATAATTACTATCCGTTTGGATTAAAGCATGAAGGGTACAATACGCTGTTGGGAAATTCTGCTTATCAGTATAAGTACAACGGAAAGGAACTGCAAGAGACAGGTATGTATGATTACGGGGCGAGATTCTATATGCCGGATATTGGAAGATGGGGTGTTGTGGATCCGTTAGCTGAAACCTCCAGAAGATGGTCGCCTTACACTTATGCTTTTAATAATCCTATACGCTTCATTGATCCTGATGGGAGATCTGGAAAAGATTGGTATCAAAATAATTTAACTCAAAACATTGAATGGCATGATGGTAGCACTGAATTAGATGGCTATACTAACTTAACAGCTATAAATAATACAAGAGTGCTTGGTGTTGAAAATGGACAAACAGTTCAGGAATTTAATTTAAACTCTGATGGTTCTTTTACGGCAGATGGGCAATTGTTTAATAATGGCGAGTCTGCTAGCACATTAATAGGTACTACAATTACAAGTAAACCAGGTTTTGATCTTGCAAAATGGTTATCATATTTAGGTAATGAAGGCGGAGATTTTTATGCAAATCTTGGAGGGGCAGCTCCTCAGGAATATAGCAATCCTTTCTTTAGAGGCGATATAGATAAAATAGTTGATGCAGGAGGCTATTTTGGAGGAATGGTTAACAGTTTAAGTAGAGGAAATGACTGGAAAGATCTTATGGCTTACAGAGTGGATCTCATGGCATTAGGAGATTTGGCATTTTCGGCTGCGGGATCAACAAAAAGTACTTCAAATGCTGTAGCAGCAAATTCCGATACACTTAGTTTTTATGGCTCTCAAGCGGTTGGTCTTAATATCTATAGAGGATCTGGAGACAGAATAACCGGTGTTGGTGTCAAAACTCAGGATGTTTATAAAACTAATATGTCAAGAAGTCAAAAAGATTCAATGATAAATCGAGTTAATGCTTATGGAGCTATATATGATAAAAAATCGGATTCTGTATTAAGAAGAATAATGAAATCAAGATAATATGAGAACTAAAATAATTTGCATACTCACCTTATTCATTATTTTTTCTTGTAAAAAAGATGAAACCAAGAGTTTTAAAGAAGAATTAACTCAATCTATTCAGAAAAAAATCACACAAGAACTTAAACAAGATGATTCTACTTTAGAATCCATTCAGCTTATAAAATTTGATACTTTAAAAGAATGGCAAGAAGCTGACTTTGTATCTAACTATTCTACTCAAAGATTGATAATATTAAATAAACAACAACAACAATTAATAAAAGAACTTGAAAATGTTAAAACGATAAAGGATTTTGAGTCAAATGAATTAAAATATAAAAAAGTAAAAGATAGTATAAACCACGAAATAAAAATTATAAAAAGTGTGGAGTATTTGAAATCCAAAAATATTAAAACAGGTAATTATCAGGCAATTTTTCTTTTGAAGGTTCATGATAAGAAATCCAATACAGTTAAAAATGATTCGTTATTTATGTTTGCAAATGAAAAAAAAGTAATCTTCACATCAACACAATTTATTGAACAGTGTATTAAGAAATTCAAAAAAGACTGATGCCTCTACTCAGGATAAATAATAAAAACCACTGCATTCACAGTGGTTTTTATTTTGCATTTATTTTCTTCTATTCAAATTTCATATCAATATACAGCCTGTTTAGTCTGTCTTAAAAATTGAACATAATCAATTATTATATGATTTGTTGAAGAATACTGAAATAAATGTAATTTTTAAATTATTATTGTTAAGCGTAGGTAAGATGACTGCATAAAACTATTTAACCAAAAAATTAAAATTCAACTGAATAAAATGACAGAATCAGAATTAAAAAACATCATCGAAATATGTAATAAAGCCACCTCATCTCCATGGACTTCATATATTGAAGGAAGAGATTTTGATTCCGGATCGAACTTTATTATGACCGGAGAAAAAGACAATAGAAATTACGATATAGAATTTATTTCAATAAAACCTGAAGATCAGGACTTCATTGCGATGGCAAGAAATGCAATTCCACTATTAATAGATGAAATTATTAAGTTAAAAAGAGACAAGTAAATAACAAAATATCTCCACTCACTTTTAAAGTCATTACCTAAAAAAACAAAAAACCCCTGAAATAAGATATTTCAAGGGTTTCTCTTTATCTAAAATTAAAATTATTTTTTAATAATTTTAAATGTTTTTACCGTATCACTGTTTGAAACTCTTACCAAATAATTTCCAGGAACTAAATTCACTAAATCAATTTGAGCTGAATTTGTATTGACTGTCTGGTTTAAAACCTTCTGCCCTACCAGATTAAATACTTCTACTTTACCTATTGGAGCATCATTTTCTATATTTAATATTGATGTTACTGGATTAGGATAAATACGGAGTTTTGCAGATGCTCTAACATCGTCCGTTCCTAAATAGTCTACAATAATCTCATCAGCACCAATAGTTGGATTTACAGTTTTCCTTATCTCACCATCAATATCTGTTGTTACTGTAGGAATTGGAGTTCCGGCAGCTGCTATTAATGGATTATTATTGATATCTAAATGTAAATCTGTAGCAGATACAAATACAGGTGCTACTCCCACAGAGTTTACATCTTTTGTTGTTGCACTGCGCCATGCTGCTAATGTTGCATAACTTGTTCCTGCGTTTAACTTAAGACTTCCTGATCTAAAACCACCAGCCTGAGGACCTCCGCTATAGAAAACATTATAATCTGAAACCAAATTGTCAAAAGTTGTACTTGCCGTTCCAAAAGCATACGTTTTAACTAACCCTCCACCTGTAGCAATCTGGGTTGTAGACATAATATTATTTTTCATTTCTAATGACGGATCAAGACCTGATAGTGCTATACAGTAACTTGGATATTGAAGTGACTGAGATCCACGGTCGCCCGATAAGGAAATAGTATTGTTATATATTTTTGTAGTAGACCCAACAGCACCCGCAACAAATATCCCCGCAACAATAGCAGGATTTTTTGCCTGACTTCTCACATTGCTGACCATATTGTTCTGCAGAATATTAGGAAGACCTGTATAAGCCCCTGAAACGGCAATTCCTACTGCTGAATTTCCAACATCAATTGCATTAACAACACCAGTTACAATGTTATTATTAACCATTGCCCCTGTTACCCCTCCACTATTAATGAGAGTTGAAGTAATACCTCTGCTTCCAATACCCAGCCCTGCTACATCTTCAAAAGTAGTATTTTCAACATACACTTTATTGTAGCTTACAACAGGGTTCATCTCATTATAAACAAATATACCTGTTTGTCTTATTCTATCCGCTACTGTTGTTGATGATAAATCATTTTGGGTAATAACTGTTCCGATATTTTGGTTTGCCAGGTTTTCTCCTGCTGAAATGATGCCCACTTTTGCATTCTTCACAGAGCAGTTTTCAACCCTGTTTCCATCATTGTCAATTCCACCACCCACAGCATTGATGTTACCGCTAAAAGAAACACCATAATTAGAATAATAGCCTATAATATTTACATTTTTTACCGTATTATTTTTTGCACCATTGGCCCCTGATTGAAAATTAATGACGGCATAGCTTTCAGTAGTCTTCCCCTGAATTGACAACTCACGCAGAGCAGAGTTTCCTCCAATCAGATAACTTCCGACTGTTGCTCCTGTTGTGGAGCCGTTAATAGTAACATTATCAGCTCCCGAAAACTTTAATAAAGAACCATAAGCTGCATCACCACCAGTTACTGTTCTTGGCCCTCCAAATGGCTGAATTAATACAGCATGATTTCCTATAATTTCATTTAAAGCATATTTACCTGTTTCTCCG
The DNA here is from genome assembly GCF_057815135.1 of Chryseobacterium sp. II3a. NCBI lineage: Bacteria > Pseudomonadati > Bacteroidota > Flavobacteriia > Flavobacteriales > Weeksellaceae > Chryseobacterium > Chryseobacterium sp. II3a. The sequence continues at coordinate 22,623 of NZ_JBYPZJ010000001.1, read as the reverse complement.
GTTAAATCAGATATAATATTAATGGTGATAGGTCCTGATACCCCATCAACGCTCTGGTTAAGTGCTTGGAATATTCCACCGTCATTTGTTAATGAAGGATAATTTCCCCCTACTCCAACAGTGTAAGGTCCTGCCATAGGCGGCAAAACATTTTTTATCGTTACTGTACTTGTACTGTTACCATCAATAGTTGTACCTGTAGGATTCGATAGTGTGATAGAAAATGTTTCATTATCATCAGCTATGAGATCCGGTAAAGTAGTTACTGTAAAAGATTTGGGCTGCATATCCCCATCTGCCCAAGATAAAGTCCCGGATGTGGCATTGTAATCAGCACCGGCAATCGCAGTACCGTCACTGGTTGCATAGTCTACAGAAACAGCCCCTGTAGATCCGCCATTACGATTTACAGTAATTACCTGATTTCTGTTTTCCAGCATAGTAGTAGCAGAATAATCTAATGATAAGGTCCCCGTAGCTCCCGGTGTATCATATAAAATCTGAATATTAGGTTTTGTATTCATAATAGTTCCATTACCAATAAAAATAGGATCATTATTACTCTTCCAAACCTGTGTTTGAGCTGTAGCATTATGCCATCTAAGAATCTTGTCTGCAGTACCTTTACCAGGGGCGTCACCTAAACTGGTTCCCACCAATACATGTAAATGATTTCCAGTATATATAAAAGGAGCAGAAAAAGGCAGTGTAATCCATTTACCTGCTGCTACACTGGTACCAACAATAGTTCCGTTATAGACAGAGGTTAAACTTGAAGGTAATAGATTATAAATATCTGCAGTTAAAGTTGAACTAACACTATTTTTTATCCCGATAAATACAGGAACATTTACGGGAGTATATGCAGTCTGAACAAAATACCGCAGCCCTGTTATCTTTGAGCCTGTAGGGATGTTCATTTCATTTTTTTGATAAACAGAAAGTACACGGTCATGCCCATACATTGCACTCAAAGGCCTGTTTTCAGTTGTTGTAAAAGTATTTCCTGATGGAATCGTTAATTGAGCGGAGCTATTTGCACTGCAAAACAGAAGCGCAATAATAGCATACAAGGCTTTACGGGAGTAATCCTTTTTGATTTCTGATGTTTCCAAAGTTATTAGTTTGTTTGTTAGAATAGTTGCAAAAATACATAAAATCTGCCTACTATCAAAAAGCACGATTAAACCCATTCTACACAATATCCTGGTTTTGAGCTGATCAAAACAACCCATACCATGATTCTGAATTTATTATCCATTTTACACTCCATCTGAAATCTTCACTCCTGTAAGAAGTATTGTCTTTACCAGTATTTTTAAACTACAAAGCAATTGCTTATAAAATAAAAAACCACTGTGATATATTCACAATGTTTTTTTATATTTCCTAAAGACATTTAAATTCCCTTAGTAATACACAATCTTCCTATCTGTTACTGAAATTTTATTACCATTCAATGTAAAGCGTTTCATCTGAATCCAGTTATGTTGTGAATCATATACATATTCATATTTAACAGATACTTTATCATTTATTTTTCCATTATCAATGACTATTAATTCTGTAATATTTCCGTATTCATCGAATGTTTTCTTTAACTCAGTAAAAATATTTTCTTTAGCGTTTACAACCTGCTCGTAGATATCATTTCCTTTCTTATCATACTTCCATTTCCGAACTATTGGATAAAGTCCGGTTTCTTCCTGCATAATCAGGTTATTGTTATTGTCATAGCTATAAGTAGTTCCAGTTTCCCATTCTGGCAGATTATCAAATGTCTTTTCACTTATCAGGTTTCCATTCTTATATTTTCTGATCCATTTGGTAATCTGTTTAGGTTTTGACTTTTCATAAGACGAATAACGCAAAACAGCATCATTCATTTCTTTAATATCGTTAATATATTCCCGCCTTCTAATGGTATCCTCGTTGTTTTTAGTCTTTGAAAATTCAATTTTTTTATCACTCACAATGATTCCTTTTTCATTAAGGATCAAACTATTTACTGACTTTTTCTTATCACGTTCTTCAAACCCTACTGTTTTAACGACATTTCCCATTCCATCATAATAATATTGATATCTTCTTCCAAATTCATTGTTCTGAAGATAAGCCGTTTCTTCCGTCAGATTTCCATTATTATCGAATTTATAAATCGTTTTTGTCACTGAATGTTCCATATCAGCATGGAGAATAGACTGTTGGTATCCAGTAACCTCAATCGATTTCACCTTGCCCTGTAGCTGAAGTGTTTTATAGTTTTTCTGAAGCATCGGAACCTTTACTTTAGAAGCAGATACCATTGGAAGATCCTCTTGTTCCTTAGTCTGATTTTGATTCTTTTTTTGACAGGAAATCAGAGTGAGCACAGATAATGATAAGAGTACAATTGGTTTCATTGAATTTTTAGTTTTTTCAGGAACGAAGCATTATTGCCAGCTTCTACAAACTTCGGCATTTAATCTGTAAAAAAGAAATAGCAGTTTTACATTAATGAAGAAAACCTTAAGCTTTCTTTGAATCATCAAGCATTATTTTGCCCAGCTTTTCAGAATTAATTTCATAATAATAAAAAAGACAGCATTGCTGCTGCCTTTTCCTATTTTAATTTAAATACCTAGTTAAACAAGATCAAATCTATCCAGATTCATCACCTTCGTCCAAGCCTTAACAAAATCATTGATAAATTTACCCTGTGCATCAGCACTTCCATAAACTTCAGCAATCGCTCTCAGCTCAGAATTGGATCCGAAAACCAGATCTGTGCGGGTAGCCGTCCATTTTGGCTGGCCAGTTTTACGGTCTGTACCTATATATACCTCTTTATTGTCTGACATGGCTTTCCATTGCGTTCCCATATCCAGAAGATTCACAAAGAAATCATTGGTAAGAACTCCCGGACGGCTGGTAAACACACCATGTTTAGAACCATCAAAATTAGTATCCAAAGCACGCATACCTCCTATCAATACTGTTAATTCTGGAGCGGTAAGTGTTAATAGCTGTGCTTTATCAATTAATAAGGATTCTGTAGAAACCGTAAATTTTGTTTTCAGATAATTACGGAATCCATCCGCTGCAGGCTCTAAGTACCCCATAGATTCTACATCAGTTTGCTCCTGAGAAGCATCCATTCTTCCCGGTGCAAAAGGGACTTTCATCTCATGACCAGCATTTTTTGCAGCCGCTTCTACACCTGCATTTCCTGCTAAGACAATTAGATCCGCTAAAGATATTTTCTTACCTCCGTTCTGAGCATTGAATTCATTTTGAATTCCTTCCAACACACCTAAAACTTTCTGTAATTGTACTGGATTATTCACAGCCCAGTTTCTTTGAGGTTCTAATCTTACTCTTGAACCATTAGCTCCTCCTCTTTTATCACTCCCTCTGAAAGTGGAGGCAGAAGCCCAAGCTGTTGAAACTAGTTCAGAAATAGTCAGTCCAGAGTTCAAAACTTTCGCTTTAAGTACTTCAACATCAGAATCATTTACCAATTCATGATTTACTGCTGGAATAGGGTCCTGCCAGATAAGCTCTTCCTGTGGTACATCCGGTCCCAGGTAACGGGCACGAGGTCCCATATCTCTGTGGGTTAATTTAAACCATGCTCTTGCAAACGCATCTGCAAACGCGTCTGGGTTTTCATAAAAATGTCTTGAAATTTTTTCGTAAACAGAATCTAATCTTAAAGAAAGATCTGTTGTCAGCATAGTCGGTCTATGCTTTTTAGTAGAATCAAATGCATCAGGAATGATTTCAGCTCCGTCTTTTGCTACCCATTGGTGAGCTCCGGCAGGGCTTTTTGTCAGTTCCCATTCATTTTCAAATAAGTTTTTAAAGAAGTAATTACTCCATTGAGTAGGAGTTTCAGTCCAGGTCACTTCTAATCCGCTGGAAATAGCATCTCTTCCACTTCCGGATTTATAGCTGCTCGCCCATCCTAGCCCCTGTTGTTCAATTCCGGCTGCTTCCGGTTCTTTACCAACATGATCTGCAGGACCAGCACCGTGGGTTTTTCCAAAAGTATGTCCACCAGCGATCAAAGCAACAGTTTCCTCATCATTCATCGCCATACGTCCGAAAGTATCCCTGATGTCTTTAGCCGCTGCAATCGGATCCGGATTTCCATCCGGTCCTTCAGGGTTTACATAAATTAATCCCATTTGTACCGCTGCCAGTGGATTCTCAAGGTTTCTGGAATGAATATCTCCATCTGCATTATCATCTGTAGGAAGAACCGCCGAATGACCTTCTACTACTCCTTCAGAACCATGAGCATAACGCAAATCTCCTCCTAGCCATGTTTTCTCAGATCCCCAATATACATCTGCATCCGGCTCCCATACATCTGCACGTCCCCCTGCAAATCCAAAAGTTTTGAATCCCATAGATTCCAGAGCTACATTTCCTGTAAGAATTAAAAGGTCAGCCCATGATATATTTCTACCGTATTTCTGTTTGATCGGCCACAATAATCTTCTTGCTTTATCAAGACTTACATTATCCGGCCAGCTGTTTAATGGTGCAAAACGCTGCTGCCCAGCTCCTGCTCCACCTCTACCATCACCTACACGGTAAGTTCCGGCGCTGTGCCATGCCATACGGATAAACAGGGGTCCATAATGGCCAAAATCTGCCGGCCACCAATCCTGTGAATCTGTCATTAAAGCATGAAGATCTTTTTTTACCGCCTCAAGATCAAGGCTTTTAAATGCTTCTGCGTAATCAAAGTCCTGATCCATAGGATTAGACAGTGATGAATGCTGGCGAAGAAGATCTACTCTTAACTGATCCGGCCACCAATCTTTGTTTTGAGTACCTTCACCTGCTACACTCTTCTTCATTGTTCCGTTGTGAAACGGGCATTTACTGATGTCATTCAAATCTTTTTCCATTGTCGTTTATTTATTTTTTATATTGATTAATACAGTTTAAGTACCTCCCTTGTTGTAAGGACATGACAAACTTACAACGTTCACCCAATAAATACAATCTATTAATAATTATTTCAATGATAGTTAAAAACTATAAAGAAATAATTTCGACAGCATCAAAACTAAAGACACAATTGTGGTATTAAGTTAGTCATTTTTTAAATCCATTTATTAACTTTTACTCTATTTAGAATAACTCAAGGTAAGAAAGATGAGTTGGAAGAGGGAAGCTGGAGAATGGAAGATTATATTGTGTTTAAAAACCACTTTAAGTCATTTATTTGATCAATAAAAAAAGCAAAACTGAAAGAACTTTTAGCCTTTAGAATATTTAAACCTCATCTTCAAGTTCCTCTGTTCGTTCTCATCAAAAATCAATTCATACCAAACCTCTGCATTCATTATAACACATTGTATCCATCCTTTGTCATCCAAATACTTCCAGCTTCCCACTTCCGGCTTCCATCCAAAAAAAAATAACTACCTTTAATTTACCAACATAAATATCCTCTCATGAAAAAAATACTTATCATCCTTCTTGTAGTTTTCATTATCATTCAGTTTTTTCCTATTGATAAAACCAATCCACGTCCTACACCGGGAATGGATTTTTTGAAAATAAAAAACACTCCTGAAAAAATAGCTAAGATCATCAGGACATCCTGCTATGACTGCCATTCCAATGAAACCCAATATCCATGGTATACCAGTATTTCACCTGTTTCATGGTATGTAAAAAATCATATCAATGAAGGCCGGAAACATCTTAATTTTTCTACCTTTGCAGTATATGAACCTCAAAGACAGCTTCATAAAATAGAAGAATGTATAGAAATGATTGAGAAGAAAGAAATGCCTCTTGAATCTTACTATGTAGGACATCAAAATGCCAAACTGACTGATGAACAGCGTGCAGATCTTGTTCAATATTTCAAACAAGCTAAAGAAGATATGGAAAGAAGAATCATGTTTAATAAATAAAGTCGTGAAAAACTGGGAAGACAAACATATTGTATTTTTTGACGGAGATTGTGGCGTCTGTAATTTCTGGGTACAATGGATTCTGGAAAGAGATAAAAACGACAAGTTCATGTTCGCTTCACTTCAATCTGAATTTGGGCAGCAATTTTTATCAGAAAGAGGCTTAGATACCAAAGTGTTCAATACTTTATATCTTTGGAAGCCCAAACATTATTACTATATAAAATCGAGAGCTGTACTGCAAATTGCCGGTATTTTAGGTGGAATTTATAAACTTTCAGCTGTTGGCAAGATTATACCAGGTTTTCTGAGTGATAAAGCTTATAATCTTATTTCAAGAAACAGGATGAAACTGGCTAATCAAAAATGTTTTCTTCCGGATCAACATCAGAAGAAAAAATTTATTCAAGTATAATTTCCCACAGATTTCACAGATTTATACAGATGTTTATACTATAATGAAGAATCTGCGTTATCAGCAAAATCTGCGAGAGATTATATTATTTATTGAATTTTGAGCTATGAACTCATCACTCATAAATTAAGCGACCAAACAGAATAGCTATTCGGAGGACACTGAATTTTCACACGCTTATCTCCCTGCGTTGTCGGATACCAGCTTGAGTGTCCTGTAAAATCTTTAATCTGCTGATTACTCCAATTCGTATCAATCCATCTTTCCTGCCAGTTTGAGGAAGTGTTGATATACACTATAAGTCCCGGATTTCCGTTGTAACCATTACGTCTCGCAATATATTCGTCATTATCGGTATATAAAATAGAAGTAGTTCCTGTAGCTTTGTTGTTGTGAATCCAGATCAGATTGTTAAGTCTTTCTTTATTCAACCATTCTTCATAGTCTCTGTAAAAAATAGTTGGATATCCTTCATGAGTTAGAATATAAGCATACGCCGGCATTTTATTATAGATAATATCAGTATCATGATTAGCAACAAAGGTTACCGCTTTGTATGGATTTCTTTTCCACATCATGTCATCATTCAAAACGTTCAGATTGCCATTATCGAATGCTTCATCCATTTTATAATAGGCTGCAAAATCAAAAACGGAACTATTGGCATTATTAGCCCACCATTCTAAAGTATTTACATTGGAGTCCCATAGTTCTCCCACAGAAAAGCCTCCTACTTTAGAATTCCAGGTGTTGACTACCCAAGGGCCAAAACCTTTTACATAATCAAATCTCCAGCCATCAAATTTCATTACATTTTTATAATACTTGGCAACAGAATCATCTCTTCCCCACAGCCAGTCCTGTACATGAGGGTTGGCATGACACAAATCCGGGAATCCTCCAAAGGCTCCTTCATCATTGTTTCCGTAGGAGTTTTTATAAAAGTCATTATAGTTTCTTTGAAATTTTCCTGAAGCAACTCCTGAGAAATCCGTCCATGTATTCGTCCCGGTAAACGGATTGGCTTCCGATTGCCCGCCACTATTATGATTGATCACAATATCAGCGTATACCTGCATATTTTCAGCATGAGCTTTGGTAATCAAAGCTTCTAATTCTGTTCTTGATCCAAATCGGGTTTCTGTACTTCCATTTTGGTTAAAATTTCCAAAATCATAATAATCGGTAGGGTCATATCCCATGGAATAGGCACCGTTTTGAGCTTTTGAAGCCGGAGGAAGCCATACAGCACCCACTCCTGCATTAGACCATGCCGTTAGTTTATCTTTAACGGTGTTCCACCAATTGCCTCCATCAGGAACGTCCCAGTAAAATCCTTGCATCAGGACACTTCCACCAGGGCCTGCCACGAACTTTGCCTGTGCTGATCCTGATTCAGCTCCTGTGCTGAAAGGTCTGCCATCATGATGGGTTACATTTACAATTTTATCATGTACTTCTTCCTTCTTCGAGGATTCCGTACTCAATTCATCGTTATTCTGACAGGAGCTAAGAAGTGCTAAAGCCAGTAGGGAAGGAATAAAATGTGTTTTTTTCATTGGAATATTTAATTATCAAACTATTAAACAAGTTACATTTTTATTAAAAACAAACTCAAAATAAGGAGAAATATTTTTATTTTAAATAATAATTCAATGAGAATGATCTCTAAAATTTTCATTAAAAAATCATAATTTTTTAAGATTCTCGAAACAATTTTTCTTTTAATCCATATATTTGCATACTATGGAATACAATACCCAAAAAACTCAGCTTCATATGCCGGAATATGGCAGAATTATACAACAGTTGGTTGAGCGCTGCAAAGAACTTCCTACCAAAGAGGAAAGGAACGAAATGGCTATGGCAATCATCGATTTTATGGGTCAGAGAAACCCACAACTTCGCGACGAAGAAAATTATAAACATAAACTTTGGGATCATCTTTTTATTCTTGCTAATCATGATTTGGATGTAGACTCTCCTTATCCGTTCCCTACGATGGAACAATTGGCTGAAAAACCTAAAAGAATGGAATACCCAAAACTTCAGGGAGACTTTAAGTTTTACGGAAAAAGTATTCTTCAATTGATAGAAAAAGCAATAGAGCTGGAAACGGGTGATGAAAAAGAAGCCCTTATTGAAGTGATTGCCAACAATATGAAGAAATCTTATAATGTCTATAATAAAGAACATGTGACGGATGATGTTATTTTCCGCCACCTGAAAGAATTGTCTGAAAATAGGTTGGATCTTACTGGAATAGATTCTCTTGAAAAAAGCAAAATCTACTACACCAGCAATAACAACAACCGAAATAATAACAATAACAACAGAAACAGCAACAACAGCAATAATAAGAACAATAATAATCAGCCCAACAAAAGAAGGCATAATAACAATCATAAAAACAGAAAATAATGAGTGGAACATTTCAGATAAGAGGAGGGAAAAGACTGCAGGGTGAAATAACTCCACAAGGAGCCAAAAATGAGGCTCTTCAAATTTTATGCGCAGTACTGTTGACTGATGAGGAAGTAAGAATTAAAAATATTCCGGACATCCATGATGTAAACAGGCTGATTGAAATTCTTGGAGACTTTGGCGTAAAGGTTACTAAAAACGGTCATGGAGATTATACTTTCAAGGCTGACAAGGTTAATTTTGACTATATAAAATCCAACGAGTTTAAGAAAGACGGAGCCAAACTTCGTGGATCAATCATGTTGATGGGGCCTATGCTGGCACGTTATGGAGAAGCTTATATGCCAACTCCGGGAGGCGACAAGATCGGAAGAAGAAGACTGGATACTCATTTCCAGGGATTGGTTGAACTTGGTGCCGAATTCCATTATGATGAAGAAGAATATTTCTATTCTTTAAAAGCGAAAGAACTTACAGGAAAATTCATCTTATTGGAAGAAGCTTCTGTAACCGGAACGGCTAATATTGTAATGGCTGCTGCCCTAGCAAAAGGAAAAACAAGAATTTATAACGCTGCCTGCGAACCTTATCTTCAGCAATTATGTAAAATGCTGAACAGAATGGGAGCTAATATTTCAGGGATCGGATCTAACCTTCTTACCATTGAAGGGGTAGATTATTTAAGAGGGACGGAACACACTATGCTTCCTGATATGGTAGAAATCGGATCATGGATTGGTCTTGCTGCCATGACGAAATCTGAAATCACCATCAAAAACGTAAACTGGAATCAATTAGGAGTTATTCCTAACACCTTCAGAAAATTAGGAATTGAGCTTGAGCAAAGCGGTGATGATATTTACATCCCTGCTCAGGAACATTATAAAATTCAGAAATTTATTGACGGATCTATCCTTACAATTTCTGATGCTCCATGGCCTGGATTCACTCCGGATCTATTATCTATTATCTTAGTTGTAGCAACTCAGGCAAAAGGAAGTATCCTGGTTCACCAGAAAATGTTTGAGTCCAGATTATTCTTTGTAGATAAATTAATTGATATGGGTGCTCAGATCATTCTATGTGATCCACACAGAGCAACTGTAATCGGATTAAACCAGGAAGCACCTTTAAGAGGAACTACTATGGTTTCACCGGATATCAGAGCCGGAAATGCCCTTCTTATTGCAGCCCTTTCTGCAGAAGGAAAATCTATTATCCACAATATCGAGCAAATCGACAGAGGATATGAAAACATCGATGGAAGACTAAAAGCACTTGGTGCTGATATCGAAAGAATCTAAACTTATTTTTATTACCATAGAGCGCTCAGAGAGATCTGGGCGCTTTTTTTAACCCCCTATCTAATGTAAGATTTTTCACATTGCAGCCTTAGAGTATGCTAAGTTTGGGATTAGAACTTTGTATAAAGGATATAATATAACCGCCCCGCCAAAAATTCTCTGAATTTTTGACACCCTTCCAGAGGAGAGGAATTTTCACTTCTTCAATTGTAGTTGTATCTTGTTTTCGTTAAAATATCTGCATTAATCAGTTTAATCTGCGAGAGAATAAAAAGAAAAAGTGCCCGATAAAAGAACCGGACACTTTGAGTAATTAAAACTATATGAATCTCCCCTAAGAATACTTCCGGCAGAGATACTCTACCGTTGTATTCAAAAGTTTATTTTTATTCAGATAGACTTCCAGTTTCTGGTAGTCTTCTGAATTAACATTAATGTATAGTTGTACTGAACCAAAACTATATCCGTTCACATATTCAACGTTCGCAGACAACACTCTATGACAGATCCCCATTTGATTATAGATGGTATTCATTAAATGCTCAAATTTCATTTTGCCATTCAACTCTATTTCCAATAATAATTCTTTTTTAGGCAGGCTCAGTTTATTTTGAAAAACCTGCAGACTAGGGTTAGGTGTAATCATTGCTAAACATTTTTTGGTTAAACATATTCAGATCATTGCGTTCTGCATTTAAATCTGTGACAAAAATATAAAAAAATATTAGTCCACCAAATTAGTAGACTAATATTTTTTAAAATTTAACATAAAAAAAAGAAGCCATTACAGCTTCTCTGATTATTTTAGATCGAATTAGGAATAAATAAATGAGGTCAGGAAGCTGGAAGAGAAATGTTGAAAATTATTATTGTACGTAAAATTTTTATAAAGGTCGGAACTCATTAATTAGATTATATCAGGTGTGATAGAAAAGAGTGTTATTGATACTTGCAATTTCAGGTCTCCCATCTTCCACCTTCCATCTTCCATCCTCAAAGCCCTCCTACCCTTTCCAGTTTTTCTGAGCCAGCCAGCCCATTGGGATTGCATCCAGGTTCTCCTTCAGGAACTTTCAAATTTTTCTTTCCATAGAATTCTTCCCAGAAAGCATTGACTTTGCCAGTTTTGGGATCAATAAATGTCATAGGTTCTAATTTAAAAATATGATCCTCACGAAAAGCCCGCTCTATAAAATCTGAACAGTAATATGAGCTTTCATCCAGAATATAATTGAAATTATAAGGTTTTCCCAGCATGGAATGAGCCTTTTCAATAGCAATAGGAATTGATTTCTGATATTCAGCTTTCAAACGGTAGACAACAACGTTTTGCTGATCTTTTTTCTGATCTTCGACAAATTCCTTTAAACTTTGTTTTTGTGAACCCCCTTTTGGCGCTGCATGCAAAACAAATAATTTGTTTCCTTCTTTTTCAACAATACCGATGTGATCAAAAGATGCTGTTTTCTGTTTTTGGGTAACATTATTAATAGCACCGGAGAGTCCTGTTTCTTTAGCAGTAACGAAAAGCAAGTCTCCGTTTTGAAGCTGAAGGATATTTTGCTGAGTAGTACATTGGGTCAAAAGCAATGGTATTAAACATAAAAACCCAGCAACTATACTCTTGAAAATCATTTGTTTCTTAAATTTCGGCATTTAATTAATCTCTAATCTGCCAAAATTACAAAATAGAATTCATTACATTTGTGAAGAATATTACCTCATATTTTCACTTACAAACACTTCACCTATTCTTATGCCTCATATTTTATTAGTAGAAGACGATGACAGACTTTCCAAGCTTATCACAAAAGGGCTTCAGGAAGCTGAATTTGAAGTAAGCACAGCGTATGATGGATCAACAGGATTGAAACTGGCGTTGCAGAAAAATTATGACCTCATAGTCACTGATATTGTGTTGCCTAAAAAAAATGGTCTCGAATTTTGCAATGAAATAAAAGCTCTGAAACCTAATCTTCCGATGATAATGCTTACGGCTTTGGGCACTACGGATGACAAACTGGAAGGATTTGATGCCGGAGCAGACGATTATATGACCAAACCTTTTGAAATGCGTGAATTGGTAGCTAGAATCAATGTTCTTCTCAAACGTTTTTCACAACAGAGGCTGCAAAAAATTTTCGTCCTTAAATATGAAGGTATTGAAATGAATCTGGAACAAAAAACTGTAAGCAGAGACCATGTTCCCATCAAACTGACTCCCAAAGAATTCAACCTTCTCAAATTGATGATGGAAAATTCAGAAAAAGTACTTTCCAGAAGTGAAATTGCAGAAAAGGTATGGGAAACTCACTTTGATACCGGAACCAATTTTATTGATGTTTATATTAATTATCTGCGAAAAAAAATAGACAGAGATTTTGAAAATAAACTCATCCACACCAAAGCCGGAATGGGTTTTATTCTAAAAAAAGACTACGAAACGAGAAATATTTAATTCGGTACGAGTGTAATTTTCACCAGAATGAAAATAAGGACAAGACTTACCCTGCTTTTTACTTTAATTACTGCAATGCTTTTAAGTGTTTACAGTATCACCATCTATTATTCCTCAAAAGAAGCCAGAGAAAAGTCTTTTTACAGCGAGTTACAGAATGAAGCCATTGCTAAAGCGGATTTGTTTTTTCAGAGTTCATTACCGGAACAGGAAATGCACAAATTGTATAAAAACAACAACAGAACTCTTAATGAAGTTCAGGTTGCCATTTATGACTCAAAAAAAGAACTTGTGTACCACGATGATGCAAAAGTGGATTATGTAAAAGAAACCCCGGAAATGCTTTCTCAGATATTTGAGAAAAAAAAAATAAGTTTCTTCCTGAATGACTTGCAGGTGATCGGAATGGTATATCATTATAATGGAAAAACCTATGCCGTCACAGCTGCTTCTTATGACAAATATGGGTATGAATATCTTACGCATCTCCTTACCATCAGTATTGCTTCTTTCATCAGTATCTTAGTATTCATTTATCTGGCTGGAATATTTCTTTCCAAAAAAACATTAAGCCCTCTGAGTGAAATGGTCAATCAGATCAAAAAAATTACTGCCGGAAAATTGCAGTTACGCCTAAAGACCACAGAAGAAAAAGATGAACTTAATGAACTGGCTCAGAATTTTAATGGAATGCTGGAACGTCTTGAAAATTCGTTTGATGCGCAAAAGTATTTTGTGTCCAATATTTCACACGAACTTCGTACACCACTTTCGGCAATTATCACAGAACTGGAGCTGGCTTCTGAAAAAGAACTGTCAAAGGAAGAATACAGATCAACCATTCAATATGCATTAGAAGATGCACGCAATATGGTTAAGTTATCCAATAGCTTAATGGATCTCGCTAAAGCAAGCTATGATCCTAATGAAATCAGTTTCTCAGAAATACGAATTGATGAAGTACTTCTGGAATCTTATGCAAAGATTCTAAAAGAAAACTCAACTTATAAAGTTTCCTTAAATATTGATGATCTTATCGAAGAACATCAACTAATTATGCAGGGAAATGAATACCTGCTGCAGGTTGCTTTCAATAATTTAATTGATAATGCCTGTAAATATTCGCCTGAGCACTTATGCTCTATAGATGTGAAAGCACATACAGAAAAACTTTATATCAGTTTCATCAATACCGGAATCACTATTTCTCAAGTGGATTTAGTTCACATTTTTGAACCTTTTTACAGAAGCGAAACTTCTAGAAAAGAAAAAGGTCATGGAATCGGGCTTTTCCTTACTGAGAAAATTATTCATCTTCATCAGGCGTCTATTAAAGTCACCTCAGAAAATAATACAACTGTTTTTATGGTAGTTTTTGATATTGAAACAGGTTAATTTTTTTTACGTGCAAATCTTTTAGCTATAAAGACACATAAGTTTAGAAAATATCTGTTTTTCTTATCCACAAAGATCTGTGAAAATCCGTGTATTCTGTGGGAAATAAAATTAATCTTCTTACATCTTAATTATGAGCATTAACCGTCTTATTAAAAACAGTGGTTCCTATACTTGCGGCAATTACACAACTAATAGAAATCCATTGTAGAAAACTAAGCTCTTCAGCAAGAAACACCAATCCAGACAAAGCAGCAAATGCTGGTTCAAGGCTCATCAAAATACTGAAAGTCTTTGCAGGAAGCTTTTTTAGAGCCATCATTTCCAATGAAAATGGCAAAGCGCTCGATAGGATAGCAACGCCCAGCCCTTTTACAAAAATAGTAGGAGTCATATTAAACACAGTCCCATCCCATATCGTAAAAGGAATAATCACTAAGCTTGCAAATAGCATCCCTGTAGTGACAGCATCTTTTCCATCCATTATTTTAGAAACTTTACCACCCATTACAATATAAAGAGCCCAGAATATTCCTGCCAGAAAAGCTAATCCAAGTCCTAATAAATCGATATGGTCGCTCTTCCACGGAACGATAAGTAATATCCCTGCACAGGCTAATAACGCCCATACCACATCCAATACCTTACGAGATAATGCTAATGCAAGAAATAAAGGTCCCGCGAATTCAACAGTTACAGCCAATCCCAAAGGAATTCTTTGAATCGCCATATAGAAAATAAGGTTCATTGCAGCTAATCCTACTCCATACATGGCACAATACTTCCATTTTTGTGGGGTAAACTGTAAAAATTTGGGCCGATTGATAATGGTAAGTAAAATAGCAGAAAGTAAAATTCTCAAAGTAACGGTTCCAATGGCTCCAATTGCCGGAAAAAGCTGCTTGGCAATGGATGCTCCACCCTGTACACAGATAATGGCTAACAAAGTGGCGGGAATCGCTAAGTTTGAATTTTTCATTTCTAAAATATATAATTTATAAAGACTACTTTGGGTTTGAAACCAGGAGATAATCAACCTTTATTCTATAGAAATCTACATAGTATAAGCTGAATTTTGTCAAATGTATTAAAATTTTATCTTAAAAAACGGTTACAGATTAGATATAAAGCTTCTCATCTGTAACCACTGGTAAATCTTTGTACAGCAGTAATTTACAACATTGAACTGAAATACAACTGATTAAAAGTAATTCTACTCACAATCTGATCAAGAAACTTCATCATTAATAATATCATATGATACTATCAATAATATAATTTTTATTTCAAAAACGTCATTCCACTTTCTCTAATAGTTTTCTAATAACATTCTAAAGCTTTTCTAAC
This sequence comes from Chryseobacterium sp. II3a, assembly GCF_057815135.1. Lineage (NCBI taxonomy): Bacteria > Pseudomonadati > Bacteroidota > Flavobacteriia > Flavobacteriales > Weeksellaceae > Chryseobacterium > Chryseobacterium sp. II3a. The sequence continues at coordinate 7,359 of NZ_JBYPZJ010000001.1, read as the reverse complement.
GGCTGAAAAAAGCCAGTCTTACTACTTTTGCCCTGTAAAAAATAAAGCATATGGACGCAGATCCTTACAGTAGTTATCAATCTTAAAAGCTTTAGTTGTACTCACTTTTCCCGTACAGCTTATAAGCTTTATAAAAAAGGAAAAGTTATGAATACATTTGAATTTACACTTCGTTTATTAACTGCATTCTGTTTAGGCGCCGGCATAGGCTTCGAGAGACAGTGGCGTAAAAAAAATGCAGGACTCCGCACCAATACTCTAGTTTGCATAGGTTCCGCAGCATTTGTACTCATTGCCATCAGAATTGGTGGTGATGCAGCCGGAAGAATCACTTCTTATATTGTCAGCGGAATCGGATTCCTCGGTGGCGGTGTTATCATGAAAGATGGCCTCACCGTCCGGGGATTGAATACTGCTGCTACTTTATGGTGCTCTGCTGCTATAGGAGCATTATGTGCACTCGGATATCCCAAAGAAGCACTCATTACCGTCTTTTTTATTGTTTCTACGAATATATTTCTGCGACCTACTTTATCTACTCAAAAGGAAGCACGAAGTAAAAAACTGGTCATTAACAAGAAAAAGAATAATCCAAAACCAAAAATCAGCAACAGTACCCAATTTTATTAAGATTATGAAAAGAATTATCTTAAGCATTATCATTCTTTTTGCAATGTCCTGCAAAGAAAATGTCCCACAAGATCCAGAACAGGAAATTATCCTGAAAAACAATCAGGTTACCATTTCCGAAAACAATCCTGTATTCAAAAAAATAAAAACGGAAATCGTCTCTGAGCAAGAGCATAGTGACGGAATCGTTTCCGCTGGAACAATCCAGGCTATTCCCAACCATTATGCAGAAATTGCCAGTCCATTTTCCGGCAGAATTACAAAATCCTTCATTCAGCTTGGGCAAAATGTTTCAGCCAACAGCCCTCTCTTCGAAATCCTTTCCTCTGATTATTTTTCAGTTCAGAAAGACTACACAGATGCGCTGAATGATGTACAACTTGCAGAGAAAAATTACAAACGCCAGCAGGATCTGGTAAAACACGGAGTCGGTATTCAGAAAGAACTTGACGAAGCAGAAACGGATTTCAAAAATAAAAAAACATCACTTTCCAATGCATCTTCTGCCTTGAAAGTTTATAACAGCAAAGGTGGCGGTATCGGAAGCCCTCTTATTGTAAGATCTCCAATTAATGGAGAAGTTATTTCCAACAAAATTGTCAATGGCCAGTTTCTTAAAAGTGATGCCGAGCCTGTCATCATCATTGCCGAATTATCCAAAGTCTGGATTTCCGGGGATGTCAAGGAAAAAGATATTCGTTTTGTCAGTATCGGAGATCATGTTTCTGTAAAAGTAAGTGCTTATCCAGACAGAAATATTACCGGAAAAGTATATCACATCAATGAAATCGTAGATGAAAACACCCGCAGTATCAAAGTCCTTATCGAATGTGATAACCCGGATAGGAAATTAAAACCCGGCATGTATGCGACCGTCAATTTCGCGACTACTCCTGAGAAAACAGTTATGATTCCTATCGGTGCCCTCATGCAGCAAGACAGTTCTCAGTATGTATGGCTCAAAACAGGTAAAAATCAATTTACCAAACGCTCGGTAACCACCGGAGAAACCGATCAGAAAATGATAAGAATCACTTCCGGATTAAAGACAGGTGACACCATTATGACCGAAGGTGGAATTTATATGCTGGATGCAAAATAATGTAAAATGAACTGATGCAAAAAGTACAGGACATATCTGTGCCGTACATAATATCTATTAAGAACATGAAAAAACTTTTGACAATCTCTATACAGAAGAGATGGCTGATGCTCGCACTCTTCCTTTTACTGGGGTTCTTTGGCTATTATTCCTGGACCAAATTATCCGTAGAAGCTTATCCTGACATCGCAGATGTAACTTCACAGGTAGTTACACAGGTTCCGGGACTGGCTGCTGAAGAAGTAGAACAGCAAATTACGATTCCTTTGGAAAGGGCGCTTAATGGCCTCCCGGGAATGCATGTCATGCGAAGCAAAAGCACCTTCGGACTTTCCATGATTACTATGGTTTTTGATGATGGTATTGATGACTATTGGGCAAGACAGCGTATTCAGGAAAGGCTTACGGATGTTACCCTGCCTTATGGTGCACAGCCGGGTCTTGATCCTCTTACCTCTCCTATCGGCGAAGTGTACCGCTATATTATTGAAAGTAATAATCATAGTTTGCGGGAACTTACAGATTTGCAGAAATTTGTTATCATTCCACGTATCAAACAGGTTTCAGGAATTGCAGATGTGACCAATTTTGGTGGGATTACCACTCAGTTTCAAGTGGAGTTAGATCCTCATAAACTTGAACAGTATGGTCTTTCATTATCTGAAGTTACCGAAACTATTTCAAAAAATAATGTAAGCGCCGGAGGAAGTATGCTTCCCCGTGGAAATTTAGCGTATGTTATTCGGGGAATAGGTCTTGTAAAAGATTTAAATGACCTTGGAAAAATTGTAGTAAAAACTGAAAACGGTGTTCCGGTATTCCTGAATGATGTAGGAACATTGAAATACGGAAACCTGGAACGAAAAGGTATTCTGGGATATACAGACAGAAAACGAAACTATCCGGAAAGTATAGAAGGAATTGTACTGTTATTAAGAGGACAAAACCCATCACAGGTACTGGAAGGAGTTCATGAAGCTATTGATGAACTAAACAATGAAACTCTACCTCCTGGCGTAAAAATTCATCCTTTCCTTGACAGAACAGACCTGGTAAGTACTACCCTTCACACAGTTTCCCATACACTTACCGAAGGAATTGTACTTGTAATTATTGTACTGATTGTATTCTTAGGAAGCTGGCGTGGAGCTTTATTGGTAGCCATTACCATCCCGCTTTCTTTATTATTTGCGTTTATTTTAATGCATTTTACCAGTATTCCGGCTAACCTTCTTTCCCTGGGAGCTATTGACTTCGGGATTATTGTAGACGGAGCTATTGTAATGCTGGAAACCATTCTTAAGAAAAGGGAAGAGAATCCTGAAGAATCTTTGGAAGAAAAAACCATTACCCAAAGAGTGATTGAAGTAGCAAAACCTATCTTCTTCTCTACGATTATCATTATTACAGCCTATCTTCCATTGTTTGCCTTTGAAAGAGTAGAGAAAAAGCTGTTTACTCCTATGGCATTTACAGTAGGGTATGCTTTACTGGGTGCTCTTGCTGTAGCATTGCTCCTTATTCCTGGTCTGGCTTATGTAATCTATCGAAAACCACAAAAAATATATCATAACAAATGGCTGGAAAAAATAAGTACCCTTTATGGCAAAAGGATTGAAAAAATAATACGGGCACCTAAAAAGGTAATCATACCAATAAGCATTGTTTTATTATCAGCAGGCATCCTGTCTTACACTGTAGGAAAAGACTTCCTGCCTGAGCTGGATGAAGGTTCTATATGGCTTCAGGTACAGCTTCCGCCAGGTATTTCTCTGGCTAAAGCAAAAGAAATGAGTGATACTTTACGAGCCAGAACACTGAAACATTCGGAAATTACTTATATGATGGTTCAGGCTGGCCGTAACGACGACGGGACCGATCCGTGGACAGCTTCTCACTTTGAAGTTTCTATTGGGATAAAGCCTTACAATGAATGGCCTTCCGGAAAAACCAAAGCAGACCTTATTAAAGAATTAGCTGCTGATTACAAAGAAATGCCAGGATTTACGGTAGGTTTTTCACAACCGATGATCGATGGAGTAATGGATAAAATTTCCGGCGCACACAGTGAACTCGTTGTAAAGGTATATGGAGAAGATTTCAAGGAAACCAGAAGAATTGCCGAAAATGTGTTGTCCACTTTAAACAAAATTCCAGGTTCTGCCGACCTTGCCATTGATCAGGAACCTCCCCTTCCTCAGCTGCAGATTATTGCTGACAGAGATAAGATTGCTCAATATGGATTAAATGTATCAGATGTTGCCGATCTTATTGAAGTCGCCCTTGGAGGAAAAGCAATTTCGCAGATCTTTATTGGCAATAAAGTCTATGATATTTCCAGTCGTTACACAGAAGACAGCCGAGACACTCCTGATAAAATAGGAAATCTGATGCTCACCTCAGCTTCAGGAGCTAAAATCCCATTATCCCAGGTTGCAGAAGTAAAATTAAGTACCGGAGAAAGTACTATCACCAGAGAAATGAATAAAAGACACCTTACCGTAAAACTGAATTTAAGAGGAACAGACCTTTCTTCTTTCCTGAAAAAAGCCCAGGACAAGATTGAACAAGAGATCAAATATGACCATGAAAAGTATCAGATCAAATGGGGTGGGCAGTTTGAAAACCAGCACAGAGCCTATTCCCGATTGGCATTTATTGTTCCTATGGCATTAGCTATTATGTTCCTGTTATTGTATGGCGCATTTGGAGATTTTAAACAAGCATTGGTATTAATGTCTATCGTTCCGCTGGCTTTATTTGGAGGAATGCTTGCTCTTAACCTCCGTGAAATGTCTTTGAACGTATCTTCTGCCGTAGGATTCATTGCCCTTTTCGGAGTTGCCATTCAGAATGGTGTGATTATGATTTCCCATATCAATGACCTCCGTAAAAAAGGATATGATCTGAAGCTTGCCGTCATCAAAGGGGCGCAAGATCGTTTCAGACCGGTATTGATGACAGCAACAGTGGCAGTAATAGGATTGTTTCCAGCGTCATTGGCTACAGGAATCGGATCTGATGTACAACGGCCTCTGGCAACTGTAATTGTGTACGGATTAATGTTCTCGACTATTTTAACACTATTCGTTCTTCCTGCTATCTATTTTATGGCAGAGCGTCACAACGAAAAACAAAATTTAGAATCAGATGAAGCCCTTACATATGAAAATTAGAGTATACTTTATCATAGGAATAACCTTGTTATTCATCGTAACCAATAAAGTACAGGCACAGGAAAAAGAAGTTCTGAATTTTGAAGAATACCTGAGCCTTGTCGGAAAAAAAAATCTGGGATATGCCGCTCAGAAATACAATGTAGAGATGTCGGAAGCCTCTATCCAGACAGCAAGTATGTTTCCGGATCCACAACTGGATCTAGAAAGGACCAATAATGGAATTAAAGAAAATATGGGGTATGTATATGGTGCTTCCGTTGGCTGGACCCTTGAAATGGGAGGAAAAAGAAAAGCAAGAATAAACCTGGCCAAAGATCAGGCTGAATTAAGTAAAATTCAATTACAGGATTTTTTCAGAAATCTTCGTGCTGATGCGAGTCTCGGTTATGTAGAAGCTTTAAAATCCAAGGCAATTCTCGAAGTACAGCAGGATTCTTATAAAAACATCCTGCAGCTTGCAAAATCAGACAGCATCAGATATCATCTAGGAACCATATCTTTGGTCACCTCAAAACAGAGTAAACTGGAAGCTGCATCTCTTCTGAATGAAGTATACCAGGCTGAAAGTGCAGAACAACAGTCAATGACCGGATTGGCTGTATTTCTCAGTGATGGCAAAATAACAGATAGAAATGTTGCCGGGGATTTTAATGCGTTCAATAGGGATTTTAATATTGACGATCTGATCATTCAGGCATTAAATACAAGAGCAGACCTGCTGGCCGCCAAACAGAATACACAAGTAGCCAAAAGCCAGATCAGCCTTGAAAAAGCCAACCGAAAAATAGATTTGGGCATCAATGCCGGAGCAGAGCGTCACACTGAAGCGACAAACGAAATTGCCCCCTCTCCCACTGTAAATGCAGTAAAACTAGGAATCAGTATTCCTTTGAAATTTTCCAATAGAAGAAATGCAGATTTAAAAATAGCAGAAATGGCTCACTCCCAGGCTGAACTGGAATACCATCAGGCTGAACAGGCAATACAAGCAGAAGTCATGCAGGCCTATCAACAATATAGAGCCACTCAAAAGCAGGTAAAACAGTTTCATAACGGAATGCTTACTGAAGCAAAAAGCATATTGGACGGCATCACCTACAGTTATAAAAGAGGAGAAAGTTCCATTCTCGAAGTACTGAATGCCCAAAGAACCTACAATGGAGTAAGAAAAGATTATTACCAGGCCCTTGCTGATAATGCAGCCGCTTTGATCGAACTTGAACGCAGATCGGGAATCTGGGATATTAATTTTTAAGAGAAAGGAAGTTGGAAGCGGGAAGGCGGAAGTTGATCCAACCGAAAATAACTCGAACACCTTTTAATTAACCTTTCAAAACAGAGGATATTTTCCATCAAAAGAATGAAAGAAGTCAGTACCACAAAAAGTACTTCTAACTTCCCTCCTCCAGCTTCTAACCTTCAACAATCTAAACAAAATAACACAAATCTTACTCATTCAAAAAGCCCTGAATCATACAGATCTCAGGGCTTTTGAAAATAAAAATTTGGGAATTATATATCACATTTTATACGTTTTGTCATTCTGACGAAGGAAGAATCTAATTATTTATGAGATTCTTCATTTCACTTTGTTACATTCAGAATGACACTGCCAAATAACAAATTTTAAAATTAGTATTGAGTTTTATCCAATTAACAAACAACTGAAATCTCAATTTCGATGTTTCAAAATTGGGGGTATTTTCCATCAAAAGAATGAAAGAAGTCAGTAACATAAAAAGCACTTCTAACTTCTCTCTTCCAGCTTCCAACCTTCAACAATCTAAACAAAATAACACAAATCTTCCTCATCCAAAAAGCCCTGAGATCTGTATGATTCAGGGCTTTTGAAAATAAAAATTTGGGAATTATATATCACATTTTATACGTTTTGTCATTCTGACGAAGGAAGAATCTAATTATTTATGAGATTCTTCATTTTACTTTGTTACATTCAGAATGACACTGCCAAATAACAAATTTTAAAATTAGTATTGAGTTTTATCCAATTAACAAACAACTGAAATCTCAATTTCGATGTTTCAAAATTGGGGGGTATTTTCCATCAAAAGAATGAAAGAAGTCAGTAACACAAAAAGTACTTCTAACTTCTCTCTTCCAGCTTCTAACCTTCAACAATCTAAACAAAATAACACAAATCTTCCTCATTCAAAAAGCCCTGAGATATGTATGATTCAGGGCTTTTGAAAATAAAAATTTGGGAATTATATATCACATTTTATACGTTTTGTCATTCTGACGAAGGAAGAATCTAATTATTTATGAGATTCTTCATTTCACTTTGTTACATTCAGAATGACACTGCCAAATAACAAATTTTAAAATTAGTATTGAGTTTTATCCAATTAACAAACAACTGAAATCTCAATTTCGATGTTTCAAAATTGGGGGTATTTTCCATCAAAAGAATGAAAGAAGTCAGTAACA